>CAZIGK010000004.1:0-79435 GCA_964538615.1 uncultured Rickettsiales bacterium | reverse complement strand
CCTACCGCGACGGCCACTCCGACGGAGACGCCTACCGCGACGGCCACTCCGACGGAGACGCCTACCGCGACGGCCACTCCGACGGGTACGGTTGCTCCTCCCAGCCCTACCACAACGCCCGTTGTGACGCCAACCCCAGAGGGGCCAACCGTCATTTACTTGCCCTTCGTAGTGCAGGAGGCAGACCAGCCATCGCATGCTGCCTCTGTGGTGGATGAACGTCACCCGGTGAGCCAAGCCTCAGGGCCGGATGCTACCGCCAATCCGAGTGACTATTACAGTCAATTGATGGAGATGATGGCCAGAGAAACAGCTGCTTCTCAAAATGCCAAGGTAGCCAAAGGCAAGTCTTAGATGCGCTTTGCCGTTTAGCCATGCATTGCTTGACGCCGTCTATAGCCTAAACTTCTTGCGCTGACTTTGCCCGCACACATTCTTTGGGGTGTGCGCCGATTCTCAGAAATAAGATTTTCAGAAATCAGGGTTTTTCGTTTATTTCCCATTTCATGGCGACACGTCTAAGTGCGTGCAACCAAAAGACAAAAAAGGCATGGGGCATTCTTTCCATGCCTTTTGTTCTTCTATCATCACGTCAATCATCCCAAAGAATTCAAGCTGCTCGTTCCATTGTAGATGCTTCTGTCGCACTCTGCACGAGGGATAAATGCCGCCGCACCCCGCCTTCCAAAGCAATCAGACTACGCGGTGGAACCCACATCTCTGTATAGCCCTCATGACGGGTCAATGGCGCATGGCCATCCGGCATCGAAGAATTTAGTGCCTGCAACCAACGATGCCCCGGTGGCAAAGGTGGCAAAAGGTAGCGCACAGGCTCATTTCCAGCATTCACTAAAATACACAAAGCATCATCCATCATGGGGCGGCCTTCTTGATCTGTACGCCCTGTCTCACCGGAAAGCACCATTCCAAAGGTCTGACCCCGACCCCAGTCCTGACTTCCCATCTCCCGACCTGACGGATGCCACCAGCTAATATCTTTCATCCCCGTAGCGGGATCAACATGACCGGTAAATGGTTCCGTGCGGCGTAATGCGGGATGCTCCTGTCGGAAACGAAAGGCGGCCTTGGCAAAATTGCGTAATTGCCGTTGCCAACCTTCCAGGCTTTCCTCCCACGCCAACCAACTTATACCATTGTCATGCAAGTAAGCATTGCTATTGCCCTGTTGCGTATGCCCAATCCATGCACTGGCATTCACCAACGGTTGCCCCTGTGCAATCGCCAGCAGAGACAAGGCAAACTGCTGCGCTTTCAATCGACTGTCCACAATATGCGGGGCATCGGTTGGTCCTTCCACCCCATGATTTCCCCGAAATTTTTCTTCCGGCCCATCCCGGTTCATCTCGCCATTATCCCAGTTGCGCTTTGCGCTATATTCCGTCAGGTCGCGTAATGTATTGCCATCATGCGTAAACGCTGCGTTCACCATTCCCTGCAAACCTTTTTCACGGTATGGACCAAAAGTCGCGCTGCCTGTTAAGGCATCCGCCAGCTTACCGGGATCCGTCCCTGTAGGCGAAAGTGCTGCCTCATGAATGATATGGCGGCTATAATCATTCCACTCCGCGAAAGGTGTATTGCCCTGTTGCTGACCATATTCCCCGACATCCCAAGGCTCGCCGGTCATTTTCATCCCTCGCAACCGCCCATCCGGGGCATACATCTCGTATTGCAAGCGCTGATAAAACTGACTGTGCCTGTTATAACCGGCATATTCTCCTTCACGACCCAAACTTGCCATCAGGTCAAAACGCACACTGCTGACCCCAAGAGATTGATAAAAAGCCAGTGTATCCAGTGCCAAATCTGCCATGGCTTCATGTTCCATGTTGGTGGTATTACCTGTGCCTGTTGCATTGTAATAATGCCGCCTGTCCCCATGCCACCGATGATACATGCTGTCATCACGCCCCCGCCAGGCGAGCGTTGCCCCCCAGGGATCCCCCTCCATGGTATGGTTGAATACCATATCCAGCGTCACCTCAATCCCATGCTCACGCAGTACTCGCACCATTTCAGCAAACTCTTCGGCAGGTTTACCGGTTGCGCTATATTCTGCGTGCGGTGCCATGAACAACAGGCTATTGTATCCCCAGTAATTGGTCAGGTCTTCCCGCCCCTTAAATCGCGGATCCGTACTAAAACGCTCATCATCCACATGGGTAGATATTGGCATTAAACACAGATTATTGATGCCACTGTCTTTCAAAAACTGAATCACTTCTGGCTGCATTAACCCGGCATAGGTGCCCCGCAAGTGTTCAGGCATCCCCGGCCATTGTTTGGTAAAACCCTTCACGTGAATTTCCATCGTGGCATCATCCACTAAGGGGCGCGGTACCTGTTGCGCTATCACTGCGTTGGGTTGCTGTAAACGCTCAGGATTCACAATCCGTGCCTTCGGGACATACGGTGCATTATCCCGCGCATCCGGAGTGTATAATTGATATACCCCGCGTTGACTATCCCGGTGATAATGATACACCTCATCCCGCCATTCGACCTGTCCAACGGCTTCCAATGCCCTGTCGTCAATCAGTAGCTTGTTTGGGTTAAAATATTGGGCTAAATCAGGGTTATACGGTCCATCCACGCGGTAACCATAGACCGTTCCCTCTGTTGCTTCCGGCACATCCGCTTCCCATATGACGCCACCGGCATATGCCCCCGCAACCCGCATAGGCACCTGTTTTTCTTCAACGCTACCATCTGCATTAAACAAACATAACCGGACAGATGTCGCGGCAGCCGATGTATGAAACCGAAAGATCGCGCCTCCCTCTGGCTGTAATTGCACTCCATACGGAAAAGGACGCACGTCCCCTGTTACCTCTACTGCTGTCATACCCATTCCCTGTATCATTTTTTTACTTATAGTTTCTATGTATCATGCAGGTTGCTTTACGCAACTCTCAGTGCATTGCAGCATTATTTCTTTCTATTCCGCCTGTGGTGATGGGGGCATTGGTTGATTTCCCCCTTCCGCCATCATGCTCTTTGGTGAAGCGTGCTATGTCGCATTATCCTTAAGCGTGAGGCTCCTATGACGGTACTATCTTCCCATCTATCCATCTCCCCTATCAGCACTCGCTCCATTCCCATTCGCACGGCTAGTTTCAGCCGTAAGAAAGGGCGTCCTCGTAAAAGCCCTTCTCCTTCCCGTGATTACGGGACTCAAGAGTTCCAACGCCATTATCAGGCAGGGCATACACAGGATATTCTGGATCGCCTGCTACACAGCCAACAACTGACGGAGGCACAGCATCGTACCGCCCGTCGCTTCGCATGGCTGCATCGGCTGCGTTATGGCAAAAGCTGGGTTTCTGCTCGCACCCTGTCACCTATTGTTTACGGAACCAACCATCCTTCTCATCACCACACGCCTGCTTTATGCACTTCCCGGCAAGAGGCAGACCTCAAGCAGGCACTCTTGCTACTACGCCAACATCAACTGGAGGAATTGGTAGTACACTATACTGTGCTGGCACCTGCAATTCCCCAACTCTCACCGGATGCCTCCAGCCACATTCCTGCACAGCACTTGCCGCTTTTACAGCGCGCCCTACAGCTATTGGTACAACAGTGGCACCCTGACAGCACGTACCGATGCACACCAGTACGGTAATGAGAGGATTTTCAGACCTGATTACCTCCGCAATGAAGGCTCTTAACCCGGATGATGGGATGTAAAGCATTTGTGTATGATGGGGAATGGCGTATAGTGCGC
Source organism: uncultured Rickettsiales bacterium (assembly GCA_964538615.1). GTDB lineage: Bacteria > Pseudomonadota > Alphaproteobacteria > Rickettsiales > RI-342 > CAZIGK01. Next base: position 75,687 of record CAZIGK010000004.1, on the reverse strand, counting down.
GGCATCAATAGAAGGAGTTTTGGATATGGCTCAGGTGATGCCGCATTGTGTACAGTGTGATTCTGCGTTTGTGTATGAAGACCGGGGGATGTTGATTTGCCCGGAATGTGGGCATGAATGGGCGAAGGGGGTAGGGGATGTTGCCGATGAGGGATCTGTCGTGGTGCGCGATGCCAACGGGGTGGAATTGCAGGACGGCGATACGGTGACCGTTATCAAGGATTTGAAAGTGAAGGGGTCTTCTGCGGTGGTGAAAGTGGGGACGAAAGTTAAAAATATTCGGGTTGTGGGCGGGGATCATGATTTGGATTGCAAGATACCCGGTGTAGGGGCAATGGGGCTGAAGTCTCAGTTTGTGAAGAAAGTGGTGGAGTAATTCTGGTTACGGGTGCTTTGAACTGGCATGTGTGGGAGGCTGTGTCAGTTCTCGGACTTTCTTTACAAAATATTGGAAGCTAGCTGATTTGTTTTGTTGGACATGTATGTGCGGCGAATTTTTTTCCGCCCATTCTTTTTTACGCGGATTAGATTCTCTCAGTGCTGATTGCAGAACTTCCCAAGTGCCGCAAATACTGTCGTTGGTGTAGTTGCTTAATATGTTCTTTATTGCCTTTGGGTAAGCGGTTATTACCGCAGAAATATCCCCTAATAACCATGCCTCTACTTCTTCGACTGCAATGCAAAATTGCGTTCTAGGGGCAGGTGAACATTGCTGTAAAATATTTAACAAATCGGCTCTGAACTGTTTTAAGCAACGGTCATCAAGATCACAGACAACAACCACACATGCGTCATACGTGCCACCATAGCTTTGATGCGTCCTTCCATAGCCTTTTAGGATTCTCGGCAAATCATTTAATAGAGCTTGATGGCGCGCCATGTATGCAGAGGGTTCTTTTTTAGGAATGCGACCAATTCCATTGTATGCATGAACGTAAAATGTATGAGATTCATCAATTATTTTGGGAATGATGATATCCAGCATTGCTTTGCCGGAAGCATCTTCAATAAGAAATTCAAAGTGCATTGTTATTTCCTGTCAAGGTATTCACTATACCACAGTGCGCCCAGAGGAAGCCCCTCATCTACCATGTTGCACACAAGCGGATCGTCACTTGCGCGTCTTATAGAGGAATATCCATCCTCTCCTTTTTCTAATATCCAAACTTCATTTGGTTGGAGCGCGTCCACGAAATAGGGTTGGTGTGTGGTTACGAAAATTTGTGATCCCCCCTTTTTTCCGGTTGCGTGAGTTCGGAATTCATTCGCCAAGCTCTCAAGAAGTTTGTGGTACAAACCGTTTTCAGGCTCTTCTATACATAAAAATGGTGATGGATCCGGGTCTTCTAGCAAAAGTAAATAGGCAAAAACCTTTAGTGTGCCATCTGACATTTGCTGAGAATAAAATGGATCGGTAAAGCCCTTATCATTGAAGCATAAAAGCAGGCGTCCATCATCTGTTCTCTTGGTGGAAATTTTATCTATTCCAGGTATTTTACGCGCAATTCTATCAAGAATTGACTGAAATTTTTTAGGGTGTTCTCTTTCCATAAACTGCACCACGTTACCTAAATTGTCACCGGATGCACTCAGATGTCTTTGTGGACCGGCAAGGGGGAGGCTACGTGCGGCATTTGGGGTGAAGTAGCTAAGGTACCAATTTTCGATAAAGCGCCTGAAGGCGGATATCCTTGGGTGCTGTTTTAGTGACCCAAGTGTTGCTATTCCTAGTTTTCTGTAGTCGTCTAGCTCAACTTCTTCTGTTGTATTAGATTCTTCTGCGGTTAATTTGCTTCTAATTATTTTCAGAAAATCTACTTCATCCCCCGTCTCTTCTGTGCCTTCTGCATCTCCTTTCCAGACGATACCTTTGCCATTTTGCAAAATTAAAAAAGAAAAAGGGCGACCGTATTTTTGATTTTTCCTTTTTTGTCTGAGCCGTTCTTTGCAAACATATGGGCGCTGGGCACTATCTACATCAATTGATACTTCATAGGTTATCGGTCTTTCGTTGTTTGCCTCCCGGTAGTATATTTCGAACTCTATTGGGTCGGTTGAATTTTGCGAGCGAATTTTGCTGAATCCACCACGTCCATTCAAATCACAAGCCTCTTCTACTCCATATTGCAGGCAATCGGATAAAAAGCCAAACGCATCAAAAATGGAACTTTTTCCGGCACCATTTTTGCCTATCACTGCGGTCATGGGGGTTAACGGGTCGACTTTTTGCGTATTCCACAAACGTCCCATAGTGATGTCATTTAGAGCTTTAAAGTTCCTTATTCTAAAACCTTCAATGCTTGCCATTATAGCTGTCCTTAGGTTGGGATGAACTCTGAGCCGAAAATGTATGCTTGTGACTTAAGATTCAAAGTAATCAGGGGCGCCGATATTGCCGGGGTTGGGTAGAGCGACCAGCAGGTGGATGACACTGCGGCCATCCAGAGTGATGCGGGGGGAAGGTGTATAGGTGCCGCGACGGTCGCCAGTGGTAGGGGAGGGAACTGCGGTATCCCCCGGTATGAGAATGCCTGCGGGTGGGGTTTCGCCGTTTACCAACTCTTTCAGGACATAACCCGCAGCGGGCAGGTATGCTGGCAGGCCAAGGCGATTGCCGAAACCAGCGGCTATTTTGCCGGAGCATGCACCGTCCACAGAGATGCTGGTGATACGGGTAAACGCTTTTTTACCGGGACGAATACCGACATTGGGGCCTTGAATATGCTCGGTCATGGGGTGGCCGTAGATATCTTCCCCATTGATGCGGAACAGGCGCATGGTGTCGTTTGCATCTGACAGGATGGTTACATTGCGCGGGACATCCGGCATATGGTTGCGCAACGGCAGTGCCCCGGCAGATGTAACCTGAGAGAGCGCAAAATAATGCTGGCGCAGGCGCGCACGAGGCGCCTGCAGATTGATCATGAACACATTGGCTGCGGTCATGTTTTGAACGGTGACGCCGGTTGGGCGGTCAAAATAGAAGTCCGTGCCGAGTTCTTCCAGCTTAATGTAGAGAATTTCGCCACGTGGAATGGTGATGTTGCGGCGCCAGTGCAGTTGGATTTGCTGCGGAGTGCAGACAATGAGGAAGTCTTTGGGAGCACGGAAAAATTGATCCCCAATGGAGAGGTTATGGTTGAAAGCGCCAAAGAAAGAGCCTTCGGTTTTGCCTTTTGGGTAGGCGATATCAATCATATCGCCATGTTTGAGTTCGGTTTGCAGAACGTGATTGATGCTAATATTGGGCATGGTGGAGAACTCTTGGGTAGGAAAGGGGGCAGATGTTGTGGGGGTGGAGACGATGGGCAGATTCCACGTGGGTGGCGAGTGTGTCAGAAGTAAACTTGTAGCGGCAGGAAGATAAAACAGCAAGCGTGAGAGTGGGTTCCATGCGAAGGAGCGAGGAAAGGGGATAGAAGAAGAAAAAATACCCCCTTCCGGAAGGTGAGATGATGCCGGATAGTGAAATGGTAAGGTGCATAGGTGGGTGAGGTGCAAGGCACCCTCGGCACGGTAACAGCGGACAGGATGAAACAATGCAGTGGAAGCGGTGGTGGAAGACCGACGCCAACCCTAAGGGGGTGCGCGTGGATGAAGTGAAAACAAGAACACAGGCCTATGTTTATGCTATGGGGCAACCGGTATGGACGGAGAGGCAATATAGCCAGTTGGCATGCGAGGCTTATAGCCGGAACGTGGTGGCGCACCGTTGTATCCGTTTGATTGCAGAGGCGATTGGCGGGCTGGAATGGGTTGTACGGCAGGAGAAGGGCGGAGATGTGTTGGAGGCTCATCCGGCCTTACGGTTGCTGGAGGTGCCAAACCCGGAACAGGATATTGCCGGACTGATGGAAACATTGGTGAGTCATCGGTTAATTGGGGGGCAGGCATTTCTGTTAGCCACAGGCATGGAGGGGCAGGCACCACTGGAATTATATTGTTTGCGTCCTGACCGTGTACAGGTATTGGCGGGAGAGACCAGCCATGGCTTGCCTGCCGGTTACCGATATCATCATGCGCGGGGGCATACAGATTATCCGGTGCATCCTGTGTATGGAAAAAGTCGGATACTGCAATGGAAGGCGTTTCATCCTCTTTCAGACTGGTATGGGTTGTCTCCGGTGGAGGCGGCGGCTTATAGTATTGATCAGCATAACCAGTCAGCAGCATGGAATCAGGCGCTATTGCAGAATGGTGCCAGACCCACAGGGGCATTGGTGGTGAAAACCCATGAAAGCAACCCTTCCGGCAGGTTATCTGCCGAGCAATATGAACGATTGCGAACGGAAGTGGATGAGCAGTTTAGTGGCGCCTTGAATGCGGGTCGCCCCTTGTTGCTGGAAGGGGGACTGGAATGGAAAGAAATGAGTCTTTCCCCCAAAGATATGGATTTTTTAGAGGGAAAACATGCGTCTGCGCGGGATATTGCACTGGCTTTCGGTGTGCCGCCGCAGTTGTTGGGCATACCGGGGGATAATACGTATAGCAATTTGCAGGAGGCGCGCCTTGCGCTATGGGAGCAGACGATTATGCCGATGGCGGATAGTCTTGGGCGAGCATTGAGCCGTTGGCTGTTGCCGATGTATGCAGGTCAGCAGCGGTTGTATGTGGACTATGACCGCAACAGTATTTCTGCCCTAACCCCGCGTCGGGATGCTTTGTGGGAGCGGGTCAGTCGGGCGGATTTTCTGACAACTGAGGAAAAGCGGCAGATGGTGCTGGCATGACGCGTATTGCTTAAAGGGCGATGGACAAGCATGGTGGCAAGTAGGCCGCCGCCTTCAGCGAACGAAGTGAGAGCGGCGATGTGTAGCGAGGCGAGTAAACGGAGCGAAGCAAAGGGAAAGATTGACGTGGATGGGTTAGGTAGCAAGGGGCAGAGAGATGGATCCCGGATACCTTTGCCAAACAATGGTTCCGGGATGACAATACCTAGAAGCCAAGGCGCAGGAAAGGCGTCAGGCAGGCTGAGCAAAGCCTGAAGGAAGCTTGCTATCCTGTCAGAAGTGCCAGCAGAAAGACCAGCAGCAGGCCGCCACCGAGCGCAAGTGTCGGGTGGTTTTTTGCCCACTCGATCAATTGTTCAAATTTGTCCAGTTTTTCCTGTGAAATGGCGCTATGCAGATGGGTGCCACCGGCCACCATTTGCATGTTTATTTCATGGAGTTTGGCTTCCAGTTCCTGAACGCGGGTAGTCAGGCGTTGATTTTCTTGCCGGAGAGCATCAAAGCCGCCGGCAGTGGAGGGGCCAATGCCAGGGACATCCTGTGGTTTGCTGGTTTCTAGTAAACGGCGGGCGGCGGCTTCATTAGCTTTAGCCTGTTCCGCTTCTTCCCGTGCGAGGGTGGCTTCTTTGCGGGCTTTTTCGGCCTCTGCAAGTGCGGCATTGGCCGCAGTATGGGCGCGGGCTTCTGCTTTTTTGCGTTCTATTTCCTGCTGTTCACGGAGCTGTTGTACTTCACGGCGCAGGCGGCTCAATTCATCATCCTGCGTATGGTGAACGGCAGGGGTGGTTGAGGTGGAGGGAAGGGGCGCAAAGGGAGACGTGACCTCAGCAGCCGGAGGCAGTTGCGGGTTCAGGTTTTTACTGAATGGAACGGATGGCTGCTCTGATGGAGTTGGGAGATCCGCCCGTGGTAATAGGTCAAAAGGAGACGCTGCTGCAAAAGGAGAAGAGACGGTAGGCTCTGGCAGTGGTTCTGGGGCGGGTGTGGTGGGTGAAGGGAGCTCTTCATCCAGAATGGTGGTGGGTTCTGGTGTGGGAGCGGTGTCTTCCGGCTTGGTGGGTTCTGGTGTGGCCGGGAAGGGATTGAGGGCGGCAAAGGGATTATGTGCCGCAGCTTCCGAGGCAGAAACAGGAACGGTGGGTGAAGGGAGTTCTTCATCCAGAATGGTGGTGGGTTCCGGTGTGGGGGCGGTGTCTTCCGGCTCGGTGGATTCTGGTGTGGCCGGGAAGGGATTGAGGGCGGCAAAGGGATTATGTGCCGCAGCTTCCGAGGCAGAAACAGGAACGGTGGGTGAAGGGAGTTCTTCATCCAGAATGGTGTTTGAGGCTTCACTGGTTGATACGGGTGGATGCGCCTGTACCTCATGAGGGGTGCCAAATTCTGCCATCAGGCGCTCTGCTGCGGTGCGGCGACGGGGTTGGTCGTCTTGGGCATCCTGATGCGTGTGGGCGAACGGGTTATTGGGGGTATCCTGAGTATCGGTCATGGGGCTATCCATTTTGTATCGGCAGTAGAGAGTGTACACGAGATATTGAATGGCTTGCAAATGGCAATGTTGATTTACCGTGTCTGAACATTTGTTTGAACATGGTTCGCCCCTTTGACGGTGGTTTATACACCATTGGCTTTATTGCTCATTGCGCGGCACATTTTCCCTTTCGTGACTACATATAGGTAGGCTTCAGCGGCAAATATATCAATAGATAGGAGACAAACGTGAAAAAACAGTATGTGAAATCGCAGCCTTTCGTGCAAGAGAGAGGTTGTTTTTCGGGTTATGCTTCGGTGTTTTGGGAGGTGGATGGCGACCAAGATGTGGTGGTGGCTGGCGCGTTTTCCCAGTCACTTATCCGACAGCGTCCGGTCGCATTGTTGTGGCAACATGATACACAACAGCCGATTGGCCGAGTGCTTGAGCTGCGTGAAGATGCCTATGGTTTGTACATGCGGGCAGAATTGAATATCCAGACCCAGAGGGGAGCAGAGGCCTACAGCCTGCTACAGCAGGGAGGATTATCCGGATTGTCTGTAGGTTTTAAGGTGCTGGGGTATGACAGGGATTCCACCAGTGGTGTGAGGTTTATTACAGAGGCGGAGTTGTGGGAAATATCGCTGGTGACGTTTCCCGCGAATGACAAGGCCAGAGTGCATGACGTGAAGCAGCACGCCTTATGTGAATATCGTCAGTTTTGAGCAAGAGGTTTACCGGAGAACACAAACCCGTGGGAGGTTCTGTGGGCTGTTGTCTGGTGGCAAGGGTAGGGTTTTATAGTGAATCCGACCGGAAGTAGATATGTGATCAATCATCAGGAGAGAAAAGCGATGAATACACAGGATGTAGTAACCAAAATGGACTCGCTGGGACGTCATTGGGAGGCATTTAAAGCCGTGAATGACCGTCGTTTGGCGGAATTGGAACGTAAAGGCCAGAGCGATAGCCTGTATGAAGGGCAGTTGCAGCGGTTGAATCAGGAATTGGATAAAACACAGCAGGAACTGAAGGCATTGCAGACCAGTATGTTCCGTCCGGCAGCGGCGGGCGTGGATGCAAAGGCGTCGTATTCAGGCGTGGCAGACGGATATGGCAAAGCATTTTCCGCTTATTTGCGCAAAGGGGTGGAGGATACCCTGGCGCAATTGGAGACCAAAGCACTATCGGCAGGTTCCAATGCAGATGGTGGGTATTTGGTGACTCCGGCAATGAGTGAGTGGATTGCACGGCATGTGCAGGAAGTATCTCCTCTGCGGAAGCTGGCGCGTGTGGAAACGATTACCACGGATGCGCTGGATGTGGTGGAAGATTATGATGCCATGGCCTCTGGCTGGACGACCGAGACGGGAACTGTATCGGATACGACCACGGCTCAGATCAACAAGCGGAATATTCCTTTGCATGAATTGTATGCTCAGCCAAAAGCCACGCAAAAACTGGTAGATGATGCCGCCGTGGATATTGAGCAATGGGTTGCGCAAAAAGTGGCAGAGAGCTTTGCGAAGTTGGAAGGGGCAGCTTTTATTGCGGGTGATGGCAGTGGGAAACCGAAAGGTATTCTGGGCTATGCGGCTGGCACCAGTTGGGGACAGATTGAGCAGGTGGATTCCGGCGAGGCCGGGGTTGTAACGGCAGATGCTTTGGTGAACCTGTTTTATGCATTGGAAGATCAGTATGCGGCACGCGCTACATTCCTGATGCATCGCAGCACCTTGCAGCAGGTGCGTTTGTTGAAAGATGGTACAACCGGACAATATCTCTGGACGCCGGGGCTTGCATCCGGTCAGCCGGATACGCTGTTAGGAGTGCCGGTGATGACTGCAGTGGATATGCCTGTGCCTGCCGCGAACAGCCTTTCTGTGGCACTGGGAGATTTTTATAATGGTTATCAGATTGTGGATCGGGTGGGTGTGCGCATTTTGCGGGATCCATTTACAGAAAAGCCTTTTGTAAAATTCTACAGCACCAAGCGTGTGGGCGGTGCCGTGGTGAATTATAAAGCCGTGAAGCTGTTAAAGCTGGCTGCGTAAGTAAGCGGCGATGAAGGTAACGGGGTGAAGCGTGGTTCACCCCGTTATGCGTTGTGGATGAATAATGTGTATATGAAAAGGGATGATAGGAATGCAACCTTTAGAAATTGTTCGAAAAAATAGGGTGGTGACAGCAATAATTGCATCGGGAGCCAGTCTTTCCGGTGTGGTGGATGCCGGTGGTATGGCGCTTGTCGGCATAGTGATGCCGAGTGGATGGACGGCCGCGGATATTACCTTACAGGGAAGTATGGATGGAATACGGTTTGTGGAAATATTGGATAGCTATGGTAGCAAATGCCAGTTAAAGGCTGAAGCAAATGCCTATGTGCCATTGCGTTTGCCGGAATTGATTGGGGTGCGTTATTTCAAACTGCGTAGTGGCACGGTGGCCAGCGCGGTTAACCAAAGTGCTGAACGTGTTGTGGAATGCGTGTTGCGTGCGATTTAGCGGTGGTTATGAATATTGAGTGGGTATAGGGAAGAAAGAGAGAGGGTTTTTTGCGGGTTTTGGTCATATTCCTGTAACAAAAGGGCGTTACGTTGGGAACGTAATAAACGGTTGAAGGCAGGAACAGGATATGACAACAGGCTCTCCTCAGACAACGAAAAGCGACGATCAAATAGATACAGCCGTTAACGACGCATCCACAGAGGTAGTGATGAGTGCGGAAGAAGTGCAAAAGCAGCGTTGGTTGTTTGAATTAAGTGAGCGCACTTTGCCTGTTACCTTGTTTTACGAAAACAATACATGGCAGATTTTGTGGGGGGCGGATGGTGCCCATGTGCCTTACGCAGACGCCAAACACGAAGATGCAACCCTGCCGGAACTGGATGTCCTGTTAGCGATTGCGGCGAAAGGACAGGTAGAGGCTGAGAGTGTGGTCAAGAGTGTATCGAATGTTTTGGTGTTACCGGAGGTGGAAGTTCCGGTAATTACTACGGCGCATCCGACACCGGAGCCTGAGGTGGAGCCGCCACCAGCACCGGAGCCTGAGGTGGAGGTATCTGTGGAGTTTCCTGCTCTGGCTGTGACCGCGAAGAGCGAACACGATCTGTTGACGATGGCGAAGGCCATTGGCAAGGGATTTGTGCCTGCGGAAGGTTTGCGTGAAGGCAAGATTTATCAGGCAGAGCGGGAGTCTTTAAAACACGATAACGTGTTTTACCGTCTGAAGGGTGAAGTATTGGAAGCCTGTGTGGTGGTGACTGATGGGACAGCGAGTGACTGGAAGCCGGCACTGGATGTGGTGAAGGAGTTTCAGGTTGAACTGACGGTGAAAGAGGGCGACAAAGAACTGGTGAAGACTGGGAAGGCACTGCTGGAAGCGGATGCGAAGGATGTGTCTTTGAAAAAGCTGACGGCTGCCTTGCAGTTGAAACCCGTGGAGGCCGAAAAACTTCCCGCCAGCGTGACACCCGTAGAGAATGCGGAAGCGAAAGGCGACACGAAAGAACATAACGTGCTGGCGGATGCTATGCAGTGGGGTAAGGAAAATCTGGGTTTGGTGATTGGTGGAACGATTGCGGTACTGGGTGCCGTGATTGGCCGCATGAAAGGTTTGGCAGGTGGTACGGCACTGGGTGCTGTGGTGGCGGCTGCGGTAAACCAATTGACCGGCAATAATGAGCATGGCACTGACCTGCTGGCAGAATATCATCCAGATAAGATGCCTTTACTACCGCAGCAAGAGTCGCAAGCGCGTGGTGCGTAATGTGGTTGCCGTTGATTTTTTGCTAATCTTAGTGCTATAGACTGGGGTTATAGGCTAGCTGCCTGATGTACAGCAGAAGCCTGTGTTGACGGTATAATAATCCGGTAGGGTATATGGTGAATATGTCTGATGAGGGCGCGATCCCCTATCATGTATCGCGTTTGATGCATGGTAAGCTGGATTATATTTTTTTGGTGCGTGGACAATCAGAAGGGCAGGCAATGTACGCTTACGTGAGTGTGCCACATGCTGAACTGGATGATTTTGTACAGGATTTGCGTGCAGATAAAGTGAAACTGGGCAGTCATAATACGCCGTTGATGGGAGGGGTAGGGGAACCACCATTGGAAGTTCAGGCGTATATGGAGGAGCATTATCAATTTCAGCATGATAAAGCTTTGCCCGTAAAGCAGGAGGAATAATACCTGCCTGAGTGTTGAGCGTAGATAGTGAAAAACAAAAAAACGGCGTGCAGCCAATGCACGCCGTTTTTTTATGTGGGGTGAGGAAAGAGTATGCAGTTAGAGCGAATAGTGGCGCCGATGGTAGAGCCGTTGTCGTTGGCGGAAGTGAAAATATTTCTAAGGCTGGTATTGGATGATGAAGATGCAATGTTGCAGGGGTTGATTCGGTGCGCACGAGAGGCGGCAGAAGAATATTTGCGACGCTCCCTGATTCATCAGCAGTGGCGTTATTTGCGACGTGGTGCTGTATCGGATGGGGTGGAGTTGCCAATGGGCCCGGTTGTTTCTGTGAGTCAGGTGGTTGCCCATTACCGGGATGGCACAGAAGCTTTGCAATCAAGTGACACGTATCGTCTGGCAGCAGACGGACAACGTCTGTTATTGGATACCGCAATCATGGCAGATGGTCTGGAGGTGAGATATCTGGCAGGGTTTGGTGCTTCTGCAGAGGATATACCTATGCCGATTCGGCAGGGAATGCTGTTGCATGTGCAAACCATGTATGAAGGGCGTGAGAGTGGCAATAACCGATGGGCTTTGTATCAAGGGTTGTATGCTCCTTATCGCATGTTGCGTGTTTAGGGGGAGGCAATTCATGATAGCAATAGCAGAGGTGAGAGATGCTGTTGGGCAGGCGATTAGCACTGTTCCGGCGTTGGTGGATGTGTTTCCTATCATCTATGACGTGATGCCGGAACGAATCGGGTATCCATATGCCATATGGGAGAGCGGCAAAGAAGAGTTGCCGCAGTCTATGGGACGATCTTGTCAGAATATCGAACTGGGGTTGCGTCTGGTCTGGGCACGGAATCAGCGAGTGGATGCAGCACCGCTTATGACGATACTATACGGTCAGTTACAGCAACGGTTATTTGGAGAGGAGATGCAGCATGTCATGGAGATATTGTCTGTGCACGAGGATTCAACAATGCGTGAGTTTGTGGTGCGGCTGGTGTTACGTGCTTCTTTGGCATCATGACCGATAGTGTGTCATGCTTCACATGGCGAGGGTTTATGAGTTGAGGCCAAACATATCGGTACTGAGGCGCTGGTTGGCTTCGTAGGCGCGCAATTTTACTTCGTAAACCAATTGGCGTACTTGGTATTGCAGTTCCTGCGGGTCGTACGTCAGCCCATGCGCCAAGGATTGCAGTCCGCCATAATGAGAGGAATAGGAAGTGGATGATATATCTGGCAGATGCCAGTTCTCGTTGGAAAACAGGTAGCCTGCCAAGCCGATAATCATGAGTTTATGTGCCAGCATGTGGACTCCCCTTTTTGATGATTTTCGGACAATGGATGCTCTGAATCAGGTTATCAGGTGGGCACGAATATATATTCATTGTAGAGAGAGTTTGTTAATGAATGATGGCTGTTGCATGACATTTTTGTGACACCGTACGTGTCCGGGGCGCAACAAATGGATGTGCACAGGGGAATGAACCGAGGGTGCTTAGATCGTATCGTCACGAGAGAGAGAATGAGGCGAGAAGGGGTGTTTGGCGAGCTGCGGAGTGAATGTACATAGGTGTTTGTGACAAGAGCCGTGCAGAAAAACAGCCTCTTACAGGCCATTAAACATCACTTTCTAGCGGGTTACTTCCAGCGCGGAGCCTTTGTAGGCGGAAATGAGGACGCCGTTTTCAAATTCGAGAACGGTAGGGCGCTGTTCGTCCTTGAGGAAGTAAATCCAGCGTTGTTGGGAAATGGTGGTGCCCATGCTGGCACGGGAGCCATTTTGCTGCTCCTGAGGGGCGCCCAGAGCGAGAGAAACCATTTCCGGACTGGCGCCCATGAAAATGGTACGTTCCATAAGAATTTTACGCTGCTCAAAGGGAATAGGTAATGCGTTAATTTGCTCGATACGCGCACGCTCTTTCGAGCCTTCCGGGGTGATGCCCAGCACATCTATGTGCAGCAGCAGCTCCTTAATGGCGTCGGGATTGGTTCTATCAACGTAGGTTAGACCTGCCGTTGTCATAATCGCGACGATGAGGAAGCTTAAGATACGTATCATGAAGCTATCAACCAACCTGGTTAACGGGTGCAGCGTCTAACCATGGCAAGCATGAGTAGACAGTTTTAGTATGCGCCTGGATTGTTAAACTTTTATGAACGTGCCGAGGGAGTGAGATTTTTTTGCACTGTTTGCTTTGCCATGTCTAAAAACTGTTGATGTTGTTGACGGCTAGTAGACAGCGCGGCGTCATTACACTGCATGGTGCTATAGAGTTCCTGATAGGTGCCTTGTGCAGCTTGCTGCACCAGAGGAATAAAATCCTGTGTTTGCTGGTAGGGAGATAGTTGCAATGTAAGCGCAGCGTTCATGAGCGCATAGTCTGCGAAGGGAGCTTGTTTGCAATGGTATAGCAGAAAAAAGTTGATGTAGGCTTTTTCGTAAGTACGTTTCAACTCATCCAGTTCTGCTTCCTGATTGCGGTTTAGAGGGGCGTTTTGAGGGATAACGGTAGCTTGTTCCTCAGAAGGTGCCGGAGATTCTGCGGGAGAGGAAGAGGCTTGTATGCTGCGAGTTTCACAGGCAGCAACATTTTGCTTCAACTGGTTCACCTCAACCAGATGGTGCTGTTTAATATCGTAAAAAATAACGCAAAAAAGCAATATGATGAAGCTAATAGAGAATAGGAAGTAATTGCGGGCTGACTGAGAAAGCAGGCGCAAGCTATAATCCAGAGCGGCGGTATCCGCATTCGTGGCATGGCTGGCTAGCCGCTTGTAGTATTTACGTTCCCGGCTATGGGAGAAGTAAGTGAGGGCAATCAGAGCAGCACAAAGACCCGCAATAATGATCCACTTAGTGAGAATAAATGGGGATATTTGCTGAAAAAGGCGTGCTATATCATGTGGGAAAATGGATGCAAAATGGAGAGTAAGAAGCATGGATAGTCCCTGTCATAGGATGGTGGTAGCTGTTGTTGGTGGTGTCCAGACACTAATTTTTGCGTTTTTTAGCGGATGCGGCTTTATCTTGCTCTGATCGGCAATCCAGAGTGGCTGTTTTTTGCTCTGCTGAAAAATATTGGCGGGGCAGATCATAAGTTTGGCAGCGAAAGCTGATGGTGAGTTCTTTCCGACAGCCTGGGGCTGGGTCGCCGAAGATCTTAGAGCCGACATTGAAACGGCATATTTTTTTTCCATTGCAGCCTTTTTGAAGCTTTTCCAGTACGTTGTCTGTCGGTACGGTGATGACCTGATCAGTTTGGAGGCCATAAGTGTCAGAGATACGTCTGCCATTGCAATTTCCGCCATAGGTAGCGGAAAGGATGTTGATCTCATTGGATGAAACGTACGTTTCTTTTTCTAATGGATGTTCCGGAGTGTCTTTGGAGTCGGAAAAAAAACCAAAAAAACCAAATATTGCAGCCGCAGTCAGTGATAGCATGAGTGGAGCCTCAGGCAAAGGTGAAATACACTATAACATTATGTAGTATTGTGAAGGGTAAAGCAATACTATGACAAGTATAAACTTGCCAAAAGGGAATCACAATTTCTTTTACTCGGCATATGGTTAATAAGTGTTAAAAGAAATTTCACATAAATTTAATGCGAAAAGCTGAGAATAACGTGTATTTTGGATGATGCGTGGGACTTTGTCTCATGAGACGATGTTTGAGCGATGACCTGTAAGCTCGTAAAACAGGAACCCAAGAGGCGCACACATGAGCGACAATACACGGAACCCGGAAGATATTATCACCGCAAACCTGCGACAGTATTCAGATGGGTCGGGGGCTTTTGAGAAATTAACGGGCGCTTATAATAATGGATTGATGTGGACATTCCAGAACGATGCTTGGGATGCGCAGATAGACGATTCCTTATATGGGACATTACAGGCGATTGCAGCCATTGAAGACCCTGCCATTCGAGCTGAAACCGCCAGAGCCTTTATTGCCTACACAGAAGCGCACATGGTGGACTGGAATATTGTGCGAGGAGAAAACCGATCCATTTTGATGCAGGTGGAGCTGTTTGGTAGTTATTTGGAGGCTGGTGGAGATCCAGCAGTGTTGCAGCATTGGACCTTGTCTGGAACCAATGTGGGTGATGGTGAGGGGATATCCGCTGTAGAGGCGCAATCCGCTGCATTGACCTTTCTGCTATCCAGTTCCCTGGGGGCAGATGGTAAGCCAAGCGTTGAGGAGCTGGAAGCGCACAAAGAAGCGTTAATGTGGAAGCTTGGCGTGTTACTACAGGATAATGACGGAACGCTTTCGGCGGGCGTCTATGAGTCTGTGGTCTATGCCATTCAGAATGGTCAGGCCGATACGCTGGTGGCACAGTTGCAGGCCGGAACGCTGGCGAATGGTGATAATGCAGGGCGGACATTGGCAGAATTGCGCATGCAATATTTCGCTGCGGCGCCTGCTGCTATGTTGCCGGGGAATGTGGCTGAGATTGTGCGTTCAGACGCTACCCGTTACAATCTTGCGGTTCCGACGGCACTACAGAGTGCGGCACCGAATTTAAGTTATCAATATAACGCTTCGGCACCTGCGAGTGTTGTAGGTGGCTGGGGTTATGACCCGAATGCGCATGTGGATGCGGCAACGGGTGTTGTCGATCAGAGTTTCATCTATTATCAGATGCAGCAGATGGGCGGAGATAAACAGGCGCAGTTTAATTATGTGCTGAATACCTTTGGGCTGCAGGCATATCTGGATGTGCAGAATGGTTTGTATGTGGGTCAAGGCACTTCTGTAGCTACGCAGAATATCGGTTTTGCGGATTTGATTCGGCAGGATGCAAACGGTAATGATTTGAATCCGAATGATCCCGGTGCGCAGCCGTTGGTATCTATGCAGGCGTTAGAGAAAATTCTGGCGGATTACAATGCAGAAAAAGGTATTACGCCGCCCGTGACCTTACAGGAGCTTTATCAGGCCGTGAGCCAGCCCGGTAGTGATATGCGTCCGGAGTTGGCGGCATTGGTGGTGGGGGTGGCAAGTAATAGCCTGTCGCCAGTTCAACAGCAGGCCTGGGCTGAATATTTTACCGTAGAGTTACGGGAGAACCCGACCATTGCGCAGGAGTTGCTGGCAACCGTGGCGGGTGAGGTGACAGGGGCACAGTTTGTTGCGGGTGACGAAGGTGCGGCATTTGACCAAATTGTGGATCGGGTGGTGGTAGGTGATAAAACCTACGAAGTGGTACTGGATGTTCCGGCTGGTCAGGGTTCACAGGACGTCAATACATTAGTTGCAACAGGTGCAACGATTTACGCGATAGGGGAGGATGGAAAGCGCGAGGCGATTCCGTTAGCGGAATTCCAAAGCCGTGCTGAATTTAATGGTTCTAGCGTAGAGGGGCAATACACGGCTGCGACCATTTTGGCCAATCTGCGTACTGAAGGGGTGTTGCAGCAGGCAGTTTTGAGTGGTGAAATTCGCAATGGTGATGTGGTGCTGGATAATTGGGAAGCAACACGTGCGGATGGCCAACAGCAGGGAGTGCAAGGCGATGCGGTTATCACCGATGCATCGGTTGGTGACGGGTGGATTTTAGATAAAGATTATAACCTGTCTGCGGCATTGCGGCAGGGGCTGGAGGGGGATTTCTCCACGCTGATTGCTTTTAATAATGACTTGGATCAGATGACACTTCCGGATTCAAGGCTTGCGGTAGTACAAGTGATGCCGGAACTGGTGATGCGGCCTTTGCAGCAGCAATTTGTGGAGACGGCGTTTGAGAAATTTCCCCAACTGCGCGAGCAGTATGGCACGGTTGTTGGTGAGGTGAATATTGAGCGTTTGTACGGTTTAATGACGGCAGAACAGCGAGCTGCAGTAGCCGAAGCGAACCAGGGATTTTTTGAGCAATATGAGCCAGTGATGCAGTATGTGAGCTGGCAATTGAACCCTCAGGGGCCTAAGCCTGAGCTGTCGGCGGAATCTCTGCTGCTGGTTGTGACAGAAGGATTCAATAGTTTAACGCCGCAAGAGGCACAAATTCTGCGCGATAACTTGCCTCAGGTGTTGTGGTTACAGGAGCAGGTTGTTGCGGGTACTGTAACAGGAATGGGTGGACAGCAGCAAACCTATGGGACGGTTTTAACGGCGCAAGGTGAGTTGTTGTACGCCCTTCTGGATGCGGCAGCAAATCGGGATATGGCGGTGCGCGAGTGGCGCGCCAATCTGACAGATGAGCAAAAAACCGATTTAATGTCACGGTTACAGGTGCAGTTGGGGAGGCCGCCTTCCGCTGATGAGTTGAATGCTTATCTTCAGGCTTATGATCCATTTGAGCAATTTGCGGATGAGATTGCGGTATATGTTAAAAGCGGAGGCGAAGGCTTGCCGCGTGAGGCGCTTAGACACCTGCAGGAATCCGGTATTTTGCCGTATTTGGCTGAAGGTGAAGGAGAGCGCGTGCAGCAGCTGATTGCAGCGGCTGATTCTGCCATTTCTGTTTTTGTCGGTGTTGAGGATGAACTGCGAGCTGCGGCGAGTGACCCGCAAGTGCAGCGTCAATTGGCAGAAGCATTGGCGGCAGAAGGATATCCTGAGCAGGAGTGGGATGCTCTCAGCCCGGATGAGCAGGCGCGTTACATGTCTCAGGCTCGTGAACAACTGAATGAGCGTGTTGAATTTGTGCTTTCGCAGGAAGCAGGGGTAATCAATAGCCTGCTGAATGGGCAGTCCCTAGATGCACTGAGCCGCAATGAGCAGATTGCCTATGCGATGGTGGCGGCGGGTGCGGCATCTGGTGAGGATGTAGCGCATTTAGTAGGGGTGTACGAGGCGGTCACTGGACAGCCTATGCCGGAAAATACCCGTCAGGCATTGATGGAATATGCGGATTCCAGTGCGGCGGGAAATAATGCGGGTGAGGTGTTAACCGGGGTTCAGCGTAACGACGATGGTACGTATAGCTTCCCTCCCGGTGAGGGGCTGGCGATGGGAGCGAGGGAGTACCAGCAATTCCGTAGTCTGGATGGGGTGGATTCGTACGAAGAATTATCCCCGATTGAGCGGCAGGTGATGGATGCGTATATTTTACGTACGCGCTATCCATCTGCCACGGAGGAGCAGATTCAGAAAGTATTGACGGGCGATGCGTCCACACTGGCAAGCGTTGTCGGTGAGTTGGATCCAAACGGAACGGTATCTGTTGCTCAGATGCGTGAAGCCGATTTTGCAGCATTCAAGGCGGATGAGATTCAGCAGCGTGGGACGCTGTTGGCAGAGGCGTTGAGGGAAAATAAAAACCTGCTGACAGAGCAGTTTGGGGTAACAGTGGACGATCCTGCGGCCTTGATGGCGGCAGTGGATAAATATGTAGCTGCCAATGGTGATCTGGAAACGCTGTTACGGGCTATTGAGGACCCGGAAGCATTGGGTACAGTATTAAGTGATGCGCTGGATGAGTATGCTGATGGTAATAGTGGCCAATTAGAGGCCGTGAAAGAATTGCTGACAGCTACAGGACGCGTGGATGAGGCACAGGCGGTAGATATTTTTCAGCGGGCGGTGGATGCCATTGAAGATCCGCAAGCTAAACAGGCGTTTATTGAGGATGTGAAAGCGGCTCTGCCTGTATTGCTTGGCCAGACCGACATAGGGGAGCATGCGCAAGCAGTAGGGAATGTGCTTTCCGGTGTATTGGAAGTCGTAAATGATGCGGATATGCAGGCAATTTACCGCTTGAGTGGGGCAGAAAATGGTCAGGCGCTTATTGCGAAGATCGGAGGCGAAAATCTGCCGGCTGGTGTGGCTCCTTTGATTGGAGATATGCTGGATCATATTGGCTCACTGGATAAAACCCGTGATGCATTGCAGGAATTTTTGAAAAAGACGGATATTACGAATATCTCGGAAATCAATGCACAGGAGGCCATTGCTCTGGCGATGACCTATGTGCATGATGGTGATGCTACGTATGAAGAAAAGGCGCGCCGTGCAGGGTTAGTTGCCACTGTGGCAGAGCCGATGGTGCAGCAAATGTTGAATGCTCCCTTGAGTGTGGAGATTCCAGCAGAGGGATATAGCCCTGAAAATGAAGCGGCGTTACTGGCTGCCGCGAAAGAGTTGGGAGTTAATGTAGATCCGGCTTTGTTTGAGCAGCCACTGACGCTGACCCCTTCGCAGCAGCAGGCGACCGCTGCCAGAGCCTTTGCGGATTATCGTCAGGAATGGGCGGATAATTTTAAGGAACAAAATGGGCGTAGACCAAAGCCGGATGAATATCCTGCTGAGGATAGCCCGGCAGTTCAGGCTGCAATACAGGCAGCGCTGGATGCAAGGCAGCAGCAGATTCAGGAAAATCCGTCGGCGGAACTGGAAAACCGGTATGGCCAGTTACGTGAAGCTTTGCTGGAAAAACAGCAGCAGGCGGGCAATATCAGCAGTGCAATCATGCCGCTGTTTACAGACCCGAATTTCGGGGTATTTGCCAATCTGCACGAAATGCCGCCAGAAATGGTGGAGCGTTTTGCTTCCGGTACGCTAAGCCAAAGCGAAATGTTGGAGATGTATCAATCCTATGTGATTGAACCTGTGAAATATATTGAGGAGCTACAGGCGGCTGGTTTGAATATACCGGCTGAAGGTGTGTCTCTGCCAGAAGCAGGTACGCCGGAACGTGCTGCCTATCAGCAGTTTGTGGCGGGGCAGTTGTTGGATGGTCAGTATGGTCAGGCATTGGCAGGCCAACTACAGGGGCTAACGACTGAACAACAGGCAGAATTATTGCAGGGGATGGGGCTGGATGCCACCAGTCTGGAAGACTTGCAGGCAAAAGTGGATGCAGGTGATATTAATTTGCCGACATTGGTTGCGGGATTGAACCAATTGCCACAGGTGCAGGCCTACAGTGTAGTACCGGCAGAACAACCTGTAACGGAGCCAGAGATTGATCCGGCCACGGGTGAACCTATCGCCAGTGATGCCGAAGGTGGAGCCGATAGTACAGAGGAAGGACAGGCCGCGCAACAAACCTTGCCGCCTTTGGATGCTAATGAGCTGGAGCAGGCCGGGTTGGTGGATTATGCCATGCCGCAGGCGATTAGGGATGCTGGAATCCGCTTCCAGTATAGCTACACGGATTTCGAGACACAGTTAAGCAATGGCACCATGGCGCAAACCGCCGCTGCCCAAAAAGAAACGCTGACAGATGCGCAAAAGGCTGATTCTGTGCTGGTGGCGGCCTTGACCAAGGCTGCCGGGCAACAGGAACTTTCGGCGGCGGAACAGCAACGTTTGTACTTGTTCGAGCTGGAGCAGCTTGCGCGCGCAGAAGCGCAAGGCCGCATGAGTCTGTTGCGTACGCAGATGGATGCGATTGGGCGTGAAGTGGGGGGCTTTGGCTATGACATGTTGCGGAACATGCAAAGCCTGAAGGATAGTCTGGAATCTATTCCGTTTATTGGTGGATTTTTGGGGCAGTTGGTGGATATGTTCACCAATATGGCCGTGGGGATTGGCGAAAGCATGGGACTGGTGCCGGAAGGGGCGCAGGAACAGGTGGCCGCCATTGTAGCCATGGAAGACCCGAATTATATTGATCAGTTGGTGCAGACGGCCGATAACCCATATAATGCTGCGGTAAGGGAGCAATGGGAGCAAGCCGGGGGAGAGGTGCCGCCTGCACTGGAAACAGGGGTTGGACAAGCTGGCGCAGCGTATTCCATGCCAGTGGTTGCGCAGCCACGGAGTGTCACTTTCCAAACAGCCGATGGACAAATGGTGACGGTTAGCCCTTCCAGTGGTGCGGATGAGCAGGCCATGAAGCAGGCCGGTTATATGGTGAACATGGCCTATTTAAGTCAGATGACGCAGCATCCCAATTACGCGACGTTGGTCTCTGATCCGGCCTTGTATCATAAGGTGCATCAAGTAGCAGAGCTGGCCTCTCAAGGGCCGGACGCAGTCGCGCGGCACGTGGGGATGATGATTGCGAACGGAGAATTAACGCCAGAGCAGGGAGAGCAACTGCGTGCGATGGTGGAAGATACATCTGCAGCGGTGTATGTGCGTTCAGACGTTAGCGAATATGGTTATGCTTACACGGTGCCGTTTGATGCTGCCACTGCAAATGACGCGACCGCATTGGATGCAGCTTTGGAAGCAGAGGTAACACGACTGGAGGCTCTGTTGGATGACAGGGTGGTTGGCGCCTCTGTCGTGGATGGAGATGCGGGAGATTCAGCGGGAGGTCAGACGGGGGCAGAAGGTGCATCCGATAACGGGGGTGAGCCCGGCACAAACGGAGCCACAGGGGGCGGCGTGCCAGACACAGAAGGCGAGCCAACGGATGCCATGGAAGAGGTGGCAAGTGAATCTGTTCTGTTGAGAGTGTTGCCCGCCATGGCGGCAGTGGCGATGGCACCGGGTGAATTGATGACGCGAGCCTTTGCACTGGATTGGACATTAGGCGAATTAAAGGTCGGCGGGACGGATCTTTCTTCCCTGAGTGGCGAACGACTACAGTCTGTTGCTCAGGCATTACGGGATGCTCCGGCAGGCGAAGAAGGCGTGGTGCTGGTGATTAAGGTGCTACGCGAAAACGGAGTGGATGTTAGTGCGGAGAAGGCCGCACAATTACAGGCTGAATATGAACGGGTGCGTCAGCAGGAAGTGAATGTTCGGCAGGCCAGTGTCGCTGCGTTAGTGCCGGATGCCAATGCCAGCCTGAACCAGTGGGCACAGGCGAATAATGTGGCACCACAGGCTCTGGAAAGGCTCAGCAGTTTACAACTGGATAGCAACTATGCCGCATTATTTGCCGGGAATAAACCTGTGAGTGCTGCGGATATGGTGGCCTATCAGGCCGCTGTGTATAGCGGTTTGGGAATTACCGTCCCCCCAACCGCTGAGAACACGCGCCAACTTGTTGCCATGGGTTTATGGAATGATAACGGGCAACCCAATGCGGAGGCTTTCCGCACATTGGGACGCAGTATGTATGACCCGGCACCACATCAGGCCGTACTGAATGACGCCTATGCAGATTATGTCGCTGAATTGACTACTACCTACGCGGTGGCCGCCCCCGAAGCCGAGCAAGGGCAGGCAGAAACAAATGCCGTGCTACAAGCGTTTGAAGCGGCAGGAGTGAGCGTGGAATTACCGCCGCAGTTGGAGCTTCTATTGGCACAACAGCCAGAGCTTCAGGCATTTTTGTTGCAAATGGTTGAGACTCAGCCAGAACTGGCACAGGCAATGCTTGAGTTGCTGAGCCAATTGCCAGCAGAGCAGGCTGCGGAACTGGCGGGTTTGATAGCGGAACTCGCCAGCGAAAACCCCCAATTCGCGCAGGCTTTTGCCTTGGAATTGGCGAGCATTTATCAAGAAAATCCATCATTGGGTACAGATCTGGCCGAATTATTTGCCGGTCAACCAGAGTTTGCTAAAGCACAGGGGATGGAGTTGATGCAAATGGCGGCAGAGCACCCTGAATGGGTGAAAGCCATGGTCAATTTACTGGAGCAAAACCCTGAACTGGCTGCGCAACTAGCGGCGTTGGCTGCAAGCAACCCGGAGGTTGCGGATCAGCTATTGGAGCAGTTGGCTGAGCTGGCTGCTAATGATCCGGAAAAAGCTGCCCTGATTGCGGCAGAACTGCAAGAGCACCCTGAGCGGGCGGCGGAGATTGCTGAGGCATTGGGCGAACGGTTTGGGGATGTATCTGTTGTGCAGTTGTTGGGTGGAGCGAGTGTTGTGGCCTTGAGTGTGCCATATGCCCTGCCATTTTCTACCGCAGATGGCGGAGAAAACTCCATTGGTAATGCATTCCGTGTCAGTGTTCCTCTGCCAGGAGGTGTGGATCCGGTACAGCAGCAGGCAATGGCGATACTGTTGTCTCAGGTGGTATCCCGTCATATTAACCGACACGTTGGGGATGAGAACTTTGACCCACAGGATCTGGAGTTAGAGGAGATTCTGGAAGAAGCGATTGCCAGCGGCGAATACAAAGGTGCGGAACTGGAGCAATTGCAGCAAATGCATGCGATGCTGGAGACAGGTGCCTTTTCGGAAGATGTTGGCATTGAAGCGAACCCCTTATTGGATAAGTCTCTGCTGCAACAGTATGCGAACCCCGGTTATCACTTAAGCAGCGCAGAAATTGAAGGCACGTTAGGTGCTGTTTCTGCCCAGCTGGATGGCGCCGCAGCCAATCTGGTGATGGGGGCAGATTACAATCAGGATGGTCAGGTAAGCGTTTCTGAGGTTGCCAGATCTCTGGCAGAGAATGATCTGATGCCGGGCTTCAGACAATCTTTCTTGTCTGACCTTGGAGATATGCTGCGCAGAGATGGTATTGAGGCACCTCAGCACGAGTTGGATGAGCTGTATGATACTCTGGTGCAATGTGGTCGGAGCATTGGTCAGGGAGTCGGCTTTGAGTGCGTACATGTATCTGAGCGACAATTGGGCATGCTATCTCCAATCTTTACAGGTGCAGCACAGGCCGTGTTGATGGAACGTGGCGGCGGTATTGGCATGTAGTGCTTTTAGGCACCAGAACGCAGCGTTTTTTGATACATGTGGGGTGCGTATGCGCCCCATATTGTTTTTTGAGGTAGGTTTCATAAAACTGTCACAGACTATCTATATAGTCACTTGGTTATATTTTTTGTGGGTGCTAACCCAACTGTACCGGGATGAAACGGGTGAGCGCTTAATAGTTGATTAATGGATTACTGCTAGATATGGTAGCAATAGCTGCAATGATAACCGATATAGAGGGTGAGATGCGTCTGGCAGCCGTGGGGGAGAGCAGTCAGAGGTTGAATGCGGATGATGTGCGCGTTTTGCTGCATCATAACGATGAAGATACGCGCGCCAATGTCATTCGTAAAATCAGCTATGTTTTCCATTACGCTTCGCTGAACCGGAAAGAGCAGGAAACAGCGGTACAGATATTTCGCCTGATATTACAGGATAAATCTGTCGTGGTGCGTAAAACCATGGCAGAAGTTTTGAAAACCTGCGGCCACGTGCCAGTGGACATTGTGCAGGCTCTGGCATCGGACATGGAGGATGACGTGGCATCTCCCATGTTGCAATATAGCGAACTGCTGAGTGAGCAGGACTTGCAGGTGATTGTGGAAGCGACCGATGCTATGGTGCGTTTACTGGCTATTGCCAACCGTTACCGGGTGCCGATGCGTGTGGCAAATGCATTGGTAGAAAAGCGCATGCCCAAAGTGGTTCTGGCTTTGGTGGAAAATCAGGGTGCAGACATATCCGGTGCGTTATATTTGAAAATAGCCAATGATTTTGGTAACGAACAGCACTTGCTGCCAGCATTGAAACAACGGAATCCTCTCCCCATGGCGGCGATTGCAAGGGTGACGGAGATTCAACGGAAGCTGCGCACCAATGATAATGACGAGGTGGCTGCTGAAAACGTTTCTGTCGTGACGGCGTATCGGGTGGCGACAGGAGAAATCGCGCATTATTATCGTAGTTTTTGTACTCTGCCGGAGAAAGTGACGCCCCTTGCCTATGAGCGGCTGACCGATGAAATGCACTCTATGCTGCGATTGAATAGCTTTAGCCTGCTAACCGGGCTGATGTTGGGGCATGAAGGTTTCTTTGTGACGGCATTGGCAAAAAAATTGCGACTCCCCCTAATGAAGGCGGAGGAAATATGTCAGCACCCGTATTCTCCTATGTTTGTGATGATGTGCGAAAATGCACGTCTGGTAGATGCGCAAATTCATTGGGTGCAATGGCTGCTAACCGAAGTACGGCGGTTGCGTGCGGATGGTGTGCGCCCCGGCGTGTCTATGCTGGAAGCGCTGGAAGAGCGTTTGACCGAGTTGCGTCAGGACGGGTTGTTGCTAGATGACGTGCGCCTGATGGAAATGTTCCGCTTTATTGTGGCATTGGCACAAAAAGGGTAAGATTTACCCCTTCCATGAATAGCGAATGTCGTAGAGAAATGGTATTGCCGTGAAGCGATGGATGCGGCGATGTATCGGGTTTTTTAAGCCGCAATAGTATGTTTTTGATGTGCTGGCTGCATGCAGTTGGCAATGTCATTTAGATCACCGCTGAACGGAAATGGCGGTAACGAACGAAAATCTGAGGGTCGTAAACCACCTCGGAGAGATGTGGGGCATGTCAAAGGGGTGCCATCTGTCAGCATGCAGGCAGGGAAAGGCAGCCGTTTATGATGCAGGGCTAGGCCGCACTTTACGTGAAATAGATAAAAACTGAAAAAGCAGGGGGAGACATATGGAAGCATTCCATGATGTGGTCTTTCCGGAATCTATTGCTTACGGAGCAACGGGAGGACCGGAATTTACAACACAGGTGACCATGGGGGTGAACGGTTACGAGCAGCGTCTGGTGCGCTGGCAGCAGCCGAAGTTACGTTATAATATCCGAACCGGGGTACAAACAGCAGAGCATATGCGGGAGTTGTTGGATTTCTTTCGAGCACGTATGGGGCGGGCGTTCGGGTTCCGGTTTCATGATTGGATGGATGATCGGGCAACGGGTGCTTTTTTGGGGGAAGGGGATGGTGAAACCACCCGCTTTCAACTACGTAAATATTATCAGAGTGGCAATGCCCTTCATACGCGGGATATTCGGCTGCCCATCACAGAGACGGTTGCTATTTATGCGGATGGAGTTTTGCTGACGGCTGGCTATCAGGTTTCCGGTTTGACGGGTGAAGTAAGCTTTACGGCAGCCCCCGCTCACGGTGTGGTATTGAGCGCGGACTTTCACTTTCATGTTCCGGTGCGCTTTGATGTGGACCGTCTGGAAATGACGTTGGTGCACTATCAGAGATACCAGTGGCAAAAGATGGAACTGGTAGAAATTCGGTATTAGTCCATAGAGAAGGGAGGGGCAGATGCAGACAATAACACCAGCCATGCAGGAAGCATTGGAGCAAGAGACCGTTCGTTTAGTGCGTTGCTGCCGACTTGAGCGGAAAGACGGGCAGGTGCTGTGCTGGTCGGAACATGATGTGGAAATACGGGTGGATGGTGAAGTTTATCAGCCTAAAGTGGCTTTAATGGGGAGTGCTGTGACGCATCAGGCGACTTTAGCGGTAGATGGAGGGGAAATATACGGCCTTCTGGATGATAACCAGATGACAGAACAGGATATTCTAGCCGGGATATATGATGGTGCCGAGATGCTGCTTTTTTGGGTGGATGCAGAGGCACCGGATGCCGGAAAACTCGTATTGCTGGCAGGAACCTGGGGAGAAGTGCAATGGCAGGCGGGTCAGTTTATGGTGGAGATCCGTGGAATAGGGCAGCGCCTGCAGCAACAGTTTGTGGAGAGTTACAGCCCTACGTGCCGCGCGCGCTTTGGCGATGCCCGTTGCGGTGTACATGTGGTGCCATTAACGGTGACGCGCACCGTGGCAAGTGCGGTTTCGCGTAGCCAATGGACCATGCAGGAACAGGAAGTGCAGGATGGTTTCTATAATTACGGCACTGTGCGTTGGCTAACCGGAGCCAATGCAGGTCTGAGTATGGAAGTGAAATGGCAGCAGGGGCAGCATGTGACGCTGGTCATGCCTATGCCCTACGCGATCATGTCAGGGGATACGCTGGAATTATCGCCGGGATGTGATAAGCGCTTCTCCACATGTCAGCAGCGTTATCAAAATGCGGTCAATTTTAGGGGGGAACCGCATGTACCCGGAACACAGCGATTGCTGGAAACTGCTGCAACACGTTCGGTGTGAGAGCGTATCAACGCGTTATCGACGTGGTAGTTGAAGGTGGCACGGGTATTTGAAAACGTTGGTGTGCTGCTTCCACCATTGCTTTGAGCATGGCGTGTGCCATCTGCCCGACATTGCTTTCAATATGTCCCTGAAAGCCCCAGTAATAATCCATATCCGTGCGGTGAATGATCTCCGCGATGCCATCATCAGCCAGCCCCAGAACATGAATGGAGGGATGTTGCAATGCTTCCTGTGACTGTATACCCTGATGGTGACGGCTGGCACTGGGAACAGAGAGCTGCCCTTGCTCCACACGAGGTTGCCAAATGGCTGGATGATGCCTTTGTAGCAGTGTGAGCAGTGGATTCAGCGCAGGAGCCAGTTGTATGGCATGAGGTGGCTGGTTGAAATGGTTGGTGAAGCTCTCCATATCCATGCCAGTACTGGCGAGCAATTGTTCATCGAACAAGGTTTTTTCGTAACGGCTAGTGCGTTGATTTTCTTCCCATACAGTGCGAAAGATTGCTTTGTCTTCAGGGGGTAACGAGGCCAGACTGGTGCGATGCTCAACGGTGGAGCTGACATCCGGTAGATGTTGCGCCAGAGGAAGGTGATGCCTTGCAGCCATGACCTGCATGCCCCCGCAGACGCCAAGCACCGGAATGTTTTTCATAACGGCATAATCGTGTAGCATGGCTTCCACCGCAAAGCGCAAATCCGTTAGGGGAGGGAGTGTTGTCTCGGAGTGAAGAGAGCCACCGTTGTCGTTCAATGCGGGGTTCAGGTCGAATGCGTTGCCAGGTAAAAGCACACCTTGCACGCTGTGCAAGACATGATCGTCCAGAATCATTTGCCGGACATACTCTGCCTGTAGATTAAACCACTGTTTTATTTCCTCTGGACTGAGTTCTGCTGGAAGCTTCAGGCCCACATCATCGGCCAGAAAATCCTCTTCCTGCGCGGCTTCACCGAACGTGCCGGAACCCTGAGCCTGCTGTTGGCGAGGCTGATTTGCTTCTGCGAGTACAAATGAGACATCCATGCCCTGACGGACGGCGAAAGCCAGCAAATCTGAAGCTTTGGCTCGTCGTGGTAATAGCCGAACCTCTGCTCCTGCGTGTTCTGCCCAACGTTGAAGCAACCGTGCCCCTAAAAAGACGGAATCGTCTGGCATATAAAAAACAGGTTGCGAAACCATGCGGGTGTCGGGAAGGCTCATGGAGGGCATGCCTTTACAGGTAAAGCAAAACAGTACGATGATTATACGCACATAGATGACAGTTCTATGACAAAAAAATAGTTTGCTAAGAGAAGCGGCATCACCTAGATTGCGGCGCATTTATATGTCAAAGTAAACGGTTGTTTTTTTCGGTCATTGGTACGATCAGGTACCCAAAAATCAAGGTGAGGATAACGCAATGCAGGCAGCCATATTATGGGTACAAGCCGTCTTTAAGGCGATGTTTACCTGTTTTTCTGCCGGGGCGGTGATGCAGTTTAAAGGGTACGACCGACCAATGGAGTTTTTTCTGGCGCGAGACTGGTATTTGTTAGGGAAAGATATTATCCCTGCCATTCGTCAATGCCCGGAACTGGAAAAAAAACAGCAAATGGATAAGGAATAAACCAGCATGCGTGTGCAAAAACCCGAAAAAGCGGCAGATTTTCTACCGAACCCGGAAACTTTGGAAGCCTATGACTACGTAATTGAAGGCTCCGCGAAGGTGATTCTTGAAATGATTGAAAAAGAACAACGGCACCGTCATTCTATTGAAGAACGGGCGCTGGCGATTCAGTCCTCCGGATTGTTTTTCGGGCAGGTATTGGCGGCTATTGTCGCATTGTCTGTGGTGGTGGGTACAGTGCTGCTGGGACTGAATGGGGAAGTAACCATTGCGGTATTTCTGGCGGTGGTGGGGCTGTCTTGCATGACCATTGCCTATGTCAAGGGGCGTCAGGTGGTAGCGCAAGGCACACGCCGGTTGGATGGCGGTGCATCGCGTAGACCCGCACGTCAAGAGGTTGCGACCGAAGGTGGAGATGCCGGTTCCAATGGGCAAGGGCGTCAGCAGCATTATCGGCGTCAACCCAGAGGTGGTCGCCGCTAATTGCAAAACCATTTTACGCAAGGGGGGTGCAATGCTTGGTAGAAGTATCGTGAAAACTCTGCATAGTGCAGGAACACCCGAAGTGCGTGCCGTGATGGTGAAAGCTGCATTATGGAGCGTGGCCGCACTTATTGGTGTCTTTGTCATGGTGGTGACATTGCTAGGCATGGTGCAGTTTTTTCAGATTGGCTGGCTGGAAATGGTGACCGATGTTGGGCTGGGATTTGGCACCTTGGTGCTGGTATTTTTGGTCTTTCCCATGGTTGTGCCAGTGGTAGCGACCTGGTTTCAGGAAGGGTTGGTACCCAAATTGGTCACGCGTTATTACCCGCAGTGGGACAAGCCAGTACAGCAGCCAGCCTTGTACTATCTTCGCCGGGATATCATGTTTGTACTTCTGGCTCTGGGGGTTAACCTTTGTGCGGTGCCGTTTTATTTTATTCCCGTAGTTGGTATTTTTTTATCAATTGCTATTAACGGATACCTGCTAAGCCGAGAGCTTTTTCACATTATTGCGGGCATGTATTTGCCTGTTGGGGAAATAGAACCTTTGCGACTACGCAATCGACGTTCCATCTGGTCTGCAGGCGCGGTTATTGCTGCCCTTATGCTGATTCCCGGTGTGAATATGCTGATACCTGCTCTGGCGGTGGCGTTGATGCTGCATGTGTTTGCGGCGGTGAAGAATGCCGATGGATCCATTGCTTAGTTTTACTCTCCATACATGCGGCTCATCACTACCGTCAGTTTGATCCCATAAGAGCCGTGAATTCACGTTTTAGGCACGTCCGGCAGATGATGAGGTGGCCGCTGGAGACGTTATATTCTGCGCACATCAACAATTGGTAGGAGAGATGGGGAAACTGAAATAGTCCTCATACATACCGTTCGTTATATGGATGAAAAACCCCGCTCCGGCGGGGTTTTTTATTGCCCGTTATGTGGCTTGGATGCCCCGGACGGAAAAGAACCGAAATCACATAAAGTAGGAGCAGGGGGAACGTATGAAGGTACGAAAGGAAGATGCATGCACGGCGACATGTATTGTCGCGGCAGCCAGAGGGCAGGTAGGTGCGAAATACCGGCATCAGGGCAGAATTGCACGCAGCAAAGATTGTCAGGGATGGCTGGATTGTCTGGGGCTGTTAATGGTTGTTGCCCAAGAGTGTCGGTTGGTGGGGTATGGTTCGCAGCAAACCCGCATCCCGCTGACAACACTGGATCGGGTAGATTATGGACATTATCCGGATGGTCAGGTGTTGGCCAGACAGTTGGCTGCCTGCATGCCACGTGTTGAGACAGGCAGGCTGACGGCGGGGGATGTGCTGCTGCTAGAGGTGGATGGCGTGGCGCGGCATTTGGCAATCGTGACCCCTTATGCGGAACAGCATGTCGGTATGGTGCATGCTTATGCCCCTTTGCGCCGGGTCGTGGAGCATCGGCTGGATAAGGATTGGTACTCCGCGATTCGTGGAGTCTTTCGCCCGTCGGCTGTAGAAAAATCCTGAGGTCGCAGAGTTTGCGGGTGTGGTGGATACGGATAAAATAAAGGACGAAAACAGATGGCTACAATATTACTTTCCGCCGCAGGTGCCGGGGCAGGTGGTGCCCTGTTAGGCCCTGTCGTAGGGGCTGGGCTAGGGACGAGTATCGGTCGCACAATAGGTGCATTCGCTGGCTCTATGCTGGATGGTGCGTTATTCGGTGGGCAGGATGTCAATGTTACACGTGGCGCCCGCCTGTCTGATCTGACGGTGCAGACATCTACTTACGGTGAGGCTATTCCGCTGGTTTACGGCACCATTCGTCTTGCTGGAAACGTCATCTGGAGCCGTCCCATTCAGGAAAAGCGGATCAGCAGTACACAGTCTGCCGGGGGTGGTAAGGGGGGAGGAGGGAGTGGAGCCACCGTCACCACAACCAGCTACCGCTACACTGTCACTCTGGCCGTCGCTCTGTGTGAGGGGCCAATTGATGGTGTCCTTCGTGCCTGGGCGGATTCCCGACCGCTGAATCTCTCTCGCGGTGGATATCGTTTATATAAAGGTACCGAAGACCAGTTGCCGGATGCATTGATTGAAGCAGCTGAGGGAATTGGCAAAACCCCTGCATACCGCGGATTAGCCTATGTGGTGTTGGAAAACTTTCCACTGGAAGATTATGGCAACCGTATTCCAAACTTTACCTTTGAGGTGAAAAAATCGCTGCTGCCGAACGATGTGAATGGCCAAAGCATTGAAGAAATGATAACGGCAGTCACGTTGATTCCCGGTAGCGGAGAGTTTGTGTATGACCCGGATGCGCAGGAAAAAATACCGGGTTTCACCTTCAATGGAGTGTTTTATCCTCACGGCAACCGCCAATATATGAATGTACACAGCCATACGGGGCAGGCGGATGTGCTATTATCACTGGATCAGATGCAGGAGAGTTTACCGAATCTGGAGTGGGTAGCCGTTGTATGCAACTGGTTTGGCACCTCGCTGGATGCAGCAAGCTGTCAGATTCTACCGTCTGTCGAATATCAGGGGGAGGTGCAAACCAGCCCGGATAGCTGGTCGGTAGCGGGCTATAGCCGCACAACCGCACGTCTGATGAGTCGTGATGCCGAGGGACGCCCCAATTATGGAGGCACACCCGATGATGGCTCTATTCTGCGCTTGCTGGATGAACTGCATAACAGGGGGTTGAAGGTCATGTTTTACCCCATGTTTTTTATTGATACACCCGATAAGCCGTGGCGGGGGCGGGTTACGGGGAATGCCAGTGCAGTCAGTCAGTTCTTCACCAAAACCAATGGCTATAACCGCTTCATTCAGCATTATGCGCAATTGGTGCAGGGGCGGGTGGATGCGTTTGTCATTGGATCCGAACTGGTGGGATTGACCCGTGTTAGCAGCAGTGCTGGCGTATATCCGGCGGTGGAGGCTTTGACCGCACTGGCGGCGACCGTGAAAGGGATGGTGGGTTCTACCGTGACGGTCACCTATGCCGCTAACTGGGATGAATATCACCATACGGATGGTGGCTGGTACCATCTGGATGCTTTATGGGCCAGCCCTCATATTGATGTCGTCGGAATTGATGCTTATTTCCCCTTAACCGATGCGCCGGAAGAACACATAACACTCACCCAAACCTTACAGGGATGGGAAAGTGGCGAATATTACGATTATTATTATACGGATGAAGCACGCACGCAAACTGAGGCATTGCAACCTGACTATGCGGTCAAGAATCTGGACTGGTGGTGGAAGCACACGCATGTGAATCCCAATGGCCAAACCACGGCATGGCAGCCTCAGATGAAACCTGTCTGGTTCACGGAAGTGGGGTTTGCTTCCATAGACGGTGCCACCAATCAACCCAATGTTTTTTACGATCCGGCCAGCAGTGAAGGAACCTTGCCCCGTCACTCCCGTGGCCAACCGAGCCTTGCGGCGCAACGGCGAGGCATTGCCGCGACAGAAGCTTTCTGGCAAAACTCTGCCATGGTGCAACAGCGGTTTTATTGGACATGGGATGCCAGACCCTATCCATACTATCCTGCATTGGGGGATATCTGGTCCGATGGTTCTGTATGGTCACGGGGGCACTGGCTGAATGGCAAGTTGGGTGCGGCAGGGATATCCGGGATTGTGAGTGATCTATGTCAACGTGCAGGTGTGAGTGCGCAGCAAATAGATACGGCTGGCCTGACGGGAGTGCTGGAGGGCATTGCTTTTAATAAACGTCTTTCCTACCGCGATGCGCTGGAGATGTTGCAGCAGGCATTTGCGTTTGACCTGATAGACGATGGACAAGGACTGCGGGTGGTGATGCATGGCGCAGAAACTACCGTGGAGGTGGATGCTGACTTACGGGTTGCGGATTCCACCGTGCCGGACGGGATGGATATGACACGTCGGCAAGCACTGGAACTGCCGAGCCGGGTTGAAGTGGCCTATTTTGATCCGGCGCGGGATTATGAGTTGGGAACAGAGCGTGCCATGCGGGAAGGTGCGGGACTCGCCACGCAGCAGCGGTTGGGAATCTATTTGCCGATGGTGATGCGCCCCATGCAGGCGCGGCATATTGCAGAGAGATTACTGTTTCAAAGCTGGATACAACAAACACATTACCGCCTGAATCTCCCCAGACGATACGCGGCACTCCAGCCGTCGGATATTGTGCGCATACAGCAAGCGGATGGTATCGTGCATCGTATGCGTGTTTTGCGCACTCGCATAGATACCGATGCAACGGTGCGTATCGAAGCAGTGGCAGAAGAACAGGGGGTGTATATTCCGTCTGTCACGATGGATGATGCCGCACCACAATTGGTACTGCCTGCGCAGGATATGGCGACAACACTGGAGTGGCTGGATATTCCTGCCCTGCCAGATGAAAATCTGGCACAGGGGCGTGTGCTTCTGGCTGTTGCAGGTTTGGGCGAAGGCTGGCGTGGCGCGGTGTTATATCGCAGTGACGATGGTGGACAAAACTGGGCACAGCAAGCCGTGCTGAACCGGCAGGCAACCATGGGAGTCAGCATGGGGGTATTGCCCGCAGCATTGCCTGAAGTGCGCGATTGGAAGCATACATTGGATATTGCTCTGCTACAGGGTGAACTTGTCAGTGCTGCATCCGAACTGGCGTTGTGGAACGGCGCAAATCTGGCACTGCTGGGGGATGAATTATTGCAGTTTCAGCAGGCGGAAATGCTAAGTAGCGGGCATGTCCGTTTATCCGGGTTTGTACGTGGCCGCTATGGTACCGAGGCTGCCATGCATACCCATGGCACCGGAGAGCGTTTTGTGCTGTTGGATAGTGATAGTCTGCACAGCCTGCCAATGGATATAACCCTGCGGGATAGCGAACGACTTTATAAACTGGTGACCGCTGGGCAAACGCTTGGCAGTGTAGAGTCAGTCTCTTATCCCTATACGGCAAAGCATCTGTTACCCTTATCCCCTGTGCATTTGCATATGCTCAGGCAGTCGGATGATGCTTTGCGCATGCAATGGGTGCGCCGCAGTCGTGCGGGCAGCATCTGGCCATCGGGAGCAGATATTCCTCTGCATGAGGAGAGGGAGCTGTATCGGGTGCAGATATTGCATGCTACGACCGGGCAGGTGCTGCGTAGCTGGGAACCAACCACGTCAGAACAGGATTACACACTGGCCGAACAGTTAAGTGATGGTGACGGATATGTCCCGACACAGGTTGTATGGCGGGTGGCACAGGTTTCTGCCATCGCCGGAGCGGGAACATGGGCGAGCATGACCAGCCATGTACCCTTGAGTGAATAAAGACAACAGGAGAGTGAACGATGGGAACAACCCAACATCTGCAAATCACATTATTGCAAACTGCGCAAAGCCAGAAAGAAGTCACCGTGAATGAGGCGTTGGTGCGTATGGATGCCTTGCTGAATACGGCTGCGGAAAGCCGGAGTCAGGTAACCCCCCCTGCAAGCCCGCAAGAGGGCGATACGTATATTGTGCCACCCGGTGCGACAGGTGCATGGGCTGGAAAAGACCACGCGGTAGCCTTTTTTTATCAGATTTGGCACTTTATTACCCCCCGACGCGGCTTACGCCTCTATGTGCGGGATGAAGGGCGCTTTGCCGTTTATGATAGTGGCTGGCTTCCGGAGCATATGTTTTCACGCCGTTTGCACGGCATCGGCCTGAGTGGTGCCACACGGGTTATTGACCCCTACCATGGTGAGGTGCAAATGCTGACGCTGGATCAGGCGGTTGTCGCACTTTCTCTGAGTGGTGCGCCATCTGGCCGCATGGTGGACGTGACGTTGCTTTTGCAACAGGATGCAACAGGCAACCGTACCGTCACATGGGGAAGCGGTATTCATTGGCCTGCATCTATTGCCCCTGTTTTAACCACAACGCCAAATGCCATAGATTCCGTTGGTCTCTATACTACCGATGGTGGTGCAAACTGGTACGGTTCCACGCTTGCATTGGGCTACCATAGTTAGCGTTTAGCTTTCTAGAACAGAAGAATATGTAGTGTTTTGTCTGAAAAATGATGAAATATTTATTGTAACAGATTGTTTTATATATTATTTATTTCATTCTGCGCCGCGCATATGCTAGAAAAATAGAAAGGGCAACAATCATGAAGGGTTGTTGAAGAAAAGCAAAAAGACCCGACTTTATTCACCGAACACTTAAGGAGGGGCATATGTACGGTGTCATGGATGCAGTGAAAAAAAATAAGGCTAAAACCCATCATAGGGTCGAACA
Source organism: uncultured Rickettsiales bacterium (assembly GCA_964538615.1). Classification (GTDB taxonomy): domain Bacteria; phylum Pseudomonadota; class Alphaproteobacteria; order Rickettsiales; family RI-342; genus CAZIGK01. The sequence continues at coordinate 41,243 of CAZIGK010000004.1, read as the reverse complement.
ATCCCCCAATATGAGGCGGGATGAACGCACACGTCAGGTATTACGCATAGCGCGTTATGATGCACGTGAAATGCATGTTAGTGGACGTGAACTGGCGCGATTATCTGTCAAAATGGGGTATCCACCCATGCCATCGCATCTGGCGGAATTAACCTGTTAAAGCCTGTACGACCTAGCGGGACTGACTGCCTTTTTTACTGAAATAACCACGTTCTTTTTGCATAGAATCGGTTTTGCGGTAACGGCTGCGGTCATTTAATACCTCTTTGCCAAAGGCGTGTTCCAGCGTTTTCAAATAAGCTTGCCGTTGCTCAATGTAGTTCGCAATGCCATTGAGATAATCTCGCCTTTCCGCTTCGGATGCGTAGTTAATACTGTTTCTGGCGGGATCCAGCTTTTGCTGTCGCCGATGTGTGGCATCCAAATCACGCATGGCAAAAAAGAGTTTATGCTCGGCACGTTTAATGTCTTTGCTGGCATAGCGCTTTAATAACATTTGACGTTGCTTTGCACGTTCTGCCAATAAACTTCGCACCTTATCCAGTGCATCCTGCCGTGCAGCAGCATTGGTGTAGGTAAAATTGGCACCAAACAGGTTCTTTTTGCTCAGCCTTTGGTAAAGCTGCCCTAAGGTACGAAATGTTAGCTCCATAGAAGAATAAAGAGTGTCTGCATGGCTGCTACCAAGGCTTGCCTGATATTCTTCATGGATTTTACTGGCTTTGCCCAGAGATGTTTCCAGTTCGTTGGTGTCCTCATCAAAGCGAGGGGGAACCTGCTCCGCGCTGCCCTCTTGCAGTGCTGCTAACTCTTCATGCCAATGCACGGCATTCTTGTGTAAGCGCAGGTAATCCAGCGTGGTTTGGCGTGCCCGCACATATAGGGCGCGCTGTTCATTTGCGTTTTTTTGCTGCTCTGCGTAGGCTTGCTCCTGCTGCAAGCTGTAGGGCGTTGCTTCATCGTCTGCTTCTCCCTGTGTCAGATCATCTGATCCTTGATCTCCTGCTCCATTGTCAGGGCAACCTGCATCGGTGCATTCCTGATTGTTGCCTTCCGCATAGACAGGCCTATACACCCCTTGTTCTGCATTTGCGCGCCGCTGCTTGATAATGGCATTGATTTTTGCAAAAAACGCTCGCCTGTCTGCGGACGAGTTGTAATCAAAATGATCGCCCAGAAGGTCTTCCTGACCATTCGTCAGGTTTTTGTGCAGACCGTTCAGCTCCTTCATCCAGCTTATCACATTCTGTCTGACCTGCTCGATGTTGGGATGGGTATCTGACTGTAAAATAACCTCTTCACTTAATGGCTGAGCCTGCTGATACATGCGCTCATAGGATTCTGTATCCTTTTGATAATGTTCAGGGGTGCTGTCTGAATATCGTGACTGAATGGGCAGATTATCAAACTGCGCTCGTGCCGCACCGGAGGGATAGAAAATGCCCGCAGTGGTCAGGCAGGTAGCCAACAACAATGTGGAAACTGCGCGCATGGAACGGTTACTCCCTTTACAGTGATAATCCTGCACCAGTCTACCCCCGTTTCATTGCATTTTCATGAAATAGTTCACAGAATGAGAGAAAAAATATGCAACAAACAACGCATTGGGAACAAAAGCTGGAAGCTGCGGTACTGCGGGCGCTGCATCAGGCACCTGATCTACCCCCGCATTGGCAGCGCCATATGCAGGCTGCTTCGGACCAGGCGGCAGAAAAAGCCGTGGAAAAGCTTTTCATGATTCTAGGCATGAGCGAGTCAGATATTCATCACATACGGGCGGATATGCTGTATCTGAGGCACATGCGACAAGGGTCTGAGTTCATTCGTCATCGGGTGTTGGCAGGCAGCTTTTCGTTATTGGTCGCTTCTGCTCTCTGGATGGTATGGGAAGGGGTGAAGGTCTGGGTCATCAAGCCCTGACACCCACTTCCGCCTCACCCCAAAATAGCGCCACTGACATTTTTCGTCAGTGGCGCTATTTGCGTCAGAAAATCCAGAGTAAATCGTGGGGAAGGCACTTCAATCGGTCGCGGTATCTGATGCGAAAGTTTCTTTGTCCAATAGCTCGGATTCACCTTCCTCTTGTGTATAAGAAGGGTAGGTAAACACGTGTACCGCCAGTGGCTGCTCGTTCAGATAGGATTGTACTGCGTTGCAAGCAGCAAGAATCGGGTTGTATTGGCTCATGCTGGTTCCTCCCATGGTAAGCCTCTGAAGATGGCGCATCTGTCCCAAAGTGCAGCACTCTAACCACAACATGTTGATAAAGAGTGAAGGTGTCAATGCCTATAGGTTGAGATGCATTCGCTGATATTTTGCAATGCAGCAATTAGCATTTGAAATATCAATGTTTTTTAATTTAGCATCTGGTTGATAAAAAGCAAGGGAGAAGAACGCATGCTGACATTATTTAGCGGTTTGATAGGGTTTTTAGGCGCCCTCCTGCCAGAGTGGATCAAACTTATACAGGAAAAAGCAGACAGGCAGCATGAACTGGCCATTCTGGACCGGCAAATGCAAATGCAGCTTCAGGGAAAGGATGAACGTCTCGGCCAGCTAGAGGCGGGACTACAGGCGCTTTCGCAGCAATCCATCTATCAAACATGGAAAAATGATATTTACTGGGTAGATGCGCTGAATGGCTCTGTGCGCCCGGTATTGGCCTATGCGTTTTTTGCGCTCTATGCCGCCATGAAATGCCTGCTTCTCCAGCGGATAGACTGGCAGCAGGCTCCCTTAATTGCCGTACTGGAGCAACTATGGTCAGAAGAGGATCAGGCCATCTTTGCCAGCATCATTAGTTTCTATTTTGGTCAGCGTGCGTTCCGAAAAATGCAGGGGAAAAAATAATGCTCTTCTCGCAAGCATTGCTGGGACTGATTCAGTCATTTGAAGGGTTTTCCGCATCCCCATATCGTTGTCCGGCGGGGGTTTGGACGGTGGGCTATGGACATGTGCTGCGGCAGGGGGATGGCATGACCTCTCCCGTCACGCGGGAACAGGCAGAGTTATGGCTGGTGCAGGATTGTCATCAGGCGGCGCAGTCAGTGGATCGCTACATTACCCAGCCACTGCAACGATGGCAACGGGAAGCCCTCATCAGTTTTACATTCAATCTGGGCAGTGGCGCCTTGCAGCGTTCCACGTTGCGTAGAGTCATCAACCGTGGCGTAGAAGACGAAGAGGCGATTACACGCGAATGGAGCCGCTGGGTTTGGGCAGGTGGGCGCCGACTGCCAGGTTTGGTGCGCCGCCGTCACGCCGAGCTTCAATTTTTCTTACAGGGAATCTGGTCATAACGTCGTTAGCAATGGCTGTCCCACGGTTACCAATGCTCTTTTTTCAGATCCGGCGCATCAAACGGAGATATCCCTCCATGCAACCCTCCCTTCATACCTCCCTTTTCTGTTATGGATTGGGAGCGATACAGAATAGGATAATCAAAGGCGTCCACTCTCTCCAGCGTCAATTGCTCTGTGTTGGAGGCTGCAATGACGTGATCCACCAGCGTTCTGTCGGCTCCTGCGCGTTCAAAACTCTCCATCGCGGATTGCCATATTTTTTCCGGCAAATGTAGTGCCGCTTTATGATAGGTCAGATGCAGCAGCAGAAAATTGGCAAAGTTCTTCACTTCGGTCGGTAAATGATGGGAGAGGTGGCGCCCATGGTCAATACGGGCAAACCGTTTCAATAAAACATGTCCCAGACTTTCCCTGACCCGTGCAATATGCTCCACAGTATCCAGCGATGGGCTGCGTAAGACGGCCAATGCTTGCAAATATCCCCACTCCACCACAGGTGAGCTGGTCTTAACCAGCATTTGTAGCATCAATAGCCGCTTTTGTTTGGCTAATCCTTCCGGCACATCCACCAGCAAGCGTGCCATGCCAGCGGCGACAGCGCGAGCGCGGAGTAAAAATGTGACTGATTCATCGCTATGTTGCCGCAGCGGAATATTCGGGAAACTTTCTGCCATCCCCCGTAAACGCTGGGCCAGTAGGTGCCAGTCTGGTGGCAGACTGCCATCCTGTTCGCGCAGCCATTGCTGAATCGCATCCGTCAATAGTTGTAGCCGATGCGCATGCTTTAGTAGATACACCGCTTTCAACACCTGTGCGGATTGACTGCGTGTCAGGGCAATATCATCCTCATCCAGTAATAATTCGCTTTCCAGCAATGTGTCATGCAAACAGGCCGCTTTGATATGAGGGTCAGTAAAGACGCGTGCCCCTTGCAGTAAGGCGGTTGGCAAAGCTTCGGGTGTGGTATCCAGCCAGTGCATGGCGCTGGCCAGAGCTTCAATAGCCGGAATAATCTGATGGTGTTCTACCAGTTCATGGGCATTGATGGCCGCCTGATAGGCCAAATAATGGCGCACCGCAACAGATGCCCGGTGCAATCGCATTCCTAGCAATCCTTGAAAAAAACCGGTATGCAAGGCCTTCAAACGGCGCTGTACCTGCCTGACAGTGGTGGGACGCAGTAATAATTGCTCCAGTTTTTTCCATTGCAGTTCCGTCAAAGCTTCAGGAATACTATCCTGCAACTCCTGCACCATGGTACGCGCCGGTAATTTCATGTCTTTTGGTTCAGCAATCGCTTCCCGCAATCCCTGCATCCATCCGGCGGCTTGCGCACGTTTCCAGCTTTCAACGGCATTCAGGTTGGCATCTCCAAAAAAACCCAGACTCCACAAGAGTCGTAACGTTGTTTGTGGCGCGTCCGGCAATGACGGATGCAGCGAAACCTCATACGGGGCATCCAGCGCAATGCCCTCTAATTTGGGCTGACTTGCCAGATCCAGACTAAGCATAAAAGCAGACGTGACGTCCATGAGGTCTCCTTATCAACGTACGCACGACCGGACGAGTTCCAATGGCGATAGCCTTTTCTCATTCCCTCCGGTCCGGCGAAGATACTGATTCTGTAACCAGCCTCTACATAGTATCCTGTTTTGCAGTGGAACGGGGTGAAGTTTTTGTGACGATATCCTTGCTAAAAAATTAAGAAAAACGCGGTATTTACTCTTGTTTTTGCTCTTTCCACAAAAAAAAGCTCAATACGGCAAAGAATGTGCTTTTTGTCATTTTTTTGTCATCATCCTGTGTCATACCCATAAGGCATAGTATTGTTTTTGAGCTTTGATATGTCCGATACACCATCCACAGGCACCACGTCACAACCGCACGATCCGAATCAGATAACGGTTGGGCTATCTAACATTATTTCAGATCAATATATCGCACGTATCCGCTATCCATTATTTGTGAAGCAAACCCCAGAGCAGGAAGTCGATTTTCTGCGCGCCCTTAATATGCATCCCGCCATCACAGCGGCACAGCCGGGGCAAGATGATGCAGGTTATCTCTATATTGCTCTCAAACCCGGTATAGATGAAGCAGAAGCGCAAGGGATAATTCAACAAGCTATTGGAGACGCATCCAATACTGCCGGGCAAACCCCTCCATCATCTTACCGCTATGTTAGCGGAAAAGATATTTTGTCCCCCCCAGATCACGTACAGCAAGAAACGCAAGGGTGGTGGGGGAAAATGGTGTCTCGCTTTTCCCGCCAGATGGATCACTGGATGGGCGGTGAAGGCAAGTTTGATGCCTGGAGAGATCAACAATTACCACCATTGGTAGGCAATTTATACCTCACGGGTACATTGGCGCTATTGGGTAGTACTGTTTGGCGACAGATACAAACCTGGCGCGAAGATAAAACCGGCAATGACAGGGCGGTAGAAGCACTGGGATATCTGATGTCGTCCCTCTTTATCGCAGGTAACATGGTATTTCGGGTAGGAAAACCGGTAGACTGGGGAAATCTTGGTGCCGAGTTGAGTACAACCTTTGAAACGGTGAATCAGCAACTGGCTGACAATGGTCTCGCGCCTCTCACGGAGGCAGAAGTCGGCAAACTTAAGACAGAAATGGCGAAGCGTTACGAGCAGTTTCAGCAAACCCTTGGCCAGAATGCGCAGGAAGCCAATGGCGCTCTTATCGCCGCGGCATTGGCGGTTATGGGAGTACAGTCCGCCGTTTCCGGTAAAGGCATAGATAAAGAAATGGCTATCGCCAGCACCGTAGGGTTGGCCTCGGTCGGGGTGCAAACATTTGTACCTCAATCCAATGGTTATAATCCTATTCTGGATCGCTTTCCTAAAGTGAAACAAGCGGTGCAGTGGGTGCATGAACGTCTGCCTGGGCCACTGAAGAACATCACGGAAGCGGCACTCAACTGGACATCCAATAACCGCCCGATGGTCATTGCGGGCTTAAGTCAGATTTCCAACCTGTATATTCTCTTCAGTGCTATCCGTAGTAACGATTGGTTCAAAGGTTTGACCTCTCTGGCCTTTACCGCGGCCACCTTTGCTCAGGGTCTCATGCGCGAGATGCCGAACGATGATTTATATAATTTTGCAGCGGCCTCTTTCGTCAAGCATAAGCTGGAAACGCCTCCCGCAGAAGGGGTAAATGATACATTCTATGCCGATTATCAGCTGGCACGACAAGAAGGCAGAGGAGATGCCTACGTACAACAAACTTTTGACATGCTGGCCGCGAAAGCACAGGCGCAACGCATTATTTTTGATCCCGGCCAGTTTGCGGAGTTTGCCAATCAACCTACCGGAGATAATGCGGCACACCGTAAGCAACAAGGGAAAATGAGCCGCTATTTCCAAGCCATGACCGATATGCTGACTGCCAAACAGGTGCCGGAAACGCAAGAGCAGACGGTTCAGCAGCAAGTGACGCTCACGGCCAATAGCCAACAACCAGCCGCTGCGTCACCTCAACCACAGCAAATAGCGGAACAGCACGTTACTCAGGCCCTTCTAAATATGGCTGCAAATACCTCACCAAATGCCGCAAAAGGCACATGGTTACAGGGGTTGGTGGCTGCAGCACAAGACGAGCAAAAAGCAAAGCAGGCACAACCAGCCCAAACACCAAGCTAAAACTAGCGGTTGGTTTCCATTAGATGACATACATGTAGTATTGTTCAGGCAAAAAACATGCGTTGTCACACTGTGAAAGCGGTTGGCAACAGGCATTGGCTCTGCTATCCCTGAAGATGGAAAAAATCGCGGGCTGTGTGCGCATGCATGGCTCGGGTCAGGGAGCCTGCATGTTTCGCCTTTGGTTACGACAATGGTATCTACCCATGATGCTGCTGCTGGCGGTTGCCATGGCCTTTCTGTGTGTGGATCGCTATCAGGATCGCTGGCTGGTGCAGCAGCAATATGCTTACCGTTGGCTGCATGCTGTCGTTGCCTCCATGGCGCAACGCATGGAAACCGTTCGGCAGGATGCGGATTTCCTTCGCCAAAAAACTTCCGTACTGGACGCTATACCCGAGTTATCCGCTGGCTGGCAAAATATTCCAGAAAAACAAATGTCGGACACCCTGAAAACCCTGCGCGATACTGATTTGCCACCGCTACAGATACGCAAACCCTGGATATCGCTGGAAGGCGTGCGTGATTGGGCAAATGCGCGTGGCTATGCGGATGTATTGTTGCTGGATGCCGATGGGCAGGTGCTCTTCAGTGCGGAAGGTGACCCGGCACTCGCCAGCAACGTCAATACCGGCAAGGTGCGCCATACGGTCTTAAACACCGCGTTCCGCGAGGCACGGCGTGGTCAGTTATTTTTCAGTGATGTACAGCCCTATCCCAGTCCGGATGGCGGTGCGATTACCTCGCTGTTCTTTTCTGTCATGCTGGAAGATGCTCGCAACAATCCCATTGGTGTGCTGGCGCTGCGCATGAATCCGGATGAATTGCTGGCAGGCTTCCATCCGGCAGCGCGTATGCTGCCAGGTTTGCGCCTTTACGGGGCAGATGGCTCAATCCATCTGGAATATGAGCCTGAAGGTACCAGCCTGCTCTGGCCAGAAACCGCACTGGTTGTTAGTCGTGCGTTCGAGGAAGGCCGCGGTGTGATGCAAATGGGAGGGCACTTTGGTCAGCAGGTGCATTTCCAGAAGCTGGATTTCATGAATAAGCAATGGATATTGGCCGTACAGCAGCCCTTCATTCAGTCATGGGATACCATGCTTTGGCCTTATTTGGTCGCATGGCTTGTTTTAGCGGGGGTATTCATATGGTGGCTGTGGCGTTTATCCCTGCCATGGAACGAGCTGCTGATCAAAGTGGAGGCATTGCCTCACCTGACCGCCATACCGGAGTTACCTTTCCAATACCTGTCGGATGTGCGTGGGCGCTTTGCCCGCGTCTTTTTGCGCCTCAAAGAACTGGCGCTGGAAGGGCGAGGTGTCACCGGCAATCTGCACGGTCTGGCGGAACGTCTGGCCAGAGTAGAACGAGAGGAACAGGAGTTAGTCAGCAATCTGCACGCCCTCACGCAGGATCTACATGCGTTGCATGATCAGGTGGATGCAACCGATGACGAAGCCATAGATACTTCCGCTCCGGCATCCGCCACTGCCGTAGAAGAGGGGACGTCGCCACCAAAACCTGACGCACCGCTACCACAGCAGCAGGAAGCTCCTCCAACCCATCTGGTGGAACAGTCGGCACCACAATCGAACGTGGAGTCAAAGCCTTCATTTAGTGTGTCTGCCAGTGCATCGGGCGCTGTCGCGAACCCGATAACGACACCTGCCGCCATGAGCAAACCATCCCAACAGGAAGAAGCCGCAACCGTTCGCTTTGCGGACTGGTTGGATGCTACCTTGCTGGAGCAATTAAAAGGGCAATGCAAAGACTTGCGCAGTCACCTGCAACAATTGCATCGCTCGTTATTAAAGGTCGCCAAGCGTCAGCGCGGTATGGCAGAATTACAACCGGAAAAGCTGGAATCACTGGCTGGCCAACTAAACCAGCGCTGGAAAGACCTGTTTCAGCAATATAGCACCCCACCGGAGCCAGATACCACGGCGTGGCAACATCTGGTGCAGGATGCGACCACACTGTCGGATGCCATTCGCAAATCAGAGCAAATGGTAAGGCAGGCGCGGCTGTTGGCGATTAATGCTGCGTTAGAAGCCGGACATTCTTCGGAAAATGCCGGGTTTTTCAATGTGGCTAACGAGATGAAAGACCTGACAGCCGAGGCAACGGATATGCTGAAATCACTGCGGGAAAGCAGTCATTCCCTACAGGAAAAGGTGGAAGCGGCCCTGGCATCCCTGCGCCAGCCTGCCATTGTACCCGTGACGCAGTCCATGGAAGGCCTGTGTCATTACACGCAGGATCGTCTGATGGAATTAGCATTGCCGCCTTCTGCGGAAAGCGAAGAGGAAGCCTCCGCATGGCTGAAGCTTACGGTGCAAACGGCAGATATTGCCATGCAATTGCAAACTCTGGAACGTCGCCTGAAAGCCATTGATGTGCCGAAAGAAACCCATATTCCATCGAAAGCCAACGCAGAATGATCAAACACCTGCAAACTGTTCTTTGCTTCTTCGTTTTCGTGTTCTGCTTTTGCCATGACGCATACGCCACAACTCAGCCCCCCCGCGCCTATAGGCCGCTGGTGGTGGTCTCCACATCGCATCTGGCCTCACTGGTGCATGATTTGGCAGGCGATCTGGTGCAATTGCGGCTGCTGCAACGACCGGGGACAGACGTGCACCATCTTGCGCTCACGCCCACAAGCCGCGATTGGCTGGATAAAGCGGATTTACTGTTGGTACATGGCACCAGCATTGATCAGGCGATCACAAATAAAGCGACAGAGCTGCATATTCGGGCGCGCATCGTGCCCGCTACTCAGGCACGGGATATCGCGTTGCTGCCTCAACGTTCGCCTGGATTGCTCACAACCCAACCCCCCTCCCCAGCCGAGGGGGAAGAAAAATCTTCGCCCCAGACGACAGATCCTCATTGGTGGCTGAACGCCCTGAATCTCATTGCTGTGGCAGATTTAGTCACGCAGGAGCTGATAGAACTTCTGCCACAACAGGCTGGAAATATTCAGCAACGGCTGATGCTCATGACCAAAGACCTGCTGAAACTGGATACAGAATGGAACCAGTATTTTCAGGCGCTTCGTACCCAACCCATGATCAGTTGGCACGATGCCAATGCCTACCTGACCCACCGTTTCCAATTGCAGGAAATAGCGGTTGCTACCCAGACCGAGCAAGCCGTGCCCCCACGCCGTTTAGCTGCCTTGCAACAGGCGATAGAGTCATTGCCAACCGTTTGCCTGCTACTTCCCTACCAACGGAAAGATCTGCCTGCTCAACCGCTGCCAGAGGCATTTCAGGCTTCCTCACGTCTTGTCACGCGCACACCTGACGCGGAGGGGCAGAACATTGCCTTCGCTTCCGGCTGGAACCTTAGCCTCTTGCAGCAATATTATCGCGCTGTCGGCGATTGCCTGCAAGAGGCCCTGAAGCAGCAGGTTTCCCCCACGCCCGCTTCTTAACGTTGCCCTTTACACCTCGGCGGCAGGGGTTAAGGGCAATACCTGTAGGCGCCATTGTCCCTCCACATGACAGGGCTGACAGGCTGCGCCATAGAGCGCACTTAAACGTTCTGCTGTCAGCATGGTCTCCGGAGAGCCTTCCTGCCAAATACGCCCCTCTTTCATAAGCACTACCCGTTGCGTGCAGGGCAATATTTCTTCCACATGATGCGTGACCATGACCAGAGTCACCTGCTGAGTGGCCAGCCGCTCCAGCGTTTGCAGCAACCGTGCTGCCGCCACAGGGTCAAGCCCGATGGTCGGCTCATCCAGCAGTAGTAATGTCGGGGCATGTACCAGCATCCGTGCAATCAACACACGCCGTAACTCTCCTGTTGAAAGTGCTTGTATCTGCCGTCCAGCAAGCGTTTCCGCATCTGCCTGCACCAATGCCTGCTGTGCCTTTTGCCTATCGTCCATTGTCACATCATGGTGGGGATACAGCCGATAGGCACCAAACAGGCTGGCGATTACAGCCTCCTCGGCGGATATATCCCCCTCCACCTGCATTGTCTCGGCCACCGCGGGGGAGAGAACCCCCAGTGTTTTTCGCATCTGCCACAGATTCATCGGCTCTGTGCCATTCATATGTAACACGGGTCTTGGCATTCCCTCCCGAATTTCCGGCCAGACCATACGGCAAATAATCTGCAGTAAGCTGGATTTACCGGATCCATTCGGCCCCAGAATCACCATATGCTCACCGGATTTCACCCGCAAATATTCCACATCCAGTCTGGCGGTCAGGCTGGTTTCTGTACCACGTAAAAAAATATGTTCCAGTGTCAACAAACCGTCATATTCCTTGCGTATGTTGTTCCCACGCATCAAAAGAAAAGCATGCCCATATCACAGCGGCATAGAAGGATAGCCTTCCCAAAAAACAGGTGAGCTGCCATCGTCACCCATTCACGCATACCTAATCTTTTGTTCAACGTTGGTACTATATGACGAATCATGCATCTGACAATACTCCAGTGGCCATTTTAGGGGGCGGGCTGGCCGGTTTGCTGGCGGCTTACCGACTGGGTAAAGCGGGGCAAGCAGTTGATCTCTATGAGGCGAGTCATCGTTTTGGTGGCCGCATTTGGACCGAGACAGATTTCCACAATGGCCATTATGCAGAGCGTGGTGCAGAATTAGTGGATACCGCACACGAAACCCTGCTGGCCTTAATCGAAGAACTGGGACTGCAGGTAGAAAACGTACCACACCAACCTTCATCCGTTCCGTATCTACTTCAGAGAGGACAAACAAAAACGGTAGAAGAGGTATTTGGTGGTACCCCCCCCGTTTATCATATCTGGCGGGAATCCCTGCAAGAGCGTGTATCCATTGCAGCCAGTACCGCTTACCAGTCAGATGGTACCTTGACGGAGGAGGGAAAGCGATTGGATGCGCTATCCATTCACGACTGGCTACAACAACAAACGGATATTTTGCCTACTGAAACGTTGGAGCTTTTGGAGCAAGCGTACGTGAGCGAAATGGGCGCTCGTGCAGATCAACAATCAGCACTCAATTTTATTTTACTGTTTGGTCAAAACTCCGCGCAGTTTGAATTATATGGCCGAAGCAACGAAGCCTTACGTGTGGTGGGCGGCAGTCAACGCATCATAGATGCCTTGTTGGAGCAACTTTCTACCATGCCGCATGTGCATCTGCATGCCTCCAGCCCCGTGACCGCATTACAGCGCACAGAAGACGGCACCATCCAACTGGATATTGCGGGGCAGTCAACACAGCCGTATGAAGATATACTTTGTTCGATTCCTTTTTCTGTGCTGCGTGACATTCCCGGCATTGAAACGCTAGATCTGTCAGAGTCGAAGCAGGATGCTATCCAGCAGCTTACCTACGGCCAAAACACCAAAGTGATTCTGCCCGTCAAAGGCTTCCCCTGGCAAAATCGGGATGGGCAGGAAGCCAATGTCGGTGCCTATGTGAGTGATCATGGTGCGATACAGGTTTTTTGGAACACCGCCATGACCCCCAATGCCACCGATGGAATCGTTACCATACTGTTGGGTGGTGAATATGCTCTTTCTACCCCTCAGTTTCAGGTCACGGTTGCACGCATATATCTTAGTCAGCTATGGAATCTTCCGGAAGAGGCTATTTTCTATCCAGAAACCGCACCCGTCATCAATGAACAGGCATACGATCCCCAAACCCGCGCCCCGTTGGTGATGCAATGGGGCAATATGCCTTATGCAAAGGGTAGTTATGTTTCCCTTTCCGTTGGTCAATATCACCACATGCTTCCCCATATTGACACCCCGGAACAGGATGGCCATTGGCGCACCATAGGAGAAGCAGCGGGCGGGGACTGGATAGGTTTTATGGAAGGAGCGGCTCTATCCGCAGAGCGTGAAGTGGCGCAGTTGTTGCAACAACGTCAAGATAGGAATACAACTCTCTCGTCTGCCGCCGATGCGCATGTGTGCGATGGTTGCCACACCCAGAACCATCGTGCGGCAAGTTCTCGGCAATCCATTTGATCCTATTGGGTTCTGTATGATACCGTTTTTACTCACTAACGTGGCTTTATCCGTTATGTTGGCAGCCCTGCTGAAAGGGTTGCGCCATAAAGCGTACCTGCTGCATGTCCTGACCGTTCTGGGGCTTTGCGCATTGGTTTCATCCCGCTTACCCGTAGATGCGCCTGTCTCTCACCTGTTGGGTAAGGCCGTTCTGTTGCAATTGGTTTGGATGAACGTAAGCGTTTTCTGTCTCTATTACTGGGATAAACAACAGGCCATTCGCAAAAGCTGGCGCGTGCCAGAACGCACGTTGCATGCGTTTGCGCTGGCGGGTGGCACCCTCGGTGCATGGATTGCCCAGCGCACCCTCCGTCATAAAAACCGCAAAACCAGTTTTCAAACGGTCTTCTTACTGGTCGGCTTTTTGCAATTCAGTGCGCTAATATTTGCGTTGATACTGCTTTATGCCTCTCGTAATTCTACCATGTGACGTTCACTATGTGACGGGCATCACAGACACCTCACAGCCTATAGCTTATCATGCTCACCTGTTCTGCCAATCTTAGGTGCTGCCATGGTTACATCTCCTTCCTGTTCGCCATTGCCCTCTCAGACTGCGGTATCCACCCCGTTCTGGTTGGGGAAAGAAGCCCCTCGCTATACCAGCTATCCCCCCTCCAATCATTTTCAAACCCATATCACCGGGCAGGATTATCGTCAGTGGCTACAGGCGCTACCGGAACAAGCTAAACTCTCTCTCTATTTTCATATCCCTTTTTGCGCACAGCTTTGTTGGTTTTGCGCGTGCCATACGCGGGGTAGTTTGCGTTACGAGCCGCTGGCGCGTTATCTGGAACAAATGAAACAGGAAATAACGCTGCTGGCACAGGTTCTGGCTGGTCGCGGTGTGGTACACTCCATCCATTATGGTGGCGGCTCTCCCACCTTCATGAAAGCGGAAGATTTCTCCGCCCTGCATAGCTTGATACAACAGCATTTTCGGTTGGCTGACTCCATGGACTACGCCATGGAAATGGATCCCCGTACCAGTAGCCGCGAAAAATTACGTGCCTACGCTGCTGCCGGGGTGAACCGTATCAGTTTCGGTATTCAGGACGTACATCCGGAGGTACAGCAAGCCATTCACCGACTACAGCCAATGCATGAAGTCGCCCTGTTGCTACAAACCGCCAGAGAACTGGGGATTTCTTCCGTGAATATGGATCTGGTCTATGGCCTGCCGAAGCAAACGGTAGCGACTCACTACCAAACCCTGCAAGAAGTCATCGCCCTTCGTCCTGACCGTATCGCCCTGTTTTCCTATGCGCATGTACCGTGGGTGAAAAAGCACCAACAATTGATAGATGAAACGACCCTTCCGCCCGTCACGGAGCGGCGCGCCATGTACGCACAAGCGGTCGCTGTTCTGGAACAGGCGGGCTATCTTCCCATCGGGATGGACCATTTTGCCCTGCCGGAAGATAGTCTGGCCAAAGCCGCGCAATCTTCCACGCTGGTGCGCAATTTTCAGGGCTACAGCGCCGAGAATTACGACGCTCTGCTTGGTATCGGCCAATCATCTATTAGCCAGCTTCCGCAGGGGTATGCGCAAAACAGTTTACAACCCGTGGTCTATGCCAAAGCTTTGCAGGCAGGACAATTCCCTATTGCCAAAGGCTGGTGCTGGTCAGAGCAGGATCGTCAACGTAAAGCCCTGATAGATCATCTGATGTGCCAGTTTCAGCTTTCCCCGGCTCAGATTCAGCATGCCCTCTCCCCGCAGGAGCAGCAGGAGTGGGAGCAACAACTACAGCCATTTGTGCAGGCTGAACTGATTACCTATTCTCCACAGGTAGGGTTGCGTTTTATAGGACAAGACCGCATGGCCGTGCGTTTACTTGCTTCCACGCTGGATGCCTACCGCCCACAAAGTAGCCTGCGTTATTCGCAAGTCGCATAAATGAGGCTGTGATCCATAATCCCCCCAACACCCCTCAACGTATCGTCCGATGAGGGGTGTCTTCTACCCATAAGATAGACAAGGGGACGCACTATTCGTTGACGCTATCCTGAATTTCGTCCCCCGCATCTTCCATTTCTTCGCCAATACGCTCCATGGTGGAGTTATCGCCGCTTAGTTCATCACCTGCGTCATCCACTCCATCAGAAATATCTTCCATTGCGTTATCCATACGCTCACCTGTGGTTTCATTCTGATCACAGGCGGTCGTGGTCACCAGCAAGGCCAGTCCCAGTGCCGCCATAATCATCATGGTTTGTTCCTGTTTCATCCAACGTATTAAGCCAGACATCATGCGTACTCCTTTATCGTCATTTTCCTGAGGTTCATCTGTAACATTACATAGGCATCTGGGTTACATGTTGCCATGTTGCCCTAACGTTGCCCGAATCATCCAAGCTGTCTTTTCATGGGCATTCATTCGCGCAATCATCATGTCGGCGGTCACGTCATCGCCGTTTCGCTCCGCAACTTTCAGCACTTCCCGTGCCTCCACTGAGCAATGTTCATTTGCTTCAAGCATGTGCTTTAACATCACTTCCGCCGATTCCGGCAGACTGTCATCCTCTTTCACGCTGGAAAGTTTCGCAAACTCTCGATACGTACCAGGGGCAACATGCCCCAGTGCGCGAATCCGCTCGGCAATAGCATCGCCAGCCTGATGCAATTCCTGATATTGCTCTTCAAACAAGGCATGTAAGCTATGAAAATGTATGCCCGTTACATTCCAATGGTAATAGAGGCTTTTCTGGTACAAGGTGTATGTCGATGCCAGAAAGCCAGCCAGTTTTTCAGCCACTTCCTGCCTTTTTTTCTGGTTTAGGCCAATATGTACCGTTTCATCCTGCATAGGGGTGGCGGCGGTGAGTTTCATGGGCTTGTCCTTTCGTCTGTCTTCTTATTGAAGCATAGGGTTCAATGGCTGTAATGCCGCATGGCAATACTGCCGGAGGATTGTTCATGCTGAAGTAAATGATCAATGATGGCGCTCACTTTGCGTTGCGCATCCACATATTCCTGCTGCATCTGACTGGAGGATCCATCGTGGCCGGCAGGCGTTTCTGCCTGTAACCGCTGATGCTCTTCGCAGGCCATTTTCAGTCGGTCACGTACATGTTGCAGATGTTGCTGACCCTTATCCTGCAAATTTTGTTCAGCACTGGTGGAGCCAAAACACTGGCGTTCAGCCCAGCGCAGCAGCATTTCCACTTCCTGCTCCAGTTTTTCATCCTGCAAGGCTTGCCGATGGGTCTGTAATAAATGATTCAGGGAGGATGCCAAGGCATCCACATCACTACCGGCTCCATATCGTCTGGAATATTCTGACATTGTGTGTCTCCTCCGTTACAATAGCAACGGTAAGGGAAGCCAGCTTAAATATCTGTCTGTCAGTAAGCGGGTAGGAGTTAAGGCAACATCAAGGTCAAACCGCAGTCATGCTGCGCTATAGCTTTTATTAATGTTTATAGCGGGAGGAACCCTGCACCATATGCAGGTTTTTTTCCATCAGTGCGGTCACTTTTTCCCGGTTCATACGTACCAGCATTGGCCCTGCCTGATGGTTCTCACGCTGAACCAGCCCTACCAGCCAGCGGGCGCTATGTTCAAATTGCTGTTCGGCTTTCAGCACATCATCTTCGTTGCCCATGCGCATCGCCTGCGATGCTGCATGTAAGATGTCATTTCCCAGCTTGTTAAGCTGATCCGGCTGCATGCGCCGTGCTTCTCCGGTCGTTGCGCGATGCAACATTTCCCCGTGGGTTGCTCCCTTCACATCCATGTGATCCGCATAGATAAGTTTATTTTCGCACAGCGTTAAAATGGCATCGGCAATATTGGCCAGATCTTTCGCAGGCATCACCAGTGTTTCCAGCGGTTGACGACGCTTCTTATCCAAAGAATAGGTGTGTACCCCAAGTTCAAGATGGTGATGGATAAAGCAAAAGCTTTTCATCAAGGCAATGGGTGAATGCTGGTTTTGCAGGGTGCGTAACAAATACCCCTGTTCCACATCCAGCAGTTCATGCTGGTGTAATGTCAGGTTGGGCATGCCCCCATAATTTTGCAGGGTGCACATAGCGGCTTCAATAAACACCAATGCTTTCTGCGCCTGCATGACGGCATATTGTTCTTCAATTAATCGGCTGCCATTGGCCAGCAGCAAGGCGACATCTTCACCTTCCACAAAAACCAGATGCCCATCTTCCGCATGATGCGTAAAAAATTGCTTCACGCGCTGCCAAAGGCTGCGCTTGATGAAGGATTTAGACGTAGGTGCAGCAGTTTTCGTCATGGTTCGTCACGTTATCCCTGTATTCATTATTCCCTCAGCTTGCCACCGGATTGTGACAGTTTCGTGAAAGCGAACCGTCTTTTTGACCTTTACAGCAGACGGCACCTAAAATCGTACGCTCAGGCTGATGCCGCCATACATATCCGGGTCATTTTGTTCCTGAAACTCGCGGCTGCGCAACACATGCGTATATGCCAGCCGATAACGGGTCCAGGTCAGGGCAGCTCCGCCCTGCACAGTGCCAATCAGGGGTATTTTATCCACATGGTGGCTATTGCGAAAACTATTGCCATCCAGAAAAATATTGCGCGCTACCGCACGGCCTTCCACTCCAGCAAAAACATACCATCCCACATCACGGGTAGGGATGAAAAAATCCGATCCCGGCATACCGGGTCGAATCATTGGCGGCCCGTAATCCGCAGGCAGGTCATATCCTAAACGGAACATCACTCCGCTGCTGGCGTGCGTGAACACATTGCCTAAACTTCCCCCCAGATAAGGGGTTGCGTCCATGCCCCAGCCAAACGGGCTAAACTGGTAAAGGCTTCGCCATTTACGTTCGTAGGTCAGGACAATACCCGGTTCATCACGTAGCTGGTTATCCCATCCACGCGGGTCAGGGCTATCCACGACTTTGTGTACCGCATCCTGTATCGGCTCCCCCAGAGCAGAAGGCCCTACCACCCCCACCTGTAACTGCAAATTTTCCAGCCGATACCCCGTATCATTCATCAACCCTATGCCGCCATATAACCAACCGGCATAGGGTCTGTCATCGGTTATCAGTCCCCGGCTACCCAGATTTTCCGGGGCATACATGTTCTGTCCCAATTCCAGCGCATAGCGCATATTCCCTGCATCTGACCAGAACGGCCACCATTTGGCACCATTTTCTAACCATGGCGGTACAGAACTTTCCGGTGAAAGCCACGCCACCCGAAAACCATTGGTGTATCCGTCATCTTGTCCCGCAAACAGGTCATTTTCCAGCCCTAACGTAAACGTGCCCCGCTTGTCTTTAATGGAAGGGGTGCGTATGGTGCTCATGGGGGCGTCTGGCAATGCGTCTTCCGTATCCGCCCGCTCGTCACGGCTATTGGCCCGTAAAGCAGGCGCATTCACCATCAGCCACCCCCACCCTATGATGACGATGGCGCACGTCACATACCGTGTAAGGCAGGCCGCCTGTCTATAGCGCATCATCTTTATCCATGTGGCGGTGGGTTAGGCGTAGCACGTGCCGCTGCCGCAGGGGACGATGCATCCATCGCTTCATCCGGCATTGGGTGCGGATAACAGGTGCGTGGTGTCTCTCCCTGTTGCAAGCCCTGTATAAATGCCGCCAGTAATATACATAATTCGTTACTCATATCGGTCTTGGTTTGTGGTTTGGCTGCGGCAGAACGCTCAGATAATGGCGTGCGAATGCGACACCATTGCTGGCGTATACGCCACATGGTTACTCCCAAAGCAACCAGCCATATTCCACCAATCATGGCCGCGGCACCTATCGGTGTGACTTGCCCATAAAACAAAAACACATGATACAATGACCAGCTAAACGCTATCAGGCAAAGCAACAATAAATTGCCCGCCAATGCCAGATACAGCAGGCTACGCATGCAGGCGCGCCCCAGTTCATGCAGCAGGTTACGGCCACAGCCTGCGAGGTACTGTCCCGCGCAGGCTGCTAATGTCATCCAAGCAGAATGCATTTCATCCGGCCTTAATGGTTGCCACGTCGTACCAGCAGCCCTGCAATCAACAGGCCAGCAGCAAACGCAACCGTGGTAGAGGTAAAGGGACGGCGCTGAATGGTTTGCTCTGCATTCTGGCGTAACTGCGTCGCTTCAGCGCGCCGATGCTCGACAAACTCACGCACGCTCATGCCTGCCTGTTTCGCCATGCGTTGCAGTTGATCGCGAGCCATCGGCAAAATGTTGGTCGCTTCATTTCCGGCATCTTCCAACAAGCGTTGCATGGCTTCCTTCACATCTGCCAATTCCGCTTGCAGCCGTTCAATCCGCTCTTCTGCGTCCGTCGGTACGTTTTTGTTTGAGGTAGCCATGGTCATTATCCTTTCACATGCATCATTGACGTTAGAGTGGGCAATACGTTCTTATCGAACCGTGTTATAACTGACCGGACGGTCGTAATAGACGTTCCTGTTGTCTTTATAGGTCATTTCCACTTCCACCTTGCGGTCTGGCTGCAAGCAGGAAATCAGCTCAGAACGCTTATCGGCACTCCGGCATGGTGTGTTAGATTGCGTATCACCCACAGCGCGCACTTCCGCTACCTGCGTATTCACGTATCCCCGCTTGGCCAGATAATCTTTCACCGTCTGTGCCCGCTTGGCAGAAAGCTGCTGGTTATATTGCGCGTTCCCAATACGGTCGGCATATCCAACAATCATGGCGTGCTTCACATCCTGCGCGGACTGCAATACCCGCGCCATGCTATCCAGCTTGCGCTGGGCATTAGCATCCAGCACGGCACTGTCAAAATCAAAATACACAGTACGATCTTCCTGCTCTATCACGGTCGCCGGAGCTGCCACACGTGCCATTTGTGGTGGGGCTGGTGGTGCAGGCGGTGCGCAGGCATCGGTGCCTGCTTCCCATTGGGTGCGTACACACGTGCCGGAAAGTGCAGCGCGTACAATATTCCCCTGACGGTCATACACCACTTTATTATCACTCAGTGCATCCGCCATCGCAACGGGAGCAGTGGCCATAGAAAGGCCAAGAACGGTTAAACCACCCACTACCCAGGTGCCATAAGCGCGTTTTAACGTAAAGGTCATCATATCATCTCCTGTCATCAAACCGTGGATACAGTTATCCCTTACCTTAACTTAACGTACCATGGGTTCCGATGGGGTGCTTCATCAAGGCTGTATAAATAAAGAAAATCAAAAAATTGAATAACTTAAAGCAAAACGCGCTCCGCTTGGAAAGCGAAGCGCGCAAAGATTCTTTGTTCAGAAGGGTTTATGCATCATAGCGGGATTGAAAATCACGCACCTGACGCTCGGCTTCTTCTTTGGCAATGCCATAACGTTCCTGAATAATGCCAGCCAGCTTGGTTTGGTTTCCTTCCACCACATCCAGTTCGTCATCTGTCAGTTTGCCCCATTGCTTTTGGATTTCCCCTTTGAGTTGCTTCCAGTTTCCTTGCATCTGTTCCCGATTCATCATCCATTCTCCTCGTCATTCAGGTTGTTCGCATGGTCGTGATGCGCTTATTCAACAGGGTTTGGCTTCAAGTTACCATGCACCCGTTACGCCTGCAGGGTTAACCGATCATCAGTCACAGCTTCGCCTGTTGGGAATTTCCGCTACCCATCCCCCCTCGCCACCGCTATATAAAGGATGGTCATCATGCATATTCCTTTCATGCCAACACGGGTATAGACTCCATGTCCAAACAGGCTGCCAACCAGACAGACGCTATTCTCCCCCTCTCTGCTGATCCTATTTTGTCACCAACCACCCTCAAAAGTGCCAATAGCCTTTTGCAGGAGGGGTATCAATGGCTGATACGCTGGCTATCAGATCCGGAAACCTACTATCAATTGGTCATGGCGGGCATTGCCATTACGCTTGGCTACATGCTGGGCACCTTCATTCGCCGCCGTATTCCCGCTATTCGGGAGGTAAAGGGCATCAATTATACACAATCCCGCTTTTGGTTTGTAAAGCGTCTGGGGCGTATGGTGCCTCCCTTGCTGGCACTAATGTGCATCAGTGGGGCAGGGGTGTTATGCCGTAAATGGCTGGGCGGGAGCGATTTAGTCAATGCCATAGAGCGCGTGGCGCTGGTCTGGCTTTTATGGGTAGGGTTGCGTGCTTTTGTCTCCAATGCTGTTGTGCAGGCACTGGGGGTATGGATTCTCGTACCTTCCGCGCTATTGCAACTTTTTGGCCTGTTTACCCCCGTTGCGGATTATCTGGACGGACTGGGTTTCACCTTTGGCAATTTCAAAATCACTGCCTATCTCGTAATTAAAGGGCTACTTTTCTTCAGTATTATCCTGTGGATTGGAAAAATTCTCAGCCAAACCGGCGAAAACTATATCCGCCGCAACAAAACCCTCACCATCTCCATGCGTGAGCTGACCATCAAGCTGTTTAACATTATTCTCTATATTACGCTTGGGGTGGTCACGCTGGATGCCATGGGGATAGACCTTACCGCGCTCACCGTCTTCAGCGGGGCGCTGGGTGTGGGGCTGGGGTTTGGACTTCAGAAAATTGCCTCCAACTTTATCAGTGGCCTGATTTTGCTAACCGAGCAATCCATAACACTTGATGATTTGGTGGAACTGGATAACGGCGTGCATGGTTTTGTGCGTAAGCTGGGCGCACGCGCCAGTGTCATTGAATGTTTTGACGGCAAAGAAGTTATGGTGCCGAATGAAGACTTCATCACCTCTCGCGTTGCCAACCTCACCTACAGCAATACCCGTGCGCGGGTGGAAATACCTATCGGTGTTTCCTACCAGTCAGATATACGCCTGGCGTATAACCTGATTCTGGATGCTGCAAAAAACTACCCCGGCACCGCCAAAGACCCGGAGCCAAACGTCTTTCTCCGTGCCTTTGGTGCCAGCTCGGTCGATTTTTTGTTGGTCTTTTGGGTGGATAATGTGCGCGATGGCCGCTGGCGCCCGCAAAGTGATGTGATGTTCACTATCTGGGATGCGTTTAAAGAGCATGGCATTGAGATCCCTTTTCCGCAGCAGGATATTCATATTCGCAGCGGGCTGGAATCCCTCAGTAAGCCCCGCTCTCCTACGCCGCAACAGAAGGCGTAACAGAAGGCGTTGCGTCAATCGCACCACGGCAAAGGCGCTGATCCGCAATATCGGCATCCGGTGCAATGCCAGCCTGTTTCAGGGCTGTGGTCGCTACCACTTTCGCCATATCCGTCACCACATTTGCCCAATTGCCCGGCTCTGTTTGTGCCACAAGCTGCATATTGCTGTCCTGCTCTGCCGCCTGCCGCCAGAAAGCAACCCCCTGACCATCCACGATCTGTCCTGCTGTATCCCGCACACGGTGTGCCGCAATCACTTGCGGAATCCCTCCCACAGCCTGTGCCAGATGATGCAGCGTGGAGCCAATGCCCACGACCATGGCGCTCTGCTCAGGGAGATGGGTATGGCGAAGCGACAGATTTTCCAAAAAGGCGACCATGCCGGCAAAATCATTGCTCCATTCAATTTGTTCCATCGGTAATAAGATGGGGGGTGGCTGCATGTTATCAAACCCCATCTCTTCCACCAGTTTGGCTCGGCTCAGAAAAAGCTCTACTGGATTGCCATATTGCGCCATCAACGGCACAATCACAACCCCATGCGGTTTCGCCAATGCCTGCGCCTGCCGGAACATCTCTGCCATATCCATAAGCGTCATAGACATAATCTGCCCAATCGCTCGCCGCTCTGCTTCATCGGCTCCACCAAAGTCGCTGCCTTGAGGCTTTTGCCACACAAATGGCGCGTAAACTACATGCTTCGTGGGCTGCTCACACAACATAGGAACCGCCAGCGATACCCCATCCACCGGACAGGATAAATGCTTCACCCGCTCGGTTTCTCCATGCAAATAGCCCGTAGGTGTTGGGCTGGCGTCCGGTAGCCATGTGGAGAGTTCGGCAAAACCAATCGCCGCATCTATGGGTGGTATTCCGGCCGCAACCGATGCCGCAATAATCTCCAAGGCGGGCTTTTGACCCCGTTGAAACGGTGCCCAATGCACATAATGCGCGATTCCTTTGGGCAGGTTTTCAGCAAACAAAGGTTGCAAGCGGACATCCACGGCCAGCGTGACGTGGACTTCCTCACGCGGATGGAGGATATTATGCGTTCGGATCTGCTCCAGCAGCATCTGCACATGCGCAAAGTCTCTGACATCAAACCCCACAGAATCCTGTGCGGTAATCATCAAATGACGATGCCCTTCCAGCGTACCATTCCACGTAGCAACCATACAAGTGCCTTCCTATTGTAAACACCTGCAAGCTTTTATCAGTCTATCATGACAATTTCATGACGCCTATGCGTCTGCCAGCATTTGCACCAGTACCGGGAAATTACTGAGAGACTGCAAATGGTGATAAATCAATGCCAGCGCGCCACTTTTGGTCAGTTGCAGCAACGTTTGGTCATCCAGTTTTGTCAGTGCCTGCTCGTCAATCACCTTAAATCCAGCCAAATGCCGCTCTTCACCCATCAGGTCATACGTCACCTGCCGTTCAATGAGCAGATTTTTTTCGGCCAACAAG
Organism: uncultured Rickettsiales bacterium; assembly: GCA_964538615.1. Taxonomy (GTDB): domain Bacteria; phylum Pseudomonadota; class Alphaproteobacteria; order Rickettsiales; family RI-342; genus CAZIGK01. The sequence continues at coordinate 17,708 of CAZIGK010000004.1, read as the reverse complement.
CTTGTCAATGCACGTGTGCGGGCGTTGTCTTTCTGGAACTCTTCGCAAAACTGCAAGGCTTGCTGCACCATGGTGGTTGCCTCGCCTTTTTCATCAAAAAAGGGTTGCTCCGGTGCTGATTCTGCAAAATGCTGGCTTTGCTCATCCACACACAGTACCAGTTTACTGTCCTGTATCACCGTGAAAATAAAGGGATAACGGCGAATATAGCCAGGAATGTAATGGTACTGTCGCCACCCGCCTTTCGCGTCCACAAACAGGTTGTGCTTGTTCAGACCCAGCACCGCCATCGGCATGGGCTGTGCTTCTGTGGTAAACACAATCGGGTAATGTTTAGACGCCAGCGCAAATTCTCCCACATTCAGCGGAACGGTGACCGTTTCCCGCGCAAAAGCATAGGTAGCCTTGCCGCTAATACCAGCCTTGGCATGGCGTTGCTTATCCAAAGGGGCTGGTTGATGATAAAACAATGGCAAACGCGCCTCTGCCGCACCATCGGCGGTGGAAGGTTTTGCTGCCGGTTTCACGTCTTTGCTGGAAAGATCAAGGTGCAAATCATCTTCCACCATAAAATCCTGATCTTTTTTTGCCATCTGCCTGCTCCTGTGATTTCGCTTTGCCCTTGTGCCCCATACTCTACTTGCGTAGACTACCGAATATGGTGTAATCCTCACAGTCCAAGCTGTAAAGCAGGGATATTCAGGCGTCAAGCGGTTGGGTTGGTATTAAGCCACATCGCCCATGCGTGGAAAATTCCCAATCGCTATAAATCTGGACATGTTCCTTATCTTTTAACTCACGGGTCTTACGCGTATGTTTCGCCTCGCCGCCGGAGGATGGATCAGTCAAACCAACAGTTTCGTCCAACGCCAGACGACGCTGAAAGATATCCGTCTGACCCCCGGTTGGCCGACACGGCTGACTTCGGCGCTGGATAGCACGCAACCGCTTCCCAATATCCCCATCGCGGGATTTGTACGCCACATGCATACACAGCAGCAGCGGGTGCATCCCGTACTCTGGATGACGCAGGCCACCTCCGGCCTGATGGAAGATGCCGCTTATGAGCAGTTAAAAGCCCGTTTTTTGCAACAACTGGCAACCCTACTACCGTTGGATGGACTGTTTCTGGAACTTCAGGGCGGGCTTGCCACCCCCACCCGTATGGATGGAGAAGCACAGCTTCTGGCAGAAATTCGCGCCCTTGTGGGAGAAGACTGTCATATCGTCGCCACCTTTGATATGCAGGCCAACCTCAGCCATGCCATGCTCCAGCATATAGACTGGTTGACCACGCCCCGCCTGCAACCGCAGACAGACCGTGCCGAAGCAGGCGAACGCGCCGCCGCTGCCATGATGCGCTTGTTGATGGATGGTCTGAAAGGCAGGCTTCACACTTCTGCCATGCAGCGTATTCCGTTTCTCATTCCGCTCAGTCAGCAAACCACCCACACCAGCCCCATGCAGAATATCATGCAGTTGCGCAAACGTCTGGAGCCGGAAGGCGCAACTCTGGAGTTTTTAACCGGTTTCCCGCTCATGGATTCTCCGCATACAGGCCCCACCGTTGTCTGCCATGGTTACGGTATGGATGTGCTGGACGCAGTGGAGAAACTCAAGGCGCATATCCTTTCTCTGGAAGCTGCTTTTGATACCACCTTGTTTTCCCCACGCATGGCTGTGCGTCACGCACGTCAGCAATATCGCGGCAAACCGGTCATACTCATAGATACGCAGGATAATCCTGCCGCCGGCGGCACGGGGGATACCACCGGTCTGCTGGAAGCCATGCTGGAAGAAAAAGCATCCCATGCTGTCCTTGGGCTGCTCTATGATCCTCTCAATGCTGCCAAAGCCCAGCAGGTGGGGGTAGGGGGAAAAGCCATTTTTTATCTTGGCTCTCATAGTGGCATGAAAGGCCATTACCCCTGTACCGCAGAGTTTACCGTGGAACATGTCATCAATCAGCCGTTCCAATGTACGGGGCAACTGATGGGAGGCGTGCGCCTGCATCTGGGGCCTATGGCCGTCTTGCGCCATGAGGGGGTGCGGGTCATTCTTTCTTCTGTGCGCCATGCTGTGGCGGATCCCGCTGTCTTCAAGCATGTCGGCATTCATCTGGATGACGTGCAGATTCTTGCGCTAAAAACCGGTCTGCACTTCCGAACCGATATGGCGCCTCTGGCGGGGGATGTACTTACCATTGCCGCTCCCGGCGCCACTCCGGAAGATCCCTCCCGGTTGGACTATCGACACCTGCAACAGGGCATACGCCTCTTGCCCGGTGGTTTTCCCTTTCGTGAATCCGTACTGAAACCCCGTAAAGCGTCCTAGACGCCGTTAGAATCCCCCTTGTATGGAGATTTCGCCGTTGACCTATATTGTTGAGGCACAAGGACCATTCCGATACCGTATGGGGGATATGGTAGAGGCATGTTTGGGCATGCTTCGGCACAATAGGTGCTGGCTCTTGGGGTTGCGACCAAAAACATCGCCCACGATATCCTCGCCTTTGCCTGCGCCACCACCCTCCATCTTGACTGAGCTATCGGGAAGAAATGATCTTTGCCAGCAACGAAACGCTATGGGGTGGGCCAATCGTGTCTAATACACAGCCGGTTCGCTATGCTCAGCTCGCTTGGGATGAAGCCAATGCTACACCGGAATCTACCGAGTTCGGGGATATTTATTTTTCCCGTGGGCATGGTTTGGCGGAAAGTGACTATGTGTTCGTGCAGGGCTGCAATCTGCCACAGCATTGGCAATCAAAGCGCACATATACCGTGCTGGAAACGGGCTTTGGTACGGGTCTGAACCTTTTGGCCTTATGGCAATTATACCTGCAGCAGCAGGCTGCGGGGCAAGCAGTGCCCTCTATCCTCCATTACATCAGTTTTGAGCAATATCCCCTGCATCGGGATGATTTTGCCAGAGCCTTGCGCTTACACCCTCCTTCCCCCCTCAAAGACGAACTTCTACGACAATACCCTTCCCCCATCCCCGGCTTGCACCGGATATCCTTGCAGCAAGGCAGGCTACAACTCACCCTCTGTCTGGGGGATGTGAATCATCTGCTTCCTCTCATGCCGGACAGGGCAGTGGATGCATGGTTTTTGGATGGTTTTGCTCCCGCTAAAAACCCGGCCATGTGGAGCGAAACCCTCTTTCAACACATGGCGCGTCTATCGCGTTCCGGCAGTGTCTTCAGCACGTTCACCGCTGCCGCCATGGTACGGGAGGGGCTAAAAACAGTCGGGTTTCACGTGCAAAAACGTCCGGGTTTTGGACATAAACGGGATAGTCTGCATGGCTATTTTGCAAACCCTCAGCCCGTCCATAACCTCCCTTTGGCTCATGCCATCACACCACTGGTGATCGGTGCTGGGATTGCCGGTGTGTGTGCCGCCTATGCGCTGGCGCAGCGTGGCATTACGGTTGAGCTATGGGAAGCATTGGATGCTCCGGCTCAGGCTTGCTCATGGAATCCTGCGGCGCTTTGCGCCCCAGTTTTAGAAGCAGGCTATAGCCACCGTACCCGTTTTTATGCTGCGGCTCTAAGCTACAGCCTGCGCTTCTGGGCAGCGTTAGATGCCGCATGGCAACCCTGCGGCTGGCTGAAACTTGCCACATCGCCAGAAGAGGAAGAACATCAGCAAAAAATCCTGTCCCGCCTGCATTGGGAACCTGATATTCTGCATGCCCTCACACCGCAACAAGCCAGCCATCTGGCAGGCTATGCCCAGCCTTACGGTGGGCTATATTCTCCACTGGCAGGCTGGGTGCCATTGCCCGCCATGATTCAGCGCATGCTGATGCACCCTAACCTTCACCTGCGCTGCGGCCATTCTCTACAGACATGCCAACCCAGTGCGGAAGGTTGGAGGGCTACAACCCGGCACGGCGTATCCTTTACGGCCAGTCACCTTATTTTTGCCACGGCCGAGGCCTGTGCCGGTCTGGAAAACATGCTGCCCACACAACCCAGTCGGGGGCAATTGAGTTTTCTTTTGCCAACAAAAGCCAGCCAGCAACAACAGCCTATCCTTAATTACGGCGGGCATGTCACTCCACCTGTGCCAATCGTGGAACAGTCTGGCCTCATGCCCGGCTTCATGCATGTATTGGGCGCCACCTACCAGCGTGGGGATAGAGATACCACCCCCCGTACCATGGATGATACGCATAACCTGCAACGCTGGCACAATCTTCTACCGGATGCCACGGTGCTACCCCAGCAGGTTCAACAGGGCTGGGCGGGTATCCGTTACGCAGCACCAGAACGCATGCCTTATATTGGTCCCATTCCTGATGCGGTGCAGAAGGATACAGGCACCGGCCTTTATGCAACACTGGCGCATGGCAGCCGTGGTAGCCTCAGTGCGCCACTGGCAGCAGAGATTCTGGCTTGCCAGATAACGGGGGAACCCCTGCCGCTGGAATCGGATCTGTTGCACGCCATCAGCCCCATGCGACGCATCAAAAAACACAGCCACCAGACCTATCGTAAATAGATACGGACTATGTTTGCTGATACCTGTAGATACGGCCTAGTATAAGGAGACTTCCCTCATGGATCCACTTAGTCAGGGTGTGTTAGGCGCCGTCTGTGCGTCTCTTGCCGCTAAACACCGCACCATTCGTCCCGCCTTATTTATCGGTGCCATCACGGGCATGGCACCGGATCTGGATGTGCTGATTCGCAGCCAGATGGATCCATTGCTCGGCCTCTATTACCACCGACATTTTACCCATGCGCTGCCATTGGTGCCTTTGTTTGCGCTGTTATGCGCCTTGTTGCTCCGGCCTGCTTTCAAACAACGCTTTTCGTTTGGCCTGCTGTATCTTTTCTGTCTGCTGGGCTGGGGAAGCCATGGCCTGTTGGATGGCTGTACCACCTATGGCACCTTCCTCTGGTGGCCATTTAGCATAGATCGCGTGAGTTGGGATATTCATTCCATCGTAGATCCATTCTATACGTTTCCTATACTGCTGTGCGTATATTTCGCTTGCCGTTACCGCACGCCTCAGGCTGGCTGGCTGGCGGTGGCCTATAGCCTGTGCTTCAGCCTGTATGGTTACTGGCAACATGGACGCGTTGAAGAAGCTGTGCAACAACTGGCTGCCAGCCGCGGTCATATGGCAATAACGCAAACTCGTGCCATGCCGACAATTGGCAATAGCTGGCTCTGGCGTACCGTTTATGCCCATGAAGACCGCTGGTATGCAGACGCTATCTACCTGCTGCCATGGCAACAGACTGCCCGTTATTATGCAGGCAGCTCGGCACCACAACTGCTTCAGCAGGATGTGCCTTCTGTCCCCGCTGATAGCCTGTTGGGGCAGGATATGGATATATTCTTCCGTTTCACGCAGGGTTATACCACCCGCCTGCCGGATGAGAATGGCTTGACCCGCCTGAGTGACGTGCGCTACAGTTTTCCCCCGCAAGGCATGCAACCCTTCTGGGTGATTGCTTTCCGGCCAGAAAACACCCAACAGCATGTGCATTTTCAGCACCCGGATATCCGGGGTATGGAAAGAAGCGCTGCACTGTGGCCTATGATTCAGGGGCAGGGGGCGTTACCCATCCCCGTCGCGCCGTCATCCCTACGCAGGAGATAACCACCATGTCACCCCAGGTCATTTGCATTACCGGAGCCACCAGCGGTATAGGCGAGGCAACAGTACGTCGTATGGCAGCGGAAGGGCATCGCCTGATTTTGGTTGGACGCAGGCAGGAACGGCTGGAAGCACTAGGGCGGGAACTTGGCCATGTTCCGCTGCATCTGGTGCCGCTGGATGTCCGCAACCGGCAAGCGGTAGAGCAAATGGTGCAGCATTTACCCCCAAGCTTTGCGGAAGTCGATGTACTGGTCAATAATGCGGGTTTGTGTCTGGGGCTGGAATCCGCTGAGCAGTGCGACCTGAATGAATGGGAAACCATGGTAGATACCAACATCAAAGGGCTGATGACCATGACCCACGCCATGCTACAGCGCATGGTGCCGCGTCGCCGGGGGTTGATTATCAATATTGGCTCTATCGCCGGAACTTACGCCTATCCGGGCGGAAATTGTTACGGTGCCACTAAAGCCTTCGTCGAGCAGTTCAGCCTGAATTTGCGTGCGGATCTGGCGGGTAAAAATATCCGCGTGACCAACCTCATGCCCGGCTTGACGGAAACGGAGTTTTCCGTGGTGCGCTTCCGTGGTGACCGTGAACGGGCAGACACCGTTTACCAAGGGGTACGCCCCCTGTACGGCGAGGATATTGCACAATGCATTCATTGGCTCTGCCAATTACCAGAGCATATGAATATCAACCAGTTAGAAGTGATGCCCTCTTGTCAGGCTTTCGCTCCACTGGCGATACATCGCTCCTGAGTGTCAAACGTTTTTTTGCTACGGCTACGCCAGTAGCCTTTCCTTTGGCTCCACTCGGCACTGCGTGCCTCTCGCTATCGCTCGCTGAAAGGCTCGGACTTCTGTCCTTGCTTCTCTTGTCCCCATAACACGACAAACCCCCGTCATGCCTGCGTAGGCAGGCATCCACGCAACAAAAAGTTCTGATGTCATTCCGTACAGCGAACGAGAGTGAGCATGATACGGAATCCATCTTTCCACACCCGAAGGCCTATCCCAAGCGTGTTAGCGAACCTGCGCAGCCACTCGTCATGGCGAGCAAGCAGCGTGAGCGTGGCAATCCATGTGAATCGTTCTCTAGCTCCGCTCGGCCAACATGCCGCCGTTCTTATCCATTCCCCTTTCAAAGGGAATCCGTCATGGCTTCTTATCGCTCTGCAAACGCCTACAGTGCCTTCACAGCATCCAGAACAGTCTGCGCATGGTTGCTAACGGATACTTTTGGCCAAATAGCACGAATAATGCCTTGCTCATCAATCAGCACGGTTGTGCGCTCAATACCCATGTAAGTTTTGCCGTACATGGATTTTTCTTTCCACACGCCATAGGCCTCACATAAGGCACTCTGTTCATCGCTCAGCAGTTCCACTTGCAGGCCATGCTTGTCCCGAAATTTGCAATGCTTAGCCACACTGTCTTTGGAAACCCCAACAACCGTAGCGCCAGCTTTCACAAACTCTGGCAATAATTTCGTAAAATCAATTCCCTCTGTGGTGCAGCCAGGCGTATCATCTTTTGGGTAAAAATATAAAACCAGCTTTTGACCACGATAATCTTCCAGACAACGCTCCACACCATCCTGATTAGGAATGTTGCGGAAGTCCGGTGCAGGTAGGTTTTCACCCAGTGGTTGTTGTAGGGTCGTCGCGGCAAGTGCAGTCATAACATGAAACCTATTGGCAGCTAAAAGTTCGTTATCATAACAGCTTTTTGCTTTCTGACCAGATGGTTTTGTAGATTGTCCACAAACTATTTTCCATCTGTACTACCGAGTCTCCTGCAAGCGACTGTTGTAAAAGCCGTAAAAAATCTTCCGTTAAATGTTGGGGGGCACTGTCCCCGGTTTCGCTTAGGCGCAATATCTGCTGTACGGCATAAAATACCCGTAAAGAACTTGTAAATAATTCTGCTAAGTCAGCAGGTAGGTACTCCTGCTTCCACAGCGTCTCCGGCCAGATGACGGGCGCACAGGGCACGGTTACGAAAGATGCATTCGGCAGGCTTAAAATTACACGCTGTAATAGCATTTCCAGATACAGCAACCCACCGGGCTGGTATTTTACATCCCATCCATGGGCGGGGGGGAGATGCGTAGTAATTTTTTCCCATAATTCGTCCCATGCACGGGTTAAGACGTACCGTTGCCGCCCCTCGGCAATTGCTTGTAGAACCTGTTGCCTCAAACCATCCGTTGCTACCTCTGGTGCAGTGGATGCCACAACCCGGAAGGCCAGATACGCCATATGCTCATAGACCCAGGCATTCTCTGCCAGATACCCCATCAGGGCTTTACTGCGGCTGGCCATCGGTCCATCTTTTCCAAAGGGTCGCAGGCGCACATCCACCTCATACAGCCGCCCATATCGCATGAGGGCACTCAGCCCGGTCACGACCCTTTGTGCTAAGCGGTTGTAATAGGTTTCTGGCATGAATTTGGCGGTGCCCTGACCGGTTGCCTCATAGAGGAACACTAAATCCAGATCAGATGTAAACGTCATTTGACCATTGCCCATTTTTCCACAGGCAGCTATCCAGAAACATCCTCCCTCAGGCTCTCCAAACTGCTCGGCAAAGCTCTGGTATTCAATGTTCAATACATGCTGTACGGCAATATCTGCAATCCGCGTGAAGCATTCACCACTTTGCGCCAGAGAGAGCCTTCCTGCTAATATTTCCACCCCCGCCTGATAACGCGCCTCTGCATGGTGTTGCCGAATGAGGTGCAAAGCCTCTTCCCGGTCACGCGCCTGCGGTAACAACCCCTCAAGACGATGCTGTAAATCAGAGGCCAGTGCGGTAGCAGGGGTTGGGTGCTCTACCATGGCCAGTAAACGCTCCAGCAAATGGGGGGAGTTTATCAGGGTTTCTGCCATGGCTGTCGCTGCCGATAATAAACTGGTCACTCTGGCCAGAAAATCGGGCCGTTGATACAGCAAACTCACCAATTGAATACCGCTGGGGGTATTCTGCAACAGTCGGTCAAAACGCCGGAACGTTTCATCCGGCTGAGGGGTTTTTGCCAGAGATTGCAGTAACGCGGGCATGGCTTCGGTTAACAATGCGCGGGATTGCGTGGTGCGCGTCGCGCGACGCTTCCCACGGTGCCAGTCGCGCACGGCACTGGCAATGTCAGAGGGTGCCTGATACCCCAAACGCCGCAACGTGTGAATGGTATCCGGGTCATCCTCCACTCCGGTAAAGACAAGGTTTAACCGCTCTCCCTGTTCCGCATCCAACTCCAGCGTGGCGGAAAGCGGTGCCGTGGCATGTGTGCTGCCACGGGCGTGAGTTTGCACTGTTTCCAAAATCTGGTGCAGCCATGCACGGCATGTGGTGGTATCCACAAATCCCAGCAGTCCGGCGAAATGCGCAAACCCTTCTTCCTCTTCCGGCAGGCTATGTGTTTGTTCATCCCGCATCATCTGCAAGGCATGTTCTGCCCGCCGAAGCTCCGTGTACGCTTGTTGTAAGCATCGCGATTGTTCCGGGGTAATAAAACGCTCGGCTTCCAACGCCTGCAATCCATATACGGTTTCACGGCGTTGCAATTCCGGTATGCGCCCGCCCCAAATAAGTTGTTGGGTTTGCACAAAAAATTCAATATCCCGAATGCCGCCCACTCCCAGTTTAATATTGTGCCCATAGAGGGAAGGGGTCAGTCGCCGCTGACGGGAGTCAATCTGCCGACGGATAGATTCAATATCCGCAATTGCGGTAAAATCTAAATATTTTCGCCAGATATACGGGTGCATGGCCTGCAGAAAATCCGCGCCCGCTTTCATGTCTCCCGCCACAGGGCGTGCTTTAATATAGGCGCAACGTTCCCAATTTTGCCCCACGGTTTCGTAATAATGCAAACCAGCGGCAGCTTTCATCCACACCGGGGTGGAGCCGGGGTCGGGGCGCAAGCGCGTATCCGTACGAAATACATAGCCATCAGCCGTCCGGCTTTGCATCACATCTACCAGCTCCTGACCCATCCGTTGCATTTGCTGGTGCAGCCGTTCCGGGTCTATGGCAGGCACGTCAGGAGTATAGAATAACACCACATCAATATCGCTGGAATAATTCAGTTCATGCGCGCCCATTTTACCCATTCCCAGCACAATCACGCCGGGGGTCGCTCTGGGCAGTGCTATGTCAGAAGGCATCGCCTCTTCACTGCGTTGCCATTGCCCATGGCGGTATTGCTGTTCGCATAGCCACAACAAAGCGCGCTGCAAGCAGCGTTCCGCCAGTTCTGTCAACGCGGTCGTGACCTCCGGCGCACCCCATTCATGGGTGATGTCTGCCAGAGCAATCACAAGTGCCCCCTGTTGTTTGGCAAGTCGCAATTCTTTCATCAGGGCATCACGGCTGGCGGGCAGGGGGGCAAAAAGTGGAGCCAGCAATTGCTGCATGCAATAGGTTGCTCCCCGTTCCAGCCAGTGCGCTGCCCATAGCGTATGCCGCCGTATGAGTTGATGCAGATACGGGCTATGCTCCTCAATCGCACACCACAGAGACGCTGGCGCCTGCTGTAATAATAAGGAAACCTCCGGTGGGGTATCTTCCTGCTGGCAAAGCGCATGAAGCTCCGCTACAAGGGAACTATCCTGTCCCAATACACTTGTCACCGGGAGATGGTGAAAACGCTCGCTATTCATCATGTATCCGGCCTGACATCCACTCATTGATTACCCGATATTCACTTTCATGCCCTGAAGGTAAAATGCCTCTACGTCTGTGTAAACTCTTTGTCTCGCTTCTGGTACTGCTTTTGGTACTGGTACTGGTGCTTTTGGGCATATTGCTTGTCTGGCTGGCGCAGGAACCCAGAGATCTCACCCCCTGGAAAACACAGGCAGAACATTATATCAACCAGCGTATGCCGGATGACCTAAGCCTCTCCACACAGCAAGTGACGGCGGCTTGGCCCAACTGGGGGCGCTATATTGAACTGGAACTGCACGGTTTCACTCTGGGGGCGCAGCAAAAAAAACTTCTCAACCTGCAACGGCTGCATGCTTCGGTCGATATTCTGGATGTGCTTGCCGCGCGCTGGCGCCTCCACAGCATGGAGTTCAACGGCTGGCAAGGGGATATTACCCGCCTTCCGGAAGGGCAATGGCGCATAAGGCTTGGGCAACAAGGGCAGGATATTTGGCCAACCATCGAAAAAATCATGCAAAGCCAGCAGGAAGATGCAGGTTACCTCCCTGTTCGCAGTGTGATTGTCAGTGACGTGCAACTCACTTTGCAAGATGAAAGCCATGCGGATGCACAGCAGAATGCCATCCCCCTCCTGCTGAAGGATGGCATGATGGAATGGCGGCAAATCACCCATGAGCAGTGGGAAGGCTGGCTGTCTGCCAGTGTTTTCCGGCAAGCGAAAGATGCGAAAGCCTCTCCAAAAGAATTGGGGCTTGTCAGCATGAAAGGCAGCATGCCAACGCGGGATTCACTGACGATGCGCTGGCTACTGGAATCCCTCCAACTGGGCATGCTGAAACCCTGGTTGCCGGATGACTGGAAGCCCCATGCACGTATCAAAGCAACCGCCAGCCTGGCCTGCGATAGCCTGCTGCAAAGACCAGAGAAAGAAGGTTGGCAGCTTCGCCGGGCAGATTGTTCCATCCGGGCGGATGATGCGCGTTATACCAATCCGGAATGGTTCCCCAAACCCATCGAATTATCTCGCCTGCGCTGTAGCATCCGTTGGCAGCAGGATGCAGCATCCGATGTGCTGGATATCCAAAAGTGCCATCTCCGCGTGGCGGATCAAGGCAAAATGATACTAAATATCCGCACCGGGATGCAGCCATCTCTCCTCAGCCTCACTGGCACCGCACATGCGGAAGGTGTCACCTCGGAAGAGGTTCTGATGCTCTGGCCTTTGCCTTTGGCAACCGATGTACGGGATTGGATTGCACAGGGCGTGACCGCTAAACAACTCTCGGCAGATCTGACATTGGATCTGCAAAACTGGAATCATCAGCAACAACCCCCTATCCCGGAAGAAGCTATCCAGCTGACCCTGCAAGCGCAGGATGCATCGGTCGATTATTATGAAGGCTACCCCGCTGCGCAAGCCCAACAGGTGGATATGACCCTCACCGGCAATCGCTTCACTGCCCAAATTGCCAATGGCCATCTGGCCAATGGCCTGCAAGCGAAAGACGCAACCGTGACCATTGGGCCCTTTCTGGGGGATGATCTGGCTGTGGATGTGCAGGGAGACGTGTCTGGCGAAGCCGCAGCGGTGATGCAGGTTTTATCGCAGGAGCCAGTCGCTATCCATACCCTGCTTTCCACGCCCATAGAGCAATGGAAAGGGCAGGTAAAAGGGAACGTGCATCTGCATATCCCCTTGCTGGAAGAAACCCGAAATGCGCTGGCAGAAAAGGGGTTTGGTGGCGCAGAGATTGAAGCAAAAGCCACCTATCACAACCTCTCTATTCCTTCCATGCTGGACGATAAACTCTCCATCGAAGCGGCGGAAGGCAGCCTGACCCTGAATAACCAGCAACTTGATCTCTCCGCAACAGGCAATGTGAATCATGGTGGTCAGGTCACAGTGCGTTACCAGCAGCCTTTTTTGGGTAGCAACCCCAAAGGCACCATGACGGTAGAAACACCGCAACTCAACGCTAACGCGCTGGTACCGCTTGGGGTTCCCCGCTTTTCACAGTTTGAAGGCCCATTAGCGGGAAAGGCAACCCTTACCCTGTCCGATAAACAGGTGTCCATAAACGCGAATGCGGATGTCTCGCAAGTGGCTCTGACCATACCAGAACTATCCATTCACCGCGATGCCTCCAACGGTAAAGCAGGGGCGACCGTGCAAGTGGATATCCATACCGATACCGGTGCCATAGAGATTCCTCGCCTGACATGGCAAGAACCACAGCTCACCCTCTCTGCCAGTGCGAAACTTACCTCTGCTACCCAGCATCACTGGGAGATACAACAGCTCCTCACGCAGAAACAAAACGTGGCCGGCACGGCGTATCTGGATACTGCCAACCGTATTTACCGCGCCCATATCCATGGTTCTAAGCTGGATGCCAGCTACCTTTGGGAGCATAAGGCCGATTACCTGAAAAGCGAGGGTAATCAAACCCCTGTGCTGGATGTTTCCCTGCAACTGGCACAACTGATTCTGGGCGAAGACCGCACGGCTGAAAACCTGCAAGCCAACCTGCAATGCACAAATGCCGAAGGCTGCACCAGTGCAGCGATTGAAATGCTGCCAACGGGAGGTAGCCCTGTCTATGTGTCGTTGGGACAAGAGGGGGAACAACGTATTCTGCGCGCCCGCACGGAGAATATGGGGACGTTGGCCGCCTTTCTGAATATCACCCCCACCATGCGGGACGGCGTGATGGATATGAAAGCAGAATGGCTCCATACCCCGGATGGGATGGTTTTGAAAGGTGTCTTGTTTGGCACAGATTACCGCTTGCTGGATACGCCTTTGCTGGGTAAAATTCTCAGTCTGGCCTCACTAACCGGTATTATGGAACTCTTCAGCAGTAAAGGGGTGTCCTTCAGCAAAATGCAGGCTCCTTTCCACTATGCACAAGGCGTGCTGACACTGAAAGATGCAAAAATGCATGGCAGTTCAGTGGGGATGACCGCCTCCGGTACTATTGACCTGCAACAACAGAATATGCATCTGGAAGGTGCGCTGGTTCCGTCTTATACCGTCAATAACGTGCTGAGTAATGTCCCTATTTTGGGTAATCTGCTGCAAGGCGGTGAGGGAAAAGGCCTGTTTGCCGCGAATTACAGTATGAAAGGCAATCTGGATGACCCAAGCGTAATGGTCAATCCACTATCCCTGCTAACCCCCGGTTTCTTACGCGGATTATTTGATATTGTAGATTTTGATACACCGGATAAAGATGTCGCTCAGGTGGATGTACCCAGTGCCCCTGCATCCGGTAAGAATGATTGATGGAGCCCTCAACCTATGTTTGCGATTTTTTCGCATCCTCTTGATCAATGGAAACTCTGGCTCTCCCAACGAGAAACAGCCACATGCTGTGCCGATGCCCTGCAACACCTGACCCTCAGCGATGCCATGGAGCAACCACACATCTACCCCGTGACCCTGCAACAGTGGGATGAGCGGGGGGCGTTACTGCATCTGGCCGCAGAAGCCATGCCCGCTAATGGCCAGCATGCCGCCTTACTGTTGTTCTGGGACCAAGAAGACCGCCAGCTTCGGCTGGAAGGGCAGGTGCGCATGCAGGAAATGAAACCCCGTGGCGGCCTGCTATGCCTGACCCCCATCACCGTAGAGTTTTGGCAAGGCGCACGCTTCCGCCTGCATGACCGTATCGAATACCGCTATCAACAAACGTCCGACCAATGGCAAACCCGCCGTCTCTATCCATAATGAACGGTATTTTTGAGGCATGTCCGTTGTGCCCCAACGCAATCAAGCATCGCAAGATAATATAATAATTGTAAAAATCGTTTTTTAAAAGCCTATATGTTCACGGATTATCCTGTGACCATGCCTAAGACCACACAAAGTCACTCGCATCCAAATTGACCAGAGAGACATTTTGCAGATATATCTGCATTTCCGCCGCGCCGTCACCATTGACATCCACTTGCAGCATGTCGGTGGCATCATTAAAATGCGCGGAGCTGTTGCCTCCTCCGGCGAAGCCGTTACTGCTATCTCCCCGGTAGCTGAAGGTTCCCTGCTCCAGGTCAATAAAATATAATTTATCTGCGTTGGCCGCATTAAAGTCAGTAATCGTATCATAGGCCAGTAGCGTAGAATCGCTGGCCGCATGAAACCAGAAACTATCATTACCGTTGCCGCCGCTTAGAATATCTGCATCCTGTCCACCGATCAATGTATCCGTAGAGCCAGAGCCTATCAGAGAATCATTACCTTCTTCGCCAAACAGCATGCTGGGATAGCCCGTATGCGTAGTTCGAACTGTGTCGTCACCCATGCCGCCATAAGCAGAGCCGAAATAATAGACCGTGATATGATCATTACCATCTTCACCATAAACAGCACAATTTTCTCCCGCGGTGATGGTGTCGTTACCATTCCCTGCCCGAATGGTTTTATATGTGCCTTGATTAATGTTATCCGCACCTGCAGTGCCATATACATAATTCGCGCCCGTTGTGCCTGAAAAGGATACATTCAAATCAGCAATGCTGTGATTCCCGCGGACATAGACGGTAAATTCGGCATATTCTGACTGAATAACCGTCCAATTATTCACCGCATCATACCAGCTGCCTAATACCGCGCCATCACCTGTGCCTGCCTGGATGCCAGTAAAACGGAAGTGCACTTCCAGACTGTCCGTACCGGGAAGATAATCTTCAATTGTGATAATACCCGCCTCATAAGCAGTAAGACCAGCATCCCACCACTGATATTGCGATGGCATGGTTAACCCGTCATAGATAATAAAGCGATCCGCGCCTGCTTCCCCATACCATACGTCATGACCGTTACGGTTACTGAAGGTGTCATTGCCATCACCCCCGTAATGCGTGTCGTTTCCGCCTTCATCAATGGCATTGTCACTTCCGCCATAGTAATAAATGACATCATTACCTCGGCCTGCGCGAATCAGTCCATCTGCATTGTTGGTTCCATGAATCGTATCGTCGCCATCTTCTGCCCATATCCAGCCGGAAGTGCCGGTTAGATTCAAATAAATTAAATCGTTGCCTGCACCTCCGTATACTTGTGGGGCACTGGTTTCCGCATAAAAGGTATCATTTCCTGCACCTAACCAAAAATAATCTGCACCACCGCCAGCATAAACCACATCATCGCCATCGCCCATATCGGCATTATCGTCACCTAATCCACCGCGAAAAGTGTCATTGCCGCCATAACCTAAAAATCCATCAATACCGCTGGTTCCATCCACACTGTCATGACCGGCAGTGCCATAGGTCGTATTTGTCACAACGAAATGACTGGAATCAAATCCCGCGGTCAAATTACCCGACAATCCAATTCTAAAACTCTGAGCATAATGAGCATAGGTAGAAAAATTTAAAATGGTGGCATTCAGTCCGGCATCATACCACCAGTTAATATGAGTTGCCGGGTTAAATAACAATCCCCGTAATTCAATACGATCAACCCCTATTTCAAAATCCATAATGTAATCCAGGCCGCCCAGGCCGCCATAATTGGAGCCGTTGGTGCTATCATAAACAAAAACATCGGCACCATTGCCACCATACATGCTGTCACTTGCTTGCCGTCCACTATTGATCGTATCATTCCCATCTCCTCCCCAGATGAGATCATTACCGTTGTCGCCATTGATCACATCATCCCCTTCCAGTCCGAGGATTCCATCCACGCCTGTTGTTCCTGTCAGAGTATCATTTCCTGTGGTTCCAATGATGGTGAGGAACTGTAAATCTGTTGCGGTGAGGGTGTAGTTTCCGAGCAGGCGGAATCCGAAACCATTGGCGGCGGAGACGTTGGTGTAGGTGCCATCGAAGCTATAGCCCAGCACGGTTCCTGAGGGTGCACCGGCGGCGATGCTGGTATAGCCCACCACCCAGATTTTATCGGTTCCCTGCTCAAAATCCGTAATTTCGTCGGGATTTGTGGTGGTAGAATCCACCTGATTCAGGAAATGGAACTGGTCAGCGCCACTGCCGCCATTCATCGTATCTTCTCCGGCGTCACCATTCAGCGTATCGGCGTCATTGCCGCCGAAGAGTGAATCATTGCCGCTGCCGCCATAGAGGGTATCCAACCCAGCTTCGCCGTAGATCGTGTCTTGTCCGGCATTGCCTTCCAGATAATCATTGCCGTCGCCACCATAGATCAGGTCATCGTCGTTGCCGCCATAGGCGCGGTCGGCTCCTGCACCGGCTTGCAGCACATCATTGCCGTCTTCACCGGCCAGATAATCGTTGTCGTCATTGGCGTAAATGGTATCTCCACCTGCGCCACCAGAAAGGTTATCCGCTCCTCCCAGCCCCACCACCACATCGGCACCGCCGGATCCCACCAACGTATCTCCGGCCGGACTTCCATAGAGAGTCAGACTGGAGACCGCCAGCGTAAAGACATCGTTCGCGCTGGCACCTGCACTATCGGTCGCCGTTACCCGAATATCATAATCACCTTGCACCGCGTGTCCGGCGGTGACGGTGAAACTTCTTGTCGCCCCATCAAACAGCAGCCATACGGGCAGGGCCGAGCCATCGGCCAGCGTGGCGCTGTAAGTCAGGCTATCGCCCGCATCCACATCCGCAAAACTATTGATGGCAAAATTATAGTTTAGTGCGTCATCCACTTCCATAAACTGATCCACCAGCGCATTCGCCAATGTCGGAGCATCGTTGGTATTATTGACGGTCAGGGTAAAATCATCGCTGACCGTCGCACCACTGCCATCCGTGGTGGTCACGCGAACCGTGATGCTGCCGACATCTGCATTGGTCGGTGTTCCGCTGAAGCTGCGGGTGGCGGCATTGAAACTCAGCCAAGCTGGTAGGGCGGAGCCATTGGATAAGGTGGCGCTGTAGGTCAGGTTGTCCCCCGCATCCACATCGACAAACGCATTGGCGGGGACGGTGAAACTGAGGGCGCTGTCTTCATTCACGCTCTGGTTGGCGATGGGGTTGGCCACCGTCGGCGCATCGTTCACATTGGCGGTAGTAAGGGTGAAATCATCACTGACCGCTGCGCCGCTGCTATCGGTGGCGGTGACGCGTAATGTAATCACTCCCACCGCACTGTTGTCCGGCGTGCCGCTGAAGCTGCGGGTGGTGGCGTTGAAACTGAGCCATACAGGCAGGGCGGATCCATCAGCCAGCGTGGCGCTGTAAGTCAAGCTGTCACCGGCATCCACATCCGCAAAACTGTTGCTGGCAAACGTGTAGCTGAACGCACTATCTTCTGTCGCCGCCTGATCCGTCAGCGCGTTGGCCAGCGTGGGCGCATCATTGGTATTATTCACCGTGAGCGTAAAATCATCGAAGACGCTGGCGGCACTGCCATCCGTGGCGGTCACGCGAACCGTGATGCTGCCGACATCTGCATTGGTCGGTGTTCCGCTGAAG
>CAZIGK010000003.1:127085-152146 GCA_964538615.1 uncultured Rickettsiales bacterium | reverse complement strand
AAAGGCGGCGGCCTCCTTGCCGCCGTTCTTGCCCCCTCGCCGCGACAAAGCCCCCAATTTTTCCCTTGCATTCCCCCCATTTACCCCCTATAAGGCTTGCTCCCTTTTCAACAGAGGTTAGTACCATGCCGAAAATGAAGACCAAAAGTGGCGCCAAAAAGCGCTTTTCACTGACCGCTTCTGGCAAGGTGCGTGCAAATCAGGCCTGCAAACAGCACGGCATGGTGAAGCGCAGCAAACGCAGCCTGCAAAACCAGACCGGCACCACCGTTCTGTGTGACGCAGACGCACGTATTGTCAAGAAGTTCCTGCCTTACGGCTAAGCCGCAAGTGGCTGGCAGGCCTTGGCCTTTCCAGTCCGCCGCATAAGGTATAGATAACGAGCATAGGAGTAAGAGCAATGGCTCGCGTCTCTCGGGGCAAAACAGCACACGCCCGTCATAAAAAAGTGCTAAAACTGGCGAAAGGCTATCGCGGTCGCGCCAAAAATTGTTACCGCGTTGCCATTGAGAAGGTCGAAAAAGGTCTGCGTTATGCATACCGCGACCGCAAAAACAAAAAACGTGATTTCCGCGGCCTGTGGATCCAGCGTATCAACGCTGCGGCCCGTGAACATGGTCTGGTGTACAGCACCTTCATGAACGGCATCAAGCTGGCGGGTATTGACCTGAACCGCAAGGCTCTGTCCGAGATTGCCTACCACGATGCTGAAGGCTTTGCTGCCCTCGCCACCGCTGCGAAACAGGCTCTGGACAAAAAAGCGGCGTAACCCACCTTTGGTGTTACATTCGCATTCTACATGGAGAGAAGGAGCCACCACACTGGCTCCTTTTTTCTGTTTCTGCCAGAGAGTACCGTCACGAGATGGAAAACACGCCGAAAATGGCCGTTCTCAAAAGCCGAAGAGCACAAAAAAACGTCTATTGGTAGCTTGTTAAGCATCTGGTGACTACACTACCCACCTCCTCTTCACCGCATTTTCTCAACCGTGCTATCCTCGGCCGGATACCTCCCCCTTCCCGTCAGCCCATGTTATGGAGCAGTTTCCCATGCAAGCCCTCGATGCCCTCAAACAATCCGCCCTGCAACTGGTACAGGACGCCCATACGCTGGAAGCACTTGAGACCGCCCGCATCGCCCTGCTGGGTAAGAAGGGCAGCATCAGCGACGCCATGAAACAGCTTGGCTCCGTCAGTCCGGAAGAGCGCAAAAGCTTGGGCGCCACTCTAAACGCCATCCGTACCGAAGTGGAAGAGGCATTTACCCACAAAAAACACACCTTGGAGGCCACCGCCCTCAACGAACGCCTACACACCGAACGGGTGGATGTCACCCTCCCACCCCGCCCGCAAACTCTGGGCACATTGCACCCGGTCACGCAGGTGATGGAAGAAGTCATCGCCATTTTCTCGCACATGGGCTTTCAAATTGCAGAAGGACCGGATATTGAAGATGACTTCCACAACTTCACCGCCCTGAACATTCCCCCCTCGCACCCCGCCCGTCAAATGCACGATACCTTTTATCTGCATGGCCACGAAGGCGAGGCACATCCCGTACTGCGCACCCATACCTCGCCCGTGCAGGTTCGCGCCATGTTAAAGCAAGGCGCCCCATTACGCGTTATCGCGCAAGGCAGCACTTTCCGCAGCGATTCCGATGCCACCCACACCCCCATGTTCCATCAGGTGGAAGGGCTGGTCATTGAGGAAAATATCACCATGGCGCATCTGAAAGGTTGTCTGGTGGAGTTCCTGAAAGCCTTTTTCGAGCTGGATAACGTGCCGGTGCGCTTCCGCAACAGCTTTTTCCCCTTCACGGAACCCTCTGCAGAAGTGGACATTGGCTGCAAACGCGGCAATGGCGAAATGCAGATCGGTACTGGCGATGACTGGCTGGAAATATTGGGCTGCGGCATGGTGCACCCGAACGTACTGAAAGCTTGCAACCTTGACCCGGAACGCTATCAGGGCTTTGCCTTCGGCATGGGCATTGAGCGTCTGGCCATGTTGAAATATGGTATGGCAGATCTCCGCCCCTTCTTTGAGGGCGATGTGCGCTGGCTGAAGCATTATGGCTTCTCCCCGCTCACCACCCCTTCGCTAACCCACGGACTCTGATTGTTTCTCCCCTCTATCCCGTCTTATTCCCCCTCATCACGACCGTTTACGGAACCCCGCCCATGAAATTCACCCTCTCCTGGCTGAAAGACCATCTGGAAACCACCGCAACGCTGGAGCAAATCTGCACCGCCCTGACCGGTATCGGGCTGGAAGTAGAATCCGTAGAAGACCCGGCAGAAAAACTTTCCGGCTTTGTCGTGGCAGAAATCAGACATGCAGAACCCCACCCGGACGCTCAGAAATTGCGCGTCTGTAAGGTTGCCAATGGGCAGGAAGAACTGCAAATCGTCTGCGGCGCCCCTAATGCCCGCGCTGGCATCAAGGTCGTGCTGGCCACTCTGGGCGCGGTGGTTCCCGCCAATGGCATGAAGATCGTCAAAAGCAAAATCCGTGGTGTGGAAAGTCAGGGCATGCTCTGCTCAGAAGTAGAGTTGCAAATTGGCGACAACGACAACGGTATCATGGAACTGCCCGCCAATCTGGCCATTGGTCAACCTGTGGCCAGCCAATTGGGGGTGGATGACCCGGTGATTGAAATTGCCATCACTCCGGATCGGGCGGATTGCCTGGGGGTACGCGGCATCGCACGAGATCTGGCTGCCGCAGGCCTCGGCCAACTGAAACCTCTCGCTGTGCCCACCGTGGCCACATCCGGCAAACCCAGTCGCATACAGGCCACCATCACGCAGGATAACAATGGCTGCCAGCAGTTCGTTGGGCGTAGTATTCAGGGGGTCAGCAACGGGGAAAGCCCCGGCTGGCTACGTCACCGCCTCAGTGCCATCGGCCTGCGTCCCATTTCCAAACTGGTGGATGTCACCAACTACATCAGCGTGGATTTAGGCCGCCCGCTTCACGTCTATGATATCGCCAAACTGAACGGAAACATCACCGCCCGCAAAGGCAGAGGCGAACGCTTCCTCGCCCTCAATGGCAAAGACTATACCGCCACCGAACAGGATACCGTCATTGCGGATGCTACCACCGCCCTCGGCTTCGGCGGTATTATCGGCGGCGAATCCAGCGGTTGTACAGAAGCCACCTGTGACGTGTTTCTGGAAGTCGCGTATTTTGAACCCGTCAGCATCGCGGAGACAGGCCGCCGCCATGATATCATCACCGATGCCCGCTACCGTTTTGAACGCGGCGTAGACCCGGACTTCCTGCAACAAGGTGCCGCTATCGCTACCCACATGATTCTGGATCTTTGTGGCGGCACGGCGGATGAACTGACCATCGCAGGCGATGCGCCTTACCAACCGCGCAGCATCACCTTCCGCCCATCTCGCGTGGCTACCCTAGGCGGCATGAAAGTGCAAGCAGAGAAGTCCGAACAGATATTGGAAATGCTGGGCTTTACCATCACCCGCAAAGAAAATACAGGCTCCACACGTGAACCGGAAGCACAGAAATCTGCTATGTGCAGCCCATCAGATGAAGCGCACGCGCTATGGCATGTGGCCATCCCAAGCTGGCGCGGCGATGTCCATGGCGAAGCCGATCTGGTAGAAGAAGTCATGCGCATCATCGGGCTGGATCACCTGCCCGCAACCCCACTACCCCGCCCGGCGCATCTGCCCGATATCAGCCTGCCACTCGCGGCTCGTCAATCTGCTTTACTCCGTCGCGCACTCGCAACGCAGGGCGCGAACGAAGTGCATTGCTACAGCTTCACTCAGCAGGAATGGGCACAGCATTTCGGCGGCGGCCAACAAGCACTCCGCCTGCTCAACCCCATCAGCTCAGAGCTGGATGCCATGCGCCCCAGCCTTCTCCCCAACCTGTTGGCCGCCCTCAAACGCAATCTGGATCGTGGGCAGGAACATATCACCCTCTCCGAAGTCGGTAACGTCTACCATGGCATCACGCCGGATACCCAAAGCCTGCATGCCGCTGTGGTACGCGGCGGTCAGGCCGTCACCATCAACCCGCATGATAAACCTCGCAGCATGGATGTCTTCGATGCCAAAGCAGATGCGCTGGCAGCATTGGCCGCCATCGGCGCACCCGTAGATCGCGTGCAAATAGATCCCAACGGCGCACCCGTCTGGTATCACCCCGGTCGCAGCGGAGCCATCAAACTGGGCGGTAAAAACACCCTCGCCGTCTTCGGGGAATTACACCCGAATACCCTGAAGCTCTTTGGCATCAAGCAACGGGCTGTCGCCTGCGAAATCTACCCCGCTGCGGTACCTCAGGCCAAAGCCAAAGGCAAAGCCCGCGCAAAATATGCCCCCAGCGATCTGCAAGCCGTCTCGCGGGATTACTCGTTCCTGCTGGCCGCCGCCCAACCGGTGGAGCCACTGCTGCGCGCTGTGGCGGGTGCCGAGCGCCAAATTGTTACGGCGGTACGCGTCATCAGCGACTATCAGGACGAGAGCTTAAAAGCGCAAAGCCTGCGCTCCATCGCCCTGCGCGTGACCCTGCAACCGCAGCAGGCCACCTTTACCGAGGCAGAGATTGACGCCATCAGCGCCCTCATCCTGAAAGCGGCTCTCAAAACCGAAGGGGTTACCCTGAGTGAAGCCCTGCAAACCTATGTTCAGGAGAAAAACCTGTCGCTCTAGGTATGCCCTTTCTCTGGCTCCGCTCGGCTTGCTAGCCTCGCTGCGCGTCGGCACTGCGTGCCTCTCGCTATCGCTCGCTAAAGGCGGCGGCCTCCTTGCCGCCGTTCTTGCCTCTTGCGTTGGTCATAAATCCCCGTCATGCCTGCAAAGGCAGGCATCCACGAAAAGCTTTTCTCTGGCTCCGCTCGGCTTGCTAGCCTCGCTGCGCGTCGGCACTGCGTGCCTCTCGCTATCGCTCGCTGAAGGCTCGCACTCCTGTGCTCGCTTCTTGTCCCAAGCCGCTTTTTACTCTCGCTATCGCTCGCTGAAGGCGGCGGCCTCCTTGCCGCCGTTCTTGTCTCTCGCACGACCACACCCGCCTGCCCCTCTACACCGGTAAACGGATACTCACCCGCAGGCCACCAGTCGGGGCATTGGCCAGTTCTATGCTGCCGCCATGACTAAGAATAATATCTCTTGTAATGGAAAGTCCCAGCCCCACGCCCTCTCCCTTGGCGCGGCTTCTGGAAGCATCCCCCCGATAAAAAGGCCGAAACAGCTTATCCCGCTCTTCGTCAACCACACCAGGGCCATTATCATCCAACACGAACGCCAGCACATGCCCACGTTTCCACACCCGCAAATGCACGGCCGTGGCATAACGGGCCGCATTGTTCATCAGGTTCATGATGGCACGGCGTAAAGCCTGCTCCCGCATGTGCAATACAATATTCGTACGGCATTCCAGTTCCACCTGCAAACCCAGACGCCGTGCTTGTGCGGCCAGTTCTTCCGTCCATTCCCGAATGGGAACATCCTGCTCCACTTCCCCCGCTTCCCCGCGCACAAAGTCCAGATAGGATTCCAGCATGGTTTCCATTTCCCGTACATCCTGACGTAAAAGCTGGGTATCGGTGCTGTCCTCCATCATCGCCAGTTGCAACTTCATACGGGTGATTGGGGTGCGCACATCGTGGGAAATGGCGGCTAACATCTCCATCCGCTGGCTCATTTGCCGCCGAATCCGCTCACTCATCACCAAAAACGCCTGTCCAGCCCGGCGCACTTCCACGGCACCCCGCGGTTTGAAAGCCGCAATCTCTTTGCCACGCCCAAAATCTTCCGCCACATTCGCCAACTGCTCCATGGGCTTCACCTGATTATACAGAAAAAGCAACGCAATCAGTAGAAACAACAGCGCAGAACCGGTCGCCCAATACATAAAAATGGTGGTGGTGGGGCTGCTAATGCGCTTGCGCGATGCCAACATTTGCACATCACCACCCCGCAAATGCACAATGGTTCGTATCTTCTCGTCATGATTCAGCTCCACCTGCTCCAGACTGAAAGGATGCGTCAATCGTTGCGCAAGATGCGCACGCAAAACCTGCAAAATCTTATCATCATCCACATGCGGCTTTGCCGGGTGCTTACGGGGTTGCCAACGCGCCTGAATCTGAAAAAAACGCTCTGCCTGCCGCATCGCACCCAACCGATGATCCGGCACTTCGGCCTGCCGCACAATAAACGCCAATTCATTTGCCAGGGCCAACGTCATGTGTTTGCTCACATTTTCCCAGTGCCGTTCATAAAAAATATAGGTCGTCACCGCTTGCACCAACAAGGTTGGCAACACCACAATCAACATGGCACGTCCAAACAGGCTTTTGGGCAACACACGTTTAAACCGACGCCAGAACCACTTCATACCATGCCTTCCCCGTCATCACCCGTTCCGGTGCTGACACCTCCCCTTTTACACGGTGCGCAACGCATAGCCTGCTCCCCGCATGGTGACAATATACTCCGGCTTGCTGGCATCCTGCTCCAGTTTACGGCGCAGACGGTTAATCTGCACATCCACGCTACGCTCCTGCGCACCGGGAGGCAATAATTCCGCCAGTTGTTCGCGGCTAACCGCCGACCCCACCGCTTGTGCCAGACGCAACAACAACGCCTGTTCCGCAGCGGTCAGGTTCACCACCTCATCGCCCCGCATCAGCTTGCCGCTTTCCCGGTGCAGCCTGTATGCGCCGAAAGCCAGCCAGCCTGCGTCTTTTTGCTGTTGTCTGGCCATCTGTAACAACCGTTGCAGGCGTAATAGCAGTTCTTTAGGCTCAAAGGGTTTGGGCAGGTAGTCATGCGCTCCCAGTTCCAATCCGGCGATACGGTCTTCTACCTCTCCACGTGCCGAAAGCATCATCACCGGCAATCGTTTCTGCCAACCTGTACGGCGCAAAAAAGCCATCCCATCTTCCCCCGGCATCATCACATCCAGCACCATCGCTTCAATATGGAAAGCCTGTAGCAGCTCCTCCGCATCCTGTGTATTGGCTGCCGCCACCACATAATAGCCCTGTTGACTTAAATACCGCTGCAATAATTGGCGGATACGGTCATCATCATCTACCACCAGCAGCAGCGGGCGCACTTCAAGCATGTTTTCCTCCACGCGCTCTGGTCATTTTAGGTGGCTGTGCCAACGTCACTTTCAGGGCACCGGCACCCCCCTCCCGATGCGAGGCCTCCACCACCTGCCGCACCAGTTCCGGCCATTGCCGCAACCATCGGGGTACGTCTTGCCGCAAGGCACCCTCGCCGTCTGTTCCCTTACCGGTAATCACCCACACCTGACGCACCCCCATGAGCTGCTGCCGTTCCAAAAACTGACGGACAGCACGATACGCATCCTCCAGCACCATACCGTGCAGATCCAGCCTTCGGGTACTAGCCTCGCGGTGGCACCACGCCGCCCATAGTTCCTGCTCATCAGCCAGACGTGCATCCGGCTGGCGGTAGGGGTCAGGCGTTGGTTCCACAGGCAAAACCGGCAGAGCCGTTTGTGGACGCTGCATAGCATGCGCACGATGTTGCTGGCTTTGACGGGTTTTTTCCGGCAAAGGCGTCAACGTTTCGGTCCATGCCTGCCATTCCCGCAGGTGCTCTTCCGTCAATTCCGCTCTGGGCAAAGGAGACGCCAGACGAACCAATCGCCGCTGTTTTTCACGGGGTGGACGCATTACCGGCACGGCCTACTCCCCTCACAACAGGTTAAAAACCGGGTGTGATGGACTTGGGTATCAAGAGCCACATCCGCCCACGGGATTGCATCAGGCTGGCCATGGCTTCCGCCTTATCACCCCCACCCCAGAAAATATCTCCGCGCGCTGCGCCTTTGATGGCCGCTCCGGTATCCTGCGCGATCAGTAAATGCCGGAATATCTGGCTGGCCTGCCCCGGTACGCTCGGCACATCCGTCTCCACCCAGACCGGTGCCGAGAGGGGAATAAACGCCCGATCCACTGCCATAGAACGCTCTGGTGTCAAAGGGACTGCCTGCGCACCCGCCACACCTTCATCCTTCAACAGCCGGAAGAACACATAGGAAGGGTTGGACCACATGACATCCTGCGCCGTTTCCGGATGCTTGCGCAACCAATCCTTAATCGCATAGGCAGACATATCCTCTTTGCGAATTTGTCCCTGTTGTTGCAGCATTTTGCCAATCGAGTGGTACGGGTGGCCATTTTTACCATCAAACCCGACATGGAAGGTCAACCCGCTGGGTAGCACCAATTGGCCGGAACCCTGCACCTGCATAAAGAACACATCAATCGGGTCTTTCGCCCAGGCCAGCACTTTCAAATCATCCTTCACCAGCCCAAGTTCAATTTCTCTTCGGGTGGCATAGGGGACAATCACCCCATCTTTTTTCACACCATAGACCGTATCGCCATTGACTTTATCCGCCACCAGCCGGTCAGGACGGGCATAAATCGGCACAGCGTATTCAGGCGTCTTATATTCAGAGACTGCCACCTGTGGCACATAATAACCGGTAAAGAACCCTTGTTCATGCGCTGCCTTGCGGGAGCCATCATCCACCGTATAAGGGTTGAAATGCATCTCAAAAAACTGCCGCGCCTGTTCACGGTCGAAACGGTTGACCTGTTGCGCCAGAAGACAGGTGTATTTCCAGTCACGCGCTTTACCGCCTACTTGGGTTGGCTGAATCTCCATATCATCCGGCAGCTTCATCAATGCCTCGCAGGAATGCAGATACGCTTCCAATGCCTCGGCATGGTTATCCATCTCCCAGCCTGCCATGTGCATAAAACTCGCTGGTTTCAAAGCAGGTCCCAACGGCAGGCGCAACCCGGCAGGCAAGCCCTGCTGTTTACACCCGGCCAACAACAATAGCGCAACCCACAATACGCCTCCCCCCCGTACAATGCGCCACAGGCTCTGTTTCACCCGCTGTGCATGTCGTATGTCCACACCCATTGCCTCTTGCCTTCTGTTTTTGTCTGTGGCTGTTGTTTTAAGCCGTTGCATCCGTTTGCGCAACGGTTTGTACCAACGTCCATTTCGGATCCGCAGACCGTACATCCCGCTCAAAAACCCATACATCCTCCACCGTTTCCATGGCGGGAGACTGACCGGGCAGGCGTTTGCCATCCTTCCCCAGAACACTCACCATTTGCTGCGATTGAAACATCACCGAAAGCCGCGCCTTTTGCCCCTGCAGGCTGGCATCGGTTATATGGGCGTCATCAATGGAAATCAGGGTCACTTCTTCCCGCTCATCGGCCTGTTCACGCTCTTTCAATGCCTGCTGAAAATCTTTCAGCAATTCCGCGGAAAGAAGCTGCCGTAACGTCGCCTTATCGCCTTTGGCATAGGCTTCAATGACCATTTCAAAAGCCATTCTGGCACCTTTGAGAAAATCCTTCACCCGAAATTGCTTGTCCATGACCCGAATGGCCTGCAACTGCTGCGCCACCCGACCTTCGTCCTGCCCACCCAACTGGGCACGAATATCTTCTTCGGTTTCCTCCGGCAATTCCTCAGGCCGTTCATGCGGCGGCTCGTCTGCTTGTCTGGCCGCGACCGGCTGGACGTCAGCGATCACAATTTTCGGGCGCACATCTTCTTCATGGTGTGTGCCAAGCATACTCCGCAGACGTAGCAACACAAACGCTGCTACCAAGCCCAGAATAATCAGATCCGGAAAACCCATACCACCTTCGGATTCCATTGCCTCACCCACTTTTTCCACAAATACACCAGGATGCAGGCCAAGCTGTCCTGACGCTTTCAGGCATCCGTCATTCCATCATTGGCCAATACGCGCCCACTCTACCTGCCCCTCCCCCCCTATCCAACAAAAATGTCATGCGATCGCGCTTTTTTTCTACCCCCCTCCCTTGGTTGCATGCTATGCATCCTGCATTTGGTACAGTCTTTTTTCTGTTTGTTCCCTCATCTTCCAGCAAGAGCCACCCCCCATGACGACCCCGACCGAAAAACCTGCCCGCTCCATGATATTGAATGCGCAATATATTAAAGACCTGTCCTTTGAAAACCCCGGTGCTCCTGCCAGCTTTTTCACCCAGAAGGAACAGCCCGCCATCCAGATGGCCATTGACCTGAATGCCGCCCGCCTGCAGGAAAACCGTTACGAAGTCTCGCTACAACTCTCTGCCCGCGCTGTGGCTGGCAATGCGCCACTCTTCATTGTCGAACTGGCCTACGCGGGATTGTTTACCCTGACCAACGTACCTGAAGCCGATACAGAAGAAGCGCTTCTCATCCATGCCCCGCAATTATTGTTCCCCTTTGCCCGCCGCATCATTGCGGATGCAACACGGGATGGCGGTTTTCCACCTTTGATGCTGGAACCTATGGACTTCAAACGCCTCTACGAAGAACGCAAAGCCTCCGTAGAACGTCCAGCCAAAACCGCTGTGAATTAACTTCCCTTGGCTCCACTTGGTTGTTTTATTCCCTCCTTGCTCGATTCCTGTCTCGCAAATGAGGGCAGCTCAGGGCTGGTTCGGGCTTGCTAGCCCTCACCTGACACAACCGTTGGTGTGGCTTCGCCCCTCTCGCTGGCGCTTAGCTCAAAGGGTTCGCACTGCTGTCCTCACTTCTTGTCCCTCGCATAGCCTTCCTTGGCTACGCTCGGCTTACTAGCCTCGCTACGCGTCGGGGCTAAAGCCCCTCTCGCTGGCGCTTAGCTCAAAGGCGGCGGCCTGCTTGCCGCCGTTCCCGCACCCCAACACCACACTCCCCCCTGTCATTCCGGGCTTGACCCGGAATCCATCTCTCAACACCGGAAGTCCCATTCCATCATTCAGGCACACAGAATAGGCAGGCAACAAGCGCCGCCCATACCCTCAAAAAACCTTCCGCCACCACAATATGTGGTAGTTTTTTCCCCTCTACCCTGCTATAAATAGGCAATTAATGCATAGATGCCATCATTATTCCAGTGGGGGGAGCCACCAACAGGATGCCATATCATCCTTTTTTTTATGCGGTAACTAGGCAATTTTTGCCGCAGCTTAATGGTTTCTTTATGGTTTTGGCTCAGGCTAAACAGAACGGGCAGCCATTCTGCCTGCGGGAGCATAACACACCATGGCAATGAACAACCTGTTACAGTCCCTGAGGGATCTGGGGCCGGTCAAACTCGGCATCATCGGCGGCGTCTCGCTGCTACTGCTGGTTTTTTTTGGTTATCTGGCCTTCAGCGGCGGTAGCCAGAATGAACACTGGTCTCCCCTCTATCAGGAACTACCGCAGGAAGAAGCATCCGCCGCTATCGAATATCTGGACACCCATCAAATCCCCTACCAACTTGGCGGCAATGGCACCCGCATTTCGGTTCCCGCAGAGCAAGTCTATCAGCTCCGGCTTCGTTTGGCGGGCGAGGGGATTCCCTCTGCGGGCAGTGGTGTAGGCTATGAAGTGTTTGATAAACAGGACGCGCTAGGCACATCCAACTTCATTCACAATGTCAATTACCTGCGAGCTCTGGAAGGGGAATTGGCTCGTACTATTTCTTCGCTGGATCCCATTCAAAGTGCCCGCGTACATCTGGTCATCCCCAAGCGGGAGCTGTTTACGCGGGATAAAAAACCCCCCACGGCTTCTGTGGCTGTAGATTTAAAGCATAATAAGAAACTTTCCGGCAAAGAGGTGCAAGCCATCCGGCATCTGGTATCCACCGCCGTACCGGGGTTGGAGCCCAACCGCATCACCATCGTCGATAATCAGGGTAACCTGCTGGCACGTGGGGGGGATGAAGAAGATATCGCCGCCATGATTTCTGATGCGGAAGAATACCGCCTCGCTTATCAAAAGCGACTGGAAGAAAAGCTGGAAATCATGATTGATAAAGTCGTGGGAGACGGCAACTCCGATGTCTCTGTTGCCGCCGAAATCAGCTTTGACCGTGTCGTGCGTAAATCCGAAAAATACGATCCCGAAGGTCAGGTCGCCCGTTCCACCCAGAATATTACGGACAATGAACAAACCCGTGAACGTGATCTGGATACCAATGTCAGCGTTGCCAACAACCTGCCAGACCCCCCGACCGAGGAGGCGGGCACCATGACCACCCGCACCGCCAACCACGAAGAGGAAACCATCAACTACGAAATCTCAAAAGTAGAAGAAAACACCGTCAAAGAGGTTGGCAGTGTCAACCGTCTATCCGTTGCCGTACTGGTGAATAGCACCTTCAGCGCCAACGAAACCGGGCAAGTCGTAGAAGTCCCCCGTTCCGATGCTGAGCTGGAGCGTATTCAACGCCTCGTGGAATCCGCCATCGGTTACGATGAAGACCGTGGAGATACGGTTGAGGTGGTCAATATGGTATTTCCCGGCAGCATGGAATCATTTAAAGCGGAGAGTCCCTTGGATTTTATCAAGCAAGATTTTCATAACATCCTCCAAACACTCATCTTAGGGCTGGTGGCTATTCTGGCTATCCTGTTGGTCATCCGTCCGCTGGTTAACCGTGCCATAGAAATCACGCAAGAACCCAGCGACGAGGAAGATGAAGACATCGAAGCACTGATGGCACCCGGCATTATGGGGCAACTGACCGACCAGAGCGGCAACCCGCTGCCCGGACAAATGGGCGCCGCTGGTCTGCTGCTGGAAGAAGATGAAGATATGATGATTGATCTGGCCAATATTCAGGGCAAAGTGAAATCTTCCTCTATTCGCCGCATCAATCAACTGTTGGAAGAACATCCGGAAGAATCCCTCTCTGTCCTACGCCTGTGGATGCAGCAGGACGATCAGTAAGCGAGATACACACAACCCATGAGTCACGCCTATGGCACCCAGAATTGAAGATTACCGCCGCCTGAATGGAACCCAGAAAGCCGCTATTTTCGTCATGGCGGTGGGAGAAGATAATGCCGCCAAACTTTTTTCCATGATGGCGGATGACGAAATCCGCGATATCTCGCACGCCATGGCCAATCTGGGTCAGGTGGATGCGGAAACGGTGGAAAAAATCTTTCTGGAATTCGTGGAAAACATGTCCTCAAGCGGCATCGTTGTCGGTACCTTTGACTCCACGGAGCGCCTGCTCAGCAAAGCCCTGGGCTCAGATCGTGTTGCCAAAATCATGGAAGAAATCCGCGGCCCTGCGGGACGCACCACCTGGGATAAACTCGGCAATGTCTCGGAAGAAGTACTGGCAGCCTACCTAAAGAACGAATACCCCCAAACCGTCTCGCTGGTACTGTCCAAACTGAAATCTGACCACGCCGCCAAAGTCCTTGCTGCCCTGCCGGAAGATTTCGCCATGGAAGTCATTTTGCGCATGCTGAAAATGGACGCGGTGAAGAAAGAAGTGCTGGATGGAGTGGAAAAAACCCTGCGCAACGAGTTCATGAGCAATCTGGCCAAAACCCAGCGCCGCGATAGCCACGAACTCATGGCAGAGATTTTCAATAACTTCGATCGTAATACGGAAGCCATGTTCCTCGGCCAGTTGGAAGACCGCGATGCAGAAGCCGCCGAGAAAATCCGTAACCTCATGTTCACCTTTGAAGACCTGCTCAAAATTGACCCCATGGGCATCCAAACCCTCATTCGCGGCATTGATAAAGACAAGTTGGGCATCGCCCTGAAAGGCGCGTCGGAAGGACTTCGGGATCTCTTCTTCAGCAACATGTCCGAACGTGCTGCCAAAATCATGCAGGAAGATATGGAAGCCATGGGGCCTGTACGCCTGAAAGATGTGGACGAAGCGCAAATGACCATTGTCACCAAAGCCAAAGATCTGGCCGCCAAAGGCGAACTGGTCATTGCCGACAAAGACGGAGAAGATCAACTGGTTTACTAAGTCCCCCCCCCCTCTCATGGTGGGGCCATGGCTCCACCTCACTCTGCAAAGGATAAGTCCCACCGCCTATGCGTGTCACCAAATTTGAATATCATGCATTTGAAACCGTCCAGGGGCACGAAAACCCATGGCTGGCTGACCGTGGGCATTTTCCGTTTTCCGATTTTGACCCCACATCGTCCCAGCCTCCCTCCCCATCAGAGACCTATGATACCGACAAGTCCCCTGATACCCTCGCCCTGACGGAAGGCGCTGCCCCCCCGGAAGATCAGACTCCCCCTCCCCCTTCCCCTCCTCCTCCTCCCACCACCTATACCGAGGCCGACCTGCAAACGGCCCGTACAGAAGGCTATCAGCACGGCTACCACGATGGCCGAGAAGAAGGGCTGGCGACCGGCAAAGCGGAAGGGCGGGACAGTGGCTACGCGCAAGGTCTGGCGGAAGGGCTGGCGCAAGCTGATGAACGAGAGAAACAAGCCATCTCTCAGCATGAAAAGCAGCTCGCACAAACCCTCAAACAGCTTACCAGCCAAATGGCTACCCTGTTTCTGGAAGCCGAGCGCCAGCAAGCAACATTGGCCCCGCAACTGGCACAACTGGCCTTCGCCATGGCAGAAAAAATTGTCGGCTACGAACTCGCAACCCAACCCATGCAAGCCGTGCGCCAGTTTGCTCTGCAATCGCTGCACCAATTGCAGGAATGGAATCAGGTCACGCTACGCGTTGCCCCCTCCCTCCTGTCAGATACCCGGCAACACAGCCAGCAATGGCGTCAACAAGCAGGCTTTGGCGGCCAAATCGTGGTGGAAGCGGATGCCACCCTGCAACCGGGAGACTGTCGGGTGCAATGGCAATCCGGTCAGGCAGAACGGCTCACCCAACCTATCCTGCAACAGATGCAACAACTGCTCGACGGTTACACCCCTCCTCAACCCATGGCAACGGAACCCGCCCCCTCACCAGAGGTCGCGTCCGCTCTCGTCATCCCCTCCGCGCCGGATAACGAGCAAGCACCTGCCATCACCACAAATACCCCCATTTCTTCCCCTCTCAATCGCTTAACAGGAGAATCATCCGATGGTTGACGATACTACAACCGATGGCCTAACCCTTGAAAATGTGTACGATATCCCCGTACAAGTCACGGTCGTGCTGGGTCGCACCCACATGCAGGTCAGCCAGTTGCTCAAACTGGGGCGCGGCGCCGTCATTGAGCTGGACCGCAAAGTCGGTGAACCGATTGATATTCTTGTCAACAATCGCCTCGTCGCCCGTGGTGAAGTGGTGGTGGTGGAAGACCGCATTGGTATCACCATGACCGAGATTATCAAAAAAGACAAACAGGGGTAATCCATGGCGGAAAACACTCGCATCCTCAGTTACAAACAGTTGGATATCGCCACCCTGATGGGTCTGACCGCCGCCATTGCGCTGGTGGTCGCCGCGATTGCACTGGGAGGCGAGGCACAGGCCTTCTGGAATATCCCCTCTATCGGCATTGTCATTGGTGGTACACTGGCACTGACACTGGCCAGCTACACCACGCAGGAGTTCCGGCAACTGCCCGGTCTGGTACGCCGCACCATCTACTACCGACATTTTCAGGTGCAAAATATTGTGCATGACCTGCTGGAAATTGCAGAAACCGCCCGCCGGGAAGGCTTCCTCAAACTACAAGCCACCGCTACAGATTCCCAACATAGCAGCTTCTTCCGCCACCACCTGCAAATGGTGATTGATAGTCTGCCGCCTGAGCGCATTTTTCATTCCCTGCAACATGACATCACTGAATTACAAACCAAGCATGCGCTTGGCTCCTCCATTTTGCGCCGTGCGGCGGATATTGCCCCCGCCATGGGTCTTATCGGCACGCTGGTCGGTCTGGTGCAAATGCTCGGTAATCTGGAAGATCCCTCCAAAATCGGCCCGGCCATGGCGGTCGCACTACTCACCACCCTCTATGGCGCCATGCTGGCCTACATGCTGTTCACCCCGCTGGCCAGCAAGCTGGAACATACCAGCGCGCAAGAACAACAGGTTCTGCGCCTGTATCAGGAAACCCTGCTCTCCATGCTCCGCCACGAAAACCCCCGCCAGCTGGAAGTAACCCTGAACGCCATTTTGCAACCCTCACAACGGGTGCATTATTACAATGATTTTCCTTCCTAACCGCCCGCTTCACTCAGGAGTTTTAACCCCATGCGTCTGATGATTATCGGAGATTTAAGCGGACAAGTTGGTACGGCCAGCCAAATTGCGCGGGAGCGTGGCGCCAAAGTATCGCTTGTGCCCTCGGTTCAGGCCGCCATTGATGCCCTATGCAATGGCCATGGTGCCGACTTGCTGATGATTGACGTCAAACAGGATGTCGGGGCATTGGTGCATGCCCTCAAGCGGGAACGTATTCACGCCACCATCGTGGGCTGCGGTTTCAACGCCAGCAGCGAAGAAGCCGCCCGCGCCATCCGCGCCGGAGCCAAAGAATATATCCCCCTCCCTCCGGATGCGGAATTGATTGCCGCCGTGTTAGAAGCCATCACCGAGGAACATTTTACCCTTATCTATGCCTCGGAAGCCATGAATAAACTCATCCTGATGGCCAAACAAATCGCCCCTTCCGATGCCTCGGTGTTGATTACGGGGGAATCCGGTACCGGTAAAGAGGTCATCTCCCGCTACCTACACCAGAACAGTCGCCGCAAAGACAAACCCTTTATCTCCATCAACTGCGCTGCCATTCCGGAAAATCTGCTGGAATCCGAATTGTTCGGCCATGAAAAAGGTGCCTTCACCGGTGCCCTGAACCGCCGTATCGGTAAGTTTGAAGAAGCCAATGGCGGCACCCTGCTGCTAGATGAAATCAGCGAGATGGATTTGCGCCTGCAATCCAAATTACTGCGCGCCATTCAAGAGCGGGAAATTGATCGCGTTGGCGGGGATAAACCAGTGAAGGTCGATATCCGCATTCTCGCCACCAGCAACCGCAACCTACCAGAATCCGTAGAAAAAGGTGAGTTTCGGGAAGACCTCTATTACCGCCTGAACGTCATCCAACTGGAAATGCCCAGCTTGCGTGACCGCAAAGAAGATATCGCGCCGCTGGCGGATTATTTCATCCAGAAATATTCGGAAAGCAATGGCATCCCCAAACGCCATTTAAGCGATATTGCTCTTACCATGCTGCTCAACCACTATTGGCCGGGCAACGTACGCGAACTGGAAAACACCCTGCACCGCGCCGTACTACTGGCACGGGGAGATGAAATCGGCGCTGAGGCGATCCTGCTCACCGAAGGCCGCCCCTCGGCGGCCAGAGCAGCGGCCATGACACATGCTTCCACCGCTCCCGTCACCCCCGCCCCCCATGAGAGGATGCTCAGCCCCTCGGCGCCAGAGAAAAAAACAGACACCCCCTCGCCAGCCACCATCCCCAATGAACTGGTCGGACGTACCGTAGCGGATGTCGAGCGCGACCT
This sequence comes from uncultured Rickettsiales bacterium, assembly GCA_964538615.1. GTDB lineage: Bacteria > Pseudomonadota > Alphaproteobacteria > Rickettsiales > RI-342 > CAZIGK01. Next base: position 134,850 of record CAZIGK010000003.1, on the reverse strand, counting down.
CATCATCAGCACCCTCGATCATTGCCTCGGCAACCGCACACAGGCTGCCACCATCCTCGGCATCTCCATCCGCACACTACGCAACAAACTCAACCAATATGCCGATGAAGGCATCGAAGTACCGAAGGGGTAGAGAGAATGCAGCATCTCATTATTCCAGCAAAAGCAGTCAGCTATTGGCTTTTTTCTCTGGCTCCGTTCGCTAAAGACGGCGGCCTGCTTGCCGCCGTTCTTAGTCCTCGCCACCCTACACACCCCGTCTGTTAACCCATGGCCATCAACCTCCCCGCAGCCTTCACCAGCACATCCGGCTTCAAGGACGCCGCCAGCGGCTTCCGCCTGCGGGGGGATATTCTGTTCGCCTTCGGCATTCTGGCCATTCTGACGGTTCTGCTCTTCCCCGTCCCCACCTGGCTGCTGGACTTCCTGCTCGGCATTTCCATCACCATTTCCGTTATGATTCTCATGACCGTCCTGTTCGTGGAAAAACCGCTGGATTTAAGTTCCTTTCCCACCATCCTGCTTGTCTCTACCATGTTGCGCCTATCGCTCAACATTGCCTCCACCCGCCTCATCCTCACCCATGGCCACGAAGGTCCCCACGCTGCGGGAGAAGTCATTTCCGCCTTCGGCAGCTTCGTCATGGGTGGACAAGTGATGATCGGGGTCATTATTTTCGCCATTCTCACCATCATCAATTTCGTGGTCATTACCAAAGGTTCCGGCCGCATTGCAGAAGTGGCCGCACGCTTCAGCTTAGATGCCATGCCAGGCAAACAAATGGCCATTGATGCAGACCTCTCCGCCGGGCTGATTGAAGAAGCAGATGCCCGCAAACGCCGCAAAGAGCTGGAAGATGAAAGCACCTTCTTCGGTGCCATGGACGGTGCCAACAAGTTCGTGCGGGGGGATGCCGTCGCTGGCCTCGTCATCACCTTCATCAACTTTCTGGCCGGTATCATCATCGGGGTTGCTCAGCGAGAACTCAGCTTCTCCGATGCCGTACAAACCTATACCATTCTGACAGTAGGGGATGGCCTGGTTTCGCAAATTCCAGCACTGGTTGTCTCCATTGCTGCGGGTCTGCTGGTCACCAAATCCGGGGCACTCGGCTCCTCGGATAAAGCGGTCTTTGCCCAGCTTGGCAGCTTTCCCCACACCATGCTCATGACCGCCAGCATTCTGACCTTTATGGCCATCATGCCCGGTATTCCGGCGGTTCCCTTCATGGCATTGGCAAGCTTCTGTGCAGGCATGTCCTACCTCATCTACCGCAAACAAAAGGGAGAAGCCGCCTCTCCTTCCGCCACAGGTAAAACCAACCTGCCCGCCCGACCCGGTGCGGCTGGTGCTGTCTCAGGCCCACAAGGTGCCACGCAGGATATGGCTGCTCCCCTCGCTCCTCAGGCAGAAGATGAACCCATCAGCAAAACCCTGCAACTGGACATGCTGAAACTGGAGCTGGGCTACGGCCTGCTGGCACTCATCAATTACGAAAAAGGCCACCGCCTGACCGAGCAAATCAAAGCCCTGCGCAAGCAACTCGCGCGGGAGATGGGCTTTGTCATGCCTCCCGTTCGCATACAGGACAACATGCAACTGGCCGCCAATGCCTATGTGGTCAAAATCAAAGACATTGAATGCGGCAGCGGCGATGTCCGACCAGAAATGCTGCTGGTGATGGATCCGGCAGGGGAAAAAATCACCCTCCCCGGAGAAGAAACCCGCGAACCCACTTTCGGCCTGCCCGCCATGTGGATTCATCAGGATCTACGGGAAGAAGCCCTGTTCAAAAATTACACCGTGGTAGATCCCCCTACCGTTATCACCACCCATATTACGGAAATTATTAAAGAAAATGTGGCAGAACTACTCACCTATTCCGAAACACAGAAATTGCTGGATGACCTGCCGGAAGACCACCAGAAACTAGTGGCGGATACCATCCCCGGTCAAATGAGTGTCGGCGGTCTGCAACGGGTACTGCAACGCCTACTCTCCGAGCAGGTATCCATCCGTGATTTGCCCGCCATCCTAGAAGCCGTGGCCGAGGCCACCCGCTTCACCAACAGCGTCACCGCCATCACCGAGCATGTCCGCGCCCGCCTCTCCCGCCAGATCACCCATGCCATCACCAATGCGGAGGGCATTGTCACACTGGTCACCCTCGCCCCGCACTGGGAGCAGGCCTTTGCGGAAAGTCTTTCCGGCACAGGAGAAGAAAAACAACTCACCCTCCCCCCCAGCAAAATACAGGAATTCATTACCAACATCCGCAAACTTTACGATGACCTTGCCCTACAAGGGGAAATGCCCGCCCTGCTCACCAGCCCCATCATCCGCCCCTATGTGCGCTCCCTGATTGAGCGTTTCCGTCCCGGCATTCCCGTCCTTTCTCAGAACGAGATTCACGCCAAGGCACGCATCAAAACGCTGGGGCAGTTGACATGATGAAGAAGATTTTTCTGGCTCCGCTCAGCTTGCTAGCTTCGCTCCGCGTCGGGGCTAAAGCCCCTCTCACTACGTTCGCTAAAGGCGGCGGCCTGCTTGCCGCCGTTCTTGTCCCCTCTTACCCTCTGGTGAACCCGTCATGCCTGCGCAGGCAGGCATCCACGAACATCCTTTCTCTGGCTCCGCTCAGCTTGCTAGCCTCGCTACGCGTCGGTGCTAAAGCCCCTCTCACTACGTTCGCTAAAGGCGGCGGCCTGCTTGCCGCCGTTCTTGTCCCCTCTTACCCTCTGGTGAACCCGTCATGCCTGCGCAGGCAGGCATCCACGAACATCCTTTCTCTGGCTCCGCTCAGCTTGCTAGCCTCGCTACGCGTCGGCACAAAGTGCCTCTCGCTATCGCTCGCTAAAGGGCTCGGACTCCTGTCCTCGCTTCCCGTCACCCGCACAACCCACCCCTCGTCATGCCTGCGCAGGCAGGCATCCACGCAGCCTTCTTATCCCGTCTGTAAGGAACAAGCCCGATGCAGCTAAAAACCTTCATCGCCCCCACCATGCAGGATGCCATGCGGCAAATCCGCCTTGCCCTTGGCGATGATGCCGTCATCATTTCCACCACCCGTCTGTCGGGGGACAAAGGCTTCAAACTCACCGCCGCGACAGAGCGTGAAGAAGACACGGACTGGATCAGCCAACTGGTCGCCGAAGCGCGGGAAGAGGCACAAGCAGAATCACCCCCCCCCACACCTGTACAACATGCAAAACCCGCCTCCGGCAAACCCGCAACCCAACCACAGGCAAGCCGCTCTGCTGTCAAACCCGCCACGCAACAATCCACCACACCGCGCCATACGGGGCGCCCCCTGACAGATGCAGAGAAAAAACAAATCACCAAAGTATTTGCCAAGGCTCTGCATTACCACAATGCGCCGGAATATCTGTTGCAACAACTCAACCGCACCGCAGAGCACGTACCCAGCAGTTCGCTGGAATACCTGTTTGTGGATGTCTTGCAAGCCAGCTTTGACTTTGAGCCTCTTCCCCTGGGTAAAGGACAAGACCCCCTGATGTTCATTGGTCCCACGGGTGCGGGCAAAACCATGTCTGCCGCCAAGCTCGCCACCTCCTGCGTGCTACAGGATATCCCGGTCATCCTCGCTTCTACCGATCACGCCAAACCTGCAGGCGTAGAACAGCTCGGTGCATTTGCGGATATTTTGGGCACCCGCATGCTGGTCGCCCACTCGCCGGAAGAACTGGCCAGCCTGATCAAACGCCACCGCAAAGGCGCCCAAATCATCATTGATAGTTATGGCGTCAACGCCTTTGATAAGGAAGGCCTGCAAGAACTGGGGCACTGGATTTCCTGCTCAGATATAGAACCTGTGCTGGTTCTGCCCGCCGGTATGGACGCCGCAGATGCAGCAGACATTGCCGCCAATTTTGCTTACCTTGGCACCCAACGGGTGATTTTCACCAAGCTGGATGCCGCCCGCAGGCTTGGTAGCCTGCTCACCGCCACCCATGCGGGGAACTTCAAAATCTCGCACTTCAGCAAGCATCCCGGTGCGGTAGACCCCCTTCACCCCATGTCTGCTGAAAAACTGGCGCAACTGCTCTTGCAGTACCATGCACAGAACCTGATTGCCCACCCCTAAGAGAGGCTACCCCATGACTGATTCCCCTGCATCCAGCAACCGTATGCCCAATTCCATGCTCGCCATCGCTTCCGGCAAGGGAGGGGTAGGCAAAACCTGGCTGTCTATCACGCTGGCGCACCTCATCGCCCGTTCGGGTCGCCGCGTCCTCCTGTTCGATGGCGATATCGGACTGGCCAATGTGGATGTGCAACTAGGCCTGTCTGTCGAGCAAGACCTCGCCCGCTATTTTGCGGGCAAAGCTACGCTGGAACAATGCGTCACTCCCTATGAATCCGGTGGATTTGATGTGCTGGCAGGGCGTTCCGGCTCCGGCGCGCTGGGCAGCCTGCCGACCGAAAAACTCCGACAGTTCGGGCGGGATATGGCCACCCTTTCCCGTCACTATGATATGGTACTGCTGGATTTAGGCGCCGGAGTAGATGTGCATGCACGCTTCATCTGCTCACTGGCAAACCGCGTGTTAATGGTCATGACGGATGAACCCACCTCCCTGACCGATGCCTACGCCTTCATCAAACTGGCACGTCGAGATGTGCCCAATCTGGAAGTGATGGTCGCCGTCAATCAGGTTGCCAATAAAAAAGAAGGCGAAAAAACCTTCGCGGCTTTACAGTCTGCCTGCAAAAACTTTCTCAAGTTCGATCCCACATTGGCAGGCATTATCCGTAAAGACAATAAAGTGCGGGAAGCCATCCGCCAGCAAGACTCCATCATCAACCGCGCCCCCGGCACCACCGCCGCAACGGATGCCGCCGCACTTTCCGTCAAACTCATGACACGCAGGGGGTAACGTAAAGATGGTGGGGTTCAGCGTCACGCCCCTGCTGGGTATTAGCCAACCCACCGGTACTGGCCCGCGGGAGCATCGTCCCATCCCGGCAGATGTACTGCACAACCTGCCGGAAGGCGCTTTGCTGGAAGGCAAAGTGGAAGAACTGCTGCCCGATGGCAAAGTGCTACTCAACACCAAGCTTGGGGTTCTGCAATTCAAAGCAGAAGCCGCACTGCTACGCCACCTGCAACGCGGCAGCGACATGCTCATCCGGCTAATCCAGCAACCGGGACAGGATCTACCCGCCATTCGCCCCCTCACGGTTTCGCATATTCCGGTTGGACAACTCACCCGCCCCACCCACAGCCCGGACGCCACCTTGCCCGGCCAACCTCAGGCCGAAGCAGAACTGCGTAAACCAGAAGGCTATAACCACTTGCGCCAACTCAGCCTGAAACAAGAAGCCCAACAGCTTGCCACGCAACAACCCCTTCAGGGCAACCCACCTGCGCCTCGCCTGCCGATTGGTAGCTTGCTCTATGCCACCCTCAGCCACAGCAGCCCGGAACAACAACAACTGCGCGATCTATTGGTACAACGCCTGCAAACCTTTCTCGCACCCGCCTCCCCCCCCGCCAGCACAGCCATGCCAGCAGACACCTCCACCGCCCTTCTGCCCACGCAGGCAAGCAGCCAGATACCACCCTCCACCGCGGCACATACCGCCCGTGAACCTGCCCCTGCACTCCCCACTTCACCTGCCTCTCCCACCGTCACCGGTCACTCCCTTCCTGCCACACACACGCAGGCAAACGGCCAAATACCACCCTCCACCGCGGCACATACCGCCCGTGAACCTGCCCCTGCACTCCCCGCTTCACCTGCCTCTCCCGCCGTCACCGGCCATTTCCCTCTTGCCACACCCGCACAGACCAGTATTCACACGCATCCTGCCACCCCAGCATCCGGCAATATCACCGCTCCCACTCCCAGTCAGCCTCCCAACCATTGGTTCCTACGCATTCTCAGTTACGGGGCTCCCACGGGTAGTGCATCTGCACTAACATCCTCCACATCGGCTCCTCCCAGCCAGATATCCATCCCCCCCTCGCAAGTCCCCCCCTCGTCAGTCCCCCCCTCGCAGGTAAGCAGCTACGTCCCTGTCCATTCCCAGCCCTCTTCCACCACCATCACGCAGACGACGCCTGCATCCCCCACCCCCTTCCTGCTTCCGCAAACCATCCTTTCCGGACAGGTACAGCAGCTCTCCGGGCAGCCACATCCACAACTCATCACCCCCATTGGCACCTTCCAGTTAGCACCCAACATCCCCCTTCAGGATGGCGAACAATTCCAATTCACGCTGGAACCCATCACCACTCCCAACACACCACCCGCCGCCCTGGCGGAACGCCTCCCTCGCTGGCATACGCTGGAACAACTCATGCAACAACTGGGGCAGCATCTCCCGATTCTTCTGCCCGCACTGGAACAGCGTCTCCCTCGCATGAACAATCTGCTACTGGATACTACTCTGCTGTTTCTGGTCGCCCTGAAAGGCAGTCAACCCCTCACCCGCTGGCTGGGGGAAGATATCTGGCAACAGCTTCAGCAAAAACAGGAACTCCAGCCTCTGCTGCAACGCCTGCAAGGGGAGCTACAACAGCTCGGCCAAAGCCTGCAACAACTGCCACAAACCGCGCCCGATCAACCGTGGAATCTCCATCTCACCCCCTTCTGGACAGAAGGAGGCGAAGTGCGCCCATTGCTCATTTACCAACGCAAGGAGGGCAAATTGCGGCACGAAGATGGCACGGCCACCCAGCATTTCCTACTGGAACTGGAGTTCCGTCACACCGGCCCCCTACAATTAGAAGGGCTGTGGCGCGGGCCAGAAAACCCCACCGCCAGTATAGCTCCCCGGCAATTATCCCTGATTCTGCGCAGCCTCCGCCCACTCCCCAATAGCTTAACGCAAGCGCTGCAACCGCTCTATCAGCAACTCATGCAGGGTTTCGGCTTTCAGGGTACCTTCCGACAGGAGACCATCCCCCAATTCACAACAGATGCCCTGACCCACCATGCGCTGGAACAGCTAAGCCATATTTTCAGATGAAAAATATCCCCGTTACCCATCGGCCTATTGCCTCTCCTGCAAGGCAACGGTAGCAGGCCCATGCCCTATCACTCGTTCTTTTCCTGCATTTCCTTCTCCCGACGCTGCGAAGGCGTCATGGGAATAGCGGGCATAAAGACAGGCTTGCTGCCCCCACCAGTAGGCGCACTGGTAGATGCAGCCGCTGGCGCGGCATGAGAACCGGGGGCAACAGGCGGAACAGGGAAACCTCCCCCACTGCCTCCCGTGGCACCATGATTTCCCCCGTGGTTATCCCCCTGTGTGGAGGAACCATACGATCCGGCCGGAGCAGACCCTCCGGTATTTCCTCCTTGTTCCCCATCATCGGCGCTCGCCTTGTACGCGCCTTCAACCATCACCTCGGTCATTGGCGCAGCCACTGCGGGCTTCGGTGGCTGTTTGGGTGGAGGTACCGCTGGCCCAAATTTTGTACCCGCCGCCGCTGGTTTGGGCGGTAATGGCGGCAGGTCAAACGGGTTGCCCCCTGCTGCCACAGGTTTCGCAGCCTCCGGCTTCGCCGCCGCTGGCTTGGGCGGTAATGGCGGCAGGTCAAACGGGTTGCCCCCTGCTGCTGCCGCAGGTTTCGCAACCTCCGGCTTCGCCGCCGCTGGTTTGGGCGGTAATGGCGGCAGGTCAAACGGGTTGCCCCCTGCTGCCACAGGTTTCGCGGCCTCCGGCTTCGCCGCCACTGGTTTGGGCGGTAATGGCGGCAGGTCAAACGGGTTGCCCCCTGCTGCTGCCGCAGGTT
>CAZIGK010000003.1:0-126985 GCA_964538615.1 uncultured Rickettsiales bacterium | reverse complement strand
GCGGTAATGGCGGCAGGTCAAACGGGTTGCCCCCTGCTGCTGCCGCAGGTTTCGCGGCCTCCGGCTTCGCCGCCGCTGGCTTGGGCGGTAATGGCGGCAGGTCAAACGGGTTGCCTCCTGCTGCCGCAGGTTTCGCAACCTCCGGCTTCGCCGCCGCAGGCTTGGGCGGTAATGGCGGCAGATCAAACGGATTGCCCCCTGCTGCCGCAGGGTTCGCAACCTCCGGCTTCGCCGCCGCAGGCTTGGGCGGTAATGGCGGCAGATCAAACGGATTGCCCCCTGCTGCCGCAGGGTTCGCAACCTCCGGCTTCGCCGCCGCAGGCTTGGGTGGCAATGGTGGCAGATCAAACGGGTTGCCCCCTGCTGCCGCAGGTTTGGGGACTGCCGCAGCTTCTTTCTTTGGTGGCATTGGAGGTAAATCAAAAGGGTTGGCCTTTTTCTCTTCAATGGCCTTCGGTGCCTCGGCAGGTTTCGCCTGTGGCGGTGGAGGCGCTGGAGGCTTCGGTGGGGCAGGCGGTGCCGGAGGCTTCGCCCCTCCCGGTTTGCCGCCCGGCTTCGCACCCGGTTTTGCCCCGGCTTTGCTGGCAGCCTTACCAGAACCCGCATCATCCGGCGGCGGTTCATCCCCACCCTGCCCTTTGCGCGGGTCGTACGGCTCCTGCTCCGGAATCGGCACCGGTTTCATCAACCGCTTGGTAAAAAACGAGTCCTTAAAGTAAAAAATCTTCCCGCATCGAATCGGCGGCTGCGATTCAATCAAAATAATCTGCTCATCCCGTGGCAACCCAATCACTTCCTGCGGCAACAGCAATGCCCGCTGCGTCTCGGAGACGTGCATGGTACGGGATGCAGGGTTCAAATCCAGAAACTTAGGTCGGTTATGCGATTCTTGGACAACCGTCTTATTCCCAATCAACTGGGAAATCAAATTGGCTGTCTCCACGTTGTTCGCGGCAAAGGTAATACGGTAGGTCGCGTTGGAGAGAAACGAGTTCATCCCCGCTTCTTCATAAATGCCCTTCAGCTGCTGTGTATCCTGCACAATCAGGAACAACCGCACCCGATACCCCCGGAAATATGCAATCCCCGCTTCAAACTGCGGCATTTTTCCAAGCGTTGGAAACTCGTCGAGTAGAAACAATACGCCATAAGGTTCATCCGGCTTCGGCATGTGACGGGTCAAAATATCCGTACACTGCTGATAAAACACCTGTAGCAACGGTTGCAGACGCTGCAAGTTGTCCGGGGTCACCCCGCAATACACGGTGATTTTCTTCTTTTTCCACATGGATACGTTAAAGTCAGACGATGCTGTGGCCGTATCAATCAGCGGGTTCGCCCACAGTTCCAACCCGGAGTTCAATGTCGAAACGACCCCGGAGCGTTCTTTATCCGCTTTCTGCAAAAAGGCGGCAATGTTCATATAGGCTACCGGGTGAATCTTCTTCCCAATCGTGTCCAGTACCACAGCCAGATTATAGGTCACGTCATCGCTACGCATGGTGCGCACCACTTCCCCGAAAGACGTCACCTTCTCCGGTACGGCACATAAATACAGCATCACCCCCACCAGCAGAGATCGCGCCTCGTTCTGCCAGAACTCCTGCTCTGGCAAAATCAGGTTGGAGATTTTCTGTACGTCATCCACCATCTGCCCCGGCTTGGTACTAATCCAGTCCAGTGGGTTGTAACAATGGGTAATCCCGTTCGGGTCAGCAGGGTTCCACACATACACATCCTGCCCCTGACTGGCACGCCAGCCAGACGCCAATTCCCAGTTCTCCAGCTTAATATCATGCACGCAGCAGCTCTGCTGCCAGAACAACAGGTTAGGAATCGCAAAACCCACCCCTTTACCAGAACCGGTTGGCGCAAACAGCAGCAAGTGCTGGAAACCATCCGCAATATAATATTTGCCGGGTTTATACTGCCCCAACAGCACCCCTTCCTTGGCAAACAACCCGGCCTTTTTAATTTCCGCCGGCGTCGCCCAGTGTGCATCCCCATGCACCGATTCTTTTTTCTTAAAGGGTCGAAAATCCATCAACGGCGCCCGGAACAGGAACAGCTTCCCCCCAACGGCCAACAATGCCCCAACCGTTGGGCCTATCAGCTTCACGTGCATATCAACCTGCAACTGCCCGGCATATTGCAGCCAATAGCCCACCAATGCCTGATAGGTCTGCCACAAATACGGTGGGTTACTAATAAATGCCCAGGTATATTCAGGGGCAGACATCACAGCCGTTCCCAGCATCCCCGCATAGGTAGGAATACCCACAATCACCGTGACCGTCACGGCCAACAGCAGGCGGTTATAAAAATCGGAACGATCGCTTAACTGACTCATAGCAGAGACAAAAATACCATGCTGTTCACCCCTGCGGCAACCACGCCACAGGCTTGTTCACAGGCTACCTTAGCCGACAGGAGTTACCATTGCGTGAAGAGTATCCACCTCCAAAGAACAATCCGTCACAAAAATGTCAACAACACCTGCTACATTGGCGCCGTACATGATTGGAGGATAGCTTATGCCTAGTATATATATTGTTGACGATGCACAAAACTGGCGTACGTCTGTCGTAGATGCCATACTGGATACAACAGATTTTTCTGAGGGTGATGTTCAAACGTTTGCCTCCGTGAATGACGTTCTTATTCACATGGGAATTGACATCCATAGCCCACTCACTAACCAGCGCCCATCACGTCATATCCCTGATGCCATTATCACAGATAATGACACCGGGGCAGGGCACTCTGGAATGGACTTACTTCGGCTATTAGCGGGTACGGGCATCGCCAGAGTCATGCTATCCGGTTCAGGGAGTGAAAGCCGCGTCAAAGCAGCAGGTGGTCAGGCCGCCGAGTTTCTGGATAAACTTGATTTTGACTATCAACCGTTAGCTGAAGCGCTGAATCGTTCCATGCAAGCAGTTGAAGCAGAAAAGCTATCACAGGATACGTCTCGCGCAGCGCACATAACACCCGAAGGGTTCACCAAGTAAGACGTTCAAGCTCCTCTTCGCATATGGTGGAATGACAATGCTATATGCTCTGACCTGCGTGGCATAGGTGCACATCGAAGCGCCCCAAACTGCCATTTACAGCTCTCCAAAAGCTCAAAATGGATTGAACCTAACGCTCCTTGCCTGCGTGATTCGCGTGCATGCCAGCCACTGCGGCTCCCACCAGAGGAGCATCCACGTCTGGCTGTAATGTGTCAGAGGCAGAGGGCTGGGCGACTTCCGTCTCCTCTGGCGTTATCTGGCTACGCAACTGCTGCATCCGCTGTCCCATATGCTCCAACACCTGCTCCAGCACATGGTTCCGTTGTACCCCTAAAGACTTGTCTATATGCTGCTCCACCGCCTGTACGGTCAGTGCCTTCGATTGACCCGCCTGCACATCCGCTCGCAACGCCTGCATCATGGCATGATGGACAGTACGCCACAGCTCCGGCGTTGCCAACACGCCGTCTGGCTGCATATATAATGGAAATACCGCATTGGCCGCCAGCGCATACGATGCCCCCCGAAACGCTCGCTCATGCATCATATCGTCACTGATCATCAAATGCGGATACTGCTCCCAGTGCTGACGCGCGGCGTCATCTTTGCTGGTACGACGCCGGTATTCCACATACGCCGGTGCCGCCTGTTCCACGGCCTGCTTCATGTGCTGATGCAACTGCGCCGGGCTGACCGATGCATCCCCCAAATGTTCCAAAACCTGACGCACGGCCACTTCTGCGCGCAAACGCTCCACAGATTGCGTCGCATCCGTCGCCAACAGCAAACGGTGTACCTCCAGATGCTGCTGCAATACTGGATCATTCGGGCGTATCTGCTGCATCAGGCTGTAAAACAACATCTCATTCAGAGCCGCCTTGGTTTCGTGGATGGCAGAACTGGCATTGCCCTCAATGCCGGCATGCATCGGCACCGCACCATGCTTCGCGCCATGCGCGGCACGCGCCGTTGCATAAAGCTCCACATGCCCCAATTCATGCAATAGCGTTTGCAATAGCCCCAACGTTCCATCCTGATGGGCATACAGAACCATATCCCCATCCGTCTGTAGACGCGCCACTCCGCGCCGTCTCATACCCGGCATATTCCGCAATTCCGCCGTCACATGGGCAAATGGCTCTTTGCCAAACCCCTCCAGGCTGGCTGGAAGCTCCTGATACTGCAACCAGTCTGCTGCCCGTCGGTACAGTTCCTCTCCCTCCTGCTGACTCAGGGGAGCCAGTGGCGGCAAGGCTGCACGCCATGCCATCAGTTCTTCACGCATGGCCAGCAACCGGGCACTTCCAGCCGCCAGATGCTCCATTTCCTGCAATACTTGTTCCGGTTTGTCACCCACCGCCTGCTCTCTGGAAACAGCTTCCCAAAGCTGCATCGTGCTGCGTTGTCGGGTCACTAAAGCAGGCGGCTCTGCAGGCGCCTGCCCCGTCACACGTTGCCACCAGCGCCCTAATCTGGCACGCAGCCCATTATCTTCGGCCACCGGGGCAGGCATTTTATCTGTCTCCCCCTGCAGGTGATATAATTCACGCATTTGTCGCGCCAACGCGTCTATATCTGCCGCGCTCGCCTCTCCACGCTGAAACGCACGAACCCCTGCTTCCAGACGACCAGAAAGCCGACGCGCCTCCATTGCGCGTTGTTCCTGTTTCTCCGCATATGCCTGTAGCGTTGGGTTCTCCTGCCATCTGGCTGCCTGTTGCAACAGCTCCTGAAAGGCGTTGGGAATACTGGTATCCGCCTGTAGCGAATCGAGCTCTTTAGCACGGGTACGTGGGCGAAACGGGCTGGTCAGCCATTCCCAAATGGTGGGCCGATACATACGCACTGCCAGCACGGTCTCTGCCTGTTCCCGCTGAGCCTCTGACATCTGCTGGATCGCCCTGAGTCGCAGGTCACCCATCCGAGCCGCGCTCTCTACCGCCTCAGACAGCGCAGAAACCTCGCCCTGTGGCGATGTGTCATAACGATCCCGTAGATAAAGGACAATTCCCTCCACCTCGCGCAGCCGCTCCAGCATCTGCTGCTGCGCCTGCCATTCTTTCACCAACGCCTCAGGCTTCTGTTGATAAAACTGCCTGACGCGTGCCGAACGGTTGGCCACGGTCCACACATGTGCTTCTGCATCTGACAATATACGTTGGCAATAGGCCTCCACTTCCGCCCGATGCCGTAGAAACCCTTCCGGTTCATCCAGTTCTTTTGCCCAGGGCTGAGCCGCAAGGAAGGGGCTGGCATTCGCAAGTATCTTTACACTCATGGGGCACTCAAATCGCTGTCATCACAAACGAGGCGCACATATCCTGTCCGCACTCTCCCACCCATGGTTTTAGCGCGTATTTTTGACAATTTCATGACAGAATCCGCAGGTTTTTACGCGTTACTGCCGGAAGCTATAATGCTCCTCTTTCGCTTCCACATCGCTCTTGAAATAGATTTCGGACACAAATCGCCGTCCCCGCTCTCCGCGCTTCAACTGCACCACCACATTCACTACATTATGCACATATTCCCGTATCTGCTCGCGGGTAATGCCCAATCCCGCCTGCATAATCATCAGAATCAACTGCTCAAATGCCAAAGCCGGTGTATCCGCGTGTAATGTCGAAACCGAACCCGGATGCCCCGTGTTCACCGCCCGCATAAAGGTAAAGGCTTCTTTTCCCCGCAATTCCCCTACAATCAGCCGGTCTGGCCGCAACCGCAGGCAGGCTTCAATCAGGTCCTGCATGGTCACTCCGGCACGCCCTTGCCCCCCGCGGGATGCCAGCAAATGCACCCGGTTAGGAATATGGTCAATCTGAATTTCCCGCGCATCTTCACAGGTAATAATGCGCTCGCTCGGCGGTATCTCTTTCAGAGCCGCATTCATAAAAGTGGTTTTCCCCGTCGAGGTACCCCCACTAATGATGATGTTCTTTTTGTACTGAATCGCCCGGATAATGAACTCTTTAATTTCTCCGGCATCCAAAAGCTGGCGCAAATGCCGGTCACGTGGATCCCCCTCCTCTCGCACCAGCGTACTCTGAAACGCCCCCAGCGCCTCATACTTATCCAGATCAAAATCTAAAATAGTTTGCTTGCGGATAGACATGGCCACCGTGCGTGGCTCACACGCGGGGGGAAACACCACCTGTATCCGATACCCCTGCGGCAGTGTCGCAGAAAGCAATGGCTTTTCTTCCGATACCATTTGCTCTGTAGACTGCGCCACCAGATGCGCCAAAGATTTCAGGTGATCCAAATCAAAGGCAGAAACCTCTTCCCGCCGCATTTCTCCATAGCTTTCCACCCATATCTCTTTCGGGCGGTTGATAGAAATTTCGCTCACTCCCTCTTCCTGAAAATAGGCGGCCAGCGGCAACAGGTAGGTGTCCAGTGCGGTTAAGCTACTCATTTGCCTTCATCCTCATGTAGCAAGGCTATCAGTTTACCTGCGGCATAGGTTCTCAGCACCTTCCACAGCCAGATCATACATCAACACTCGTCAGCCTAGCCACCGCAGGTTAATAATCCCCTGCCATCCCGCTTCATGGAATCATTTGCAGGTTTTGCGTCAACCCTGAGGGGAAAATCAAATCCCGGTTCACAAATACTTTCATCAACGTCCCCTGCGGAATGGTAATGGTCGGGTTCACATTTAAATAAGTATCCACCAGTTTTTGCCCGGTCTGAAAAGCCTGATTAGCGAACTGGTTGGATGCAATTGCCGCAGGACTACCCTGTGTCGAGTTAAAACCACCCTGCCCCAATCCTGCCCCAATACTACTGGTTTGCGTGGTCGATGCATTATCCGTGGTCGCTTCCACAACGGATGCAGCGCCAAATGCCAGTGCACTGGTTAATACTGCCCCTGAGAAGATTTCCATAAACTTATTATCCACATCCCCTTTTACCCCCGCACGGCCAATGGCATCAATGCCGGGTGAACCAATCTGAATATCAATCCCATCCGGCCGAATCAACCGCGTCCAGACAATAAACACCCGATCCTGCCCGCGCAAAATCCCGGTATTGTAAGTTCCAATCAGACGCGACCCCTTGGGAATCATCACATCCGTACCATGCTCGGCAAATATATCGTGGCTGACAATGGCACGCAGCGTCCCCGGCAAATCCGTATTGATGGCCGTCTCCAGCACACAATCCACGACCTTGCCCTGAGCAATCGTATTGCCCAAATTGCCAATAAAGCTGGCCTCTGCTGTCTCTGCTTCCGAACTACGTACCGCCTGCGCCATAAAGGCACTGTTCGGGTCATTATGCTCTGGCAACTTGCGGGAATCTTCATCCTCTTTCTTTTTCCGTCCTCCAAACAACCCGCCGCCATTTTTCAGTACAACAGACTGCGCCTGTTCGCGTGACTTGCGCGCCATTTCATCAGGAGTAGGCTGGCCGGTCGTTTGCACATCTACATTCGTTAACTGAGGCGGAGGCACAACCACCGGGGGCGGTGTAATCACCGGCTCAGGTGGCACCTCTATCGGCGCAGGTGGCAGCTGCGGGGGCGGAGCTTTTTCTTTGCGAACATCTGCCACCTGCGGCTTCGCCAATTCCTCTGGTGGCGGCTCTTCTCCGTTGAAAATCATGTAAATGATTGTCCCCGCCCCCAGCAACAATACGGCCAGTATTGCCATTGTCTTACCAGGAGACGCCCCTACCGCCGGCGCTCCGGCATCCAGCTTGCTTTTACTGGCGGCTTGTGTATCCGCAGTATTTTCCGTGAAATCAGGAAAGCCCTGCTCCTCATCCCCACCCTGCTGCTGCTGATTCACCATATGCTTACCTCAGCCCGGATACCTGTTGCGCTCCAGTCAGAGCCTCGTTGTACAGACAAACCACATCCTGCCCCTGACGCACCGTCAACTTGGCAGCAACAACCGGCAATACCCAGGCTTCACCTTGTCGGGTCGCCTGTACCGGGCGCTCCGCACCGGTTGCATCCACCTCAAAGAAAGACGGCCACATGGTCTGGTTCGCCATGACGACATAGGTTTGCCTTCCATCGTCATAGACCTTCAGCGGCGCCAGCGTTTCTGGCCCGCTCAACGTGTAATGATAATTCATGCCTCCGGGCGGCAAATGCGCTGCCATCGGCGCCGTGCCGGATGCTGGCTGCCAAGGCTGCTGCCCTTGCGCTGGCATCGCCTGCTGCATTGGCAATATGGGTTCCGGCGTTACAGGCTGAGTTGGCGGCAGCAACATACCCGGCTCTCCCGCTGGCATGGCAGAAGCGGCAGGCGCAGTAGCCATAACAGGCTCTATGGCATTTGCCGCAACGGGCGCGACCGGTGCCGTCATGCTTGCAGGCGGCGCATAATACGGAGGCACCACCGGTGCTCCCATCGGCTGCATCCCGACTGGCGGCATGGCTCCCGCCATTGGCATCATGGCAGGCATCGCACCATTGGCAGCTTCGCCACCATTCGGATAATAAAACCGCATGACATAGGACAACTCACCATCCGCACGTGTACGGGGCCGGGAAATCAGGTCAAACTGGTAGGTATGCTTATTCGTAATCACGGTCATATTCGTACGTGCAGAATCATGCATCGCACGGATAAACAAATAACGCCCCGCCGGAATAATTTGCCACGCCACCTGATCGCCTACCGATATCGTGCGAATCTTTTCATTTTTCCCAAATTCAATATTCGACTGGTACCCATAATAGGTCACCAATGGGAAGACTTCATTTTCACTATAAACCAGTGTCTTAATGCGGCTATCCGTCACCAGAGGATTACTCGCACTGGCAGACGGCATCGCCACCCACATCCCCAACGCTACCGCCGCCCATGCCCACGCTTGCTGCCTACGCATACCCTGTCCCATGCTAGCTGGTCTCCTTATCCAGTCGGTACGACACCACCTGAAACCCTAATGGATTTTTATACCGATCCTGATCATTGGATGGCACCGCGTCATAGACAAACGCTACCCATACCACTAGATGCTCGTCCGGATTCCCGTGCCGGGCGCGCCCTTCCACATGCGTACGTATACGCACCTGCGCCGTGTGCGGCTTTAACGGATCTTCAGACAAAAACACACTGACCGATTTAATCGTCACAAATTTTCGGCTCTGCCTGCCAAACCGGTTCAGCGGACTACCGGGATTCTTTTCGGGAGAAATATTATTAAAATAATCCTCAAACACCGCCTCAGACGACATCAACTGCACCAACTCGTAATTGGTTTGATACAGGTAATAATCGTAACTTTCATAAGCTTGCACAAATTGCACCAAAAACGACTCGCTCAATGCCTGCCGCGCTGTCAGTTCATGCTTCTCCAACGGTTTAACCACCTTGGTAATTCCCGTCACTTTATCCGTCTGCACCACAAACGGCTGCACAGACTTCAGTGGAGCCAACTGGGACACGTTAAATACCGCCAACAGCGTAATCGCCAGCGCACAAACCGTCACCAGCGCCAGCATGTTACGCTGCACTTTCATAAATTGGTAGCGATCCGCATACCAGTTTTTGCTGCTGGCATCGGCTCCTGCTTTTTTGCCTGCCTTGGGTTTTGCGGCCATGAAACAAACTACATTCAGGTTAACCTGATGTTAGTATATACTATATCTTGCGTTTGCCAAGGGGTTCCTCAGGCAAAATATTCACAGGCGCATCCCTACTTCTTAGGCGCTACGTTCACGGCTGTCAGACTTTGCATAACCTGCCCAAAGCGTTGTCCCAATAATTTCTGCGCATCTGCCCCCTCTGCCGTGAAAAACTTGTTATCCATAATGCTTTGCCGCACCACGTCCAGCTCACCTTTATCTTTCATGGCTTCCAGCTGTTGCGTCAACTGGGTCGGCAGTGCCTCACCCCGCATATTCAGTGTCGGCCCCATTCCCGTCATTTTCTGTGGGTTCCAGTTTCCACCAATACGCAGCACTTTCGCTCCGCTAGAGGTCAACTGCCGCGCAATCTCCGGCACCATATCCACAAACTGTATGGTTGCATATACCAGCAGGGCGGTCGCGCCCAAGGTTCGCATCAGGTCGGTCCATTGCCCCATGCCATCCACCCAGTTATAATCCGCAGACATATACGGGCATTTATCGGCCAAACCTTCCGTAAAGCAATTGCCCATCTCCTGTACCCACACAAACATTTTCTGGTCAAGCCCAACGCCTGCCGCGCCTACCATTCGCTCGCTACAATCATCACACGGCGCCAGTTGTCCAATCGCCTGCAACAGGGTGGGCAGTTCATCCCACACATTCACCATATATTTCTGTGCCAGCGCAATATAGGCAAAAATCAGCATCGGTTGCAGCGCGAACGAAATAAGCTGACTCAGCCATTTTTCAAAAATCCCTTTGCTCGGCTGAAACAACGCCAGACTGACAAAAATCGGCCCCAGACTCAGCAAAAAGGTTAAGGCCACCACCGCCACCAGATAAGTAATAATGGTACGCGCAAACACATATAGCATCATAAATGCCTGAGAAATCAACGCCGTCCCCACCATAATACCGCCGGGCGCGCCGCTCATCACCGAAATCAAACCCAATCCACCGGTAATAAACTGCCCGGTTGTACTCACCTGATTAATCGGGAATAGATATTTCGTTAAGTCATCCAACCGGTTAATAATACCGTCCACGGTCGTTTCCGCCGCTTCTGGGTTGGTCAGCACCAGACCAATGCCATCTTTCACCACCGTCATGAAGAACTTATAGGCCAATTCCAGACCAAACTCCGAATGCACGGCAAAGACCCACACCAGACAAATCTTCAATACCCGCAAGCCCAACTCTTTGGCAGTCATCGGCATCAAACCCAGTGTAAACACCAGACCGGATAGAATAATAAAAATGGTAATCGCCGCTCCTAACGGCTCCCGAACCCCCTCACTAATGGCGCACCACATATCCCCAAACACTTCAGCACTGGTGGATTCCACAATGCACACCACAGAGGAAAAAATGGTGGGAACAATCAAAAACCCTTCCTGATTAAAGGTCGTACTCTGCAATGCCCCGGTCAGTTCTTCTTTGGCAATCGGTGACATATCGCACTCGACAGAATAATCCAGCGAGCAACTCCCCCCACCGAACCCCAATCCGCCGCCGCCCGCGCCAGAACCAGAACCAGAACCGGACCCACTCCCGGAACCACTTCCACTACCAGATCCAGGTGCACCTGGTGCACCACTACCCGTTCCCGTGCCTGAACCAGGCCCACCTGAACCAGGCCCACCTGCGCCAGGCCCACCTGCGCCAGGCCCACCTGAGCCACCACCGCCGCCACCGCCGCCACCGCCGCCACCGCCGCAAGGGTCACCTTCCACCCCAACAACCGTCACCATCACCAGTACATTCGTGCTTTCTCCGTACCCATCTGTAATCTGATAGACAAAATAATCCCGCTCATACTCTCCGGGCTGTAAATTGAACGGACAGGCTTTGTAATACAGGGTTCGGCCTGCCGCATTAAAACTAACCTGCCCCTTGGTCGTATAAGGCCCCTGAGATCCAACATAAAAATTCGCCGTCACGACATTATAGATACTCAAGCCATCCCCATCGGGATCCACGTCATTGCCCAGCACCACACCATAAATATTTGGCGTCCATGCCCCCTCCTGTACATACACCCCATCGTTCGCACCAACAGGGGCTGCTGCTTCCGCCGGCGTAGCAAAACCCAGCAGAATAATATAGCTTAGCAGCAGCATACACATGACATGCAATCGGCGCAGCGTATCTTTTAGACCCACGTTCGGTGGCGCCTTCCTTTTTCGCATGTCTTGCTTTTTACCCATTCGCATGCTGCCGTCCCTGCGCCTTTTGTTCCCTCTGGCGTGCGCATTGCAATTGATACACAGGCAACCAGTCCTCTGGTCTTTCACCATATTCTTGTAAAATACGCCGAAAAACAGACCGATCGTCCACCGTACTCGCCAATACGCATAAAATATCATCCATACCGGACAGATCCAGTTGCGCAATCACTGCATCCTGATCATGCTTCAGCAAAAAGTGCCTTAAATCTTTGCGTATCCGCCGCACCAGACGGTATTCCCGTTCGGATAAGCCGAATATCTGCATATAAGCCTCTCCCGCCTTGGGGTTCGGCAAATAAATACGGGTTGCCACCTGTTGCAGAATGGTCGCACTGATACGGCTTTGCTCTGCATGCTCCACCGATTCTGTGGCCAATATCGCCAGCGCATTCTCGCGCTCCAGCATTTCCAGCCATCCGGCCACCCGATGCGCCAGCATCGGGTGATCCAACAAGTGCCATGCTTCATCCATCACAACAATTGTTGGCGTTCCATCCAGCATGGCCTGCACTCGATCCATCAGGTAGAGCATCATCGGCTGCAACAGCGCAGGCTCTTGCATCCAGTCGCCCATCTCCACGCCACACACCAGAGCATCCAACGTCCATGCATCTTCGGCATGGTCAAATGCCCAACCATATTGCCCATACATACACCAGGGTCGCAGCCGGTCTGCCACGCCTTTTTGCCCCTGTTGTTCCAGCCATTGCGCCAACCCCGAAAGCGTCATCGCCTGCCCGGCAGCCTCTGCTGCCTGCACAAATCCATCCAATGCCTTTTGCAACAACTGCCGGGTCTGCGCATCCAGCAACGCCTGCCCACCCGTCACCAGTGCCTCCATCCAGAAGACCAGTTTTTCGGGCGCATGTCGCAAATACCATCCCAGAGGATTCAGTGTTAACGCCCCCGTTTTCATGGCCTGCATCGGCCGTTGGTATTCCCCACCCAGCGCACGTATAAATATTTCTGAACCCGCATCCTTATCCAGATACAATAACCGTCCGTGGTATTTTTGTGCCTCACTGCACAAAAAATTCACCATCGCCGTTTTGCCTGAACCATAAGGCCCAATCAACATGGTATGCCCACAGCCCATCCGCTGTTCCTGATGGGAGTGAAAACTGAAAAAGTAAGGTGTCCCCGCCGCCGTGTAGAAAATGGTGGTAGCCGCCCCCCAATAATTTCCAATAGCACGCCCCGCCGGAAAATTATGCAGCGAGGCAAACCCACCCACACGCAAGGTATTGATAGGCTTCAGGCGACTGATAAAAGCAAAATTGCCCGGCAGCAAAGACCAGAAACATTCCTCCAGCCGAATATCCTCGCGCATGGCCACAATCCCCAGCTCCCGCAGGGACTCCATGGCGCGCTCAACCGCCGTATCTAATTCATCCAAATCCTCTTCCAACAGCAAGACCGACAGTTGCTGCTCGCCATAATCAATCGGACTTCCCCGATCGCTGTTCAAAATCTCTGTTAACCCGGTCAGCCGTGCCAGATCCTGATCTTCCGATAGCTCAATCAGCTCTTTTTGATGCTCATACTCGCGCTTCACCTCATCTGCATGAATAAAATCCACGCATTGCGAAACAATAAATTCCTGCGGTAATTGCAAAAACTTATCCAGCGTACGAGTCGTTAATTCACGGTAATCCTTAATGGTGAGCACCGCTCCATAATGTTGCTCACCCTCTCCACGAACTTCCAACGCATTGTAGCCAAAACTAATCTTCCGTTGCGGCAGATAGGTTGATAAATCTTCCATCGGCAAAGGAACAGGCTGCTCAATCAAATTGATGATTTTTGCCAAAAACCGCAGCGGCTCGGAATAGGTAACCCCTCGCTTTTCACTCAACCCCAATCGTCTGGCGCCATACAGCTCCAGTGTTTGCAACATATTCGATACCGCTTGCTCCAGCTCACCATGTGCTTTTTGTAAAAACTCATCCCTCCGCCGATATTCCAATGCAGGCAATAGTGCCTGCACAAATTGTTGCGGCTGGCGTATATCCATGGCCTGCCCTTCACGCACCACGGTAATGTAAAGCTCATTAATGAACTTATTGCTCCAGTCATGCTGTTCCTGCCAACGTCGGTTGACATACCGGGCAAAACCCACAGGATAATCCCCGCCGGGATCCAGACTTTTTTTGCGGCGAATGGTATGAAACCATACGGCAAACTCATTACTGCCAAACGCAGAAAAAAGCGACTTACGCACCGCATCCCGCAGGCTAATATGGGTTTTATCCACCGATTCTGCGGTAAAACCCACAATTTTTACGGTTTGCAGCAACTCGCCATTCTTGGTTAGCAAGGTGTGGCCATCATAGTGGCATGCATAGGGAATAAATTCAGAAACAGGTACTTCCACCTGTTGTTTATTGGCCTCTTTCGCAGAAAGCTTACGCTCAAGGCTTTGCGCCTGACCGGACGAAGCTTCACCTTTCTGCAATGCCTTCAGCAACGCCATGCCCTACTCCATTCACGCCGCTGTCGCATCTCCATCACCCTATCATGCGTTTAGCACGGGTTTCCAAGCGATGTAATAGCGGTCATAATTTGTGCGGCACTAAAGATAATCGCAATCCCGGCAGCCGTCACCATCAACGCACCCCAGGAAATTCGCCCAAGCAACGCCATCACAGCCATGGCGCACACTGCCGCCGTTGCTGCAGGTCTGCCAATATCTCCCTGCGCCAGATTCACAATGTCACACAACACTTGCGTCAGTGCGCCCTGCGCAAAAGCAGGCTCCGGCAACAGCAAGCAGATGCCAGCAACAACCACACCCAACAACAGAGAGGAATAACCTCTGTTTAAGAACTGTTTATTGCCAGTGCCCTTCTGCTGCATGATCTGTTCCTTCATGGTCCGTAAGCGTAAAGAGGGGAGGAAGTGGCTCCCCCCCTCTTTATAGCACTCAATCGTTACCGCACCCTTAGCAGAAGCTACTGCCCCACCACCAGAAGCGGCTGTATGCACTAACCTGTACGCCTCATTAGCCGCAGAAGCTACCGCTAGTGCCACCGGAAGCAGATGCAATCAGCTCTGCAATCTTCGGCGCACCGAAGATACCGGCAATACCTGCCGCAATCATCACGGCCATACCCCAGCTCACACGACCCAGCAGTGCACCGACTGCAATCACAATCACCCCGGCTGTTGCCACGGCTTTACCGGCAGGCCCGGTCATGATTTTTACGGCGGCACACATACCTCCGGCAAAATCACCCTGCGCCATGGCTGGCATATCCAGCAGCACCACTGCCGCACAGAGTAGAAACCCTGCCAGCATCCGGAAACCGTCTACATTCACGTTATTTTTCATCGTAAGATGCAGTTTCATATCAAATCCTCTCCTGCACATTAAACCAAACCTACTTACTGTTGTAGCATAGAAACATGTCAGTTTTTTGACAATCCCTACCTCAATAACATATTTACCCGTTTATACTCTGTTTATTTTGCCTGAATCGGTGTTTTAACCACCAACCCAGCCCCAGTATCAACAGACACCCTACTATTCCTGCCTTCAAAGGCACTAAATATTCCTTAATGAGCGCCTGATTTTCACCTAAAAAATATCCAAGCCCTATTAATATCAACATCCATATCCCGCCACCCATCGCCGTATAGAGACAAAAACGGCGTAAATTCATTTGCGCCAACCCAGCGGGAAAAGAAATATAATGCCGCACCCCAGGCACCAGACGACCAAAAAAGATAGATAATGGCCCGTGCTTGGCGAAATAATCTTCCATCCACTGCATTTTCGCTTCTGTCAGCCGAAACCAGTGCCCGTATTTCAGAAAAAGCTTGCGCCCATAGGCATAGGCCAGCCAGTAGTTCAGGCAGGCGCCACTCACGGTTCCGGCAATGCTCAGCACCACCACCAGCCAAAGCGACATCTTTCCCTGTTGCACCAGATACCCCACGGGAATCATGGTCACTTCTGACGGCAAAGGCACAAACGTACTCTCCACCAACGTCATGAGAAACACCCCAATATACCCAAGCTGGTGAACCACTTCCACCAACCATGCCAATGCCTGCTCCATATTTTCTCGAACCCTACGTTTGCTCACTTTGCTTCATATGACCCGCAGGCCAACCTTCACCACTATGCCAGAACCCAGCACATAGCCGTCAATTGGCAACCTACCTTTTTCGCCCCGCAATGCAAGTCTTGCCATGCGGCACATGCTACCTTTTTGCGCTTTCCTTGACCCATCTCCCCATAGACGTTATCAATCAGGTAACCACAGGGAAAAGACCATGCCATCACATTTTTCTTCTGCCTTGTTCCGGCAACGCGCTTCACAGACCGCTATGATCACTTTGTTGGTCATGTGCATCCTGTCGGACAGTTCGCCCGCCTTTGCCGCCGCTTCCACCACTCACGAAGCCCTGACCTCGCTGCGCAGTCACTTTATTGCATTGATTGATCATTTAAGCACCTTCCTATTCTGGGATATTCTTTCCATCCCCCGTTCACTGGGTCTGCAATCCTACCTGCCGGAAGATGCCCCCTTCCCCATTGTTGTTTTTTGGATGATTTTTGGCGGGTTTTATTTCACCTTCCGGCTACGCTTCATCAATCTGCGCCTGTTTCGTCATGCTTTGGCTATTGCCCGTGGGCATTACGCCCAGCCAGACGCACCGGGAGAAGTCACCCAGCGACAGGCCTTGTTCGCGGCAGTCTCCGGCACGGTGGGCTTAGGCAATATTGCCGGGGTAGCCGTGGCCATTTCCTTTGGCGGCCCCGGTGCCGTCCCGTGGATGATGCTGGCGGGTTTCCTTGGCATGTCCGTCAAACTGGCAGAAGTCTCCATGTCCCTTTCCTACCGCGAAGTAGATGCCAATGGCTCCATTTCCGGTGGTGCATTCCATTATTTAAGCAAAGGTCTGGCCAGACGTAACCTGCCCCGTCTCGGCAAGTTTCTGGCCTGCCTGTTTGCCTTTTTCTGTATCGGAGGCGCGATTGGCGGAGGCAATATGTTCCAGTCTAATCAGGCCTCCGCGATGATCACCAACAGCATTGGCTTTTCACCGGATAGTGGCTGGAAACTACTCGTCGCCGCCCTGATTGCCGGTTCTGTGGCCGTGGTGCTCATCGGCGGCATCCGGCGCATCGCCCATGTGGCGGAGGCCATCGTCCCTCTCATGGCGGTCGTGTATTTACTGGGTGGCGTGGCAGTGCTCATTGCCAATGCTCCTGCGGTACCGGAAGCCTTTGCTTTCATGTTCCATCAGGCATTCACCCCAGAATCCATGGGTGGCGGCCTGATGGGGGCACTGACCATGGGGCTGCGCCGTGCCGCCTTCTCCTGCGAGGCTGGCATGGGTTCCGCTCCCATTGTCCACGCCGCCGCTAAAACGCGGGAACCCGTGCGTGAAGGTACCATCGCGCTGCTAGAGCCGTTTCTGGATACGATTGTCATCTGCTGCATGACCGGCGTCCTCATCACCGTCACCGGCGTCTGGAAAAGCGGCAGTGCAGATGGCGCATTGCTCACCGCACAGGCATTCGGCACCGTGTTTGACTGGTTCCCGTATATTTTATCCGTGTGCATCTTCCTCTTTGCCTACTCCACCATGATCACCTGGAGCTACTATGGCCTGAAAGCCTGGGAGTATCTGTTCGGCCATGGCCGCAAGCGTGAAATTGTCTTTTATCTTTTCTTCTGCGCCTGCACCTTTTTTGGTGCAGCCCTGCCGGGGGATGACTTTAAACTGGTGGTCGATTTTTCCGATCTGCTCATCCTGTCTATGGCTATCCCTAACCTGCTAGGGTTATTTTTACTGCGCAAGGAACTGTTTGCCATGGTGGACAGCTATGTCCACCGCTTGAAAGCCGGAGAGTTCCAGCCGTAGCTGTAAAAATTCGTCACATACTGTTGTTTGCGCCATCGGTTCGGCTGTTTTAGCGTACATCCTGTATCGTTACGCACAACAGAAAGACAGCTTATGTTAAAAGCGCATCAACGCAGTGTACGTCATCCGGTTCGGTGTGCAGGTACCGGTCTGCATAGCGGCAAAGAGGTTGTGATGCGCCTTCTCCCCGCCGAGGTGGATAGCGGCATTCGTTTCCGCCGCGTAGATCTCCCCGGCCAGCCAGAAGTTCCGGCACATGTACGCTATGTGACAGATACACGCCTCGGTACCACCCTAACCAAAGATGGCGTCAGCATCGCTACCGTAGAACATCTGATGGCCGCCCTGTCCGGTCTGGGCGTGGATAATGTCATCATCGAGCTGGACGCACCGGAAGTCCCAATCATGGACGGCAGCTCCGAACCGTTTGTCTTTTTGCTGGAATGCGCCGGCCTGCAGGAACAATCCGCGCTGCGCCGTTACCTGCGCGTCATGAAACCCGTCTCCGTGGAACTGGGGCACAGCCGCGCCACCCTGCTGCCGCATGATGGCCTGATGATGGATGTCACCATTGCTTTTGACGATACCGTGGTGGCACGCCAACATGCCGTGGTGGATTTTGGCGCCATGCATTTCAAGGACGCCCTGGGTCGCGCCCGCACCTTTGGCTTTGTGCATGAGGTGGAATATCTGCAATCACAAGGTCTGGCTCTGGGCGGCTCCCTGAAAAATGCCATAGTCGTCGGCAAAGAAACCATCCTGAATCAGGATGGCCTGCGCTATCAGGATGAGTTTGTCCGCCATAAAATGCTGGATTGCGTTGGCGATCTGGCGCTGGCAGGGCGCCCCATCCTCGGCAAACTGGTGGCGGAACGTCCCGGCCACACGGTCAACGCCCATCTGGTGAAATGCCTGCTGGAGCAGGATGGCGCATTCACAGAAGCCACCCGCTCGCTGGAAGGCATGGCAGCCATGGCCGAGAGCGAGATCAACGCCTTCGCATAAGAAAATGCATAGGCCATCGCATCACTATTGCGCTTGCCAAGCCGCCCGCATTGACTAGACTGCGTGACACATTTCATGCAGATGGTTAAAGGCATACCCGACCCATGGTCACCAATGACGTCTCCTTCCGGCACCCGTTCTCTCCTCTGACGCGCTACCGCCCGAAAATGCTGGCGCTGTTCATGCTTCTGGCCATGACCGCCTGCGGCGATAAGGACGAGGATGAGTTTGCAGAACCCAAACAGGTACTTCCCGTTGAAGACCTCTACCGTCAGGGTGTCCGTCAAATGCAATCGAAGGATGTTAAGGACGCCATTGAAACCTTCGAGGAAGTCGAGCGGGAATACCCCTTCTCTGAATGGGCAAAACGCGCCAAAATCATGGCCGCCTACGGCTATTATTACCGACGCGAATATGACGACGCGATTCCGGCTCTGCAACAATTTGTCAAACTCTATCCGGCGGATCGCAATACCCCCTACGCCTATTACCTCATCGCCCTTTGCTACTACGAACAAATCGCGGATGTCGCCCGTGACCAGCATATCACGGAAGAAGCCATGCAAGCCCTCAATGAAGTGACCTCCCGCTTTCCAGAGACAGATTACGCCCGTGATGCCCGCCTGAAGTTCGATCTGGTGCGCGACCATCTGGCGGGAAAGGAAATGGAAATTGGCCGCTTCTACCAGAAGCGGGATCAATATCTGGCCGCCATCAACCGCTACCGCTACGTGATTGATTATTACGAAACCACCAGCCACGTGCAGGAAGCCCTGCACCGCCTGACGGAATGCTATCTCTCTCTCGGCCTGCAAGATGATGCGGAACGTACCGCCGCCGTGCTGGGCTATAACTACCCGGAGAGCGAATGGTACTCCGATAGCTACCGCCTGATGGTTGAAAAAAGCGAACTAAAACGCCCCGACCAGCGGGAAAATCTGCTCATTCGTGCCGGAAAAGAACTGAAAGACCTGATCTAACCTCAAAAACCCCAAGGTATCCTATGCGCATCTCTCGATTATGGATTGTCATGTTGCTCGCCGCACTGGGCTTCATCTATGGCAAACAATTTGGTATCAGCGGGGCAGGCGTAGCCATCAATGGCGCCATCCCGCTTGCCATGCTGGGTATTTTCATCGGCTGGACTCTCCCCCTGCCGTTCGTCAAAAAATAACGGGTCACGCCGGACTGGTGACGAGGTAACCTGCATGCTGCAACATCTCTCCGTTCGCAATATTGTCCTCATTGAGTCGCTGGATATCAGCTTTCAGCCCGGTTTCTGCGCCCTAACAGGGGAAACCGGCTCCGGTAAATCCATCCTGCTGGATGCACTGGGAGCCGTACTGGGCAGCCGTGCGGAAGCCCGTCTGGTGCGCAATGGCGCTGAACAAGGCAGCGTTACCGCTGTCTTTGATATTGCCGGCTTGCCTGCGGTACATGCAACGCTTGCAGAACTGGCGCTGGAACATGAAGAAGACGAACTGCGCCTGCGCCGTGTCCTCACCAAAGAAGGCAAAAGCCGTGCGTTCATTAACGATATTCCGGTCAGCGTTTCGGCTCTGAAACAAGTGGGGGAAACCCTACTGGAAATGCACGGCCAGCATGATCAGCGCGGCCTGATGGACGCCGCCACCCACCGCCTCTGGCTGGATGCCTTTGGCCGTCTGCTCCCGCAGGCCGCCAGCCTGCAAGCCGCCTACAAAGACTGGCGACAAGCCGAAAAAGACGTCAAAACCGCCGCAGAAACCTTGGCAAAACTCAAACAGGAAGAAGAATACCTGCGGCATGTGGTTGCAGAACTGAATGCGCTCGCTCCGACGGCAGGGGAGGAAGAACAATTGGCAGAACGTCGCCGCCAATTGATGCAGTTTGAAAAACTGGCCGGCAGCCTGATAGAAGCACTGGCACGACTGGAAGAATCCGACGGAGCACAAATGGCGGTCACCGCCATTGAACGCAGCCTGTGGCGAGTGGATGCCGAGGCCGTTCCCTCGTTACCGCAGGTCACCACTGCTCTGGAAAAAGCCAGCCACGAGCTGGAACAGGCGCGCCTCGCCCTGCAGGAAGCCGTACGCGAAACAGAGTTTGATGCCGAGGAACAAAACCGTGTGGAGGAAAGGCTGTTCGCCCTGCGGGAAGCCGCTCGCAAGCACCAATGTACCCCGGATGAACTGGCCAGCCGCCTCGCACAATACCAACAGCAATTGCAGGAGCTGGATGCACAGGATCGCTTCGCAGCGGAACGTCAGGCACGCCTGAACGCCACCCGCGCAGCCTATGTAACGCAGGCGGAGCAATTAGCCGCATTACGCACCGAAGCCGCAACCCACCTGCAACAGCGCATGCAACAGGAGCTGGCTCCCTTAAAAATGGAAAAAGCCCGCTTCGTAGTGGAACAAACCCCTCTGCCGGAACCGCAATGGAGCGGAGAAGGCATGCAGGCCATCCAGTTCCTCATTGCGGCCAATCCCGGCTCGCCACCCGGCCCGTTGGGAAAAATCGCTTCGGGGGGGGAATTATCCCGCTTTATGCTGGCCTTGAAAGTGGCCTTGTCCGAGGTCAAAACCGTCCCTTGTCTGGTTTTCGATGAAGTGGATACCGGTGTTGGGGGAGCCGTTGCCACCGCCATTGGCAGCCGCTTAGCACTGCTGGCGGACGCAGAAAAAGGCTCTGCCCGGCAGGTGTTTGTGGTCACCCACCAACCGCAGGTCGCCGCCTTTGCCAACCAGCACGTGAAAGTGAGTAAAGACCAGCAGGATGATAGCACCCACACCCGCATCACCCTGCTGGATGCCGCCGCCCGCCGGGAAGAACTGGCGCGTATGCTGGCAGGTGATGCCATCACCGATGCCGCCCGCGCCGCCGCCGATGCCCTGCTCCAGCGCAATGTTGCGTAAGAACGGGATATTGCTTTGGTAATCGTACTTCTGGTGAGTACCCGTGTTGTGAAATGCGACCAAAATCCATGCAGAACTCCACCATGTACCTGCTATAATGCACATGAAAATCTATGTTTACGCAAGAGTAGAGCCATTGATGAATCAATGATGTTGAATACCTACGCTGGCTTCACAAAATGCAATATGCGCCATTCGCCGCTGGCATGGCTGTCTTGCAGGCGCAGCCCCTCGGCCTCATGACAGGCAATCACTTCCGGCGCCTGTTTATCAATCAGACCCGCCAATAGCAAATGGCCGCCGGGGGCAAGGTGCCTTGCAGCATCCGGCGCAAAGGCCATCAGCGGCCCTGCCAGAATATTGCAGCAAATCACCTCATAGGGTGCCTGTTCGCGTATGGCCGCATGCCGATACCCATCTGCCTTCACCACCTCCAGCGCCTCTGCCAGACCGTTAATTTGCGCATTATCCTGCGCCACCCGTACGGATGGCTCGTCAATATCACTGGCCACAACAGGCGGCATGCCCACCTGCCACCATTGCCGCGCCATGGCCATAGCCAGAATGCCAGATCCCGTGCCCACATCCAACATCCTCCGGGGGGTTACTTCCTCCCGCAACTGGTTCAGGTAATACAAACATCCCTCTGTGGTCGCATGCTCACCGGAGCCAAAGGCCATTCCCGCATCCACCAGCAGATGGTACTGATCCGCAGGTTTGTCGCCCTTGTAATGGGAACCATGAATAAAAAACCGCCCAACCGCAAAAGGCGGAAAGGTTTGCTGTAACTCCCCTATCCAGTCCCGAATTTCTACCGCCTCATATTCCGCTTCCCCAATGGATACCTGTGCGGCTGTCGCCAGATGATGCAATCGCTTCTGCCAATGGCTGGCGTCGGGCTTTCCTTGTACATGCAACTCCATCTGCCACAAGCCAGGGTTACCTTCCACTTCACGAGTGGTCACGCTGTAAGCTTCATCCAGCAGCGCATCACTAAAAAAATCCGCCGCAGCCGCAGGCAAGGTAAAGCGCACCGCCCATAGTTCCGCCGTGGCACCGGTCATGCCACCATGCACCATATCCTCATGGGTGAAATCCTGAGAGAGATTTTCCGTGTTGGGCAGCAGGCGGCTGGTCATGGTGGGCTGTTCCGACATGGTGGGTTATCCTTCCGTTGGGGCGGGGGAAACACCCGCCAGTGAGAGCCAATCTGCTTCCGAGATAATATGAATACCGAGTTGGCGGGCTTTCGTCAGTTTACTGCCAGCATCTTCGCCAGCAATCAATACATCCGTATTGCCAGAAATACTACCAGCGACCTTCGCCCCCAACCGCTCCGCCAAAGCTTTCGCCTCATTCCGGCTCATAGCCTGCATGCTACCGGTAAATACCAGCGTTTTCCCTGCCAGCGGTTGCTGGCTGGTATCCTGCTTCGCCAGTGGCTGCGGCTGCACCTGTTGCAACAGAGCATGCAGCATATCCGTGTTGTGTGGTTCAGCAAAAAATTCACTCAAGGCATCGGCCACCGCATCCCCAATACCATCCATCGCCGTCAGTTCGTCTCGCGCTACGGCCTCTCCTTCGGCCAACCGTTGCATAGAGGCCAGCCAATGCTCTACTGTTTCATAATGGCGCGCCAGCATTTTGGCGGTTTCCTGCCCAATATGCCGAATCCCCAAAGCAAAAATAAAGCGATCAAAACTGGGGCGACGCGCTACGTCAATAGCCGCCCACAATTTCTCCACAGAAAGCTTGCCCCACCCTTCCCGATTACGCAAGGGTGTCAGGCTTTGGCTATCACGTTCCGCTAGCGTAAATATCTCTGCCGGGCTGCGCACCAGTTCCCATGCATGGAACGCTTTCACCTGTTTGCTGCCCAACCCCTCAATATCCAACGCATCACGGCTGACAAAATGCTTCAGCCGTTCGACCGCCTGCGCCGGACAAATCAAGCCACCGGTGCAACGGCGGACAGCTTCGCCCTCTTCCCGCACAGCGTGACTCCCACATTCCGGGCATGTGACAGGAAAAACAAACGGTACGCTCTGCTCCGGACGCTGCTCCGGCAACACCGCCACCACCTGCGGAATCACATCCCCTGCCCGCTGCAAGCGCACCACATCCCCCACCCGAATATCCTTGCGGGCAATCTCATCTTCATTATGCAAGGTCGCACGGCTGACCACCACGCCGCCAACCGTCACAGGCTCCAACTCTGCCACAGGTGTCAGGGCACCGGTACGCCCTACCTGTATAGAGATCGCGTTCAGGCGGGTAACCGCCTGCTCAGCGGGAAACTTATGCGCTGTTCCCCAGCGCGGCGCCCGTGCTATAAAGCCCAGCCGTTGCTGCCAGTCCAGCCGATTGACCTTATAGACCATACCATCAATGTCATAAGTCAATGTATAACGATGGCTTTGTATATACTGGTAATGCTCTATGATTTCGGGTAATGAATTAGCCTTCCTGAACCATGGATTCAGCGGCATCCCCCATTCTCCCAGCCGTTGCACCGCCTCATATTGCGTGTCTCCCAACGCCGCCTCGTCGCTCACATCCCCCCAGGCATAGACAAACGCATGCAGGCTACGCTCTGCGGTAATACGCGCATCCAACTGCCGCAGACTTCCCGCTGCCGCATTGCGTGGATTGGCAAACAGACTGTCCCCCGCCGCCTGTCGCTGCGCATTTAACTGCTGAAAATCCGCATGGCGCATATAAACCTCGCCGCGCACTTCCAACACCTCCGGCCAGCCGGAACCATGCAAACCATGCGGCAGGTTCTTCACCTGCTTCAGGTTTTGGGTAATGTCTTCTCCCTCCGCGCCATCACCCCGCGTAGCGCCCAACACCAGCTTTCCCTGTTCGTATCGGGCAGAGAAAGACAGTCCATCAATCTTCGGTTCGGTGGTGACCTCCAACAGGGTCTCTTCCGGCAAGGCCAGAAAACGCCGCACGCGGGTTAAAAAATCCTCCACATCCGCTTCATTAAAGCAGTTCCCCAATGATAACATAGGCTTACGATGCGTAACCTTACCAAAGGCCGCTGCCGGGGCATACCCCACCTTCTGGCTGGGGCTTTCCGCCGTTACCAATGCCGGATATTGCGCTTCCAATGCCTCCAGTTCCCGACGCAGCGCATCATATTCCGCATCCGATATATGCGGCATATCCTGCTCATAATAAGCCTGATCATGCAAGTGAATAAGGCGCACCAGCTCTGCATGACGCTCTGCCGCTGTCGCCCTAGAAAATAAATCCGGTGTTACCTGCGGCATAGACACGCACCCATTCGACTGACCATTGCGCAAACACACCGCTTTTAGCGGAATCTCCTCCTCTTGCCAATCATCCGTCTACCGTTAAGGCATAAAAAAACGCCTCCTTTCATCAAACCGTCATAATGGAGTGACATAGTACAAATCCTGAAAATAATGGAGAAAAGGTCATGGCCATGGATTATGATGCGAGCGTTGTCACACCGCATAACGTGCAATTATACCTGAGAGCAAAAGGTAAAGAGTCTCTGTTGGACAAGGTAGCAACGCTCAATGAAACCACTCCTATGGCTCTGCTGGACAGTTTTATCTCGGTCGGCACTGAAAAACTACAGGCCGCCATTGAAAAAAGTCAGCGTTTACCCCTCCATACCATCTCCGGCATGGCAGGCAATCAGCCCGTATATGCAGAGGAATATCAGTCCCTGATGCAACATATTCTTGATGTCATGCAAAAACCGGAGCTGTTGCGTCCCTTATTGCAGCCATTGCCTGATTTGCACGCGGTGCCCACCTTGGGTGGCAAGGCAAAACAATTGCTGCAAGGCCTTCATACAGCCAATGAGCCTCTGTATGTTCAGCTCTTTGAGGGTTCACAACAACTGAGTTCAGCCGCGCAGCAACTGTATGATGCAGTACGTACGCATAATCTATCCACGCCAACAGAGCAACTATCCCAGCCATTTCAAGCAGCGGCACTGAGTTTGCCGCCAGCCGCACGCAGTCTGGCGCAAGCACTGACGACTTACGCGCAATGGCACCCAGCATTGGTCACGTTCGGCACACTGGAAGATGCGCTTACGCCTTTTGCTCAGGCACGGGCAAAGCCTGCATCCCCGGTGATACCTCTTTCAGCAGAATCCCTGAAGGCAGATACCCTCTTGCAAATGATGGCAGCCATGCAATCAGGTCCCTCATCAGCAGTTCCCACCTCGCATGCGAATCATTACAATTTCACCCCCCCCGCTTTACCCAATCATTTCATGCAGTCTAAGGGTCGCACCGCGACCATGAATGAACGCGTCATGCTACAAACAGCAAAATCCCTCATCGGCACAACGCTTCCCGTGCTACAGGCATCTGGTTCACTGCACGGCACGTGGCAGGATTTGCTGGATAACCTGCTAAAACCCGCCAACACACGTACCCGATACGAGCATTACGTAACCGCAGAGCTAACGAAACAAGGGGTTGATAGCCAGCAGCTCAGCCGCCTGTTGCAAGATATCCAAACCGGTATTGTAGCCAATCCGGATGCCACACTTGCCGCCAGTTCAGCCATTGCCTCTCCCGCGCCCGGCAAATCCGGCTTCTCACCGGGGGGCGCAAAACCCTAATAACCTGCCGAAAAAACAAAAAAGCCGTCCCTAAGCTGGACGGCTTTTTTTGTATGGAGCGGGCGAAGGGATTCGAACCCTCGACTTTCACCTTGGCAAGGTGACGCTCTACCCCTGAGCTACGCCCGCATCGCCAAGACAGATGGGCACTATAGGCAGGAATTTCAGGATTGCAAGCGCGTTTTTTCGGGCTACAGTAAAAAATATTGCGCCCTCACGCGAAATGGAGAACCTCTATGCCTGCACCCAAAGCGGGGGAAACCCCAACCGTTGACCCCAAATTGCTGGAACTGCTGGTCTGCCCGGTCAGCAAAGGCCGCTTAAGTTACGACCGCGAAAAACAAGAACTGGTCTGTGAGCAGTCCAAACTCGCCTACCCCATTCGGGATGGCCTGCCCATCATGCTGGCAGATGAAGCCCGTAAACTCTAAATTTGGTACACCCCGCAACTCCGGTATTCCATGCCAACGCAAGGCGATGTCATTTTTGAGCTGCAACGGCTGGGCAACGCGGTACGCGTCTCCGCGCTGGATGTGGCAACCCTGACCGAAGTGGTCATCATGGCACCCGCTCACACCCCAGAGCCTCTGCTAAAACAGCAAGCCCTGCAAAAACTGCGCTACGTGCTGGCCAAACGCTCTTCCTAGAACGTGGGAAAGAGGCCAAACGCTGGTTTGGCGAGCCGCAAACTGCGCGTACCCAGACGTACGTGACATGAACAGCACAGCAAAACAGCCTTTGTAGACCCTTCACTATCGCGTGACGACATTCTTCAGTCTCAACCTACACTTCCTATACCCTTCTAAACAACGCTTGCCCCCTCGGTGGGGACCATTCGTCGTGCTTTTGCCTGCGTACAATGGCTCGGAATCCTGCAGATTTACGCCGTATTTACACCACAAAAACCATTTTATCCCATTTTATCCCACCCTATTCCATTTTATTCCAGACCATGCTATAGTCATTCCTGTGCACAACTCACTTCACGTCAGGAAGGCCGCGCCGTGGCGCTGTTTCTCTCGCAATATCAAAACCGTATAGACAAAAAGGGACGGGTTTCCGTACCTGCGCCTTTCCGTGCGGTGCTGGCGGGGCAGGCGTTTCAGGGTATCATCGCCTATCGTTCTTTCATCAACCCCTGCGTGGAAGCCTGCGGCATGAGCCGCATGGAAGCCCTCTATGCCGGTATAGATGCATTGGATCCCTTCTCTCCAGAGAGGGATGCCTTCGCCACCGCCCTGCTGGGGGAATCAGAGCAACTGGCCTTTGATGGCGATGGCCGGGTCATCCTGCCCGAACATCTATTGCAGCAGGCGCAGTTACAGGATACCGCTTTGTTTGTAGGTAAAGGTGCCACTTTTGAAATTTGGGCGCCGGAACGCTACCACACCCATGCAGAAGCCGCCCGCAAGCTGGCCATGGAACAACGCAGCCGCCTGCGGCTCACCCCCACCGCCCACGGGGGGGGCACCGTATGATGATTCCCACCACCTCACAATCGCCCATCAATCAGCGCCCCCATATTCCGGTCATGCTGCGGGAAGTGCTGCAATACCTCAACCCGCAGGATGATGAAACCTACATAGACGGCACCTTTGGCGCTGGCGGCTACAGCGAAGCCATCCTCTCCGCCGCTGATTGCATACTCTATGGTATAGACCGCGATCCGCTGGCGGAACACATGGCAGAACCTATCAAAGAACGCTTCACCCACCGCTTCGCCTTGCTACAGGGCGAGTTCGGCCATCTGGATCAGCTGTTAGATCAGGCCGGCATCGAAACAATAGACGGAATTGTTCTGGATTTAGGGGTTTCCTCCATGCAACTGGATGACGGAGAGCGCGGCTTCTCCTTTCGGTTCGATGGCCCATTGGATATGCGTATGGGCACAGGCCCTCTCACTGCCGCCACCATCGTCAATGAGTATGATGAACAGGATATCGCCAATATCCTGTTTCGTTACGGTGAAGAAAGGTTTTCCCGCCGCATCGCCCGCGCCATCGCCGAGGCACGCCACCAGCAACCTATCACCACCACGGGTGAACTGCGCAATATCATCCACAAAGCTGTGGGTCGTTATCCGGATCGGATTGACCCTGCCACCCGCAGCTTTCAGGGGTTACGTATTGCGGTAAATGGTGAGTTGGAACAGCTGGAACAGGTGCTTCCGGCTGCGCTGGAACGTCTCCGCGTCGGCGGACGGCTGGTGGTCGTGAGTTTTCACTCATTGGAAGATCGCATCGTCAAGCAATTTATTCAACAACATAGCCGTACAGATGCAGGCATTTCAAGGCATGTTCCGAATGTGGAATTAATGCCACAACCGGTGTTGAAGCCATTGCACCGGGGCGTGGTTTCTGTTAGCGATGGAGAGGCTGACGCCAATCCACGTGCCCGCTCTGCCAAATTGCGAGCGGCGGTTAAACAAGCTGAATGGCAACGTGACAGGCGTAAAGGGAGATGGGCATGACCAAGTTCATGGCGGGTTTATGGATGGTATGTATTCTGGGCGCAATGAGCCTGTTATACATGGTGCGCTATAAAACCCAATACACACAGGAAGAAATTGCCAGCATCCAGCAACGCATCGCAGAAGAGCGGGAAGCCACGCATGTCCTGAAGGCAGAATGGGCCTACCTCACCCGACCGGAACGGCTGCAACAGCTCACCGGCCAGTTGCAGGATATGCAACCCATGACGCAGGATCGCATTATCGCCATTCAGGATATTCCACTTCAGGAAGGCTCAACAGAAACCGCAAGCCAGACAGCCGCTGTCCCTACCAACCCCACCACGGATACCCCAGCAGCCGCCTCTCCTCTGGCGCCCCTTCCTGCGGCTCCGGCCACTGCTCCCACCCCGGTCAAAGCCGTGCCGGTCATGTTACAGGTGCCAACCGCACCCGCTAAAACCCAACCTGCCGCTCTCTCGCCTTCGTCCCCCAAGCCAATCTCAGCTCACACCCCACGCAAAGCCGACACTGGAGCCTCTACCAAAACGCCTGCCGAAACATCTGCAATGGCCAACCGTACCCTCAAAGCTGCCCCCACCCAACTGCCCAAGCCCCGTTTGGCACCCTCTCCTGCTCCGGTCATTCCGGCAGCGCAACCGGAAGCGGTAACCCTGCCTTCCTGGGATAGCCTCATCCCGGAAGGAGTCGAATAACCTCTATGACCACGCTGCTGGATCTGATGGGCGATCACGCCCATACCCCTGCCAAAGCGCCCACCGCCCATGGCGGTATTGCCTCCATGCCGCCAGCCGGGGTACGCTTTACACGGGTGGCAAACCCCATGGAAGAGGCGGTATATACCTGCCGTAGCCGCCTGAAATTTGCCGCTGCCGCCTATGCCATGGTGCTGGCCGCTTTCGCCTTTCGCATGGCCGATATGTCACTGGCCAATCTGGAAGAAAGTGGCCGCACTTTTGAAGTCAAACCCCGACAGGTGGTTACGCGCTTCCACCGAGCCGATGTGGTGGATCGCAACGGAATATTGCTGGCAACCAACCTCAGTACATCCTCCGTCTTTGCGGATCCCAGCCTGATACCAGACGCCACTCAGGCCGCCACCCAGTTACGTACCGTCTTTCCGGAACTCTCCCACGCCGCACTGGTCAAAAGCTTAACCGGTAAAGGCCGCTTCGCCTGGATTAAGCGCAACATCACGCCGCAGGAACAATATGAAGTGAACATGCTGGGTATACCCGGCGTTTCCTTCGAGCGGGAAGAACAGCGCATCTACCCGCATGGACGCCTGTTCTCGCACGCGCTTGGCTTTGTGAACATTGACAATAAAGGCGCAGGCGGGCTGGAACGTGCCATGGAAGCCGCGATTACCGACCCCAAAAACCAGCAACCTTTTGTCACATCGCTGGATATGCGCGCCCAATACGTCATGCATGATGAACTGACACAGGCCATGGAGACCTTTCGTGCCAAAGCCGCCGTTGGCCTGTTGATGGATGCAAAAAGCGGTGAATTGCTTTCCATGGTCAGCCTGCCGGATTTTGACCCCCACCATCCGGCGGAAGCCAGCGATGATGCACGTTTCAACCGCGCCAGTCTGGGCACGTTTGAAATGGGTTCTACCTTCAAAATGTTCACCTTCGCCATGGCGTTGCAGCATCAAAAAATCCGGCTGGACGAAATGTTCGATGTCAGCAAGCCCATTCACTATGCCCGCCATGTCATCCACGACAGCCACCCGGAAAAGCGTCCCCTGTCCGGTTTAGAAGTGTTTACCCACTCCTCCAACATCGGCACCGTGAAAATCGTCAGCCGTGTTGGTATGGATCTGCAAAAAGATTTCCTGCGGCAAATGGGCATGTTTGAACCCGTGCAGGAGGTCGAACTTTCCGAACGTGGCTACCCGCTCTACCCCAAACAGTGGAAAGAGATTCAATCCCTCACTATTTCGTTTGGCCATGGGATGTCTGTCACGCCGCTGCACCTCATTCGCGCCATGGATGCACTGGTATCAGACGGTCGCGTTCAACCCCTGACGCTGCTTCACCGGGAACAGGCACACCCTTCGGAAAACCTGCGAGATGCCGTGGTCAGCCCACAAACCATTCAAAATATGCGGCTTCTGCTTCGTACCACTGTGGCAGAAGGCACCGCTAAAACCGCCAATATCAAAGGCTATGCCGTAGGCGGAAAAACAGGAACCGCAGAAAAAGTTGTCAAAGGCCGCTATGACCGAAAATCACTGCGCACCTCCTTTGCCGCCGCCTTCCCCATTCAGGATCCGCAATATGTCATGCTGGTGATGCTGGATGAACCGAAACCCACCAAAAAAACCTACGGCTTTGCCACTGCCGGATGGAATGCCGTGCCGACCGCTGGCCGCATCATTGCGCGTGTTGGCCCCATGCTGGGCTTGCAACCCATCTACGATGAAGCTACAGAGGAAGAAAACCCTTCCGCACACATAGGCACCCAACGTGAATAACCCGGCTCGCACGCTCTCCAGTTTAACCGCCCACCTGCCCGTCACTGCGGTGCAGGCCAATCGCCCGCTTCCTTCTCTCCCCATCACCAATCTCACCGATGATTCGCGACAAGCCAGCCCCGGCTGTCTGTTCATCGCGCAGGATGGCACCCAAAAACCGGGGTTAGATTTTGCGGAAAAAGCCATTGCTGCCGGTGCCATCGCCCTGCTGGCGGATAGTCGCCACATCACCCCATTACAGGCGTTGGCTTCCGCTCACCCTGATGTCACTTTTTTGCATAGCCCAGATCTTCGTGCCGCCGCCGGAACCATGGCTGCGCGCTTCTTCCAACCGCAGCCAGCAGCGGTGGTCGCGGTCACCGGAACAGACGGCAAAAGCTCCACGGTGCATTTCACCCGCCAACTCTGGGAAGGAGCCGGGCTGCCAGCCGCATCCCTCGGCACTGTGGGGGTGGAAGGTACTGCCGTGCCGGAAAACCTGCGCATAGATCTGGGCAATACTACCCCCGGCAATCTGGCGCTGCACCGTTGCCTGCACCAACTGGCACATGCCGGTATTACGCATGTGGCGATGGAAGCTTCCAGCCACGGGCTGGATCAGCAGCGGCTGGCGGGTCTGCACATCTCCACCGCCGCCTACACCAACCTCAGCCGCGATCATTTGGACTATCACGGTACCATGGATGCCTATTTTCAGGCCAAGGCGCGCTTGTTTACCGATGTGCTTTCTGCGCAAGGCACGGCAGTCATCAACCGCGATGACGCACGTGCAGAGATGCTGTTGCAACGCTGCACCCAGCGCGGCGTGCGCACCCTCACCTATGGCCGCGATGAAAAAGCCGATATTCGCATTCTGCATAACACGCCTCTGCCCACCGGTCAGGCGGCAGAATTACAGGCGTTTGGACAGCGATGGCAACTGTCCCTGCCTTTGTTCGGTGGTTTTCAGTTATATAATCTCTGTGCTGCCATGGGCATGGCAACCCTCACCGGGGTAGATGCCGCGTTGCTGCCCTCCCTGTTGCCCCAGGTGCAATCGGTTCCCGGTCGCATGGAAATGATGGGCACCACCCGTAACGGTGCCGCCGCGCTGGTGGATTATGCCCATACTCCCTCCGCACTGGAAAACCTGCTCAAGGCCGCCCGTCCGCATTGTCTGGGGCGGTTGTGGGTGGTGTTCGGTTGCGGAGGCGACCGCGACAAGGGCAAACGCCCGGAGATGGGGCGCGCCGCCGGAAACGGTGCGGATATCGCCATCGTCACGGATGACAACCCCCGCACGGAAGATGCCGCGACCATCCGGGAGGAGATTCTGGCCGGTATGCAACAAGCCACGGCTCGCGTGGAAGCCGTTGCCGGACGCAGGCAGGCCATAGCCTATGCCCTACAGCATGCGCAGGATGGAGATGTCGTGGTGTTTGCCGGTAAGGGTCATGAAACCACGCAAACGATTGGCACGATACATCATCCATTCCATGAACGGAACATTGTTCGCGCATTGCTTGCCACTGACCCCGCTTCTTCCCAACATGAGGTAGCCTGACATGACCCTCTGGACTGCATCCCAAGCCGCCGCCGCCACCTCTGGCACCCTGTCCGGCCATCAAGACTGGCAGGCGCATGGCATTTCCATCGATAGCCGCAGCTTACAACCCGGTGACCTGTTCATTGCCCTTGTGGGGGAACAACAGAATGGTCACCACTATGTCGCCAACGCACTGGCCAACGGTGCCGCCGCCGCGGTCGTCAGCACCCTACCGGAAGGTCTGCCAGCGGATGCCCCTCTGATACAAGTGCACAATACCACCCGCGCACTGGAAGATCTGGGGCGCGCAGCGCGGGCACGCTTTCGGGGTAAAGTGATTGGTATTACCGGCAGTGTCGGCAAGACCAGCACCAAAGAAATGCTGGCACAGGCGTTCACCACTGCGGGACTGACACATGCCACGCAGGGTAACCTGAACAATCATTATGGCGTGCCGCTCACCCTTGCCCGTCTGCCGCAAAATGCCGACTTCGCCATCATCGAAATGGGCATGAACCACGCCGGAGAAATTGCTGCCCTGACCCGGCAGGCTCGCCCACATGTAGCCATTATTACCGCCGTTGCGGCTGTGCATTTGGAGTTTTTTCCCTCTGTCGAAGCCATTGCAGATGCGAAAGCGGAAATTTTTGAAGGCCTGGAGGCCGGAGGCCACGCCATTCTTCCGGCAGACAGCCCCTATTTTCAGCAACTTCATGATAGTGCCCTGCGTGCCGGCGCTGCGCATCTGATGCAATTTGGGCAAGCCCCCAGAGCAGACAGCCACTTACTGGCCTACCAAAGCAACGGTCAGGACAGCATGGCCACCGCCGTGGTCAACAACCACCAGCTCACGTTCCACCTGCCGCAACCGGGAGCCCATTTTGCCATCAATGCCTGTGCGGTACTGGCAGCCGTGGCCGCCTGCGGGGAAGATGTCGCCCGTGCAGCGGATGCCCTCAGTCGCACCCGCATGAGCGATGGCCGTGGCAACCTGCTGCAACTGGAAGATGGTCAACGCCACATCACCCTCATTCACGATGCCTACAACGCCAGCCCTATCTCCATGCAGGCGGCTTTTTCTGCATTCCGCTTACGGAATGGCACCCGTCACATTGCCGTACTGGGCGATATGCTGGAACTGGGAGAACAAGCCCCTCACCTGCATGCAGCACTGGCTCGCCACCCGGATTTACTCACCTGCGATGCCGTGGTAACCATTGGCACGCTGATGCAACATTTACACCGCGCACTGCCCCCCACGCTTGCCGCCACCCACTGTGCAACCCTGCAAGAAGCCGCCACCTACCTGCATGCAACTTTGCAGGACGGTGATTGCGTGCTATTGAAAGGCTCTCACGGCAGCAAGCTTTACCAACTGCCGGATCTGTTACACCCCCTTTTCACCCGCAAAGCAGGTTGACCCCCTCATGCTGTACCATTTGCTGTTTCCTCTGGCATCCGATTACACGATGTTCAACCTGTTCCAATATCTCACCTTTCGCAGTGGTGGTGCGGTATTGACCGCCCTGTTGTTCAGTTTTTGCCTGGGGCCAAGACTCATCCGCTGGCTGAAAGTCAAGCAGGGCAAAGGGCAACCCATTCGCTCCGATGGGCCGGAGAGCCATTTGCTGACCAAAAAAGGCACCCCCACCATGGGCGGTATCATGATGCTGCTGGCCGTCACGCTCTCCACGCTGCTATGGGCTCGACTGGATAATGCCTATGTCTGGATTGTGCTGGGCGTGACACTGGGCTATGGTCTGCTGGGTTTTCTGGATGACTACTTAAAAATCACCAAACAAAACCCCAAAGGTCTTTCCGGTAAAAAGAAACTGCTGGGACAGTTGTTGCTGGCCGCCGCCGCCGTCACCGCCGCTGAACTGACCATGCCCACCCATTACACCAACCATCTGGCGGTACCCTTTTTCAAAGAATTGCTGCTGGATTTCGGGTGGATGTTCATTCCCTTTGGCATGCTGGTCGTGGTCGGCGCGTCCAATGCCGTCAACCTGACCGATGGGCTGGATGGTCTCGCCTCCGTTCCCATCATGATCGCCAGCGCTTGCTACGCCCTGATTGCCTATCTGGTCGGCAATGCTGTCTTTGCGGATTATCTGCAAATCCATGGTATCCCCGGTGCGGGAGAACTCACCGTCCTCTGCGCTGCTGTCATTGGTGCCTGCCTCGGCTTTTTGTGGTTCAACGCGCCACCCGCCATGGTGTTCATGGGGGATACTGGTTCGCTGGCATTTGGTGGCATGCTGGGCATTATTGCGGTCATTACCAAACATGAGTTGGTACTCGCCATCATCGGCGGTGTGTTTGTCATGGAAGCCGTCTCGGTCATGCTTCAGGTCGCCTCGTACAAAATGACCGGTAAGCGCATTTTACGCATGGCGCCCATTCACCATCATTTCGAGAAAAAAGGCTGGCAGGAACCTACCATTGTCATCCGTTTCTGGATTATTGCGCTCATTTTCGCCCTGATTGGCCTCTCGACCTTAAAAATTCGCTAGGTATCTCCTGATGATTTCGCTTTCGCAATGTGCTGGTAAAACCTATGCCGTGGTGGGTCTTGGCAAGGTGGGGCACGCCAGCCTGCATGCCCTGCTTGCCGCCGGAGCCACCCCCTACGTCTGGGATGACAATCCCTCGGCCCGTGCCGCCTGCCCGCAAGCAGTGGCAAGCCTGAATGATATTCCCTGGAAACATCTGGACGCGATGGTCTTAAGCCCCGGCGTGCCCTTCACCCACCCTGTGCCGCATCCGGCGGTGGTGGCAGCACAGGTCGCAGGCACGCCCATCCTGTGCGATGTGGATCTGCTCTGCCAGCATCAACCCGATGCCTGTTACTATGGCATTACTGGTACCAACGGCAAATCCACCACCACCGCGCTGCTACATCACCTGCTACAACAGGCAGGCCGGAACGCGGCAATTGGCGGTAATTTTGGCATTCCCGCACTGGCTCTGCCCGCTTTGCAGTCGGATGGCACCTATGTGCTGGAACTCTCCTCCTATCAACTGGATTTAGTCTCCAGCCTCCATTGTCAGGCCGCTATCTGGCTGAATATCTCCCCGGATCATCTGGATCGGCATGGCAGCATGGAAGGCTATATCGCTGCCAAAGCCCATATTTTTGACCTGATGACCGCGCAGAATATCGCCGTGATAGGGGTCGATGACTCGTATTCCGCCACCATGGCAGCGCAACTGGCGGCACGTCCGTCTGCACCGCGTGTCATTCGTCTGACCCAACAGGCCACCACCACGCCGGATACCGTATATTATCAACCCGGCCAGTGCACCTTGCTGGATGCCGCAGGCACAGCCCATCGCTTCTATTTTGCAGAAAGCGCAAGTCTGCGCGGCCTGCATAATGCGCAAAATGCAGCGGCGGCTCTGGCCGTTGCGTTCTTTCACACCCAACTTCCGGCAGCGGTTCTTCAGGCTGGCCTGCTGTCGTTCGGTGGTCTTGCCCATCGCATGGAACAAGTGGCTCAGACCGATACCCTGCTGTTCATCAATGATAGCAAAGCCACCAATGTCGATGCTGCCCAGCGTGCCCTTGGTAGTTTTGACCATATTTACTGGCTGGCGGGCGGCAAAGGGAAGGATGATGACCTGAACCTGCTGAACCCCTACCTGCCACGTCTTGTCAAAACCTATGTATTTGGAGCCTCCAAACAACGGTTTGCAGACTGGCTACAGCTTCAACAACAGCCATATATGCTGGTTGACGACATGCAAACCGCTTTCGCCCATGCCGTAGCGGATGCCGCCGCCAGCGGGCAGCCTGCGGTCATTTTGCTCTCCCCCGCCTGCGCCTCCTTTGATCAATGGCCGCATTTTGAAGCACGGGGTGATGCCTTCCGGCAGTTAGCACGAACCTATGCCGCCCGTCTGAACCATGCGGAGGCCGCGCATGGCCATTGACCGTCGCAGCCGCTCACCGCTGGCAAAATGGTGGCAAACCATTGATAAATCACTTCTTCTGAGTGTTTTGGCACTCATGGCCATCGGCTTTGTACTGGTCATGGCGGGCAGCCCCCCCGTGGCAGAACGTATCAACGTCGCGCCGGATCACTTTATCATCCGTCAGGCAGGCTATCTGGCCGTTGGCTTGTGTCTGATGCTGGGTCTTTCCTTCCTCACCCCACCGCAAATCCGCCTGACCGCCTTTGCCGGTCTTGCCATTTGTGCATTGCTCATGGTGCTGGTGCTGTTTTTTGGCATGGAGGTGAAAGGCGCCAAACGCTGGATCAACCTGCCCATCGGCATGTCCATTCAGCCGTCGGAGTTTTTGAAACCTCTCTTCGCTATCGTGGCCGCATGGTTGTTTGCCAAACGCTATGAACAACGTACATTCCCCGGCCATTGGTGGTCAGGTGGGCTGTTCGCCCTGTTTTCCATCCTACTC
The DNA here is from genome assembly GCA_964538615.1 of uncultured Rickettsiales bacterium. Taxonomy (GTDB): domain Bacteria; phylum Pseudomonadota; class Alphaproteobacteria; order Rickettsiales; family RI-342; genus CAZIGK01. The sequence goes on along the minus strand of CAZIGK010000003.1, from coordinate 89,860 downwards.
CTTCTGCAACCGGATATGGGGATGACCATTACCCTCACGCTCATCTGGGCCGGGCAGTTTTTTCTGGCAGGCTTGCCACTGGTGTGGGTGGGTGCGCTGGTATTTTTCGGCATTGGTGGACTGATAGCTGGCTATATGATTTTTCCTCATGTCGCCAAACGCATTAATGACTTCCTCAACCCGGAATCCAGCGGCAATTACCAACTGAACCGGGCGCTGGAAGCCTTTGAGAACGGTGGCTGGTTTGGCGTTGGCAGCGGTCAGGGCGCGGTGAAGCGTGTCCTGCCGGATGCACATACGGACTTTATTTTTTCCGTCGCCGCAGAAGAACATGGGCTGGTAATGGTCATTGCGCTGCTATTACTCATTTCCTATGTCATTTACCGTGGGTGGCGACATGCGATGCGGTCGGACCATTTATTCACCATGCTGGCCATTTCCGGCCTGATGATTCAATTTGCCGCGCAATCCATGATTAATATCGGGGTTAATCTTGGCTTGCTACCCACCAAGGGTATGACCCTTCCGCTCATCAGTTATGGTGGCTCCTCTACGCTGGCCGTGACCATGGGCATGGGCTTTGTGCTGGCACTAACGCGCAAACGCTACGGCTCCAAAGGGTTGGAGCGTCTGCGTCAACCGAATGAGCAGAGCTATTTTCCGGCCACATCGTCCTCCCATTAGATCGGGTCCTCACGAGAGGGAAAATGTCTCGAAAACGGCCAGTGTCGAGAAACGGACATTTCCATGTATGGCGCATACATGAAAGCCGGAAGCGCAGAAAAAGAGTCGTTTGCAGGCCATTAAACAGCTCGTGGCAATACGATCAAACGTACAGCTGTGCCACGTTACGGCATAGATAAACGCGGGTTGCGTACAGCATTGACTTTGCCAACCCGTCCATTATGTTACTGATGCTTATTAAGGATATCGCCCCGCCATGAATGCTGCCACCACGTCTGATGCCACCACCACGCCTGATGTCGCTGTTGCCCCTGCGGGTAAGGTCGTGTTTCTGGCGGCAGGCGGCACGGGTGGGCATGTGTTTCCCGCATTGGCCTTAGCGCAAAAGCTGAAAAAAGATGGCTTGCAGCCCATGCTGCTGACAGACAAACGTTTTTTCAAGCTGCAAACCATTCATCAGCAATTCCGGGAATCGGATATTCCCATTCTCACCATTCCTGCCGCCAGCCTTTCCGGCAATCTGTTGTGTAAACTCATGGCGATACCTGTCATTCTGTCCGGGATTCGTATGGCGCGGAAACTATGTGCGGAACATGAACCCAAACTCATGGTCGGTTTTGGGGGCTACCCTTCGTTTCCTGCCGTCTATGGTGCCGCCAAGGCAGGGGTGCGCATTGTCCTGCATGAACAAAATGCCCACATGGGGCGCGCCAACCGCAAACTGGCTGGCTTTGCCAAGTGTATCGCCACCAGCTTTAGCGAAACTGCGGGCATTCCTTTAAGCTGTCAGAGCAAAGTCATTTGTACCGGTAATCCCGTGCGGGAATCCATCAGTGCTGTGGGTCAACTCCCCTACTCCCCTCCAGAAGCGGGCAGCCCGCTGCGTATTCTGGTGATAGGCGGCAGTCTGGGTGCCAGTATTTTTTCAGATAGCCTGCCCAAAGCACTGGCCGCTATTCCGGAAGATCTGCACAGCCAGATTACCATTACCCAACAATGCCGTCCGGCCGAGCTGGAACAGGTGCGGCAGGTCTATAAAGACCTGCATATTCTGGCGGAATTAAAACCATTCTTTGACGATATGCCGGAGAAACTGGCGGCCGCGCATCTGGTCATTGCCCGTGCGGGTGCCTCCACCGTCTGTGAACTTCTGGCCGCCAGACGCCCTGCCATTTTAGTGCCCTACCCTCATGCCATGGACGACCACCAAACGGCCAATGCCCGCTTTTTCGTACAAACAGGTGGCGGCTGGATGGTGAAGCAGGAGCATTTCACCCCGCAGGATGTCGCATTTCAGCTTATCCAGCTTCTCAATCACCCGGAAAAAATCACCGAAAAAGCGACCGCACTGGCCATGCTGCCCAACCATAAACCCACCGAGACACTGGCAGCCTTGGTCACCACTCTGATTGGACGATAAGCCCTCGTCAATCAGCAAGTGCTGCGGTGCCATTCAGACCCGCAGGGAAACAAAAAAAGGTGATTGAACCCCGCCCCAAACTACCCTACACAAGGGGGGAGATGCCTGTAACCGCTCATCAAGGGATGTCATGACCATGCGCGCCTTCCATGTAGATAAAACCATGCCGTTGGATGTCGGCACCATCCATCTGGTCGGCATTGGCGGCATTGGCATGAGCGGCATTGCGGAGATTCTGCATAATCTGGGGTATCAGGTGCAAGGTTCTGATGTCGCGGAAAGCGCCAATGTGGAACGCCTGCGCGCCAAAGGCATGCTGGTACATATTGGTCATCAGGCGGACAATATTGACGGTGCCAGCGTGGTGGTCAAATCCACCGCCGTGAAAATGAGCAACCCGGAGATTGAAGAAGCCCGCAAACGTTTTATTCCGGTGTTGCGTCGCTCGGAAATGCTGGCGGAAATTACACGCCTGAAAACCACCATCGCCATTGCTGGCAGCCACGGTAAAACCACCACCACCTCCCTCATGGCCACCTTGTTTGCCCATGCGAAACTGGAACCCACGGTGCTCAATGGCGGCATTCTGAACGCCTACGGCACCAATGCCTATCTGGGTAAGGGAGACTGGATGATTGTGGAGGCCGATGAATCAGACGGAACCTTCCTGAAAATTCCGGCATCGGTCGCTATTTGTACCAACCTCGACCCCGAACATATGGACTATTGGGGAGATTTTGATGCGCTGCGTGCCGGCTTTTTGCAATTTTTACAAAATATCCCGTTCTATGGTTTTGGCGTGCTCTGCATTGACCACCCGGAACTACAGGCCATTCATGCCAAGGTGTTTGACCGCCGTATTGTGACCTACGGCTTTAGCCCACAAGCTGATTTTCGTGCGGTGAACCTGCAAAGCACCGTCAGCGGCACCCGCTTTGATGTCGAAATTCGTGGCAGCGATTTTCGTCAGGCTTCCCGTATTGAAGGGGTACAACTGCCCATTCCCGGCCAACATAATGTGCTGAATGCACTGGCCTGCATCATCGTGGGACAGGAAGTGGGCATTGCCAACGCCACCATCAAAGAAGCCCTGTTTGGCTTTCAAGGGGTGAAACGTCGCTTTACCCGCACGGGCGAAGCTGGCGGTGTTCTGGTGATAGATGATTACGGCCACCATCCGGTCGAAATTGCCGCCACCCTGAAAGCCGCCCGCGAATTTGCAGAACCACGCAAAGGCCGGGTCATTGCGGTGGCGCAACCCCACCGCTACACCCGCCTGCACAACCTGTTTCAGGAGTTTGCAGGCTGTTTCCATAATGCGGATCACGTCCTGATTGCCGATGTCTATACCGCCGGTGAAGACCCGATTGCAGGAGCAGACCGGGATCATCTGGTGCAGGCCATCCGCGATGCCGGACATAAATCCGTGCAAGCCCTTCCCTCGCCGGAAGCCCTGCCGGAGATGATTCACGCCCTTGCCCAACCGAATGATCTGGTGGTCTGTCTGGGTGCAGGCAATATTACCGCTTGGGCCTATGCCCTGCCGCAACAATTGGAAGCCTTGCAAACGGGTGCCACACCTAAAACCGGGCTGAAGGCCTGAGACATTTCCATGCCGCATTCCATACCCTCGCCGCATCCCACCCCATCCCATGACTGGCGCGCAGCATTGCCTGCTGTGCGTGGTACGCTGCGGCAGGATTTTGCACTGGCGGGCAGCACATGGTTTCAGGTCGGCGGCATTGCGGATATGTTTTTCAAACCGGAAGATGCGGAAGATCTGGCCCAGTTCTTCGCTGCACTACCGCCAGATGTTCCGGTTTTGGTGATGGGCGTTGGCTCCAACCTGCTGGTGCGGGATGGCGGCGTTCGCGGGGTGGTCATTCGGCTGGGGCGTGGCTTTACCAGCATCACCTATGATGCCACATCGCAACAGGTCACGGCTGGCGCAGGCGCCTTGGGACGCAATGTCGCGCAACATCTGCAACCACTCGGTCGGGGCGGGCTGGAGTTTCTGACCGGGATTCCCGGCACCGTGGGTGGCGCCGTCGCCATGAATGCGGGCGCCTACGGGCGGGAAGTGGTGGATTGCCTGCATAGCGTGACCCTTGTCCATCGTAACGGACGCCTAGAGACGCTCGCCGCAAATGCGCTGCACATGCGCTATCGCAAAGGCAACCTGCCTACAGGCGCTATTGTCGTCAGCGCGTGTTTTCACACCCAACCCTCCAGCCCGGATGCCGTTACCGCCGCCATTGCAGAGATTGCGCAAAAGCGGGAAGAAAGCCAACCCTTGCGCACCCGCACCGGTGGCAGTACATTCAAAAACCCGGAAGGACAAAAAGCCTGGCAATTGATAGATGCCGCTGGCTGTCGTGGCTTACGCCGGGGGGATGCGCAAGTATCCGACAAACACTGCAACTTTTTGCTCAATCTGGGGCGGGCCTCCGCAGCGGATATCGAGGCATTGGGCGAAGAGGTGCGGCACAAAGTGCAACAACAATCCGGTATCACTCTGGAATGGGAGATTCAACGTGTCGGCGATGCGTCAATTACATAAAAACACCCATATTGCTGTTCTGCTGGGAGGCATTTCCTCCGAACGGGAAGTCTCGCTGAACACCGGTAGGGGGGTCATAGAGGCATTGCAACAAGCCGGGTACCAGCACGTAACCCCGCTGGATGCCGGGCATGATATCGGGCAAAAACTGCGGGAATTAAAGCCAGATGTGGTGTTTAACGCCCTGCATGGCCGCTTCGGAGAAGATGGCTGTGTGCAAGGCATTTTGGAATGGCTGGGCATCGCCTATACCCACTCCGGCGTACTGGCCTCCGCTGTCGGCATGGATAAGCCCATGGCGAAAATTGCCTTTGAAAAGGCGGGCATTCCGGTTGCGGAAGGGAAAACCCTGCATCGGGATGATTTCTTGCAAAGCTGGGCGCAAGGCACGGAACCCATGCCTCGCCCCTATGTCATTAAACCCCTGAACGAAGGTTCCAGTGTGGGAGTAGAGATTGTGCGGGAAGGAGAAAACCGCGATTTTTCTGCCCGGCACTGGCCATTCGGCACGGAAGTACTGGTGGAACCCTACATTCCGGGACGGGAAATTCAGGTCGCCGTATTAAATGGCAAAGCGTTGGGCGCTATTGAGATCAAACCCAAAGGAAATTTTTACGACTATGCGGCAAAATACACAGCAGGATTGGCAGAACACCTGATGCCCGCCCCTTTAAGTGCCGAAGAAACCGCCACCGTCCACCGCTATGCTGAACTGGCACATGCGGCGCTCGGCTGCCGGGGTCTGACCCGTAGCGATTTCCGCTACGATGACACACAAGGAACACCGGGGCGTTGGGTGATACTGGAAATCAATACCCAACCGGGTATGACGCCCCTGTCACTCTCACCAGAAATTGCCGCTCACGCCGGAATCAGCTATATTGAACTGGTCGAGCATGTTTTAGAGGACGCATTATGTCACGCCGCAGCGCAAGCCAAGGCCGCCTAGATAGCCGTTCCCTGGCGTTCAAACGCCGGGCATGGCGCTGGATGCGTAAATCCGCCTTCATGGGCGGCGGCTTTGCCGCGTTCTGTGTCTGCGCCACAGGCTGGTGGTATTACCATACCGGACGTTTTCAGCATCAACTGAACGTGATCGAGCAAACCCGGCAGGAACTGGCCATGCAGGTCAGCGCGCTACTTTCCATGCATATTGACCAGATTTATCTGGAAGGGCGGGAGCGCATGCCAAAAGACGAGGCACTGGCCGCTATTGGTGTGGAACGGGGCGACCTGACACTCAGTGTCCATGTGCAGGAAGTGAAAAATCGGTTGGAAAATAGCCGTTGGGTGGATTATGCCGAGGTGCAACGTACCCTGCCCGGCACCCTGCATGTCCGTATTATCGAGCGGCAACCGCTGGCACTCTGGCAATATCAGGGCACCTTACACCTGATAGACCACCGCGGCCGCCCCATTGAGGGAGAAGATATCGCCAATTACAGTTACCTGCCGGTGATTGTGGGGAATACCGCACCGGACAAAGCCTATGAACTCATGCAGGCACTTACCTCCGCACCGGATTTATTTGCCCGTGTCTCTGCGGCCGTGCTGGTGAATGGCCGCCGCTGGAATGTACGGCTGTATAATGGCATGGAAATCATGCTGCCGGAAAGCCAGCCAGAACGCGCATGGCAACGGCTGGCACAATTGGAAGAAACCCAGAAAGTGCTGGAACGCTCCATCGCCACGCTGGATATGCGGCAACGCGGCAAACTCTATGTGCGCCTCACCGATGGCACCGAACCCACCACGACCGATGGCAAAACCGCCCGCTCCGAAGATATTTGAGCGTCAATTCCATAGTCAGGACGGACAAACCCCTCCCTGTGTGATGCACCATTGCCAAGCCTTGCTGAGGCGTCTATGATAATGGCCGTTTTGATGACTGATTGAGCGTTTTTCCATGCGTCCATTGTTTTTGTCTCCCCTTTATCTGTCTCTGCTGGTTACCGCAACGGTCGCAGGCAGCGCCCTGTATACCGGTGCGCCCGCCCATGCGCAGATTACGCAAATGTCTACCGAATACCCGGAAGATCCGGACGATGCGCGCCGTATCCGCCGTGGCCGCCTGACCGGAGAAGACGGCCTGACCCTGATGGGTGGCGATGACCGCGATGAAGCAGCCGCCATGCGTAGTGGCGGCATGGCACTGCCCGTCAACAGTTATTTGTGGCAAGCCTCGCTGGATACCGTGTCCTTCATGCCCTTGCAATCGACCGATCCCTTTGGCGGCGCCATTATCACCGAATGGTATGAGCTGCCGGAAGCTCCGGGTGAGCGTTTTAAGCTGCATGTTCTGGTGCGGGATAAAGCCCTGCGTGCCGATGGCGTGAAAGTACAGGTCTTCAAACAGCAAATGGATGCAAAAACCCACCAGTGGCGGGAAGTCGCCGTGACCAACAGCATGTCGCGTGACTTTGAAGATATTATCCTTACCCGTGCCCGTGAATTGCGCACCAAATAAGGCTGTCGAGCCACCATACAGCCCTGCATGGCGGCTCGCATAGCTTGTACCCTGTTGTTTTCTGGTTCTCTACCTGCCAGCGGGAGAGAGCCTTCCACCCATTGAGAATCCCGCCCCCTATGAACAGTACCATACAAACCGACCGCTACGCCGCCCGCGCCACCGAACAGAAATGGCAAGCCTGCTGGGCAGAGCATGACCTCTTCGCCACGCAAAGCAATAGCAACAAGCCACCTTATTATGTGCTGGAGATGTTTCCCTATCCGTCGGGTCGTTTGCATATGGGGCATTTGCGCAATTACACGCTGGGCGATGTACTGGCGCGGGTAAAACGCGCACAGGGCTTTAATGTGCTGCACCCCATGGGGTGGGATGCATTCGGCCTGCCCGCCGAAAATGCCGCCATACAGAATAACGTTCACCCCGGTGACTGGACCTATGCCAATATAGATGCCATGCGTGGCAAGCTGAAAGAAATCGGGCTTTCCTATGACTGGACGCGGGAGGTAGCCACCTGCCACCCGGACTATTACCAGCATGAACAAAGAATGTTTCTGGATTTCTGGAACAAAGGTCTGGTCTACCGCAAAGAATCCCTCGTGAATTGGGATCCGGTAGATATGACCGTCCTTGCCAATGAACAGGTGGTAGATGGCAAGGGCTGGCGCTCTGGCGCACCGGTGGTGCAAAAACGCCTGTCACAATGGTTCCTCAATATCACCCATTATGCGGACGAACTATTGCATGAGTTGCAGCAGCTCTCCGGCTGGCCGGACGCCGTGCGCCTGATGCAGGAGCGTTGGATTGGCAAATCTCAGGGTGCGCGCATCCAGTTCACCCTGCAAGGACAGGTGCCGATGGTGGACGGGCAAGCGTATGATCACCTGACCGTCTATACGACCCGCCCGGATACGTTGTTTGGCGCCAGCTTTGCCGCCATTGCTCCGCAGCATCCTTTGGCCGTGGCACTGGCAGAGCAGAATCCACCGCTACAAGCGTTTCTGGATGAATGCGCCCAAATGGGCACCAGTGCCGAAGCCATCGAAACCGCCGAGAAAAAAGGTTTCGATACCGGATTACGCCTTCAACATCCGTTTGTAGAAGGCCGCAGCTTCCCGCTGTTTGTCGCGAATTATATTTTGATGGATTACGGCACCGGCGCTATTTTCGGCTGCCCGGCACATGACCAGCGCGATATTGAATTTGCCCACAGATACGGCCTTGAGATTCTGCCTGTGGTGGATACGGGGGAAGAACCGGTACCGGGACAAGCCATCCTTGGCGATGGCGTTTTGATCAACTCCGATTTCCTGAACGGCCTGTCCGTTGAAGAGGCGAAAAAGGTGGCTATCGCCCGGCTGGAAGCATTGGGGCAAGGCCGTGCCGAAACTAACTACCGCCTGCGCGACTGGGGGGTTTCCCGGCAGCGGTATTGGGGCTGCCCGATTCCGGTGATTCACTGTGAAGATTGTGGTGCTGTTCCGGTACCGGAAGCAGATTTGCCGGTGACCTTACCGCCGGATGTCACGTTTGATAAACCCGGCAATCCACTGGATCATCACCCCAGTTGGAAACATGTGGCCTGCCCATCCTGCGGCAAGCCTGCCCAGCGCGAGACAGACACGTTTGATACGTTCTTTGAGTCTTCTTGGTATTTCGCCTGCTTTGCGTCCGGCAATGTAAAGCAGGGGGTGACGCCAGACGCCAATGCATGGCTGCCGGTGGATACCTATATTGGTGGCATTGAACATGCCATTTTGCACCTGCTCTATGCCCGTTTTTTCACCAAAGCTTTAGCGGATTGTGGATACCTGACCGTGCGGGAACCGTTCAAAACCCTGCGCACGCAGGGTATGGTCACCCATGAAACGTTCAAGGATGCATCGGGGCAGTGGCTCTACCCGGAAGAAGTGGGCAAAGATGACCATGGCCAATACGTGCAGCTCAGCAATGGTCAGCCCGTGACCCGTGGCCGCATTGAAAAAATGAGCAAGTCGAAGAAAAACGTGGTCGAGCCGGATCGTATTATTCAGGCCTACGGAGCAGATACTGCCCGCTTGTTCATGCTGTCTGATTCGCCTCCGGAACGGGATCTGGAATGGACAGAATCCGGTATTGACGGGGCATGGCGATACATCAACCGCCTGTGGCGGTTGATCACCGGTCTGCTGCCTCTGTATAAGCAACCCGGCCTGCGCCAGATACCGCTGACCGATGTGACTGAAGAAGCAGCACTGGCGCTTCGTCGTGTCACGCACAAAACCATTGCGGCCGTCACCGATGCGATTGAGGAGTTCCGCTACAACAGTGCAGTCGCCCGCCTGCGTGAGTTCACCAACAACATTTCGGATGCGAAACCAACCACTCCTGCCATGCAGCGCGCATTGCTGGAAGCCGCAGATACCCTGCTGGTGCTGTTGCAGCCCATGCTGCCCCATCTGACAGCGGAACTCTGGCAGGTGACTGGCCATCAAGGGTTTCTCTGCCAGCAGGCATGGCCCGTGGCAGATACCGCCTTACTTCAGGATGATGCGGTCACGGTGGCGATTCAGATTAACGGCAAAACCCGCTCTACTGTGGATTTACCCAAAGACCTGCCACGGGAAGCCGTGGAAGCGCAGGTGTTTGATTTAGAAGCCGTGCGCCGCGCCACCGAGGGCAAAACCATCGCTAAAGTCATTGTGGTGCCGAACCGTATCGTGAATATTGTGGTGAAGTAAGGGCGATGTGGTACCGCGCAACCTCGTTTATCGGTACGTTCCTTAGCCTATGGCTACTGACGGGGTTACTGGCGGCCTGCGGGTTTCAACCCCTTTATCAGCAACACCACCTGACAGAAGGCACCAGTGGTGAACTGGCACGCATTAAACCCGTATCGGGCGCCCACTCCCGCGAGCAACAGCTCATTCGGATTGCGCTGGAAGATTTGTTTCAGCGCACCGAGCTGGATCCATATGCCTACACCCTGCGTTTTACCGTGAGCGCAGAAACCTACCCCACCGCCGTCAACCCGGATGGATCGGTCGCACGCTTTAACGTGGTGCTGACCGCGCATTACGCTCTGGAGGATGCAGAAACCGGCACCTTGCTGGAGGATGGCGATATCCGCCGCTTGAGCAGCCACAACGTGGTAGATTCCGACTACGCCACCATGCGCGGCAACCGCGCCGCGACCGAGCGTGCCATTCGTGGTCTGGCAGAAGCCTTGCGCAACCGCATGGTGACCTATTTCCGTGCGCATCCTGCTCCGGCTTTTGCCCCCACCCCCCGCACAGATGTCATGCCAGAGGCAACAGAAGCGCCATGAAACAAAAACCGGCAGAACTGCAACCGTTTCTGGAAAAAGGCGGGCTAAAACAATGCCGGGTGTTTGTCTTGTTTGGGCCGGATGAAGGGCGCATCCGCCACCTGACCGATACCATTGCAAAAGCCGCCAAGCCTGCTGAAAAGCGCATCTTGCTACCCAAAGCCATTGTGGATGGCGAAGTGCTGCTGGCCGATGAAATGACCGCGACCAGCCTGTTTGGGGATATTCAGGTCTATATTGCGCAAGGTGTGGGGGATAACGTCACCGCCGCAGTGGAACCCCTGCAACAACTGCAGGCAGAGAATATTCTGGTGCTACAGGCGGGGGATAGCGTGAATACCCGTTCCAGTCTGGTCAGGCTGGCGGAAGCCGCCAGTAACATGGTCTGCATTGGCTGCTACATGGAAGAAGGGGATAGCCTGAAAGGAAATATCCGGGGCATGTTTCAGGCGGAGAGCCTGAGTATTGAACCCACCGCCCTGCAAGCCTTTACAGAACTGGTGGATGCAGACTATAGCGTGCTAAAAAGCGAAGTGACCAAACTTGCCCTTTACAAAGGCGGCTCCGGCACCGTAACGGAAGAAGATGTGCTCAAAAGCATCAGCGGCGGCGTGGTCGAAGACATGGATCAACTGATTCAGGCTGTGTTTCAATGCGATATCCGGCTGCTCCAAACTATTTATTACGATTTACTGGAAGCGAAAACCCCTATCCAGCTGATGCTGCGTAGCCTGCTCAACCATGCCTATAAGCTGCAATATCTGGCAGAGCAAGTGGCCAGTGGCCAGAGTGTGGATGCCGTGGTGCGCGGGGCAAAACCCCCCATTTTCTTCCGGCAACAACCCATGATGCGCAAACAACTCAGCCTGTGGCGACCCGACAGCCTGAAACAGGCCATCCCGCTGCTTTGGAAGGCCGAACGGGACAGCCGCCTGCATGCCGCTGCAAACAGCCCGTCCCTGCTGTTTCGGGAATTGGCAGACGTGGCCAAACTGGTACGTAAATAAACGAAAACAGATGATTTTGTTATCACCTTTGTCATAAAGGTTTCATGTTTCTCTGGTACATTAGCACTGTGAAAAACCATTCTGACAGGGCAAAACCATGGTTCAGACACTCACCGAAACCCTTTCTCCAACAAGCGTGGATACAACGGCTGACCCTGCGTTTACGGCTCCTGCGGCAAACGTGCCAGAACTGAACGCTGACCCGAACCGATTGACCCTTGCGGTGAATGGTCATGCTTACGCAGTGCAGCGCTATGTTGGGCTGGATGCCGCTGCCGGAGCCGGGCTGAATATTCAAACGGTGGATGCACCGCTAAGTGATGCGGAACAACTTGCCTCACCAGCGGGCAGACTGCATCTGGCGGCAACATGGGCAGAAGATATCGCGCCGGAAAATCTGGTATTTTTCCATGTGCCGGGCGGGGTTTTTATGGACGCTCAGGACGGCGCCCGTCTGCCACTGTCGCAGCAAACTTCCAGTGAAGCCGCGCAGGATAACCCCATGCTACTGGTGGGAGAACGCTTTGGCGATACAACACTCATTCACGGCATGCTGGATGTGGAGAGTGGTCTGGTGATGCCGCTGGCAGATATCTCCAATGCCACAGAGTTTCCTCTGGAAACCGAAATTAATCGCCAATGGACAGATCAGGGCATTCAGGTTGCCGATGTAACCGCGCGCGATATTGTGCCAGACATGCCGCAGATTGCCATGGAAAATGACGAACCCTCCCCTGAGCAGGCAGAAGTGCTGGCAAGACTGCTGGAGCAATCCCCCGAACAGGTACAAGCGGCAGAACAAACCCAACAACCCGCACAGGCAGAAGGTGCATCCCAAGACACCGGGCAACAGCCCGCCAATGCCTCCCCTCAACAACAACGCCGAGGGTTGTTGCAAGGCCTGAGGCAGGCAACCCAAGGCATCTCTTCCTTACTGGGTGATTTACGGGATGCAACAGACTATACAACTGTCTTGCGTGATGTCGCCGTACTCAAGCATGTATTTCAAGGTAAAAACCTGAGTCTGGCAGGTGTTTTGCATGCGTGTGACTGCTTTGACCGTCTGGCAGGCAAATGGGATGACCTGCAGCAAACGCTGGAACAATCCGGCGCGAAAGAGGCGCCCAACCTGCGCGAAGCCTTGGGTAGGGCAGCAGAGTTTCGCCGTGCGGAAGCGCAACGGCAACGCACATTGCGTACGGCACGTACCGCAGAAGAAAACCGGGATGGGCCGGATCAACGCCTATCCACCACACCCGCCGGACAAACAGAGCAACCCGCGACCACCAACACCATCCAGGAAGCACAGCAGCAACAAGCAAGGCAACGCCTCATTGTGGGTGGGGAAACCGTGACAGCCGTCGAAGGGCCTGATAGCAACAAAAGCTTTGTGCAGGGTCTACGTGAGAGGGATGCGCAACATCGTGAGTCCGGCAAGAATGATCGTGCAGCCAATATTGCAGGTGCAGGCAGCAACAACACAGGCGGCAGCGCATAATGCTTGACTTAGCGCGCAAAATCCTTAGTGTCTCCCTTCCCAAAACTCTGGGTGCGTGACCAGACGTTCGTATGTCTGGCTGCATGGGTAGATGGCGCAGGTGCGCAAAACACACCGTCACAGACGGGTATTTGCGGCTCCCACCGGCTCCCTGCCGTGCAGACATTATTGAAACGCTTTGGCTTTCGATTGTGCTCACCACGCAGAGGCAACAACAATGTGAATGGAGTTTTCCTATGACGAAACGCGTTACCGCGAAATATAAAATATCCCGCCGTCTGGGCGTCAGCCTGTGGGGTCGTGCCAAAGACCCGGTGAACAAGCGTGCTTATGGCCCCGGTCAACATGGCCCAAACCGCCGCCGAAAAGCGTCTGACTTCGGTCAACAATTGAACGAAAAGCAAAAACTGAAAGGCTATTACGCCAACATCAGCGAAAAGCAATTCCGCGCCATCTTCACGGAAGCATCCCGCCAGAAAGGGGATACCGTGGAAAATCTGGTCGGCCTGCTGGAAAGCCGTCTGGATGCGATTGTCTACCGCATGAACTTTGTGCCAACCATGTTTGCTGCCCGTCAGTTTGTAAACCATGGCCACGTGCTGGTAAACGGCAAGCGCGTGAACATCCCAAGCTATCAAGTGCGTGAAGGGGATGTTATCAGCGTGAAAGAAGCGTCCAAGCAAATCCCGATGGTCATTGCCGCCTCCACCAAACCAGAGCGTGATGTGCCCGCGTATATTACTGTGGATACCCACAAGCTGGAAGGTACCTTTGTTCGCAAGCCTGCATTTGCGGATATTCCTTACCCAGTGGTGATGGAACCAAACCTGGTTATCGAATTCTACTCTCGATAATACTCCGGCTGGCCATGCCAGCCTATGCTTATCGCCAAAGGCCGCAAACGCTGTTTGCGGCCTTTGTTGTTTGGGGCTGAGTTTCATGTTGCAGTGCAGATTGACTTCTGCGCACGCCCCGTCATGATGACTCCCCTCATGATAGATGACGGGGAGCCAAAACCATGCCCAAGCTGCTGCTGGAAGAACTACAAAAAATCCATTCCGATTATACACCGAAAAAACGGTACGATAATTTTATTGGCGGGCGTTTTCAGCCGCCGGTCAAAGGGCAGTATTTTGACAATCTTTCTCCCATTACGGGCGAGGTTTATTGCCAGGCTGCACGCTCCACGGCGGAGGATATTGAAAAAGCTCTGGATGCGGCGCATCAGGCCAAAGAGGTCTGGGGCAAAACCTCTCCGGTTGAGCGCGCCACCCTACTGCTGGCCATTGCCGACCGTATGGAGAAACATCTACCCCTGCTGGCACTCATGGAGACATGGGATAATGGCAAACCCATTCGGGAATCTCTGGCAGGGGATATTCCGCTGGCGATTGATCATTTCCGGTATTTTGCCAGCGCCATCCGCATGCAGGAAGGCACCATTTCGGAAATTGACCACGATACCGTGGCGTACCACTACCACGAACCTCTGGGCGTGGTCGGGCAAATCATTCCCTGGAACTTTCCTCTGCTGATGCTGGCATGGAAAGTCGCCCCCGCGCTGGCCGCAGGCAACTGCGTGGTGCTGAAACCCGCAGAGCAAACCCCTGTCACCGCCCTGCTATGGGCAGAACTGGTGGCAGATCTACTCCCTGCGGGTGTGTTGAATATTGTCAACGGCTTTGGGGTGGAAGCAGGTAAACCGCTAGCGCAAAGCCCACGCATCGCCAAAATTGCTTTCACGGGGGAAACCTCTACCGGCAAGCTGATTATGGGCTACGCTGCCGAAAACGTGACACATGTAACACTGGAGCTAGGCGGCAAATCCCCCAATATCTTTTTTGCGGATATTATGGAAGACCCGGAACTGGCGGATAAAGCAGCCGAAGGCTTCGCCATGTTTGCGCTCAGTCAGGGGCAAACCTGCACCTGTCCATCCCGCGCCTTAGTGCATGAGAGCATCTATGATGCATTCATGGAGAAAGTGCTGGCACGGGTGACCAAACTAAACAAAGGCAGCCCGCTGGATATCAACACGCAAATCGGCGCACAGGCTTCTGAAGAGCAATGGAAAAAAATTACCTCCTACCTGCAAATCGGGAAAGACGAAGGCGCGGAAGTGCTGTGCGGCGGTACCGCCCGCAAGATGGAAGGCTCCCTCTCTGGTGGCTATTACGTAGAGCCGACCATTTTCAAAGGTCGCAACGACATGCGTATTTTTCAGGAAGAAATTTTCGGCCCCGTTGTCTCCGTCACCACGTTCAAAACACCGGAAGAAGCACTGGCCATTGCCAACAACATTCCGTACGGACTGGCGTCCGCCGTCTGGACGCGGGATGTGCATCTGGCATACCGCATGTCCCGCGGTATCGAAGCCGGACGCGTATGGGTGAATTGCTATCACCTCTACCCTGCGCATGCCGCCTTCGGTGGGTATAAACAATCCGGTATCGGGCGGGAAACCCACCACATGATGCTCGACCATTACCAGCAGGTGAAAAACGTCATCATGAGCCAGCGCAAAAGCGCCGTAGGGTTCTTTTAACAAGCACATTTTCTGCAAAACACATGCTTCGCGTAAGGTCGCCACAGCTTCCCTCTCGTGACGACATGATGTGCGTTATTGCCTTTCGGGGTCTATAAGAAGCACGCGTCTGTTTCTATGCAAACCAGATTTTCTAGGGCTGCACGGCCTTTGCTTCCAGAGCACTTCGCTTCGCCTCATAATCGGATGCTTTTTCCACATACGCATCCAAAGCGGCCAGTGTTTGCTGCGCTTTTTCACCCAACTGCTCTGCAAGCGTCTCTTTCAGTTGCCGCAGAGCCTCCACTGTTTCCGGCATCAACAGCGTCATGCCTTCCCTGTAAAGAATGCCTTTAGTCCGCTCGCACGCTGATATTCCTGAAACGTATGATCAAAGAAATCCTGCATTTGCGCCGGTGATTCTCGTTTTTCCAGTTCCTGTTTGACTTGTAGAGGAAAGGATTGCCGTTTTTCTCTGGCCGGATAATTATGCAACCACTCCATTTTCTCAATAGCCATTTCTTGGCTGAGATTGTACATGTGGCTGATGCCTTGATGCACGTTATCCAAAGCTTGTAATGCCTGCGGCTTATCCATGCCAGCAATTAACATTTGGTGACCGGAAAAATCCGCCTGTGCCTCATCCTGTCGCCATCGATGCAGCCATTTCAATCCGCCACCAATAATCCCTGCTAAACCGCCCACAACCAATGAATATGTCTTATCTTTGAAAGGAAGTAATGCGCTTACACCCGCTACGATAGCGCCAATCACGCCGCCCACCAGCCCAATCTCTGTGGCATCCTGCGCACGTATCTGGTCATGTTGGGTATGGTGATATTCATGACCTAATAAATAACGAAGATAATCTTCACCCCATGAATGCTTGTACGCTTCCTGTACGGTCTTTAGGCTAAAGCTTACACCACTATCACCGACAGTGGCATCACTGTAGTGTGAATCCGCCATAAGAAATGGATAGGGAAATGCATCCATCGACACGTGATTATCCCGCGCCCATTTTTCATAAATATTTCTTAGGTACTGCGCATATACGTCATCACTCGTCCGGCTATCCAAGTCACCAGCTTTTAATGGGCGTTTATTTCTATTTAGACTTGGCTGATACGGCACGTTCTTCCTCATATCATTACGTACACCACATGGGGGGAGAGAAAACTCTCCCCACGCATGCGTTCCAACAAAACGATCAGTTGCTTAGTTTCCGGAGGCCTCAGCCGTCGCAATAAGCGAGTCGAACAAGTCCTTGGTGCTGTAGTAGCTCCACTGACCGATTCCCTCGGCCAACAGGCTCTTCCACCACGAGCTGCTGCTGTATCCTCCTCGCGTCGATCCCTGTAGCTCCTCAATCTCCTTGAGCGTCTGATGCTTCACAATCATCAGCGCGTGAGAAGTCTTGAGCAGCCCGCGATACTCGAGCTGAAGTGTCCGCACCGCGTTCCAGATGGCCTGCTCCTGATCCGTCATGTCACACCACCCTTTCTTTGGTAGTGGTAGCCGCACTTTGCAGTACGGCAAAAAGAAGAGAAGACACCGACAAACGAAAACCGCCCGAACATCGAACCGCTCCCCCAGCGTCTTCGTAATTCTACTTTTGCACGCAAAAGAAGAATTACGAAGACGCTACCCACATTAAAGAAAGAGAGAGAGAGAGAGGCAAATGAAATTTTTGTGACAAATGCGTAAAAAACATACCAGATGGCCGATAAGCCGGGTTCTGTCATAGGGGCTTGGCGCCCCCGGGACGGATATTCATCTCGGCCATGGGTTACCCCATGGCGCTAGCAGCCTACCCGGACCTTATGGGGTGGGAAACACACCCTCAGGCAGCACAAGGCTACCCTCTTGGTCCCTATCTGGCTTTGCTTCCGGAGGGGTTTGCCCATCACAACGGTTGCCCGTTGCATGGTGCGCTCTTACCGCACCGTTGCACCCTCACCTCCTTTTGAGGTGTCACGTGCAGACTGTCTGCCCGTGCCATCCCCAAACCCATGATACCCTGCTCGCACGAGCAAGCCATCAAACATCATCTGACATTGGGCGCGTAAACACCCGGTTGCCTGACAACAAGGAGGCAGTTTCGTTTCTGTGGCACTTTCCCTAAGGTCACCCTTGCCGGGCGTTACCCGGCTCCGCGTTTCCTGAAGCCCGGACTTTCCTCGAACGGCTATCACACCGCACGCATCCGCCTAGCCATCTGGTGTGCGCATCCTACTGCCTGTTCGCTGCAAAAGAAACAAAAACCGCATTGTGCAGTGCAACCTATTCTAATGTCATAAAAAATTCACATAGTCTCTACTGTACGCAAGCAAAAACTTCGGCATAATGCAGTGCTTTTTTCGTCTTTTCTGGCAAGAGGTTCGCCATGCCCCATACCGCCACCGAAACCACTCCCTACCTGCCCAGTTCCACTTACCGCCTGCAAATGAAACCCGGCTTCGGTTTCAAAGAAGCATTGGAAATCATTCCCTACCTGAAGCAACTGGGCATTGGCACTGTTTATTTTTCTCCTATTTTTCAGGCTGAACCCGGCAGTGAGCATGGCTACAATATTTTTGACTTTAACCGACTGAACCCGGAACTGGGCACCGAGGCCGAATTCTTCGCACTGGCGGATGCACTGCATGCGGAACAAATTGGCGTGATGCTGGATTTTGTTCCCAACCATATGGGCATCAATAACGGGCAAAACCCATGGTTTAAGGATGTACTGCGTTGGGGGCAACAATCCCGTTATGCTTCGCATTTCGATATCTATTGGGAAGAGCATCAGGGACGCGTAGCCCTTGGCTTCTTTGGCGCAGATGCTGCGGATATGGCCGCCAATGGCGAAATACCTATAGCATTTTCTGTAACAGAGGGGCTGCATTTCAACTTTTATGGCACCCCCTACCCCTTGCGCCCGAATGATTACGCAACCGTACTGCAAGCATTAGCCGATACGGGCACGCTGGATGCGCGCACGCAACAGCAGCTTCACCAACTGGCGGGCACAGTGGGGCATCTGGAAGCAGCAGAGGATCGTTATGCGCAATATGATCGCCTGAATCAGGCCTTGGCAGGGCTAGCCTTGCAACCCGCACTGGATAGCCTGAACCAGAACCGTCGCTTTATAGCCGAACTGCTGGAGCGACAGCATTTCGATGCGCAGGAATGGACACGCGCCTCCTTTCATGACTTGAATTATCGTCGCTTCTTCACCGTGAAAGAACTCGCCGCTGTGCGAACGGAAGACCCGACCGTCTTCGCAGATCAGCATGCCTTACTGAAACGTCTGGTAGATAGCGGCTATGTCGATGCCGTACGGCTGGATCATATTGACGGCCTGCGTGATCCGGAAAAATATCTGAAAGACCTGCGCGCCCTGCTGGGGGATAAACTCTATCTGGTTGCAGAAAAAATCCTTGCCCCACATGAGGCGATAGACCCACGCCTCAACCACCTGATGCAAGGTACCAGTGGCTACGATTATCTGGTGGCTGCGAATAGGCTGTTCCTGCAGGACAGCCCAACCTTGCAAGCCATCTATCAGCAGGTATTGCAGGCAGATTTTGGCGTAAACGCACAAAATTACGCAGACGTAGAGCGGCTCATTCACGCTTCCCGACTGGTGATGATGGAAACGGACGAAGGCAAAGACCTGCCCGGCGAACTAAACCCGGAAATCAATCGGCTCACACGCCATTTGCAAGCGGCAGGCTTTCCTCAGTCGCCAGATATCCTTCGCGAAGGATTAAGCCATTTCATCGCTGCACTCACCGTCTATCGCAGTTATTTCACGCCGACATCTGGTTTCAATGCACAGGATGTGGCTACCCTCACCACCACGCAGCAAAGGGCGGAGCAACTGGCGCCCGCACATGTAACCCCAGTGCTAAAACAACTGGGCGATTTTTTACGTCAGGCAGAGCACAACCCTCAGGCGGCTGATCTGCTGATGCGGATTCAGCAGGCCAGCGGCGCTATTATTGCGAAAGGCACAGAAGATACCGCTTTTTATGTCTATCACCTCAACCGCGCCGCCGCCGAAGTAGGGGCAGAGCTGGAACAGATAGGTCTCAGCGTGGATGATTTCATGGACATGCTGCATCATCGCCAGCAACACCTGCGCCATAGCATGAACGCTTCATCCACCCACGATACCAAACTGGGAGAAGATACCCGCGCACGCATTGCAACCCTCAGCCAACTGCCGGACTATTGGCAGCAAACCCATCAGGCTCTACAGGCACAGGCCAGTCAACATGCGGCATGGCAGGCTCTACGCCCCAACGACCAGTATATGCTGCTGCAAACCCTGCTTGGCACACTACCCACAGAGGTGATGCAGCAGGTGCAAACCCAGGGAGCCGATGCAGCGGCAACCCATTTACAACAGCAGATGCAACAGCATGCATCCGATGCTATGACCCCGCCACCTTATCCGGCTCGCATGCAGTTTTTTGTGGAAAAAGCACTACGGGAAGCCAAACAAAACAGCCGATGGTACCTCCGCAGCCCAGAGCAGGAAGCCTATGAAACCCTTGCAAAAGACGCCATTAGTGCTGTTCTGGGCGACCCCCATTTTCTGGCACAACTAACAGAGCGCACCGCGCCATTGGCGCAACTGGCTGCCCGTAACAGTCTGGCACAAACCGTACTGAAACTCACGACCCCCGGCGTGCCGGATATCTATCAGGGTAGCGAGAGCTGGAACCTTTCTACCGTGGATCCGGATAACCGCTACACGCCGGATTATAATCAGCTTGCCCGTCAGCTTACCGGTAGCCACAATAGCAGTCTGGATGCACTGGCTCAGCACTGGCCGGATGGCGCAGTGAAACAAAAGCTCATCCAGACCCTGCTGCAGGAACGGCAGGAACACCCGCACCTGTTTGCGGAAGGGGAGTTGGTGCGTCTGGAGGTACGGGATCGCCTGACCCAGCAACCTCGCAAAGATGTATTGGCTTTTGCCCGCATTCATGGCGATGAGGCTTATATTGTTGCCGTACCGGTTGTGATGGATCAATTGACCTTACCCACCCCGCAGGATGCTTTAGGCTTCGGCACTCTCCTACACGGGCTGGAAGTACGCCTGCCGGATCATCTGCGGGGTCATCCCGTGACGGATATGCTCAACCCGCACAAAGAGGTGCATATCCTCCCCGATAGCCACCATGCCGATCAGCAATGGATTCAACTGGCCACCCAAACACAGGCACTTTCTGCCGCTGTTCTTGGCATAGGTCTTTAGAGGCTGGACACCCATCATCCCAGTCACTGAAAACCGTGACTAATCCACCTCTTCAGAGCATACTGTAACGGAAAGCCGGGATACACAGCAACAATCATAGCATTGCCTACCGTTGACCCGTGACGACACTCTTTGACCAAGTTGTCACAAAAACTTCATTTTTTTCTGGTTGCGGGGGGGGGGCAAGATTGATTTATTAATACTATCGGTTGCTTGGTTTTATTTCTTTCACGAAATACAGCCTAACAACCGATACGTTACGAATTGTAACCTATCTTCGGTTGTCGGAGCAGCGCAAGCTGTGTGTTTCTATTGGCTTGACAACAAGTTAGTAGTATCCCGCGTGTGCGGGTAGAAAGCAAAGACCATGCTAGGCTCAGGAATCTCGATGGTACTGTCCGGTTTTTCGGCGGAGTCTGTGGCGGAGTTTCTGTGGGACTATAACGGATATCGGCCCAGCGCAGAAGAGGTACTGACCACCATGCGCCTCGGCAAATCCGGTGTTGCCATTACAGCCATTCTGGCGGCGCTTGTTGCGTTCGGAAAAGCGCGGCAAAAGCAACAGGATGGCGAAGACAACACTGCGGCAGGTGTATCCGCGATGGTCAGTGGTCTTGGCGCACTGCTGAAGCTTAACGGGGCAGCCGAAACCTTTTCCGATGAAGAGCGAGAGAAGGTTGAAAAAGTGATTGCCCAGATTGCTCGGCGGCGTGGCTAATATCAACGGGTATGAGGTCGGGGATTTCCCTGACCTCATAGTCGCTCTATCTCGCAAGGAAATATCATGCCGACCGTACATTCTTATAAACCCTCACTGCTTGAGTCTTCAGAATGGCTGGATACCACAGCCAAAGACAGTGGATTATTAAAAAAAGAGGCGCTACCGGAGTTGTGGGATCTGGTGCAGCAGGAAGCGAAGCGATTGAAGCAGCCGATTCCACAAATGATTGAAATTTTGACCGCCAGTGATGTCGTGTTTACAGAAAACCAACAGAACACCACACGCCTCATCCTTGGCGAGAACCTACTGCATCGTTATGGCATTGTGACCGAAAGCGCGACACAAAATCCAGAATATCACCCAGAACATGTAGAGCGTTTGCGTTACCCCATTGGCATGGCCTTGCAGAATACCAGACGGCACGACATACAAGATGCCGCAGCTGGCGCAGGCGCTGGGCTAGCCATGTTTACCGTCTTTTTTAGTGGCGTAAAAACGCTGGTGGACTGGGGATTACGCAAAGAAGATGGTAGCTATCGTGGTGGCTGGCTGGGTCAGACCATCAGTTATTTACTCAGCGGAACGGCGGGGGCTACCGCCGCTTTACAGGGACAGCAATGGGCAAGGGAACATATGCTGGAACGCCGGGATAACGCAGCCTCTCCCAACAATAACGACAAATTTCATGCCGCAAACCACCTGACATCGCGGCACGTCATCACTGATGATCAGCGGCTCAATGATGAGCAAGACCCTTCTCTTTGGGATAGGATAAGCCAAGGCTTCTCCGATCTGTTTCGGTGGGGAGATGCAATGCCCCGTGCTACACATTTGAGAAGCGCCAGTGGCATTGTCTTCAACGACAAGACGGCCATTATGTCCGGCGATGACCTGAGAGTCGAAGCGAAAGCCAAAACATTATCCGATGCACTGGCAAAGGAGCAACTGTCTGACTTGCATATCACCGTTCAATCCGCGCTGGATGGAACGGCACGAGATATGATACCGGAAAAAGCAACAGCATCCCGCAAAGCACTGGAAAACTACATCACTGCCGTCACTGCGCGGGAAGCCAGTTCCAGCCAAGCCCAAAATAGCGAGCGCATTGCCTAAAACACATCCCCCGCCATCCGCAGCAGCTCTTCCAGCCGGGCGTCACATTCCGCATCCCAGCATTCGTCCAGATGCACCGGGCGAAAATGCCGTTGAAACGCCACCACCACTTTTGCTGTCAACGGGTCGTACTCTCCGGTGATGTCAATGCCATAGCCATAGTCCTGCAGACGTTGCTGCAAATGCTCTACCTCTTCACCGCTATCCCACGGGCTAAGCAGAATATGCTGGCGTAAATGCGGCTGGTATGCACCCGGCCACAAACCAACGCCCGCATCTGCCAGCCGTTGCCAGTCAAAATATTCGCCGGGGTCTTCCTTGCGTTCCGGCGCTATATCGGAATGCGCCACCACGTTGCGGGCGGGAATGGCGTGATGCTCCAGAATATCCTGGCATAGCTCCACCACCCGCTGCATCTGGATCTCGGTGAAGGGACGATACCCGAATTCATGGCCGGGGTTGACGATTTCCACGCCAATGGATGCGTCATTGATACCATCCCGTCCGCGCCAATGGCTGACTCCGGCGTGCCATGCACGGTCTTCTTCCGGCACCAGTTGAAAAATCAAACCATCCTCGTCCACCACATAATGGGCACTCACCTTGGCATTGCGGTCACAAAGCCGGGCAATGGCATCTTCCGCCGTTTGCATGCCGGTATAATGCAACACCAGCGTATCGATGGGGTAGGTGAAGCTACGGGCATCCGCGTTGGGTGAAACCAATGAAATATCGCGCTGGAGCATATGCCCTCCCTTGCCTGTTCAGCGATTTACACACTATCTGACGCGGGAGGCGCCATGCGTGGACGCCGCAACACAATCACAGATACTCCCGCCACAGTAATCACTCCACCCAGCAATACTAGCCCGTGCAAAGGTTCATTCAACAGCAAAACACCTGAGGTAATGCCAAAAAATGGAATCAACAGCGAAAAGGGTACAATGTGCGAAACCGCATGACGAGACAACAAGTAATACCAGATGCCATAGGCAACAATGGTCGAAAACACGACCGAATACAACAGCCCAAGCACCGGTTGCAGTGGTGCGGTTTGCACAATATGCCACTGGTTTTCCTCCAGTAACAGGGAAAGTGCCAGCAGTTGCGGCGCACACATCAACGATGTCCACCCCAGCATGGATAAAATGGGCACGGCGCCCACTTTTTTCAACTGAACATTCGAAAGAGCCCAGAAGAACGCCCCGGCCAGCACCAGCACAAAGGCATGCCAGTTCTCCATCACGGACGGTGTGCCCGCCACCAGCATCATCCCCAGAAAGGCAATCACCAAACCAAAAATACGCCGCCACCCCAGCTTGTCCTGTAGCATTATTGCCCCCAGTACGCAGGAAAAAGGCACCCCCATCTGGGTCGTAATAACAGCGGTGGGAATATCCAGTCCCATGTAAATACCCTGAAACACCAGCGCAAAATGCAATGTGCCCAGAGTGACGGAAAGCTTGAGCAACGTGCGCATATACCCTTTGGGCACCGGCACAAACGGAATGAGCAGCAGGGCAACCGCAAAAAAGCGCAGCGCCGTCAGCAACATGGGAGGAAAGTGCCACATTGCCACTTTACCCGCGACAAAATTACAACCCCACAGCATGGCCACGACCAGACAGAGGCCATATTCCCACCAGCGCATGGAGGTTGCAGGTTGCATCGCGTTTCGCAATCCGTAATCGGTTACAAAAAAGAAAACAAGACGTCTTACGAGGATTCTGCTGTCTTGGCAAGTGCTTCCTGCATCATCTCCAATTCCAGCCAACGCTCTTCTGCCTGTTGCAATGCTTCCAGCAGTGCCGCCATACGGGCGGATGCCTGCTGAAACCCCAGCGCATCCCGCTGATACCAGCCAGCATCCGCCAGCTTGCCTTCCAGCGTGGTTTTTTCCTCTTCCAAAGCCGCTATGCGAGCGGGCAGGTTTTCCAGCTCGTGCTTTAGTTTGAACGAAAGTTTGGTCGGAGCTTTGCTGACAGGTGGTGCGGTTTTATCCGTGTCATCGGCGGTGGCATGGCCACTGCGCTCAGAGGCAGCGGCAACACCGCGTTTTGGCACCTGCCGCTTTTTCCACAATTCATAATCCTGATACCCGCCGATAATTTCTTCCACCACGCCGTCCCCTTCAAACGCCCAGCAGCGGGTGGTCAGGCGGTCAATGAAATCGCGGTCATGGCTGACCAGCAAAATGGTGCCGGGGTATTGATCCAGCATATCCAGCAGGGTTTCCAACGCATCCATATCCAGATCGTTCGTGGGTTCGTCCAGAATCAGCAGGTTGGAGGGCTGTAATAATATTTTCGCCAGCAATAGCCGGTTGGCCTCCCCGCCAGAGAGGGTACCCACGGGCGAACGCGCCTGTTTATCATCAAACAAAAACTGTTTCAGATAAGCCACCACATGCAATTTACGCTCGCCCAAAAACACCGTGTCTCCCCCACCGGGGCACAAGGTATCCCAGAGGGTCTTGTTGGGGTTCAGGGCTTCCCGTTTCTGGTCAAACCAGGCAATGTCAACACCTTCTCCCCAGGTGATTTCCCCTTTATCCACCGGCTCTGTCCCCACCAACATGCGCAGCAACGTGGTTTTGCCAACCCCGTTAGGGCCAATAATCCCCACCCGTTCTCCACGCAAAATGGCGGTATTAAAATCTTTCACCAGCAGCTTGGGCTGACCGTTCGCATCCGGCAGGCTTTTGTGCAAATGCCGCACGGTCAACACCTGCTTGCCGCTATGGGTGGCTTGCAGGTTCATGGCCTGAATACCCACCTGACTTTGCGCGGCATGGCTGGTTTGTTTGCGCAGTTGCGCCCGCAGTGCATTCAGTTTGTGCAGCCGCCCGACATTGCGCTTACGACGCGCCGTTACCCCGCGATGCAGCCAGTGGGTTTCTGCTTCCAGTTTTTTGCCCAGTTTTTGCAGTTCCGCCTCTTCAGCAGCAATAATATCTTCCACCCATTGCTCGTAATAGGCAAACCCTTTGTCCGCGCTGCGCACGGTTCCCCGATCCAGCCACATCATCCGGTTGGTCACATTGGCCAGAAAAGTGCGGTCATGACTAATGAGAAGCACGGCTCCCCGGTAGCCGTTAATAAACTGCTCCAGCCAGCGAATGGCCTCGACATCCAGATGGTTGGTCGGCTCGTCCAGCAACAGCACATCCGGTTCTGCGACCAGAGCACGCGCCAGTACCGCCCGCCGGATATTTCCACCGGAAAGCGACTGCATGGGGCTGGCCGGATCCACCCCCAACCGCTGCAAGGCATCTTCGGCCTGATAGCGCTTGGTTTCCAGCAACTCGCCCTCCCGCAGGCGCACCCCTTGCATCACAAAATCTGCGGCCGGAATCTCTGGTATATCCTTAAAATCCTGTGCCATATACCCCAGCGACAAGCCGGGCTGCCGATAATTTTCACCACGATCCGGGGTCAACTCGCCCAGCATCAGCTTGCAGAGGGTAGATTTGCCCGCACCATTGCGCCCGATCAGGCTCACGCGGTCTCCCGCCGCCAGATGCAGCGTGACATCTTCAAACAGTTGTTTTTCCCCAATGCGATAGGCGACATGTCGTAGCGAAAGTAAGGGTAATGCCATGGCCTATTCCTTCCGCGCCAGTAACGTCAACACCTGTTCCGGCGGCCTGCCAATCACGGCTTTATCTCCCGCCAGCAG
Source organism: uncultured Rickettsiales bacterium (assembly GCA_964538615.1). GTDB lineage: Bacteria > Pseudomonadota > Alphaproteobacteria > Rickettsiales > RI-342 > CAZIGK01. The sequence goes on along the minus strand of CAZIGK010000003.1, from coordinate 63,627 downwards.
AATGGGGCGTTCCAGCAGGATGGGGTGCTCAACCAAGGCCTGAAGCAATGTCTCTTCCGGCGCATCACGCGTAACAAGGCAAGCCGCCTCTTCTTTCCAGCGGATCCATGCAGCCACCGGCAGACCCAGCGCATGGCGCACATGGCGCAACGCTTCAAGGGTCAAGCCTGTTTCCAGATAACGCACGACATCCAGCGCACAGCCTTGTTGCTGCAATAACTCTAGCGCCTGACGGGATTTGGAGCAGCGAGGGTTATGGTATAATATCAGAGTTTGGGTCATGGCCATACGAACAGAAGAAAAATGCAGCTAACGCCGTATGTTGGAATACGGCTCCGAAGATGGTCAACTCAGTTTAGCGCATGCAATAACTGGTTCACCCCGGCAACATACTGCTGCAACCGCTTGCAGGCAAGCAAACCGTACGGATTGGCATTCATACTCAACCAACGATCCGGATGATACGCACGCTGCAAACGCTTTGCTTCCGCCACCCATTGCCGCCGTTGTTCCGCCTGCCACCAATAGAAGCGCGGCGGCAATTCTGGTACCGGAAATATCTGCTGCCACAGGCTATCCCACCGTTCAAACGACAAATGCATCGCCTCGGCCATGGCACATAAGAGTTGCATTTCCTGCCGTACCAAGGGGCCATCGGCCAGCGCCAGTTGTAACAACCGGCGCATAGCATCCTCCCGCAGGGCAGGCTGATCCGACGTCATGGCGGCAAACTGGCGGGCATACAGGGCGGCATCGCTTGTGTCTGCGGCTGCTTCCTGCAATAGGGAATCCACACTCTCCACACCTTCCTGCTCCAGAACGGTCAGGGAAAAACACACCCGCAGTGCTGCACGCTCTGCATCCTGCATCGCGCCATCTGCCTGCATCAACTTACCAGCCATGGCCAGCAGTGCCAGAGCGCAGGCATAGGGCTGGTGGTGCAATGCGCATTCCTGCGTGACGGGCTGCACAGAGGGCTGAAGCAAGACCAGCATTTGCTGTTGTAAATGATGCAGCGTGGCGTTCATGAAGCGCCGGAAATATCCGCCCGGCGGTGGCACAAACGCCTCTCTCTCCCGCCCTGCCTTTGCAGTCGGGTCATCCGACCATGCGGATGCAGCAAGGGTATGTCGCACAGAAAAAACCATGCCCCACCCTAACCGCAATGCGATACGGAATCAATAGCTAGCCGAAGACGACCCGTATACATTCTATATATAGGGTACGCTCAGCCCTGGTAAACACATCGGCAACAGCGCATTCAGGCACCTGTACCGGACGGGGTTCCGGCTGCCCTCTGGCATGCTAATCCTGAGGCCAGAACTCAGGCAGACATGCGCTCTTCTTCCTCTGTCATGATCTGATCCATCGCTTCACCACGCACCGTTTCGTAATGTGCATTCAGCGTATCGCCGGTAATTTCCAGCCCTTTGCTATTCAGATCATGCAACACTTTGTCATTGACGGTCCAATCCTGCCGGTTGGCCATCCCCAATTCAATAATTTCCTGTACATAATGGCCGGTTTGCATGGCATCAAAACCCAGTTGCTCCGCCGCCCATGCCGCAAACAGCTTGTGGGTACGGGCACGCGCACGGAACAGAATTTCTTCATCATGCGCAAACTTATTTTCAAAAGCCTTTTCCCGTTCTTCAAACAGTCCCATGGTCTTGTGTCCTCACGCTGTTACATTTTATGACAGTTTTCTCAATAGACCATAAAACTTTTAACAAAATATTGCCACACAAACGTTAACAAACAAAAATGGGTGCGAAAGGGCGTGTTTTTTTGTATGGTACGGCTCATTTTGACCCAAGCCCTATCGTAACGAGTTCCCCATGGCACCCCGCAAACCCACTTCTCACGGCACCAAAAAACCTCTGTATGAGGGAAAAGCCAAAATCCTGTTTGAAGGGCCGGAGCCAGGAACCATTGTGCAATATTTCAAAGATGATGCGACCGCTTTTAACGCGGAAAAGCGGGGCATTATTCAGGGCAAGGGCGTCATCAACAACCGCATTTCCGAACTGGTGATGCAACGGCTGGCGGATATTGGCATTCCCACCCACTTCATTAAAAGCCTCTCCCTGCGGGAACAACTGGTCTATGCCGTGGATATTGTGCCGCTGGAGGTCATTGTACGCAATGTTGCCGCCGGCTCTTTATGCAAGCGTTTCGGCATTGAAGAAGGCCGCGCCCTGCCCCGCCCCATTATCGAATTTTGCCTGAAAAGCGATGCACTGGGCGATCCGCAAGTCTCGGAAGAACATATCATTGCCTTTGATTGGGCGGATGGGTATGAACTGGATGAAATTAAAATGCTGGCATTGCGCATTAACGATTTTCTGGCCGGTATGTTTGCTGCCATTGGCATCCGGCTGGTCGATTTCAAAATTGAATTTGGTCGCCTCCCAACAGCGGATGGCATGCCGCCGCGTATTGTGCTGGCTGACGAAATCAGCCCGGATTCCTGCCGACTGTGGGATATGAAAACCGGCGAAAAAATGGACAAAGACCGCTTCCGCTTTGATTTGGGACATATTGAAGAAGCCTATCAGGAAATCGCACGCCGCCTGAATGTACTGCCTGACCCCAGCGATAGTGCGGAAATTGTGATTATTGACCCCAAAACCAAGGCATAAGCGAGGTACCCCCATGGGCATGAGTGCCGCCGACATTGAAAGCCATCTGCGTGAGGCCTTTCCCGATGCCGAGATTCAACTGACAGATCTGGCAGGAGACAATAACCATTTTGCCGTGACAGTCACCTCTGCGGCTTTTGCAGGCAAAAGCCGTGTCGCCCAGCATAAAATGGTCTATGCGGCTCTGAAAGGTAATATGGGGGATGTGCTGCACGCTCTCGCGGTGACAACGCAGGTGAAAGCGTAAATCCCATGATGTATTTTTATGTATTTAAATAACCCCGTGAAGGAGAAAGCTCCATGAGCAATATCAAATTTGACGAGATTAAAACGCTGGTGAATGGCCATGATGTGGTGCTGTTCATGAAAGGCACCGCTGACGCCCCGATGTGCGGATTTTCTGCCTTTGTCGCACGCGGTCTGCACAGCCTGCATATCCCTTTCAAAGACGTGAATGTGCTGATGGACGAAGAACTGCGGCAGGCAATTAAGGACTACAGCGAATGGCCGACCATTCCACAGCTTTATGTGAAAGGGGAATTCATTGGTGGATGCGATATTTTCCGCGAAATGGTCGAAAGCGGAGAGTTTACCACCCTGCTACAGGAAAAAGGCGTCAAGGCCGCGTAGGTCAGAAACAGGGAGTGACTATTCATTTGACACTCCCCTGATTCTTGGCTATAAGCCCCCTTCCTTATTTTCCCGTCGTCGGTTTGACCGTTGTCCACACGCGTCAGATCCTATGCCGGTCATCCCTACAGACGCAGAGGAGTCTTACTCATGAAACGTACTTTCCAGCCCAGCAATCTGGTACGCAAGCGCCGTCATGGTTTCCGCGCCCGCATGAAAACCGCTGGTGGCCGCGCCATTCTGAACGCACGCCGCCGCAAAGGCCGCAAGCGCCTGAGCGCATAATACCCTGTCATGCAGATTGGGCGGCTTCTCAAGCGCAGCCAGTTCCTGCATGCAAAGCAGCATGGGTTTAAGATTGTATGCCGCAGCCTGATTTTGCAGTGGGTACCACCTACGACCCCGGAAGATCAGGCTTTGGTCTGTTTAGGGCTGACCGTCACTAGCAAAATTGGCTCTGCCGTAGTGCGCAACCGCATTAAACGCAAATTGCGCCCTCTGGTGCGACAGCTTACGCTGGAGCATGCCGTCCCCGCCGGGCATCTGATTCTCATTGCCCGCCAGCCAGCCTACCCGCAAAGCTCGGCAGAATTATTGCGCGATTTACGCTATTGCCTGCGCCGCCTGCGCAAAGAAGTGCCCGCCAGCCAGCCCTATTTCCCACCCCCCACAGCCTCCTCTGCTGCCAAGCTATCCCCGACGTCATAACCTACGCATTCCCTGTTGTATGTCCTTATTTCGTACCGTCTTTCATACCGCACTGCATGACGTTTCACGCCTGCCTGCCCTGCTATGTATCGGGGTGATCCAGGTGTATCGTTGGGTTATCTCTCCCTGGCTTGCGCCGCGTTGTCGTTTCCACCCCACCTGCTCTGGCTATGCCTTGCAGGCAATAAAAACACTTCCCTTCCCTCGCGCTCTGTGGCTAATTACCCGCAGGCTTGGTCGCTGCCACCCGTGGGGAGGCAGTGGCTATGACCCTGTTCCCCCCGCAGATGCGCCGTTGTGCTCATCTCACCCGGCTACACATACTCATCACGACGCATTATAAGGACAGCCCCATGCTGCAACAAACCCCGGAACAACGCATGCGTGATCTGCGCAATATGCTGGTTGCGTTTGGTCTTTCGGTCATTCTTTTGCTGGTTTGGCAGGTATTTTTTCCGGCGCCTGCGCCACAACCCGCTGCACAGCCAGCCAGCACCACTCCCGCACAGGGCACGCGTCCTCAGGCCGCCACCCCCCATACTGGGGCACCAACGGAAACCGCGCAATCCTTCGCCACCGTGGAAGAGGCCTTGCAAAGCCCCGTGCGCTCCGGATTGGCCAATCAGGTGATGCAAGCCTCCATTAATTTAATGGGTGGACGGCTGGATTACACGACCCTGACCGACTACCGGGTAGAGCAATCACCGGAAAGTCCGGCGGTTCGCCTGCTCTCTCCCGTGGGAGTGGATGGGCAATATTTCATGGAAAGCGGCTGGCTGACCAACTCCCCGGACTTGCGTGTTCCCGGCAACCATAGCCAATGGTATGTGGCAGAACAAACGGCACAACGCGTGGTTCTGGAATGGAACAATGCACAAGGGCTACGTTTTCAGCGTAGCATTACCCTGGATGAACATTATCTGTTCACCATCACGGAAACCGTGTTTAATGACCGCTCATTCCCCGTCACCCTGACGCCCTTTAGCATGCTAAACCGGGAATATGTGCAGCCGGAAACCAGCTACGCCGTTCTGCATGAAGGGCTGTTGGGTGTTTTCAACCAAACGCTGGAAGAGTTTACCTATCAGGACCTGCAGGACGATGACCCCAGCCACCGCTTCACCAGCACCGGAGGCTGGCTGGGCGTCAGTGACAAATACTGGATTTCTGCGCTATTGCCTGCGCAAAACACGCCAATGGATGCCCGCCTGCAACATTACAGTAAGGACGGCAAACACCGCTTTCAGGCAGATTTGACCCTGCCCCCCATCACCGTGGAAGCCGGGAGTAGCCAGTCTTACCAGTTCCATCTGTTCAGCGGCCCCAAAAAGCTGAACCTGCTGGAATCCTATGGCCAACAACTGAATGTGCCGCTGCTTGACCGCGCCGTGGATTTTGGCGCCCTCTATTTCATCACCAAGCCCATGTTCCAAATGCTGCACCAGTTCTATGTCTGGCTGGGCAACTTCGGACTGGCCATTTTGCTGTTAACGCTGGTGGTACGGCTGCTGCTGTTCCCGTTGGCCAACCAGTCCTACCGCTCCATGGCGGCTATGCGGGTTCTGGCTCCCAAAATGAAAGAACTGCGGGAAAAACATCAGGATGACCCCATGACCCTGAACAAGGAGATGATGGCGCTCTACAAGACCGAGAAAGTCAACCCCATGGCGGGTTGCCTACCGCTGCTTCTGCAAATTCCAGTGTTTTTTGCCCTGTACAAGGTGTTGTTTGTGACCATCGAGATGCGCCATGCGCCTTTCTATGGCTATTTACATGACCTCTCTGCACCAGACCCCCTGACCGTGCTGACCCTGTTTGGTACACTACCGTGGAATGTACCGGCCATGCTGGCGTTTGGCCTGCTGCCCCTGTTGATGTGCCTGACCATGATGCTGCAACAAAAGCTGCAACCTGCCCCGGCAGACCCGACACAGGCGAAAATGATGAAGCTGTTTCCCTTCATTCTGCTGTTTGTCAGTGCCACCTTCCCCGCCGGGTTGGTGCTGTATTGGACCTTCAACAATATTCTCTCCATCTTACAACAGCTTTGGATGAACCATCGCTACGATGAAGAGCGCGCCGCCAAGCGTGCCGCCAGAAAAACGCCGCGCACCACCACCCGGCGGGGCAATAAGGCATGAACGAGCATCAGGATGCCGCCTCTGACGTCACCACGACAGAAGCCGCCCGCAAACTCTTTGCCGGACGCTGCGAATTTGTCGGCGCAGCATCTGCCGTGGGGCATCTGCCCCCTGCCAGATTGCCGGAAATTGCCTTTATTGGCCGCTCAAATGTCGGTAAATCCAGCCTGTTAAATGCTCTGGTTGGGCAAAAAAAGCTGGCGCGCACCTCCAACACACCGGGGCGAACCCAGCAACTGAACTTCTTTAATCTGATGGATATGCTGACACTGGTGGATGTGCCCGGTTATGGCTTTGCCAAAGTCGCCAAAAGCCAAAGCGCAGACTGGAACCGCCTGATTCGGGACTTTCTGCGTGGTCGGCGTGAATTGCGACGTGCCCTGCTGCTGATTGACAGCCGACACGGGGTCAAGGCAAATGACCATGAGATGATGGATTTTTTGGATGATCTGGCCGTGCCCTACCAGCTTATTCTGACCAAGCGGGATAAAATCCCCACGCGGGATGAATCCCCCCTACTGGAAGCCACCCGGCTGGCTATCAAGAAACACCCGGCCGCCCTGCCAGAGCTGTTTCTCACCAGCGCAGAAAAAGGCGACGGTATGGAAGCCTTGCGCACGGCGCTGTATCAGCTCACCCAATATTAGTGCGTTTCATCACGCGATGTTTAATGGCCTGCGTGCTTCACTCCGCATGCGGGGCTGAAGCCCCTCATTATCCCACCGGAAATAACACCCCCATGGCGTGCCGCATTAACGGACGTTTGAGAGGGGGCAGTTGCTCCACCATCCCCAACCCCAGCCGCCGTGCGGCACGCACCAGTGGGTTGGCGTTGGAGAATAGATGCACCAGCGCATCGGTTACATCCGTCATGCTGGCCACATCGAAATGGCGGGCTTTTGCATAGTCAGCCAATACCGCTTCGCTCCCCATATCCAACCCGCAGCTTGCGGCTTCTGTCAGGCGTTTCAACAGACTTTCCGCTCCACGTAATCCCAGATTCACGCCCTGTCCTGCAATAGGGTGAATACCGTGTGCGGCATCCCCCGCCAGTGCAAAACGTGGCGCTGTCAATGATCGGGTGCGTACCAGGGTTAAAGGGTACCCCCAACGCCCACCGACAGGCTGTACCGTACCAAAGACGCCATCAAACCGCCGGTTCAGCTCTGCGGTATAGTCCGCCTCACTCAGACGCAAAAACCCCTGCGCCATGGCATCCGGCTCTGTCCAGACATAGGCCGTGCGTGGGTTACCTTCCATATCATCCGTCATGGGCAGCATGGCAAAAGGGCCAGCCGCAAAAAAACGCTCCACAGCCCAGCCATGATGGGGTTGGGGGTGGGTCACACACCCCACCAGTGCCGTTTGGCCGTAAGGGCGCACCTCGGCGGTAATACCGGCTTTGTCCCGCAGACCGGAAATGCGGCCATCCGCCGCAATCAATAGTGCCCCGTGATACGCCGTTCCCGCATCGTCCCACACCTGCACACCGGCATCCGTGACCTGCCAGCGATCCACCGAACGGCCATAGACCACCGTCACGCCGGAAAGCTGTTCGAGCCGCTGCCAGCAGGCGCGCAAGAGTTGCAGGTTGCCGACAATCCAGCCGAATGGCTCCCGCCCCACATCCCGATGGTCGTAATGCAATTGCAAGGGGCTATCCCCTTTGTCCAGTTGCGCATCGGTGATGCGAATATCCCAGATGGGCTGAGCCTCCGCCACCTGAGGCCAAATGCGAAGCTGCTGCAAGAACCGCTGGGTGCCCAGAGCAATGGCACTCACCCGCCCATCATAGGCAGGCAGGGCTTGCTGTGTTTGCGCCTGCTTTTCCAGCACTGTCACGCCAATACCCTGTTCTGCCAGTCCAATGGCCAGTGCCAGACCCACAAAGCTTCCGCCTGCAATGACGATGTGTTGTGCCATCCTGTTACACTCCTTCGCAGACATACGGCTACAGTTGCGGTTGCATGAACGATTGCATCGCTACTGCGGCCATATTACTCCGGCGACCGGTACATCGCAAGATTTGCGCAGTGCAAAATTGGCTGGATTTTTCAGCCGCCACTCGCTATGGCTGGTACACTGAAAATGCATAGGAGGCCTGCATGAAGCGATGGTTTTTCTCCCTCCCCTCCATGAAACCCCGTGGGGCGCCTATGGCGCGGCGCGGTGCGGTTCTGCCTGTGCTGTTGCCCATGCTCTTGTTCCTGCTAACCGCAAAACCTGCTGTAGCTGACGTGACGGGGGAAACCGCGTTTGTGCTCAATAGTTTTTTGCTGTTATTCAGTGGCGCACTGGTGATGCTGATGGCCGCTGGCTTCGCAATGCTGGAGGCCGGACTGGTACGCTCTGCCAGCGTTACCAGCATTCTAACCAAAAATATTGCCATTTATGCCATTGCCTGTCTGGGCTATTACCTGCTGGGTTATAACCTGATGTATGTGGATGTCACAGGCTGGGTTGGCTCGGTCGGTGTATGGCAACCGAACGATAGCGCCGCTTTTTCCGGCCAATACAGTGCGGGGGGCTATGCCTCGCATGCGGATTTGTTTTTTCAAATGGCTTTTGTCGCTACCGCCGCTTCGGTGGTCTCCGGCACGCTGGCAGAACGTATTAAACTCTGGCCCTTTCTGGCCTTCACCACCCTGCTGACAAGCGTTTTCTACCCCATTGCCGGCTCCTGGAAATGGGGTAAGGGCTGGCTGGATGGATTGGGCTTTCTGGATTTTGCCGGCTCCACGCTGGTGCATAGCGTTGGGGGATGGGCAGCTCTGGCGGGCGCCTTGGTACTGGGTGCCAGGCATGGTCGTTTTGGCCCTCGTGCTAAACCAATGCCGGGTTCTAACCTGCCCTTGGCGGCACTGGGTACCTTTATTCTCTGGTTCGGCTGGTTTGGCTTTAATGGCGGCTCGCAACTGGCTTTAGGCAGCGGCGAAAACGCCATTGCCATTGCCACCATTATTGCCAACACCAATATCGCCGCCTGCGCCGGTGCAGTCACGCTGCTGCTGTTGACCCAATGGCGCTACGGCAAGGTGGATTTGACCATGGTACTGAACGGTGCCTTGGCCGGTCTGGTCAGTATCACCGCAGAGCCTGTGACCCCCAGCCTGTGGCAGGCGGCTCTGATTGGTGCCGCAGGCGGAGGCATTGTGCTGCTACTGGTGGCAGCCCTTAACCGCTTGCGTATTGATGATGTGGTGGGGGCTATTCCGGTGCATCTGGGCTGTGGCATTTTCGGCACGTTAATGGTTCCCTGGACTAACGCAGATGCCAGCTTCAGCCATCAGCTTTGCGGCGTACTAGCCTACGCAGCCTTTATTTTCCCCATTTCGCTGCTGTTGTGGCTGGCCATGAAATACAGCATCGGTATTCGGGTGAGTGCAGAAGATGAAAAACTGGGCAGCGATATTGCCGAACTGGGCATGGAAGCCTATCCGGAGTTCATTCGCTCCAAGACATTTTAGGCCCGGTTCACCCTGTTATAAGACACGACATGGCTGAATGCCATGGCGTTGATTGGGGCAGGTGGCGTTGGGGCAGTGGAAACCCACCGCCCCCTCCCATTCTGTGCACATCCGTTTCGGCATACCCATACAGGCACCATGTTTTGAGAAAAACAAACAGCCCCAGTCATCCGAACCTATGACTTGTCATGAAAGTGTCATGAGCACGTGCTATTTCAACTCCTGAATAAGAATACTCACCATCTCCTCAGGATATGCATGTTATGCAGCGGCAGCAGTCTGCACCACTCTTCCTTCCACAAATGCGTGACATCTGGCAGGAAATGTCTGATGTGTCGCAAGCGGCTATACGCACGCTGCAACGGGGCAATGTGGAGCAATTTGTCGCCCATTTCCAGCAGGAACGTTACCGTATTGGCCATGAACGAACCCGCATAAGCCACGAAACCGTTCCCACATACACGGATCTGGTTCGTGCGGCAACAGATGGCGATATGCAAAAACAAATGACCTCGCTTCTGGAGACTTCCGCCGTCTCTGCGGGTTTGTATCTGTTACTGGAGCGTGCTGTCACTGCCGTTACGCAGGCAGCGGATGGCATTCCCATTTCGCAAGCCTCCCAAACCTTATTGAATGTCTGGCCAGCAGTATATGTTGCGGCTACCTTCACCATCTGGAACCTGACGACTGCCGCTCTGACCGGACGACACACGTTACTAACACAATTTCAGGAAGATGCTTTTCAGGAAGGTGTGGCAATATTGCGCTCATCCCTGTCGCAATTACGCAATACGCCCCTGCATCCACCATCTGAAGCAACAGATAGTTTATTCCACGCACTGGATGTTGCCAATGGTTGGCTCTTTCCCGAAGATCGCCTGCGGTCCGATCTGACCTTACAGACCACCCTGAAAGAGAAGCTAGAGGGCGAACTGCGCGAGGTGATGAAGCAGATTCGCAGCGAACAGGTCGAATTGATCCATCTGGAAGAAATGCTGGATCAGGTCAAGCTGGCCTACCTGCGCCTGACAGCAGAAGGCAGACAGGCCACAGCCGTGAAGGTGGAAGAAATGGAAAGCCTGCATCGGCTGGCCGACATATGGCAAAACCAAACGGTAGATGCCTCCTATGAACTGATTTTGACTCGCCTGAGCGAAGTCATCGCACGGGTGACGGAACTGGAATTACAACACGAAACCTTGCAGGACTCTCTGGATCAGCGTTTGGGGCAGTTACTGCAAACCCGTCATCAACAAGATGAAGCGAATGCCGTAGCTCGCCTGTCTGAACGCCAACCGTTTTTTCTGAAACATGCGGTTGAAGCATATCGGCATTTATACAGCAAGGGCTTGCATGAAACACAGGACGGTGTGCCGACACAAAAGGTCGCCGAGGTGCTACAACGGCATGCGGTGAATACCGAAACAATCGCAGAATTGGTATTACTGGCGATGGATACCACACGGCAACCCTCCCTGCTGCTGCGCAATACAGCCTCCACCCTGTCAGAAAATATGCCTCATCCGTTATCGATTTTATCCGCGCTGGCACATCGTGCCAATATCGGCTTTGGTCGAACCACTCTTCCCCCCATGCGCGATGAAACGGGTCGTTTTCTGCTGCTCAGGCCTCTGGGGTTACATTTGGTACACCAGTGTCCGGCTTCTTTGCCCCATCAACCGGATGGGGATACGCATCGAACCGTGACTCAGGAGGACATATTTATGCTGGTCATGCACCAGCTAAATGTCAGTTATGCCTACGCTAATCAGGATCCGAAAGGGTTTTTAGCGGAAGAACTGGCAGGTGATCTGACCGCATCTCCCGAACGTTTACCACCGGAACTCGGCCGTTGGATAAACGCTACTGAAAAAACCCAACGTGTGGTGGCCTGCCCCAAACACGTTGCAAGACAATGCGCCAACAACGCTTTAGCTAAGGAAGGACTACTTGCTCTGGTCGGTCAGGAACAGACGCAACAAGCCACCTCTTCACGCTCCGCAGGGTAAGGAACCCTCTGCCGATGTCACGTTAGGGTGGCAATGGCAAAGTTACTTGCGCCGTGGCAAAAAAATGTTAAAAAATGATGAGGAATTGCACAGAGAGAGTTGCTGTGCCCTACAATATATAGTATGATTAACAGGATTTAACCGCAATTTGCCGCGAGCCATGCCAAAATACGCGGCCTATCAGGAGAGTATTCGCCCTATGACCCTCAATTTGCACATTCCGACCCGTGGGGAATCGCTGCGCCCTAGCATCACGGTGATTGGTGTTGGTGGCGCGGGTGGTAACGCGGTGAATAACATGATTCGCGCCAATCTGGAGGGCGTGCATTTTGTGGTCGCCAATACCGATGCGCAGGCGTTGGATTACGCCCTGACGGAAAAGCGAATTCAACTGGGTACCAACATTACGCAAGGGCTGGGTGCTGGTGCCTCGCCAGATATTGGCCGGCAAGCAGCAGAAGAAGCTTTTTCAGAGATTGAAGAGGCCATTCGGGGCAGCAATATGGTGTTCATTACCGCAGGTATGGGCGGTGGCACGGGCACAGGTGCCGCACCAGTGGTGGCAAGCTTAGCGAAAGAATTGGGCATTCTGACCGTTGGGGTCGTGACCAAGCCGTTCCATTTTGAAGGTACGCACCGGATGCGCATGGCCGAGCAAGGGCTGGAAGAGTTGCAGAAATACGTAGACACTCTGATTGTGATTCCCAACCAAAACCTTTTCCGCATGGCCAATGAGCGCACCACCTTTGCGGATGCCTTCGCGATGGCGGATGATGTGCTGCATTCCGGTGTACGCGGCGTAACCGATTTGATGGTGAAGCATGGTCTGATTAACCTCGATTTTGCCGATATTCGCGCTGTGATGAGCGAAATGGGTAAAGCCATGATGGGAACCGGTGAAGCCGGGGGGGACCGCCGTGCGATTGAAGCCGCAGAAGCCGCCATTTCCAACCCGCTGTTGGACGATGTTTCCATGAAAGGCGCCCGTGGCGTATTGATTAACATTACCGGTGGACCGGATCTGACGCTGTTTGAAGTGGATGAAGCCGCCAACCGCATTCGCGAAGAAGTGGATCCACAGGCGAACATCATCTTCGGTGCCGTGTTTGACGAAAAAATGCAAGGCACCATGCGTGTCTCCGTGGTGGCAACCGGCGTCGAAACCGAGTCTGACCGTCAGGCAGCCCCCAAGCAGGATAGCGCCTCCAAAACAGCAGGTGCGCCCCCATTGGTGCGCCCAACATCGCCAGCCTTTAAACCCGTGAATCCGGCTCCGGTCGCGCAGGCTCCGGTCGCTGCTCCGCTTGAACCGCTCCCCACACAGGAAGCCGCTGCGGATGATACGTTCTCCTTCCCGGCAACCAACAAAGCCAAACCACAGGGTATCAGTGAGAAACTGGAATCACCGGTTGCTGTGCAAAAACCGGCACCCACCAGCTTTGTCCCACCACGCCCTGTAGAACCAGCGGTACGGCCAGCAGAAAGCACCATTGCCATCCGTCGCCCTTCAGAGCCACGCACCGCACCTGCAGCGCATGCAGAAGAGGCTGCGATGGATCATGGCTCCGCGGAGCCTGCGCATGGTGATGGCTTCTTCGCCCGCGTAGGGCGTGCCTTTGCCGCTGCAAAAGCGGAAAAAAAGCACGAGGCCGCACCAGAAGCAGCCGCACCTGCACGGCAACAAACCGTTATGAAAGAAGCGACCAACAACCCGCATAAAGCGGAAGCTACGAAGGATGAATATCTGGATATTCCAGCCTTCCTGCGCCGTCAGGCCAACTAACCCGCTGCTGGAGGCTAGCCAGCCAGATGCCCTGGATGCGTATCACCCGCTTTCTGTCACTGGTACTCTGCCTTTTGCTTCAAGCCTATCCCGCCGGGGCGCAGAATTATCTGCGCCCCGTTTCTATGCAGACTATCGCCAGCCCACGTAGCGTCGATGCCGTGGTGGAACATATTCAGTGGAATGTGGCCAAGCGGCTACGCCACCAGTTCAGCCGACATGGCATTACACGTATTCCCCCCGCAATGCAGTTAATTGCCCTGAAAGAAGAGCGATTGATGGAATTATGGGTGCAGCATGAAGGACGTTGGGTATTCATTAAACGCTACCCGATTCTCGCCGCCAGCGGTGATGCTGGCCCCAAACTGCGCGAGGGAGATTATCAGGTACCAGAGGGGCTGTACCACCTGACACAATTAAACCCTAACAGTGCCTTTCATTTGTCGGTGCGTGTGGGCTACCCCAATGCGTTTGACCGCCAAATAGCCAGCGCCGAGGGACGCCATGCGCTGGGCGGAGATATTATGATCCATGGCCGCGCTAAATCGAAAGGCTGTCTGGCGATAGGGGATACGGGTATCGAGGAGGTCTTTTATCTGGTTGCCAAAATTGGCAAACAAAACAGCCGCATTCTCATTGCGCCTTATGACATGCGTACCCGTCACCGTGAATTGGCGGATCATGTAAAGCCATGGGTACACAGGCTATACCAGCAGATACGGCAAGAGATGGCGCATTTTCGCCTATAGTCCGATAACCGACTGCATCATCTTATGCTGATGTCGCCATCTTTTTGATATAGATATGGGATTTATTCTCTACTTCCCATGCGGACGAATAGAAAAGAGGCACCAGCCAGGCAAGCAGATAGGCTCACTCAGATAAACTCACGGATTTTCTGTACCGCTCTGGCCAATACCCCTTGTGGCTTGGCATATTCTTCTATTTGTACCCGTTGCAAATCCCGCAACTGCCGTGCCTTAAAGTCAATTAAGCCGACACAGGTGGCAAAGGCTCCACCGCCCATGGATTCCGCTGCGCCACGTATGTATTTCGGCTTCGCAATACGCACCTGCTTGCCAAAGACCTTACCTGCCAAATCATCCACCCCAATCAACTGGCTACCACCTCCGGTCAACACCATGCGACGCCCAGCCAGAGGGTAGAGGGGACTGGTTTTGAGCTGATCCCGTATCATTTCCAGTATTTCTTCCGTGCGTGGGCGAATAATGCCGGAAAGCATGGAACGGGCAATTTGCTGGCTCTCACCCATTTCCTGCCCATTGCTACCAATTTGCGGTATATCCAGCATTTCGCGGTCATCCGCCGGTGCTGCATAAACGCTGCCATACAAGGCCTTAATGCGCTCTGCCTGCTGAATACTGGTAGACAGGCCACTGGCAATATCTTTGGTAATATGGTGCCCACCATACGGCACCAAATCCGTATAGATAGGCTTTCCTTCCAGAAACAATGCCGCCGAGGTGGTGCCGCCGCCAATATCCAACAACGTGACTCCCAGTTGCATCTCATCCTCGGTCAGACAGGCAAAGCCGGAGGCGTAGGAAGAGACCAGAAAGTCCGAGATATCCAATTGCGCACCACTGACACATTTGATGAGGTTTTTCAACGCCGTGGCGGAAGCCGTAATCAGATGTAAATCCACCCCCAATGTGCGCCCATACATGCCTACCGGATCTTTAATATGCTGCGCTTCATCAATATTAAACTGCACCGGAATGCAGTGGATAATATCGCGCTCCGGCTCGCGTATTTTCTCTCGCCCCACATCAATCAGTTTCATGGCATCCCGGCGGGTGACCGGCTGGCCGGATAGCGGCATATCCACATGAATATTGTGTGATTGCAACTGCCCGCCCGACAGATTCACCACCACTTCTTCAATGCGCACCCCGGCCATCTGCTCCGCAGAATGGACGGCATTGAGAATCGAATGCTCTGCGGCTTTAATATCCGTCACAATGCCGGAACGTGTACCATGCGATACCTGATGCCCAATTCCCTGAATGGTCACCTCCCCCAGGTTATCAATGCTGGCAATAAAGCACACCACCTTGGTGGTGCCAATATCCAGCGCGGCGATGATGGTATGGTGCGGTTTATTAAGGGCCATAGCTACAAATAGGGGGAAACAGGCATGTTTAACCGAGGAAATATACTACATATAGTGGTTGCGCACCAGACCTTTTTAGCATTGCCCTCGCCTAGGCTTCCAATCCAGCTACCCCATGACTTCAGTGCAACGTCATATTTTTGACACATAGGAATAGTACAATGCAGTGACAATACGTGAGGCACAAACAAGAAGGCAACCAGAGCCATGGCTTTAATGTCAGTACAACAACTACAACAATATCAAATCGCTGAACTGCGCCCTGATACCTATGATGCCTTGAGTGATACCGATCTAGCAGCATTTTTAGCCCCCCTTGCGTTCTTGCCACGGACGGAACAGGTGAAAATGGGGGAGCTAAGCGCGCATGATGCCGCCGATTTATACCGGCATGCACTCTCCGGGGTGCAAAAAATATTTCGTGACCAGGTATCCTTTGCCTGCGAAGATGGCCAGCATATTACCGTATCCGGATTGACACCAGACGAAGCGGTAGGGTTGCATCGCATTCGTGAAGCTGCGCATATTTTAACCAAGCATCTACACGAGTTAGAAAATAGCCCGACAGATCCCGATGGCAAACAATTGTCGAATAACACCGCTGTCCGAAAGGGAAGGCGTACTATAGAAGGCATAGAATGGTCTTATTTAGGCATCCAACATCTGGATGGGTTTTTGAATCGTGTGCATTTCCCAGAGGCGCAAGCTCTGCTGGAGGCCACACCACAGACCCAATATCAAGACATCGCACAAATGCTCGAACGTGCGGAACACACCTACCAGCAACTGTGTCACGTTGGTCAGCCATTCGATGAATTGAAAGAACGCCTACTGGTTGCGAAAATCCATACTGCATTTGGCAAAGGTCAGGAACTATATGACAGAGTTTTTCCGCACGATATTGCATACCCTCGCAAGATCAAAACATGGTTGAATAACGATGTTCGGCAACTTGCAGGTTTGGAAGAATGCCTGATTCAAAACGTGCGTGATTTACTACAACATGAAGCCGAAACATTGGATATGATTGAAACATACGCCGATAATATTGGTGAATTGCCTACAAAATCTACCGATGCATGGCTGAGGGCCAGACACTTAAAGGCACGTGTGGATGATGCCTCTGCGCGTTACCCCGATAATAGTGACCTACTGGATCTGGCTGGTGTTTTAACAGTGATTGCCCCAGACATGCTCGAAATTCGGGAGTTTATCGCTAGTGAACCAGACATGTTCCGGCAAGCGACCGAGCGATGACCGGATCTCATCAGAGCATTGGTAGCGGTAGAGAGAGACTCGCTCAATGCTCTGCGCACGCAATTTGCCGCAGTAATAGAGACCCCCTTCGCGTCAGCACAAGCGGATCGCCTGATAGCCACCACCTGTCATGAGGCAACCCCAGTCCGTGCGCGATCATAGCGCCAAAACCAGCGGCACGTCCGAATACGCACCGGGTCACCAGCCGTTATCCCTCTCGGCCAAAACTGCGGGCAACACCATGCAGCGTGCGCACTTCCTGCTCGCTGGGTTGTGCGCGTAGCAGCAGGTTACGCAGGTTGCGCAACATGGTGGGTTTTTGCTCTGGCGTTTTGAAAAAACCTCTGGCCTGCAATGCCTGTTCCAGATGCGAAAACATCGCCTCAAACGCATCCAACGTTGCAGGCTCCGGCTGGTGCGGCGGCTGTGCCGTTTGTAGCAAGCCAGCCATCCACCATTCATAAGCGCAAACCACCACCGCTTGCGCCAGATTCAGCGAAAAATGATCCGGATGGGTGGGAATACTCACCACCGCCCGCGCATGTTGCATCTCTTCCCCATGCAGTCCGGTGCTCTCTCGTCCAAACAGAATGGCCACGCGTTGCCCGGCATCGGTTTGACCACGCAACTCAACAGCCATATTACGCGGATGATAGCACGGCTTACTGCCCGCCGCCAATTGACCACTGGTGGCATATACGTCATGACAATCGGCTACCGCTTCGGATACGGAATGATATATCTCTGCCTGCTGGACTATCTCCTCCGCACCTCTGGCCATGGCCTCCGCCGCAGGGTTTGGCCAGCCATCCCGCGGGGAGACGAGGCGTAATTCCCGCAGACCAAAGTTTTTCATGGCTCGTGCGGTCGCACCAATATTTTCCCCCATTTGGGGGCACACCAGCACAATGACGGGTGCGACAAGGGTCGTGTCGCTCACCAAACTAGCCAGTCTGTCGGTCATGACTACGCCATAGGTAATAATTCAGGCTATCATTCAGGGCATTGAACGAGGCATCAATCACGTTGGCGGAAACCCCAACCGTTGTCCAGCGTTCACCTTTCTCCCCTTCGCTTTCAATCAACACGCGGGTAATGGCACGGGTGCCACTTTCCGGTGTGAGAATGCGCACCTTATAGTCAATCAGGTTCATGTCCCCAATAAACGGATAGGCGGTTTGCAGGGCTTGCCGTAAAGCACCATCCAGCGCATTCACCGGCCCGTTGCCTTCCGCCACGGTCATGATGCGCTCCTCGCCAATATTCACTTTGATGGTGGCTTCCGAGAGGGTAATAATCTGCTGGCGGGCATTATAGCGCCGCTCGTCAATCACGCGGAAGCTAAGCAGCTCAAAAAACTCCGGCACCGAACCAGGAAACAGGCTTTTCTGCGCGAGAAGATGAAAACTGGCGTCCGCCTCTTCGTAACTGAAACCCTTGGCTTCCCGATCTTTCAGCTTGCGCACTAGCGCATCAATGCGTTCGTCTTTACCATCTATATCGTATCCGAAATCATTCAGACGAGACAACACATTAGAGCGTCCGGCCTTGTCCGATACCAGAATCTGGCGGTCATTCCCCACGGCTGCGGGGTCTATATGCTCGTAGGCACGTGGATTTTTCAACACCGCCGAGACATGCAGCCCACCTTTGTGGGCAAATGCGGCAGCACCGACATAGGCCGCATGCGCATTGCTGGGGCGGTTCAGGCGTTCATCCAAAAAACGGGAAATATGGGTCAGGCTTTGTAATTTCGCCTCCGAAACACCGCAGGCAAACCCCATTTTTAAGATCAGTGTAGGCAGAATAGAAATCAGGTTGGCATTGCCACAACGCTCCCCCACCCCGTTCAGGGTACCCTGAATCTGGCGCACGCCTGCCTGCACCGCCGCCAGCGAATTGGCCACCGCCTGCTCGGTATCATTATGGCAGTGAATCCCCAAATGCGTGCCCGGAATATGCCGGATGACAGCCTGCACAATCTCCGCCACTTCCTGCGGCAGGCTGCCGCCGTTGGTATCGCACAGCACCAGCCAGCGCGCACCGGCCTGATACGCCTCTTGCAGGCAGGCCATTGCATAGTCTGGATTCGCCTTATACCCATCGAAAAAATGCTCGGCATCCAGCATGGCTTCGCGGCCTTCCGCCACCACGCGGGCAATGGAATCACGAATCATGGCGCGGTTTTCATCCAGCGCAATACCCAGCGCATCGGTCACCTGAAAATCCCAGCTTTTTCCCACCAGACAGACCGCTGATGTGCCGGCATCCAGCACGGCGGCAAGGGTCGGGTCATTGGCGGCACTTCGCCCCGGCCTGCGGGTCATTCCGAAAGCGGAAAGCTTCGTGGTTTTCAGCTTGGGTGGCCGTGCAAAAAACGCATCATCATTGGGGTTCGCTCCCGGCCATCCCCCTTCGACATAATCAATACCCAGCTTATCCAGTTGTTCGGCAATGGCCACTTTATCCGCCGGGGTGAAATCCACCCCCCGTGCCTGTGCGCCATCCCGCAGAGTGCTATCGTAGAGGTATATGTAATCCGGATCTGAAATGGTCTTCACCTTCATGCCCTCCGCAATGCGCTGGTACCATCGCGTTTATCTTCCACCTGATAGCCCAAGGCAATGATAGCCTCTTTCAGGCGGTCTGCCTCCGCAAAATTGCGTTGTTTTTTGGCAATGATGCGCTGTTCCAGCATGCGCAATGCATCCTGATAAGCAGCATCGGCGCGACCAAACCAGCTATCCACCGATTGCTGTAACAGCCCCAGCCAGCCAGCACACAGGGTAATCTGATAGCCGGCACGGCGTTTCGTGTCGCCTTCGGCTTTATGATACTCCTTCACCCATTCATGCAACAGCGCCAGTGCTTTCGGTACGTTCATATCATCCAGCAACGGCTCCAGAAACGGTTGCAGCAGTTCCTCCTGCATGGCGGTGGAAAGTTCCCGCTTATTTTCGCGCTGCTCTTCCAACACCCGATACAGGCCGTCCAGCGCATCTTTGGCATCTTTTACCGCCTTCTCGTTCCAGTCCAGCGGCTTGCGATAATGGGTGGTGAGATAGAGGTAACGAATCACCTCGCCCGGTACGCCGCGCTCCAGTTGCTCCCGTACGGTGGTGAAATTGCCCAGCGACTTGGACATTTTCTCCCCCCCGACGGTCAAAAACCCGTTATGCACCCAATATGTAGCATAGTGGCTACCGCCATGGGCGCAGGTGCTTTGCGCTATTTCATTTTCATGATGGGGAAATTTCAAATCTGCACCGCCGCCATGAATGTCAAAATCATTGCCCAAATATTTGCTGCTCATGGCGGAACATTCAATATGCCAACCGGGACGGCCTTTGCACCATGGACTATCGAAGATACTGGAAGGATCGTCCTTGGCACTCACGGGTTTCCACAGCACAAAATCCCCCGGATTGCGCTTGTAACGCTCCACCTCAATGCGCACTCCCGCCTGCAACTCCTCCAGCTTACGACCTGAAAGCTGACCATAATTGGGGTCTTTGGTCACATCAAACAGCACATGCCCTTTACCCTCGCCCTCCGTGACCACATAGGCAAATCCGCGTTGGATCAGCGCCTCGATCATCTGCAGCATTTTCTGAATATGCTGGGTAGCACGCGGCTCCACGGTCGGGGGTAGCACATTCAACGCCGCAATATCATCGTGAAAGGCTTGTGTGATACGCTTAGTGAGTTTTTGGATGGTTTCGCCATTCTCTTTGGCGGCGGCGTTAATTTTATCATCCACATCCGTAATATTGCGCACATAGGTGACATTCTCCGCCCCATAGAGTGTACGCAACAGGCGGAACAGCACGTCATACACCACGACCGAGCGGGCATTGCCCAAATGCGGGCGATCATAAACCGTTGGCCCACACACATACATCCCCACTTTGCCGGGGGTAAGTGGCTGGAAGCTCTGTTTTTTACCGGCTAGGGTATTGTAAAGTTTCAACGTCGTCATGGAGAGCCTTATACTGCGGTTCTATGCGTGGCGAGTATGGTTCGCTTGGAAGTTTTCATTGTGAGGGGGGGCGCCCTATGGTAAAAACCTCACCAATTCAGGTGAAAACCCCACAACACGTATTAAAAACGTGCCACCATACACAGGGAGCTATAGGCATGACAACCGCTTTCAACGCCGAAACACCAGAAAAACAACCCTATCGTCCCAAACCATGGAATAGCCTTACCATTGAGCGTACCGTGCGTGATATATGGGTAGGACCTGAATGGAACCGTTATCTGGCAGGCACGGAAGATGGCACCCGCGTGCTTATACAATTGCCCGATAACAGCCCGCATCTCAGACCTTTGCAACAGCGACTCACAGAGCAGGGCGTCACGTTTAGCAGCGAACGCCTGTATCACCGTGCGCGGGGGCACTATGTATTGGAACTATCGGTCAGTGGCCCAACCAGCAGCGCCGCTTCATTGGTGCAGGTGCTGGCGCGTGCCCTGCGCGAGGTTGGCGTGTTCACGCCAGAAGAAGCGAGCGAAGCCAGCCGCCAGTACCAACAAGGCGCCAACATGGTCGGTGAGGTGCGTGGCACCATGCAAACCGTGTGGATGGGCAATCCAATTCGACCACCGGCACAACAGCTTATGGGCGGGGCGCCCATCACAACCGGGGCAGAGTTTCGCCCCAATGGCACGATTGTAACAGCAGGCGGCACCATTGAAAGCCCCCCAACAGCGGGGAACGGCCATATACACACAGAAGTGGAATATGTGCGGGATGCACAAGGCAGACTGACCGGCACCATCATTGCCCCCACTCACCTGCCACCAAGCAGTATTCAGCATCAGGTGGACGCACAGGGCAAAGCAACGGGCGGCGTGATTGCCACCAGCACCGGCGGGCACATCACCACCCCTGCCACCCATGATGCCGATGCAACCCTCTGCGATGGCTGCGAAGCCGCCAGCCAACCGCCCCTAAAAGGGTCAGCGCGGGGGTGAGGCATGACGGCTCTGGTAGAGGGCGTAGCTCCTGACCTTCGTGCAACCATTATCGTGAACGAGTACCCTGAAGGAGCAATGTGAGGGAGCAGCGCGACCAAAGCGATGCAAACCTGCCTCAACGCCCCCCATACCATAGGTTATCGCATGGCTGCGTGACCAGAGGTGCGTTACGCCGCCACCCCTTGCAGGCGCTTGACGATTTTCTCCCGGCCAATCAGAGGCAGCATGTCTTTCAACTCCGGGCCATGTTCCATACCGGTCAGGGCTTTACGCAGTGGCATAAACAGTTGCTTGCCTTTGCGCCCGGTGGAGTTTTTCAACTCGTTCACCCAGAGAGTCCATGTATCCGAAGTTAACTCCCCCGTCGGCAATAATTCTGCGGCTTTGGCAGCAAAATCCACATCATCCGCATCCACTTGCGGGGTAATGGGCTGATAGCACAATTGCCACCAGTCCTTCGCCTCATGCACATAGGCAATGTTGGGACGCACGGTATTCCAGAACAGTTCATCCGCCTCAGCCATGCCCAATGCGGTAAGCGAAGGTTGCACGGCGGCAAAATCCAGTTCACTCACAATTTTCGCATTCAGGCGGTGCAGTTCTTCTTCGTCATAATTGGCAGGAGCGCGACCAAAGTGCCCAATATCAAATCCCTCTACCAGAGCTTGCAGATTGGTTTTTGGCTCAATGGGCTGGGATGTCCCCAACCGCGCCAGCAGACTTAAAATGCTCATGGCTTCCAGCCCCTTGGCACGCAGGGTACGAATATCAAAGCCCCCATCCCGCTTGCTCATTTGCCCATCTTTGGTGCGAATGAGCGACATATGCGCCATGGCCGGCGCACGATGCCCCAACGCCTCAAACAATTGAATTTGTACCGAACTGTTGGTGACGTGGTCTTCCCCACGCAAGATATGGGTAATGCCCAGTTCCGCATCATCCACTACCGAGGAGAGCGTATAGGTAGGGTAGCCATCCTCCCGGATGAGAATGGGATCCGCCAGATTGTCGCCGTGGAACTTCACGTCCCCTCGCACCAGATCCTGCCACTGAATATCCGCAGATAACAGTCTGAAGCGCCAATGCGGTTTGCGTCCTTCCGCTTCATAAGCTGCTTTTTCCGCCTCGGACAGTTTCAGAGCTGCCCGGTCATAAATGGGAGGCAACCCACGGGAAAGCAGCATTTTGCGTTTAATATCCAATTCTTCCTGCGTTTCATAGCAAGGGTAGAGCCGACCATCCGCAATGAGTTTCTGTTTCGCCAGCTCGTAGCGGTCAAAACGCTCGCTTTGTTTGGCCTCTGCATCCCATGTCAGACCCAGCCAGCGCATATCTTCGCGAATAGCGGCCTCATATTCTGGCTTGCTGCGCTCTACATCCGTATCATCAATCCGCAGCAGAAACTCTCCGCCCTGTTTACGCACAAACAACCAGTTCACCAATGCGGTGCGAATATTGCCAATATGCAGGTAACCGGTGGGGCTTGGGGCAAAACGGACTTTGGTCATAACTCTCTCTGTAGCAAAACACACCTCCGAAGGGAGGCGGGGTTATTTGGCGGCGGCGCCGCTGATGTAACCGTTGGTGAGCGGGTAGCGGCGGTCACGGGCAAAGGCGATACGGGTAAGTTTCGGCCCCGGAGCCGCCTGCCTGCGTTTATATTCAGCGGCATAGAGCATTTTTGCGGTTTTTTCCACCATTTCCGCATCCACCGCTGCCGGTTTATCCGGATGCGCCAGAATCTGCCGCACCGAAAGCTGGCCTTCCACCAGTTGTTGCAACATCCAATCCAGCAGGGGATAAGGTGGCAGGTTATCTTCATCCCGCTGGTTGGGCTTTAACTCAGCAGACGGAGCTTTCACCAGAATATTCAGTGGAATCACCTCGCCCACCGGGCCATAGCCCCATTCCAGCACATGCGCATTACGCCAGCGGCACAGGGCATAAACCTGCATTTTATACAAATCTTTAATGGGGTTATAGGCGCCACACATATCCCCATAGAGGGTGCAGTACCCCACCGCATTTTCCGATTTATTCCCCGTACTCAGCAGCAACGCGCCCGTGTGGTTACTTAAGCCCATCAACAGCATGCCACGGGCACGGGATTGCAGGTTTTGCCGGGTCAGATCGTTCAACTCTGGCTCTACAGTGAGTAAACTGTGCCGCGCCCCATGCACAACGGGTTCAATATCCACCTGTTGCAGGGCCATACCGAGACGTCTGGCGCAGTCGGCTGCGTCATCCAGACTGTCCTGTGAGGTGTAACGAGAAGGTAACATAACGGCGCGCACATTTTCTGCTCCCAATGCATCCACCGCCATGGCTGCCACCAGTGCCGAATCCACACCACCGGAAAGCCCCAGCAACACCTTTTGCCAGCCATGCTTGTGCAGATAATCCCGTAAGCCCAACACCGCGGCACTATAGAGGTGCTCCTCTGCCGCAAGAAGGGGTGGCAAGACCTGTGATTGCGGCTGCCAATCCCCGCCATCTCCTTCAACATCATTTCCTATGCCGCCACCTACAGCACCAGAGCGACACCATTCGGTCAGCAACAGTGCCTCTTGCCAATGTTTCGCCTGCGCCCGCACCACCCCCTCGGCATCAACGGCGCGGCTGCCACCATCGAACATAATTTCATCCATCCCCGCCATTTGATTGACATAGAGAATGGGTAAGCCACTGGCTGTAACCGCAGCCTGTAGCACCTGCTGCCGTTCCGCCTCTTTGGGGATATCAAAGGGTGAGGCATTGGGCGATAGAATCACATCCGCTCCCAGTTGCGCCACCTTACGGGCGAGTGCCGGATTCCAGATATCCTGACAGATGAGGCAGGCCAGATGCATCCCCCGCCAAGGGTAAACGCTTGGTTGTTCGGCGGCGTGGAAGGTGCGTTTTTCATCAAACACACCCCCCATGGCCAGTTCGCATTTATCAAACCGGTGCAATATCCGCCCGTCCTCCAGCAAATAGGCACTGTTTGTCAGCCGTCCCGCCTCTGCTGCGATGGCACCGACCAACATGGCTGTGGGTTTGCCAACAGTCGCCTGCGCTAAATGCTGCACGGCCTGCGCCACCTGCTCCTGAAAATCCTGCACAAACACCAAATCTTCCGGTGGATATCCCGTGACCGCCAGTTCCGAAAAAACCACCAGATCCGCTCCCTGCTGCATAGCGGAGTAGTATGCCGAAAGAATGCGCTGACTATTGCCCACAACGTCACCCAGAATATAATTCTGCTGCGCCGCAGCAATACGCATGCGATGGTAAGATGCACCCAGTGCAAAGGTGGAAGATGACACAACGGAACCTTTCAGCTGAACGACAGCTTCTCCATCAGTTCCGGCACGGCGGTGAATAAATCCGCCACCAGACCATAATCCGCCACATCGAAAATGGGGGCGTTTTCGTCCTTATTAATCGCCACAATCACTTTGCTGTCTTTCATGCCCGCCAAATGCTGAATCGCTCCGGAGACGCCTACGGCAATATAGAGATCGGGAGCAACAATTTTACCGGTTTGTCCCACCTGCCAGTCATTGGGGGCGTAGCCCGCATCCACTGCCGCACGGGAAGCGCCAACCGCCGCCCCCAGCTTATCCGCCAGTTGTTCTATCAAGGCAAAATGGTCTTTGCTGCCCAACCCACGACCGCCAGAAACCACCCGTTTCGCGGAGGTAAGTTCCGGACGCTCACTTTTGACCGCTTCCACATGGGTGATTTTCGCCAGTCCTGTATCTGCCACACGACCCAGATCTTCCCGTGCCGGGTTGCCACCCGCTATGGCGGCCTCAAACGCGGTAGTGCGCACCGTCAACAATTTCCGCTCGCCGGTATGTTTCACTGTGGCCAGCACGTTTCCCGCATAAATCGGGCGAACAAACGTCTCCGCATCTACAACGCTCACCACATCGGAAAGCTGTGCGCTGTCCAGCAACGCAGCCAAACGGGGCAACAGATCTTTGCCAAAGCTTGTGGAGGCAGCCAGAATGTGGCTATAATGTTTCGCTTGTTCCGCGATAAAAGGCGCCAGATTTTCCGCCACACGCTGGGAAGCATCCGGCAATGTCGCGCAGAGTATTTTCGTCACCCCCTGAAAACTTACCTGCGCAGCGACAGCCTGCACCTCACTATCCACGCACAGCACATGCACGTCTCCCCCAATGGCCAGAGCCGCCGTCACCGCATGAGCCGTTGCCGCATTCAGGCTACCGTTATCGCTTTCAGCAAGTACCAATGTGGTCATGATGTCCCTCTCCCCTACAATACTTTGGCTTCGTTACGCAATTTATCCACCAGCGTGGCAACATCCGCAACTTTTACCCCACCCTGACGCTTAGCAGGTTCCGCTACTTTCAGGACGTGCAGTTGCCCTTGCGTGTTGACGCCCAATTCTTCCGGTGTTTTGATGGCCAAAGGCTTGGCGCGTGCCTTCATAATATTTGGCAAAGCCGCATAGCGGGGTTCATTCAGGCGTAAATCCGTGGTGATAACAGCAGGCAACGTCAGTTGATGGGTTTGCAGACCCCCATCCACCTCCCGCGTGACCTGCGCTGTACCGTTTGCGATGTCCAGTTTATAGGCAAAGGTTCCCTGCGGCCAGCCCAGCAGAGCCGCCAGCATTTGGCCTGTCTGATTACTATCATCGTCAATGGCTTGCTTACCGGTGATGACCAGTTGCGGCAGTTCTTCCTGCACCAGTTTGGCCAGCAGTTTGGCCGCTTGCAGGGGCTGCACTTCTTCCGTGGTTTTGACCAGTATGGCGCGGTCTGCCCCCAAAGCCAGCGCGGCACGCAGTGTTTCCTGACTGGTTTCCGCCCCAATGCTTACCACGACTACTTCTGTGGCCACGCCTTTTTCTTTCAGACGCACCGCTTCTTCAACCGCAATTTCATCAAACGGATTCATGGACATTTTCAGGTTGGCAATATCCACCCCGCTGCCGTCCGGCTTAATACGGGGTTTTAGTTGGTAATCCAGTACCCGTTTTACGCTGACCAGTATTTTCATCAGGCTTTTCCCTCCTGCTATCGGCATCGTATGTATGTGTTCTGTGGTAGCACATCCCCTGCGGCATGGCACCTGCAAAACACCTTGTGCAGCGCAGAAAATACCGCTTTATGACCATGAAAAAGGGGGAGGCGCATCGCCTCCCCCTTTCCCGTGCATACGCTTGGTTGCGAGGGTTAGTTCACCGGCGGCTTGTTGTAGCGGCGCTCAGCCCCGGTATCATCGCAGAAGCCGCCACCCTGCTCATCTCCACTGGAACCTTCCAGACTGTTTGCGCAGATTTCACGGCCAATATTGTTACGGGCAACCACCCAGGCCAACTCAGCCGCAACTTCTGCCATGAAGTCGCTAAAGAAGATAGTGCCATTGGTCAGATGATGACTGGTTGCGAAGGCCTTACGGAAGAACAGACCCTGATCATCTGCATCCATCAGATACAGGCTGCCATCCGCAATTTTCACTTTGGCGGCCTCATCGTCATCCATTTTGCCGAGGTCACCACAGTCACCAATCACCACACCTTCAGGTGCAAAAGCTTGCAGGTTCAGGTGAGCGGTAGACATTTCCGCAATAGTCGAGAGGAACGCCTCGCTCTGGCAGGACATCGCCAGCACCACCACGTAACCACCCATGGCTTTTACCCGTTTCGCAGCGTCTTCCAACGCCTTGAAGTAATCCGCAAAATCGGTTTGGTCTGGGGAATATTGGCAACGAATCACGTCCAGATGTCCATCTCCTTCCGCATCTTCACCCTGATCATTCATGTTGGAACCCCACTTGGTCGCCAGCAATTTGGATTCATTGGGTTTCGCATCCGGATAGATAGAACCACCAGAGGGATCGGTCGTATGTTGTGCCAGACATTTACGCACCGGCTCTGTGATAGCCACAAACAGAACAGGTAGGCTGCGATCGGTCTGTTTGGCTTCCAACTGGTTCACCGCCGTGGTGATGGAATGGGCAATACCAAACGGATCCTGACCACGCTCGAAGATATTCAGGTGGGGTATTTGCCTACCCAAATCCTGCACCTTCTCGCAGCTACCGGACTCACCGAGAGATACGTTGCGTGGTGGACTATGCACATCCCATTTTTTCGGGCAGCTCAAGCTTCGCACATTCACCACACCCATGTTGGTGGAACTATCGCCTGCGGCAATCATCACGGGTGTATTGATAAGACCCGGATAAAGCGCGAGCAGACGATCCTCATCTCCTTCAAAAACTGTGCACTGCACGACACGATAGTTACTTTCACTATGCACGACCTGACATCCATTAGGAACATCGGGATATGGCTCCCACTCCACATACATGTAGGTACGCTCCTGTCCACCATCCCCACTGTTTGCAGGATCATAGAACATCAATGGAATCTGAGTATTGGACGGTGGATTGTCCGTATCAATGTTGAAGTAAGATGGGTCAAAGCCAGCATCCACAAATTCAGCGTAGACCTGATTGAAATCCACGTCTTTTTGCATCTTGCATTCACCATTTTGCATCAAATAACGTGCAACTCCATCCGGTGTCAGACTCTGGATCGGTGCCATTTCTACATACTGCGTTCCTTCTTCTTGTCCTCGCGCCTCCGCAGGCAAGTGACACCAAATGGTTTCAGAACCCGGATAGTAATTGGGATGCCCAGGCTCCGTAAGACCTTCATATGGCACCACAGGACGCGACACTTCTACCGCCAGCGATTGAATAATCACTCGCTCGCCCGGCAGACAGGTTTTATCCTTATTGATGCTTTTAACATTCGGCGCTTCGCATGGGCAGGCATTATTACCACAACTTGATGTTAAACCATCCAGCCCTTCGTCTATACAAGCACCATCCGCACAAGCGTTTGTGTCAAAGCAACCCGTATCACCACAGTAACGTACATCGGACGAGTCAAATACTGCATAGCATTCGTCATTGACGGGTGGAGGCTCATCCTGAGTGCTATGACAGAGTGGCTGAGCAATATTTTTGGTACCCAGATTCACCGTGTAATTGCCCTGCGGGAAATCACAATGCGCTAAATCAACCGTACCATTTTCATCCCAGCATGCCGTGGGTGCGCACTCATAGGTAATGAGCTGCGGCCCTTGGAAGCCTTGTCCATCGTTGTCTCCCGCACAGCCTGCGCTTGTCGGGGACATGGTGTTATTATCGCCATGTGTCACACCAGGCTTCCGACCATCTCCCCCAGGCTCATCCGTGGTACAATTCATAGCACCTGCCTGAGATGCTATCTCCGAAGTGACATCTCCCAGTTCTGCTGCACCTGTATGGTTGCCATAATAGTCATTACCGCTGGCGCTGCCATAACTTTCACTCGTCACAACACGGCATTCCAACTCCACATTGTGCGGCCCAGTCAAGGTCACATTGAGTTTATCTTCTGGCTTATTTTGTTTGATACTGTCAGGCACGCAGGCAAGTGTCCAATCCACTTCAAACAGCTTACATTCACCGTAACACTGGGCATCCCCTACTTTACCATTTACCCAGCAATTATTTTCACAATAATTCCCCCAGTGCCAACAACCTGCATTACAGTGGGTGCCAGCAGGACATTTACCTTGCTCGTTAGGTTCGATAATTCTCTCGCAAGTATCGCAATCCTCATCACCATCACCATCATCATCGTCACAATTGCAATCATAATATTCTATACAGCTAACACAGCAGTCCCCGCGCTCACCGCCAAAATATGCATAATCACGAGCCGCTACGTTACATTGCGTACAAAAGCCCAACTCATTCCATGGAGTCCCATGATTACGACGCCCACCGCTGCCTCCACCTGGCCGCACGCTTTCGCTTGGCACCATTTGTGGAGGAGGCGCAGTACCGGAACACTCTGCAGGAGAACTTGCGCCGCAAGGCACCTGTGCATAGGCCGCATCTATCTGATAAGGAAGACTTTCCATTCCCATGAGCACGACCAGCAGGCACAACCATGGCATAGCAAAGCTTTTAATCATGTATTGCAATTTATGCATAGCCAATCTCCCGTCTTTTGCAGCACCAGTATTTGTAGTGTGTAATATAGTATGTTCCATGTTCATCTCCTCATCAGCAACCGGGAGGTTGACTATGGTTGATCAGGTTGAGCATTTTCGACATCCGGATCATTTTGAACAGGGTCACGGTCTCTACGTTCAATGGTGTCATAGTTTGTACCACCAGGACATTCCGCCGCACAATTATTGTTTTCAAAGAACTTTTTAGCCCATTCAAAGTTAGTGATACAGGTAGAGTTCTCGTTACGGGCACATATCATGTCATTGGTGTCATCAATCCAGTTATGCAAGTTACGGTGGCACACTTCTCCCGTTTCACTGTATGAATATGTCCATACAGTTTCCGTACAATAAGGCGTTGTCATAGCCACCACCTGAACACGCAGCGGGTAGATACGGTGTTGGAACGGCTTACATTCGCGTGGCTCGTTTGGCTCATCATCGCCCGGCACATCACCCGGAGGCGCCCAGACACAACCATCCCAATCGGCATCTTCGTCAAACTCGCCAATAGGACAACCGCACCCGACCATGTCATCGTTACATTCAAGCTTCCACTCGCCGCCAATCATCTTGTACTCGCATTTTTTACCATTAGAACACACGTTCAACTGGCCATAGAGGTTTGCACCGCACTGCAGGTTACATACTTCAAGGAAGTTTTCCTTGTTGATACGCTCAAAATCATCATAGATACCGCCCAGTTTCAGCAACAATGCCTTAGCTTCTTCCGGAGTCGTGGCGGTCATGGTTTCTCCCCATTTGGCTGCGGAAGAAATATCAAACACATACATCAGGTTCACGTCATAGGCGTAGGGGTTACTGTAGCAGTCACCTCGGTTTGGTTCACAAGTTTGCGTGTCTGGGTTCCATCCGGGGTGATTTTCATCGCAAGGCGCTTCTTCACAGCTTTGGGTTGCCTCATTCCAATCAGGATGATTTTCATCACACTCAGAGGGAGGGTTACAGCTTTGGGTCGTCTCATTCCAGCCCGGCCCACCTGGGTAGCATTCATAAGGACCAGGGCCAGGGCCAGGGCCAGGGCCGGGACCAGGGCCAGGGCCAGGGCCAGGGCCGGGACCAGTAGCCGGATCAGGAATGATAGCCGCAACCGGCTGAATCGTCAGTGTTTTACCGGACTCAACAATCCACCCTTTACCGTTTGGGGAAACGCAGTTTCCGGTATTCTGATCCACCATACCAATCACTTCGCCCGTATCACGACAGACCAAGCGGCGGCTGGCCGCATCTTGCTCAAACCTAATGTCCTGACAATAACTGACCTGACTACCAGCAGTACCATCGTCGTTTACATTAAATTTATCGCTCCCGCCAAAAGAGAAAACGTCCGAACGCGGGAATACTAGACAGGTATAAAGGAACTCCTGCCCCTGACTGTTTGTACGTAATTGCAATGGCCCCACCATGAAGGGAGGCTGTTCTTCATTGGTGTTATTGGTCAGATAATCCACCACATATTGATCCAAAATGCCCAAAGCAGAATTCGCGGCAGGGAAAACCCCCTCTCCGCCTTCATTCATATCGGTCTGACTGAGGATATTGTGGGGACGCTGACCGCATTCCGGATTCGCATTATCTTTACAGGCACTTTTACGAATACGCCAATAGACCAGTTCTTTTGTGGGCAACACTGTCGCATTGCGCACCAACTGTTCATAATTGCTTTCATTGACCTGCGTTTTCCCAAGGTCAAGAGAGAGCATCATGCCCGCAATAAGCAGCACACTCACGATAACGAAATACGGAAGAATCGCACCGGATTCATCCCGCATGAATGATGGTAACTGGCGCTTGAACATATGGCCTCCTGTCAATGGATGCTTACCCCGGTTTGCCAACCCTACAGTGGAACTGGTCTTGCATAGTAAACGTAACATCATGATCATTCCACCTCAATATTCCCAATTCATTTTATTTCGCATCGGAATGACCGATACACTCTCCAACACGGAATTATCGGCATCACCCGTTCCGGTCACGGTGGCCTCATCATTGCCACTATCACTGAACACTTTCAGCCACGAGCGGTACGTACAACCCGCATAAACAACTACGTGTTGCTGACCCGGCTGCGCATCGCGTATCGGGCGAATCATGCCACCGGCACCCGTTCGCAAACCGTCCAGCGATTGCATGGTGGCCA
The DNA here is from genome assembly GCA_964538615.1 of uncultured Rickettsiales bacterium. Lineage (GTDB taxonomy): Bacteria > Pseudomonadota > Alphaproteobacteria > Rickettsiales > RI-342 > CAZIGK01. The sequence goes on along the minus strand of CAZIGK010000003.1, from coordinate 31,682 downwards.
TGCGCTGACCGTTGCCTATTTTACTCACATCAGCACAGGTAATATCACTTCGTAGCGCGCTACTGGTCGTGAACACACCGCCGCTGCAATCCGCAGGTGCCCCGGCAGTGCCACTAAAATCTGCGGGATTAAAAGCATATTCCGTCTTGGTGCTATCGCTATTGATGAGTCCATCGCAGAAACGAACCATGACACGCATGCCATAAGACCCTGCCATAATGGGGGGCGCCTGCTGTACCAACTGACCAATGACATTTTGAGGGCCAGCGGCAGACATGACAGGCACCATATTAGCATTACTACTCCGGCGTGCCTCTACCAGTTCTGGCGGCCAGTAGGGCTGGGTGGCCAATAACTCAGCCATCTGATCCGCTACCTTATTCACATGATCCCGTGCGCGAATATAGCTGGTCACTTCAAAAATGCCGAACATCATGATAATGAGCAACATCACAGACAGTGCCGCCTCAATAATAGCCGCGCCGGATTCATCGCGCTGAAAGCGTTGCAACATTGCCTGTACGTGTCGCATCCACGGTTGCATCAGCTATTTTTCTCCCGCCATTCACAATCACCCACACTCACCCGGCGGAGCGATCCCATATTGCCAAATGGCTCATTACGCACCACCGTTGAGTAGGTGAACTGGTTAAACGGGCCATTAAAAAACTGCACCATGGCCTGACTCATTTCCACCATCATCCACATGAAAGGCGTAAACACTGGCCAGTTGTAACTGGCTTCATAGACCACCACTTCCCCACCTTGCCCCAGATTCATTTGCCCGGAAACCGCCGCGGTTCCCAATGGATAGGCGGTCATGGTGAAATTTGGCCCGCAGGCATTCACCAAACCATACGTCTTGCGGGAAATCTGCCGACGTATCGTATCCGGATCCGCACTGCGAATCACACCGTCCTGATTCAGGCAGCGGCCATTCGCATCAAACTCGGAACGTTCGCAACCAATCATCGCTTTCCGCACGGCCTGATTCATCTGGCTGGTGATCGTTTGGTTACCAAAGTAAAAGAGCGAAAGTTCCAATACCGCCATGGAGGTAAATAATATCAGGGGAAAGGCGATGGCAAACTCCGCTGCGGTTGCACCGGATTGCTGTTGCCAAAAATGACGCAGCCATTGCCTGATCATGCGTTCTGTTCCACCTTGGTCTGTTGGGCACATCATGCCGCAGAGTTTAATTATCCATTTATACGTCAGTTTGAAGACGGTTTGATGAACAAATCATGACAGTTTTGCGGCAAAAACCATAACAAACCCTTAAAACACCCAAACTCTGACTTGCCGATTGCATCGCAACAGCGTAAGTTGCCTCCCCGTCTTATCGGCTCTATCCAACTGAGTAACAGGATATTTTTTATCATGACTGACCGTAATAGCCGCATTCAGCAAGCCCTTGCCAGCAACGCATGGCCCTTTCAGGAAGCGGAAAAACTGGTGAAACGCTACGCGAATCAGCCTCCGGCTAAAGGTTATGTGCTGTTTGAAACCGGCTATGGCCCTTCCGGTCTGCCACATATTGGCACCTTTGGGGAAGTGGCACGCACCAGTATGGTACGCCATGCTTTTTCGCTGTTGTCAGATATTCCAACCCGCCTTTTTGCATTTTCCGATGATATGGACGGCCTGCGTAAAGTGCCGGAAAACCTACCAAACCGCGACATGATCGCTGGGCATCTCGGCAAGCCGCTGACCGCTATTCCCGACCCGTTTGGCACGCATGAAAGCTTCGGTCACCACATGAACAGCCGTTTACAGGCGTTTTTGGATGAGTTTGGTTTTCACTATGAATTCAAAAGCGCGACTGCCTGTTACCAGTCTGGCGAGTTTGATGCCGCGTTGCTAAATGTGCTGCGCCATTATGATGCCGTCATCAACGTCATCCTCCCCACACTGGGTGAAGAACGCCGCCAAACCTACAGCCCTTTCCTGCCCCTCTGCCCCACCACAGGCAAAGTGCTGCAAGTACCAGTGCTGGAGCGTAATCTGGAGGCAGGTACCATTGTATTTGCCGATGAGCAGGGTAAAAAACACGAAGTGCCCGTCACCGGGGGGCATTGCAAACTGCAATGGAAAGCCGATTGGGCCATGCGCTGGTTTGCACTGGATGTGGATTATGAAATGTGCGGCAAAGACCTCACCCCGTCCGTTGAGCTCTCCAGCCAAATCACGCAAATTATGGGTGGCCGCCCACCGGAAGGCTTCTCCTATGAACTGTTTTTGGATGATAAAGGACAAAAAATCTCCAAATCCAAAGGCAATGGCCTGACCATTGATGAATGGCTGCGCTACGCCCCGCCGGAAAGCCTCGCGCTTTACATGTATCAGTCTCCGCGCAAGGCCAAGCGACTGTATTTTGATGTCATTCCACGTCAGGTGGATGATTACCTGACCTTTTTGGAAAAATACCCAACACAGGAAGAAGACAAACAATTCGCCAACCCGGTCTGGCATATTCACGATGGCAACCCACCCGCCGCCAATTGCCCGGTAAGCTTTGGCATGTTGCTGAATCTGGCTTCCGCCTGTAACCCGGAGGATGCAACTGTCCTCTGGGGGTTCATCAGCCGCTACGCACCGGATGTTACACCGCAATCCGCCCCCATGCTGGCGCGTCTGGCAGATTATGCGGTGCGCTATTACCATGATTTTGTGAAGCCGGAAAAACGCTACCGCAGCCCAACCCCAGCCGAGGCCGAAGCCCTGCAAGAGCTGGCGAATCGCTACACCGCCCTACCAGCGAATGCCGATGCAGAAACCCTGCAAACGGAAGCCTTTACGGTCGGTAAAAACCATGGCTACGAAAACCTGCGTGAGTGGTTTCAGGTGCTCTACGAAACACTGTTTGGTCAAACACAGGGACCGCGTATGGGTTCCTTTGCGCAGCTTTACGGCATCAGCAATACGGTGCAACTGATTCAACAGGCGTTGGATGGGGAGTTGAGCAAGGCGGTGTAAAAAGCTGTTATTATCTGGGATCATGCCTCACTTTGCCCATTGTAAATACATTGTAATTACGCTACAATGTAAATACAATGTTATGACACATGAGGCACAACCATGATGCTGCAAAAAAACCCCAAAAACGACAGCCTGACCTTACGCATTAACAGCATGGTCAAGGAGTTTCTGTATCGTGCGGCGGAAACAAGCGGCAAAGACCGTACCGAGTTTATTTTAGATGCGGCGTTTGAAAAAGCCGAAGAAGTGATGTTAGACCAGCGTTTCATGATGATGGATGAGGCACAGTGGGATGCACTGACACAGATTCTGGATGCGCCGCCTGCCCCCAATGAGAAACTGAAAACATTACTGGCGATGAAAGCACCGTGGGAATGAAACCCGTTTTTTCTGCCCCGGAAGCAATTAAGGATTCACATCATGTTGAACCCTTTACATGCGGCGTATCCTCCTTGGATGAGTGGCTTAAGAAACGTTCCAGAAAGAATGAAACAACAAGGGCATCACGCACCTATGTCGTGTGTGCCAATGAACGTGTTGTCGCCTATTATGTTCTGGCGGCGGGTGCCATTTCAGTGGCCGAAGCACCGGGTCGGATCAAGCGCAATATGCCAGACCCCATCCCTGTCATGGTGTTGGGACGTCTGGCGGTGGATGTTGAATTTCAGGGCATGAAGCTAGGTAACGCACTGCTACGCGATGCGATTTTGCGCGTTTTACAAGCGGCGGATATTGTGGGCATTCGCGCCCTTATGGTTCATGCCATTTCAGAAGAAGCCAGACGTTTCTATGAAGACAGAGGATTCATCCCCTGCCCCGGCGAACCGATGACCTTGTTATTGCCGTTGGATTATCTCAAATAACCGCTACCCTCATAGAGAGTGTACACCCTATTTTGACTGCAGATCCTTACAATGCCCGACACCAGCACCATCATCCGGCAAACATGGGATAGTGAATGAAGCCAAGCCGCGTAACTCTCCAATTTCCCCTGTCACACCTGTACAGGTCAGGCATCCATGTGTCCCTTTACCTGACTCCAATCGGCTTGCCGGCCTCGTTTCACGTCGGGATCAAGGCCGCTCTCGCTGGCGCTCGCGGATGGGTGCGGACGACTGTCCTCACCTTTTGTCCTTTGTTACCAACTGCGTATGCGTCATTACCGCTCAAGCGGTATCACAGCACGATGCAGCCTCAACAGAATGATGAACGCCTCCCCTACTCCGATTTCGGGTAATTGCGGATAATGTTCAGCATCAGCTTGAACAACACCTGCACCACCTTGTCTGCCTCTTTAATTTTTTGTTGGATATAGGCTTTGTCAATGGTGCTGCACACGGTTTCCGCCGCTGTGGTAGCGGTGGCGGCGCGTTTGGAATTATCAATCAGCGCCAGCTCTCCAAACACCGCCCCCGGCCCCATTTCCGCCACCATCTCTTCTTTACCGTTCACTTTGCGGCTAAGACGCACCTTACCGGAATGGATAACATAGGCCACATCGCCACTATCCCCCTCCCGAAAAATGACGTAATTCGCTAAAAACTTCTGTGTGCCAACTGCTTGCAGGGGCATATTTTTTATCCTTGTCTTTTCTTGCAATACCCTGACTATACGCAAAGAAAGTTTAAGTAATCGTATAGTCATACCATCGTGAAGCCGATATGCAGTTCATTCCTTCTCTTCTCAGCATTACCCCGCATTACTCCGCCCTGCTGGTGGATTTATGGGGCGTCATTCATGATGGCCAGCAACTCTACCCAAATGTGCGGGAAACACTGGAACAACTGAAACAGCGGGGCACACAGGTTATCTTTCTGTCCAACGCACCCCGCCGGGCGTATCAGGCCATGGGGCGGCTGGCAGAGCTAGGCATAGAACGCACACTGTATCAGGAGATGGTCACCTCTGGTGAAGTCTCCTTTCATGCCCTGCAAGAGCGACAGCACCCGGCGTTAACATCCGATATGCGCCGATTTTGCTTCATTGGCGCCGCCCGTGACCGCCATGTGATTGAGGATTTATCTGGCTGGGAAGAAACCTCGGTCGAAGCTGCCGACTGCCTCATCAATAGTGGTTTTGACGATGATGACCCGACCGATGATGTGCCGCGCTACCTACCTCTGGTAGAGGCCGCCATTGCCCGTAAAATTCCCATGTTTTGCCTGAACCCTGACCGCATTATTATCAAACAGAATGGCGAAACCTGCCCCTGCGCCGGACTGCTGGCGGATGTCTATGAAGAGCGCGGCGGTGTGGTCTATTATTATGGCAAACCCTACCCGGATGTCTATGAAACTGCCTTCGCGCTGCTGCCAGAGCTGCCACGGCAACGCTTTCTCATGGTGGGAGATAATCTGGAAACGGATATTCCCGGTGCGGCAGGCGCAGGTATTGACAGCGTGCTGATTACCGGCGGGGTCTTAAGCATCCAGTTACAGCTTGCCCCCGGTCAGTTACCAGAGACCGAGGCTCTGGATGGTATCCTCTCCCATCATTCACACCGCCCGACCTATGTGGCGGCGGGCTTTTACTAGGCTCTTTTCCCCTTTCGTGGAGAATGTGGGGAATGTGGCGACATGCCAGATTCCAAGAACCAGACGCTCCCGTGCGCTGAAACGTACAGGAAAGCCGCAAGCGCAGAAACATAGCATGCGTGGTCTATTCCATACCAAAAGATGGCGGCGCCAATGCCGTGCAGGCGCTCTGGTGGATGCATAAAAAAAAGCCGGGCATATGCCCGGCTTTTTCCATGATAGCCCTGTCGTTTACGCCGCAGCCGCCACATCGGTGCTGAGAGCCGTCTGGCCATCAGCCACCGTTTCCGCGCTGGAAGCCGCCAATGCCGCCATGTTCAGAATCTCGCTCAGGGTGGCGCTCATCTGCACAATCTGCACTGGTTTTTCCAAGCCTACCAGAATCGGCCCGACCACCGTTCCGCCGCCCAGTTCCTGTAACATGTGGGAGGAAATATGCGCCGAATGCAGCGCTGGCATAATCAATACGTTGGCAGGTTCAGACAGCTTGCTGAATGGGTAAAGTGCCAGCAGTTCCTTGTTCAGCGCCACTTCCGGCGAGAGTTCACCGTCACATTCAAAGTCAATGGCACGCTGGTGCAACACATCCACCGCCTGACGGATGCGCTCGGTCTTTTCCCGAATCGGGTTCCCGTAGTTGGAGAAAGACAGCAAGGCCGCCCGTGGGTCATGTCCCATATGACGGGCAAACTCTACCGTTTGTTCCGTAATATCCGCCAGCTCTTCCGGTGTCGGCAATTCATGTACCGCCGTATCAGAGATGAAATAGGCGCCCTTGCCGGTAATCACCACGGACACCCCAATCACGCGTTTCCCCGCTTTCGGACCAATCACTTTGGTCACATCTTCAAAGGAGACAGAGTAATTACGGGTGCTACCGGTAATCATGGCGTCACCATCCCCGGCGGCCAGCATACATGCGGCATAGATATTCCGGTCGTTTTTCACCATCCGGTTGATATCGCGGTGCAAATAGCCCTGACGTTGCAGGCGTTTGTACAGTGTATCAATGTAGCGATCCACGTTGGGGTTAATCGCGGCATTGGTCACTTCAATGCCTTCGCGGTTTTGGATGTTCATGCGGTTCATGGCCGCTTCAATTTCCAGCTCGCGCCCAACCAGAATGGGGGTACCATAGCCCATATCCCGCCACTGAATGGCGGCCTGAATCATTTTCTCCTCTTCCCCTTCTGCAAAAATCACGCGTTTCGGGGCTTTTTTCACCCGCTCATAAATCAGGCTCATGCTGTTTACGGTAGGGTCAAGACGGGAACGCAAGGTGCGCTTATATTCCATAAAATCCGCAATGGGTTTGCGCGCCACACCGGTTTCCATGGCGGCTTTGGCTACCGCTGCCGGAATCTCCGTAATCAGACGGGGGTCAAATGGTACAGGAATAATATACCCCGGCCCGTAGGATAATTTACGCCCGCCATACGCCGCAGACACCTCCTCCGGCACTTCTTCCCGCGCCAGAGCTGCCAATGCCTGCGCTGCCGCAATTTTCATCTCTTCGTTAATTTCCCGCGCATGCACATCCAGCGCACCACGGAAAATATAGGGGAACCCCATGACATTATTCACCTGATTCGGGTAATCAGAGCGACCCGTCGCAATAATAGCGTCCTGACGCACTTCCAGCACCTCTTCCGGCGTAATTTCCGGATCGGGGTTCGCCATAGCGAAAATAATGGGGTTGGGCGCCATGGTCGCCACATGTTCTTTGGTAATGGCGCCTTTTCCGGCCAGACCATAAAATACATCCGCACCCCGCATCGCGTCTTCCAGCGTGCGGTCGGTGGTTTCCGCGGCATGGGCAGATTTCCACTGGTTCATACCCGCTTCACGGCCTTTGTAAATCACCCCATCGCGGTCCACCAGCAATGCGTTTTTCACGCCCATGCTCTTGGCCAGTTCCACGCAGGCAATACCCGCGGCACCGGCACCCAACACCACCAGTTTCAGATCTGCCATTTTACGACCCGTCAGATGCACGGCATTGATAAGCCCGGCGGCGGTAATAATGGCAGTTCCGTGCTGGTCATCGTGGAACACCGGAATATCCATCAGTTCTTTCAGTTTTTGTTCAATGATAAAGCATTCCGGCGCGGCAATATCTTCCAGATTGATACCCCCCCAGCTTGGCCCCAGATATTTCACAGCATTGATAAACTCGTCCGGATCCGTGGTATCCACTTCCACGTCAATAGAATCAATATCCGCAAAGCGTTTAAAGAGGACAGACTTTCCCTCCATCACTGGTTTAGAAGCCAGCGCCCCCAGTTTACCCAGCCCCAGCACGGCAGTACCGTTGGAGATCACCGCCACCATGTTCCCCTTGGCGGTATAGCGATAGGCATCATCCGGATTTTCAGCAATTTTCAGGCAAGGAAAAGCCACACCAGGGGAATACGCCAGTGACAAATCCCGTTGCGTCATCAGCGGTTTGGTCGGCTGCACCGCAATTTTTCCGGGGGTGCCCTGCTCGTGGAAGCGCAGCGCAGCTTCTTCGGTCACGCGTTCCTGTTTTGGTTCATTCATCATGCTGTTCGTCTCTGGCGTCATGGTACCCTTGCCCCGAATAAAAAATATTCTTTTCAACTCATTACAGCATTCACCCGTCGCATCGGCTACAGGCCGGATGGGGGGCTGTTGTTGCAGAAATTGAAAAAATCGTTAAGAACGTAGGAGAGTGCCCCGGCAAAGTCAAAGCAAACTTGATACAGACCCGCACTTATTGCGCTGCACAAAAAACAAGGTTTTCCAATGGCTCAACCCGCCCATGCACCCAACGCAGACCTCTTCAGCCAGCATAGCCTGCAAACCGCCACGCCTGCCATGCGCCAATATCTGGAGTTGAAATCGCGCCATCGGGAAATGTTATTATTCTACCGTATGGGAGATTTTTACGAACTGTTTTTTGACGATGCCAAAACCGCCTCCGATGCCCTCAATATCGCCCTAACCCAGCGTGGAAGCCATTTGGACGCCCCTATTCCTATGTGCGGAGTACCCGCGCACAGCCACGAAAGCTATCTGCAAAAGCTGATTGCCTGCGGTTTTAAGGTGGCCATTTGCGAACAGATGGAAGACCCGGCGGAAGCGAAAAAGCGCGGCCACAAAGCTGTGGTGATGCGGGATGTGGTGCGCATTATTACCCCCGGCACCGTGACCGAAGACACACTGCTGGAAGCCACGGGTCACCATTATCTGGCTGCGCTGGGGCACTATAAAGGCCAGTTTGCCCTGAGTTGGACCGATGTTTCCACCGGCAGTTTTTCCTTGCTACCCCTGACCCTGCCGCAATTGGCGGCGGAAATTGCGCGCATCAACCCTGCGGAGTTGCTGGTCAGTGACCAGAGTTTCGGCCAACCGGAACTACAAAGCCTGTGGCAGGAATATGCCTCCATTCTCACCCCGCAGCCGGATAGTTGCTTCAAACCGGAAGCCGGGGAGAGGCACTTAAAAGCCCTGTACCAACTAGACGTGCTGGATAGCCTCGGCGCACTGGATGCCGCCTGCCTTTCGGCCGCCGCCGCTTTGCTGGACTATCTGGAACTGACGCAAAAAGGCGCCCTGCCCCGCATGGAACGCCCGCAGATTCGCTCTACCCGCCACGCCATGCAAATGGATGCTGCCACCCGCCGTAACCTGGAGCTTATCACCACGCTGGATGGCCATAAACGTGGCAGCTTGCGCCATTGCATTGACCGCACAGCGTCGGCTGCGGGTTCCCGCCTGCTGGCGGAGGTGCTGGCCAGCCCCCTGCTGGATGTCGCCGCTATTCATGCCCGCCAACAGGCTGCTGACTGGTTGAAAAACCACTCTACCAGCCGGGAAGAACTGCAAAGCCGCCTCAAAGCCCTGCCGGATATGGAACGCGCCCTCTCCCGCATTTGCCTGCAGCGCGGTACCCCGCGGGATTTGGCCATGCTGCGCGATGGACTGGCGCAGGCGGGTGCCCTGAAAATTCTTCTCTCCTTCCAAAACCGCGAGGAAATCCCTCCACTCTTGCAGGAACTGGAACATCAACTGGGGCAATTTGCAGAGCTGCGCAGCAAACTGGCGGAAGCATTGGTGGAAAGCCCTGGTATGCTGGCGCGGGATGGTGGCTTTATTCGGGAAGGATTCAGCGGTGCTTTGGATAGCATTCGGGAAGTGCGCGACCATAGCAAAAAACTCATTGCCGCCCTGCAACAGCAGTATATGGAGCAAACAGGCGTCAATACCCTCAAAATCAAACATAATAACGTGCTCGGCTATTTCATTGAGGTCACGGCCACCCACAAGGATAAAATCCGCCACAAGCCGGAAGGCCCGTTCATCCACCGCCAAAGCATGGCCGGAGCCATGCGCTTCTCCACGGATGAACTGGTGGAGCTGGAACGCCATATCATTGAAGCCAAAGACAAAGCCCTAAACATGGAACTGGCACTGTTTCAGGAGTTACTGGCCGATGTACTGACCCACGCCGCTGGCATTGCCGCCACCGCACAGGCCATGGCATGGCTGGATGTGCTGGCCAGCTTCGCCACCCTTGCCGTGGAAGAAGGCTATTGCCTGCCCAAAGTGGATGATTCGACCGCTTTTCACATCACGCAAGGGCGTCACCCGGTGGTGGCGCAGGCCCTGCGCAAACAGGGGGAAGCCCCCTTTGTCGCCAATGATTGCCGCCTGGAAGACGCCCAAACACTCTGGCTGCTGACCGGCCCGAACATGGCGGGTAAATCGACCTTTCTACGGCAAAATGCACTGATTGCGATTCTGGCGCAAATTGGTTGCTTTGTCCCCGCAGAAGCCGCGCATATCGGCGTGGTGGATCGCTGTTTCAGCCGGGTCGGCGCAGCGGATGATCTGGCACGTGGGCGTTCCACCTTCATGGTGGAAATGGTGGAAACCGCCACCATTTTGCATCAGGCCACCGAAAAATCGCTGGTGATTCTGGATGAAATTGGCCGTGGCACCGCCACCTTTGACGGGCTTTCCATTGCCTGGGCCGTGGTGGAACATTTGCAGGGTCATAACCGCTGCCGGGGCATTTTTGCCACCCATTACCACGAACTCACCGCATTGGCGACCAAGCTGGCGCATGTAGCCTGCCACCATTTACGGGTGAAAGAATGGCAGGGCAATGTGGTGTTTTTGCATGAAGTGGCCTCCGGCAATGCCGACCGCTCCTACGGGATTCACGTGGCAAAACTGGCTGGCTTACCGCAGGCTGTGCTGCAACGCGCCGGGGAAGTACTGCACCTGCTGGAGCAAAATGAAGGGCAAACACTGGCTAAAAAACTGGCGGATGACCTGCCCCTGTTTGCCTTCACCGATACGCAGGATGCAAACACCGCCAACCATGATAACCCCTATGCGCATCTGGCAACACCGCCTGTTCCATCTGCCCCCCCAACAGACCCACGCGCCGAGGCTGTTGTACGCCTGCTGGATAGCCTCCAGCCGGATGACCTCTCCCCCCGTGAGGCATTGGAAGCGCTGTATGCGTTGAAGCATATTCACTAAAGAGCAATTACCCTCCCTCATTGAAATGAGCGATACGAAGCTTTTAACATTTCATCAAAAAAGGATACAATTTCATCCGCTTTGTCTAATGACGCCTCATCTGGTTCGCGATTTGGGTCAATAGCGCCACCGCGCCAAGTGAAAATTGGATCGTCAATTCCCAAAAACTCGCGAGCAGCAACAGCCAGTAATTTTTCTATTTCAATAAATTTCTTTTGAAATTTAGTTGGAATATCGCCGAGATACTCAGCGTTATATCTAATAATCGAGGCATAAATTCGACCGAAAGAAAATGCAACGTTCACCCTAGCCTCTCCATAGTCCTGAACGCATGTGGGTCTGGGCATCATATCATAGTAAAGCTTCCGAAAAGCAGCCGCTGCTACACGAGCCTTTTCAAGTTTGCTCTGCTTTAATTGATAATGAAAAGTTGCATAACCCCCTAGCAACACGCCTAAAATACCCATCACTGCCGGGATGACTTGGGTAATAATTTCCGACCAATGGCTTGAAACTGAACTATTACTCAAGCACAAAGAAGGGGCACTTAAAACCAAAAGTGCGCCCGTGTGTAAGTCAGCAAACATTTTACGCAGCGCGTTTCAGCGGCTTGTATTTAATGCGTTTCGGGGTGAGGGCATCTTCACCGAGGCGGCGTTTTTTGTCCTCTTCATAATCCGCGAAATTGCCTTCAAAATATTCCACATGGCTATCGCCTTCAAAGGCAATAATGTGGGTGGCAATACGGTCAAGGAACCAGCGATCGTGGCTGATAACCATCACGCAGCCCGCAAACTCCATAATCGCATCTTCCAGTGCGCGCAGGGTATCCACGTCCAGATCGTTGGTGGGTTCGTCCAGCAGCAATACGTTAGCACCTTCGCGCAGCATTTTCGCCAAATGCACGCGGTTACGCTCCCCACCGGAAAGCTGGCCAACCTTCTTCTGCTGATCCGCCCCTTTGAAATTGAAGGAAGAAACATAAGCGCGGCTATTCACCTGCCCGTCCCCCAGATCAATCACTTCATCGCCGTTGGAAATTTCTTCCCACACGTTCTTGCTATCGGTCAGGCTATCGCGGCTTTGGTCAATATAGCCCAGTTTCACACTATCCCCGAAGGTAATGCTGCCAGAATCCGGCTTTTCCTGTCCGGTCAGCATGCGGAAAAAGGTGGTTTTCCCCGCGCCGTTCGGCCCAATAATGCCCACAATGGCTCCCGGAGGGACAGAGAAGGAGAAATCATCCACCAGCATACGGTCACCAAACCCTTTGCTGATATGGCTGGCATCAATGACCCGCTGCCCCAGCTTTGGCGGTTTGGGGATAACAATTTGCGCTTTGCCATACAGGGCTTCCCGCTTTTTATTGGATAGTTCCTCAAACGCCTTAATCCGCGCCTTGCTCTTAGACTGACGGGCTTTGGGCGATTGACGAATCCACTCCAATTCCCGCTGCAATTGCTTCTGACGGGAGGATTCTTCTTTATCCTCATTGGCCAGACGCGCTTCTTTCTGCTCCAGCCAGCTGGCGTAGCTGCCTTTCCACGGCACGCCAATCCCCCGATCCAGCTCTAAAATCCACTCGGTAATGTTATCGAGGAAATAACGATCGTGCGTCACGAGAATCACGCAGCCTTTGTAGCTTTTCAGATGGTTTTCCAACCACGCGACAGATTCCGCATCCAGGTGGTTAGTGGGTTCATCCAACAGCAGCATATCCGGCTGTTCCAGCAGCAGGCGGCACAGCGCAACGCGACGACGCTCCCCACCGGAGAGTTTGGTCACATCCGCGTCTTTTTCCGGGCAGCGCAGCGCGTCCATCGCAATGTCAATTTCGCGCTCCAAATCCCACAGGTTCAGCGCATCAATTTGCTCTTGCAGTTCCCCTTGCTCCGCAATGAGGTTGTTCATTTCATCATCGGTCATTTCTTCTGCAAAGCGCATGGAAATCTCGTTAAACTTATCGATAATGGCTTTTTTGTCCGCCACTGCCTCCATAATATTATCCAGCACGTTTTTGCTGGCATCCAACTGTGGCTCCTGCGGCAAATACCCCACTTTGGCACCTTTGGCAGGCCATGCCTCGCCGGAAAACTCCTTGTCCCACCCGGCCATAATGCGCAGTAGCGTGGATTTACCAGCGCCGTTATGTCCAATAACCCCAATTTTGGCACCCGGCAGAAACGACAGGCTGATATCTTTAATGACCGTGCGGCCACCGGGATAGGTTTTGCTGACACCTTGCATGGTATAGACATATTGGTAGGACATGGGGATGCGCCTTGTACATGTGACGAAGAATAAAACAGCCGCTATTCTTAACGGATTTGGCGCATTTTTCCACAGGCTTTTCGTGCATCATGCAGGTAATGCTGCCAAATATGCGCAAACAGGGTGATTGAACCTAACAAAATGCACGGTTACAGACGCATTCTCTACCGTTTCGGCTGAAAGAAGCGGCGCAGCAACTCACCGCATTCTGCCTCCATCACGCCGCCAATCACTTCTGGCGCATGATGGCAGGTGGGCTGCTGAAACAGCTTCGCCCCATGTTCCACCGCACCGCCTTTCGGGTCATAGGCACCAAAGACCAAACGCCGGATGCGCGCCATGCTGATAGCCTGTGCGCACATGGCACAGGGTTCCAGCGTGACATAGAGATCGCAATCTGTCAGCCGTGGCGTCCCCAACCTCGCCGCCGCCGCCCGAATCACCAATAACTCCGCATGAGCGGTGGGATCCTGATGCGTCTCCACCAGATTATGCGCGGTGGCGATGATGTGCCCGTCGCGCACGACAGCCGCGGCAATGGGCACCTCACCACAGGTGGCGGCCATTTCAGCCATGGGAAGCAGGGTGGAACGTAGCAAGCCCATCGGTGTCAATATTTCCCTTCGCATACAAGGGTGGGCATCAATCCTCATCCCGCCCCAATAAAATCTCCCGTTTACCGACATGGTTGGGGGCGCTGATGACACCATCCTGTTCCATGCGCTCAATCAGAGAAGCCGCTTTATTATAGCCAATTTTCAACCGGCGCTGCACATAGCTGGTAGAGGGTTTTTTGTCCCGCACCACCACTTCCACCGCTTTGCGGTACAATTCCGCTTCTTCACCACTGCCACCGCCAATATTGCCGGGAATGTCCGCCTCACCCCCTGCCTCGTCATCATCGCCCCCTTCGGTCACAGCGGAAATGTAGGTCGGCTCACCCAATGTTTTCAGATGTTTCACCACCGCATCCACCTCCTGATCGGAGACAAACGGCCCATGGATACGGGTAATGCGGCTGCCACCCGACATATACAACATATCCCCCATGCCCAGCAGTTGCTCGGCGCCCTGTTCCCCCAGAATGGTACGGCTATCAATTTTCGAGGTCACCTGAAAACTGATACGGGTTGGGAAGTTGGCCTTAATCACCCCGGTAATCACATCCACCGAAGGGCGCTGTGTGGCCATAATCAGGTGCAGACCGGCTGCCCGCGCCATCTGTGCCAAACGCTGGATAGAGCCTTCAATATCCTTCCCCGCCACCAGCATCAAATCTGCCATTTCATCCACAATAATCACAATATACGGCAGTGGATTCATATCGAGGGGGATTTCCTCAATAATCGGACGCCCTGTCTCCGGGTCGAAACCGGTTTGCACCCGGCGGGTCAGGCTTTCCCCTTTTTCCTGCGCTTCTTTAATACGCTTGTTATAGCCGGTGATATTGCGCACCCCTAAATTGGACATCAGACGGTAGCGGTCTTCCATCTCTTTCACCGCCCATTTCAGCGCAACCACGGCTTTGCCTGGCTCTGTAACAACAGGGCATAACAAATGCGGGATACCGTCGTAGATGGAAAGCTCCAGCATTTTCGGGTCCACCATGATGAACTTGCATTGCTCTGGCGAAAGCTTGTACAGCAGGGAGAGAATCATCGCGTTCACCCCGACCGATTTCCCCGAACCTGTGGTACCCGCTACCAGCAAATGCGGCATTTTGGCCAAATCCACCACTTGTGGCGCCCCGCCAATATCATGCCCCAACGACATGGGCAGCGACATATCCGACTTCTGGAAAGCCTCGCTTTCCAGCATTTCACGAAAATACACCGTCTCCCGCTTCTGGTTCGGCAATTCTATACCGATCGCGTTCATACCGGGAATAACAGAAATACGGGCAGACACCGCACTCATGGAACGGGCAATATCATCCGCCAGACCAATAATACGAGCGGATTTGGTGCCGGGGGCAGGTTCCAGCTCGTAGAGGGTGACGACAGGGCCGGGACGAATATTCAAAATCGTTCCTTTCACCCCAAAATCCGCCAGAGTGGATTCCAACAGGCGGGCATTTTGCTGCAAGGCCTGCTGAGATACCTGATGTTTGCTCTTATCCGGTGGCGTGGTCATCAGATTCAGGGATGGGGCGTTATAGTCCCCTTCCACGGCTAACGACAAGCTGGATTGCGCAGCCTTGCGAGTGCGCGCTTCTACTTTCGGCGGGGTGCGCCCCGCGTTAGAGGCGGACGAGTCAGCAGCCGCTTTGCCGACGGCAATGCGGGGCTGCTTACGTGGTTTGACAGGTTCGGACGGTGCGTCTTCCTCCCGCTCCGCATCCGCTGTTTCCTGCCGCAGACGAGACAGCCGCAAGGTCGGCAGAGAGGGACGCGGCAAAACCGCCAGCAAAGCATACAGCCCATCCTGCATGCGCTCGGTCAGGGTGGGGCGATAGGTATCGTCTGCCTCTTCTGTTTCGGCGTGGACGGCCACCGCCTCAGTGTGCGGATGCCGCAACATGGCCAGCCAGATCAGCGGCATCATCAACAGAAACCCCACCATCCCCAACAACCAATCCGGCACGTTGACAAACAGACGTTGGTGGAAGACAAACCCCACCCAACCCCCTAACCCGGTTTCCAATGGCCAGCTCAGCGGGGCTTCTAATGACGCCAAAAAAGCACAGGCAGGCAAAATGGCCGCCAATAGCACCGTAAAACGCAAAAAGGGAAAACGCACCCCCCGCCGACGCAGCAACCGCCAGCCCATTACCGCGCACCACAGGCATAATAACCCCGATGCCAGCCCGAACAACTGCAACAGCACATCCGTACTGTAGGCACCAAAACTACCCATCCAGTTATGGGTTGCACCGGTATAGGTGTGGTTCCATGACGGATCCGCATGGTGATAGCTCAGCAGCGATAGCGCCAGCACCATGGATAACAGCAGCAAACCCAGACCGATAATGTGAGAACGCATGGTCATGCAACAACAGCAAAATGAATCACGAAAAGACACAACAGGCCAAGGCACTGTGGCCGCTAACCTTACTGTCGTTATACATAAGGCACAGAGGTAAACAAGCGATTGCTGCTTTTTCGCGCTGTGCGGTTTTTTTACGGATAAAAGACTTGCGTTAAGCAGCCTACTGCCGCTACACCAAAGGGGCTGATGGTGGACGTTGCCTTCGCCAATCCGGTCAGGTTCGAGAGAAAGCAGCCGTAACGAATGCGCGGCGGGTCATCATCAGCGCTTCCATCTCCTGATATCTTCAGTTTCGTGCATTGCCATTGCTATGGCCAGTAGCCGTATGTCACCGAAAACTCCATAGAATGGCAGATTTTCAACGAAAATACGATCTGGATCAGATCGCATCGACTCTAATGCTGTAACGTCCGCACAGATGCAACAAATTGCATCGCATCGGTTTGCAGTCGTTCTGCTTTTTCTCGCAACGCAACAAACAATCCCTGCAAATGTTCCGATTGCTGATGTGTTTTCAGCATGTCTTCATCCAGCTCCCCAATATTGGAACTCATGGTATCCGTGCCTGATGATACATCCTGAATCAGTACCGCAATTTCCTGCGTTGCCGTGGATTGCTCCTCCACGGCAGAGGCGATGGTAGACGAAATCGTGTTAATCTGCTCAATGAGCGAGACAATTGCTTGTATGCTTGTGGAGACATCTGTGCTAACAGCACCAAGCGTATGGATACTTTCAGAAATTTGTGTCGTGGCTTTTTGTGTCTGTGCCGCAAGTGTTTTGACTTCCCCTGCGACGACAGCAAATCCTTTCCCGGCTTCGCCCGCTCGTGCGGATTCAATGGTGGCGTTTAAGGAGAGTAGATTAATTTTCCCAGCAATGTCGTGAATCACAGAGATAATATTGGTAATCGCTTCCGAGGCCTCGCTCAATCGCTGCACAACGGACATGGTTTTTTGTGCATCTTCTGCCACATGTGCCGTGTTTTGTGACGCTTTCACCGCCTGTGAAGCAATTTCACGAATTGCGGCATTCAATTCTTCTGTTGCCGCTGCTACGCTGGCGGTACTTTCCGATGCAGTCCGTACAGACACACTCACTGTCTGAGAACGTTGTTTGGCGCTTTGCACCTGCGACAGCATCAGTGCAAATACCTCCAGTCCTTGTTGAACCGCCTGCTGTACATCATGAATGACGGATAAAACAGATGCCTGAAACTCATCGGCAATCTTATCCAGAATTGCCTGACGTTCACTGGCTGCTTTGGTTTCCAGCATCAAACGTTCCCGCTCGGCGCATTCGGCCTTTGCCAGAGCTGATTCTGCTTTTTGTTGTTTATCCAATGCATGACGGAAGGCACTTTGCAGCAATTGCACCACAATCAGCAATACGGTAGCCTCGCACAATAAAATAATGGCATGCACAATCACCCGCACCAAAGAGGTATCTCCGGGAAAAACATACAGCGGAATAAGATAGAAAAGGGTCAGGTGATGCAAGGCTACTGCCAACGTCGCCATGATAATTGCCCCTGATGACAAAAGACCGACAATCATGCCTAATGCCTCAAAAAAGTACATATGTATATCAATCTGATAAGGATGCCCCTTAAGTGCCGCCACCATCAGGCACACTTGCCCCATCAGCCCAACCGCCAACATATTGGCAACCAGTGATCGATGACAGAATCTGGCGGCGACAAAACTCATGAAGGCTATGCCTGCCGCTGCCAATGTGACACTGGCCATGTTGTGCCCGCTAATCCGTGCCAGACCAGCGATAATGGGCACATGCAATAGAATAAAATATTTCAAAAATAACACAGAGTTGTTCTGTATTTGCTCTACATCTAAAACGTGTTGCTGCTGATTGCTGAAGAGCATAACCCCATCCCCGTTGCATCCATCACCAGTAGCGAATGCGCCTCCAGTTTTTGCAAACTTTGCGTATTCGCTATGTAGACAACCGCTACGTTGTCCTGAGCAAAGGCTATCGCTTGCGCATGATGTGATGCCATGACAAATGCATTTTCTTTGGGTGCATAGACAACCAGATACCAAGGCCCCTGATACATCCACAACCAACCTGCGCTTACCAGCAACGCACACACACACATGAATAAAAAAGAAAGCAGCAAATGCCTGAACATTCGTACAGTAGGCCAAAGAAAATTCTGAAAATCAACTAAACTTTTTGTAATTCATATCCTGCGTGATGCAACCCTCAGAGTCTTTAACCCAGCACTGCTCAGATTGCCTGTTGTAGACACCGATTTTCAATGAACCACACCATGGAACGTCAGCACATGTGCACAACCCTGTGGATAAACGCATCAATGGTTCATTGCATTGCATCATGAAACCATAAATATAGGCACTTATAGAAAAATTAACAAATAGTAACCACTATATTTAGTAGCAATTATCCACAAACAGAAATGATTATACAACCCATGGAAATTATGCTATGCATAGATCATCTTGCAGCCATGCTCCATTCGCATTGCTGCGAGGAGTGTCTCTACCAAACATAGAAAGCCGCTCTCTACCCGATGGTTCAACCACCGCGATAGAGGTAATCGGCCAGAGGTTTCATGCCATGGGTTCTGTTCAGTCTACATCTCTTGTCTCTACCCCTTCTACCGCATCGCAGGCGCAACGCCGTACCCGGCAGCAATTACTGCGTCCGGTACAATGGGTACGCGCCCGCATCAACGGCGATGTGGAATGGCAACGGCTGGAAGCAGAACTCGCCGCCGCACTGAACCCGGCAGAGGAAATGGATATGTTGGCAGACGGAACGTGGAACGACTGGCGGCATGCCGCCTGATAGGCGTATGATATGGGATGGTTCACTGGAAGAATGAGGGAGGAAACCATGGGTTTTACAGCAACGAATGATCACCAGCCGATGGCTATTCATGGGTGTGTGCAGGTCTATAGCCTGCCACGCCAGCAGGCGCAGGCATCTGGTATGGTGGCAGTCAGTACCGTCACGGAATTGGCGGAAGCATTGAATAACCTGAAGCCCAGCAATGTACTGGTGCTGAAAGGCGCACATATCTCCCCACGGGAGCTACGTCAGGTCGCCAACCGCTTCAGCGTGGAGCATCGGGTCTATCTGGAGGCCTAAGTCCCCATCATCGCGGTAGCGTTCAGGTGCGTTGTCCCCTTACGTTCCTTTGCCTCATCACTTGCATGGGACGCCTTTGAAAAAGATCAGGGAACCACACACCTAGCCCAGCAAGAACCGTTGCCGAATGTGCGTCGCAATGCGCTGTGCCGGATGCGGTATCTCATAACGGTACGGCTGTAAGCCTTGCGCCAGTGGGCGGGCAATACCAGCCTTATACAATTCCTGATGAAATCGGCGGTGCTTTGGCGCGATATGTGGCCCTTCATCCGCAATGAACAATGGCTTACCCGTGAAGGCCGCCTCCGAGATCATCGCCATAGAATCCCCTGTTAATACCAGATAATCGGCGGTGGCCAGCATCGCCAGCAAGGGATTATTCTCCCCCTCCATTTGGTGCCAGTCATAGACGCTGTAGGGCATGACCAGCCCATTGCGCAACTGCTGTAAGGCACGGTACGGGGTGCGGCGGCTGCTAGAAACCATGACACTCCCCCCCATGGCGGTCACCTGCTGGTTTAGTTGCGCGACCAATTGTTGTGCCGCCGCCACAGAGAAAGGCCCGTGCCTGGTGTCTCCTCCCAGAATCAACGCCACATGTGGTCGGGGCAGAATGCTCCAATGCGCAACCCACTCACTATCCGCTGCCTGTTTCAGGCTTTCCACCGTCAGACGATGCGGGGTACACATGCTGGTCAGCAGGTTAGGACGTTCGGTTGGGCGGTCATGCTCCGGCAGCACAATCAGGTCAAACGCACGGTACTCACATTCCGGATCCAATAGCTGGATGATACGGGTCTCACCATGGCTGAGTTTTTTAATCGCACGCAGTACGGGTGCCAGTCTGCGCCCGGCACCAATCGCCAGCTTCGGCCATGGCGCCTGCAGATGCTCACGCGTGGCCTCCGTCACCCCGCCCAGACTGGCAGGCTGAAGCCGGTTTGGCAGACGTCCACGAAGCGTAAACTCAATGGGCAAGCGAATAAATTGTGGGTTCAAGGCCTGTGCAATCCCCAGAGATTGCGTGGTATTCCCCATGCGCCCGTCATCCAGCACCCAGATGGCGGAAGCTGGCAGTTCCCGTGTCCAATCGGGTGTTTTTTCCGGCTCTTGCGGGGTTAGCGAGGCATACATTAATCCAGCACCAAATCATTACGGTGAATAAAAGCGTTCCGCCCCTGATACCCCAAAATGGTTGCAATATCGTGATTATTTTTGCCAATAATGCGCTCTGCCTCATGGCTGGAATAGCTGGAAAGGCCACAGCCCAAACGCTGCCCCACCAGATTCATCAGGGTCACTGCATCCCCCCGTTGGAACTGGCCATGCACTTCCCGAATTCCCACGGGCAGCAGGCTTTTTCCCTGCCGCAACGCTTGCTCGGCTCCGGCATCCAGCACCACCCAGCAATCCTTGCGTAAGGATCCTAAAATCCAATGTTGACGTGCGGAACGCTGTGGCTGCGAACTAATGAACCAACTGCAATTGGCACCTGCGTGCCACTGTGCCAACGTGTGCAGCGGCCGACCATCCACAATGGCCATGTCGCACCCGCTGGCCAGAGCAATTTGTGCGGCCTCCAGCTTGGTTTGCATCCCTCCGGTTCCTACCAGCGAGCCGCTGCCACCCGCCAGTGCCATGATCGCCGGGGTCAGCTCCCGAATTTCCGGAATCAGTCTGGCCGCAGGATCTTGTCTGGGGTTCGCTGTATAGAGACCATCCACATCGGAAAATAAGACCAGCGCATCCGCACCGGCCATTTGCGCGGCTCGTGCCGCAAGACGGTCATTATCCCCTACCCGAATAGCACGGGTTGCCAGTGAATCATTTTCATTAATCACCGGAATAATGCCTGCCCCCAGCAACTCATCCAAGGTACTGCGGGCGTTCAGGTAGCTGCGCCGATTTTCGCTCTCACGCAGGGTGAGCAACATTTGCCCGACATCCCGTCCGTGGGCGGCAAACGCTTCCCGCCAGGCAACCATCATATGAATCTGGCCAACAGCGGCGGCAGCCTGCTTTTGTTCCAACGTCATCGGTTGGTGCAGCAATTCCGGATGATGCCGAAACATCGCGGCACGCCCCATAGCCGCCGCGCCGGAACTGACGATAATCACATCCGTATCGCTGGGAAAAACATGTATGACATCTTCCGCGAAGGCGCGCATCCAGTCATGGCGGGGCTGATAGGCCTGATTCACCAGCAGGGATGACCCCACTTTCACCACAATACGGCGGCAATGCTTCAGACGCTCTGCGGTGTTCAGGCGAGGGGATCCCATGCGCTTACCTCTTGTGCCATCGTGTCTGTGGTCGTTTCATCGGCTTCAAGCCGCGCTTGCTTTAAAGCAGCCCGATGCTCCAGCACATAGCCTAACATCGCGCGTAACAACGGTTGCAAATCCGCATGACGCAGGGCAGAAATGGCATAGACCGTCTGACCGCTATGCGCCTCCAGCGCGGCTTTGCGCTCGGCAATGGTCTCCGCATCCAACGCATCGCACTTATTCATCGCCAGTAGCATCGGTTTTTCCGGCACACCCTCGCCATAATCTTCCAGCTCACCCATAATCACATCATAAGCATGCAACATGTCTTCCTGCGTTGCATCCAGCAAATGCAGCAAGACACCACAGCGTTCCACATGCCCCAAAAACCGATCGCCCAATCCCACACCCTGACTGGCGCCTTCAATCAGTCCGGGCAAATCGGCCAGCACAAACTCTTTTTCATCCACATGCACGACCCCCAATTGTGGCGTCAGGGTGGTAAAAGGGTAATCTGCTATTTTCGGTCTCGCACGGGAAACCGCAGAGAGAAAGGTGGATTTACCCGCATTGGGCAGCCCCACCAACCCGGCATCGGAGAGAAGTTTCAAGCGCAGCAAAATCGTGCGCTCTTCACCCGGTTCACCGGGGGTGGCAATGCGTGGCGCACGGTTTACCGATGTTTTGAAATGAATATTGCCCAGTCCACCCCGTCCCCCTTTCAGCAGCACCAGTTGCTGTCCGTTGTCCGTCAGGTCTGCCAGCAGTTCATCCGTTTCTTCGTCAAAAATCTGGGTACCTATCGGAACCGTCAAATAGCAGTCTTCCCCATTCGCCCCATGCATCTGGCTACCCATGCCATGTTCGCCTTTGCCCGCCTTGTAATGTTGACGGTAGCGAAAATCAATCAGGGTATTCAGGCTGTCGGTCGCGGTGACAATCACGTCACCACCACGGCCACCATCGCCGCCATTCGGCCCACCGAACGGCAGGTTGCGCTCGCGGCGGAAGCTTAAGCAGCCATTGCCCCCGCTTCCGCTTTGAATATAGATTTTCGCTTCGTCCAGAAATTTCATGTCACACCCCGTGTGGTTGGGTGAAGATTATGGTTGATGAACATCTGCCAATCAGCAGATCCCCTACGGCTCCAGGGTTACTTCATACCCTCCAGCCTTTTGCTGGCAGATGTTGCCTTCATGCCCATCCTGTAACCCCGTTATGCATGAGCGGCATTCTGACCAACGCCTCGCGCCATATGCAAAAAGGGAATGGCATTGCCACTCCCTTTTATACTGTAGCATCCCTACCAACTGATGAACAAGCGGCATCCGGTATGGTGGGAGAAAACCTATTCGATCCCGTGTCAGGCGTTATGCAGCCTGAACTGGCACCACTTCCACATACTGTTTGTGGTCTTTGTGGCGGTAGAAACGTACATGGCCTTCTACCAGCGCAAACAACGTGTGATCTTTGCCCATGCCAATGAACTTGCCAGGACGAAACTTGGTGCCACGCTGGCGAATGATGATGTTGCCAGGAATGACCACTTCACCACCAAATTTTTTCACACCCAAACGGCGTCCGGCGGAATCACGACCGTTACGGGAACTACCACCAGCCTTCTTATGAGCCATAACTCAATCTCCTATTCCAAATACTTGTGCGTTCAGCCAGTGATTTACGCTTCAGCGGCTTCAGCAACTTCTGCTTTTTTCTTCGGGGCAGCTTTTTTCGCAGCACCCAAAGAGAGAATTTTCAACACCGTCACTGGCTGACGATGGCCATTTTTCCGGCGATAATTCTGGCGACGCTTTTTCTTGAACACAATCACCGTATCGCATTTCTTCTGCTTCACGATTTCAGCGGTTACCGCAGCACCGGCCACAGTCGGCGCACCCACTTTCACATCGCTGCCAGCACCCAGCAGCAACACCTGATCCAGCGTCACGGTCTGGCCAGCTTCACCTGCCAGCTTTTCCACTTCGATAATGTCATTTTCGGCAACTTTGTATTGTTTGCCACCGGTAGCAATCACTGCGTACATGGTTTTTACCTGTTTGTTTCTAGCCTGCGTATATGACACGCTGTCATATGCACGATGTTATCGCGATGCCTGCTCTGCCTGAAAGTGCAGCCTGTGGGCTGGCAAAAGCCAATACCTACAAAGCAACCCATGCAAGTGAGCACGCGAAGGAAGGGCACTATAGCCATGGCGCTTGCCTTGTCAATGCAAAAAACGCCACTCCCACCGGACACCCCTCTCAGGCAACCCTTTCAGGCAACCTCATCAGGCAACAGTTTCGCCCCGCGCCACTATCACCAGTGCTGGCTGCAACAGCCGATCATGCAGCCGATAGCCCGCCTGCACCACCTGCACCACTTGCCCCGGCTGTGCGCCCGGCACATCCACTTGCGAAATCGCCTGATGATAACGGTGGTCGAACGCCTCCCCTTCCGGATGCAATCGCTCAATCTGCTCGGCGGCAAAGGCTTTCAACAGGGCTTGCAGGGTCATCTCCACCCCTTCTGCCAGGGTTTTGACAGCGGGTTGGTTCAGCCGATCTTCCTCGCTCACGCTATGCACCGCACGGATGAGGTTTTCCGCCACTTGCGCCAGTTCTTTAGCAAATTTCTGAATCCCGTATTTACTGGCCTCTTCTTTTTCCCGCTGCGTGCGTTTGCGCAGATTGTCCATTTCTGCCGCCATGCGCAGCATATGCTCGTGCTGCTCCATCACTTTGGCCTGTAGCTCCGCTATCTGCGGATCGACCTCCTCATCGCCCGCATAGCTCTCTTCAAAAGCCAGGGCTTCTTCTTCAGCATGCAGGCTCGGCTCCTCTTCGGCCTGTGGTTCCGTGGCCAGTTCGTGCTGCGTATCTGCGGCGTCATCTTCGGGCAGGGGGTGGTGTTGCGCTTCCTGAGACATGGGCTTACCTGAATCATGATGTTTCGGTTGGATGCCCGATATGTAATGCCGCAACACCTGCTTTTCAATAGCAAGGCTTGCTTTTTCCGCTGTGCAGGGGCTATATCCCTTTATCTTCCTCTGTATCCCTTACGAAAAGTTTGCGCCCATGAGTTCCATCTCCCGCCCGTCTGGCCGACAAGCCAACCAGTTACGCAGCCTGAACCTCATCACCGGCTTTAACCCCTATGCGGAAGGGTCCTGCCTGATACAATGGGGCAATACGCATGTCCTTTGCACAGCGACAGTGGAAGACAAATGCCCCCCGTTTCTAAAAGGTCAGGGAAAAGGCTGGATAACTGCAGAATACGGCATGTTGCCACGCTCCACGCAAAGCCGTAACCCGCGGGAAGCCGCACGCGGCAAACAAGGCGGCCGCACCACCGAAATTCAACGTCTCATTGGCCGGTCATTGCGGGCAGTGGTGGATTTGATCGCACTGGGAGAACGGCAGGTCATTCTGGACTGTGATGTGCTACAGGCCGATGGCGGCACGCGCACTGCTTCAATTACCGGTGGGTTTGTTGCTCTGACACTGGCGCTGGATGGGCTGGTGAGCAAAGGGCTGTTACCCGCCGTGCCGCTGCTGACGGAAGTGGCGGCGGTTTCCTGCGGGATCATGCAGGGACAGGCTGTGCTGGATCTGGATTACGTGGAAGACTCCGGTGCTGAGGCTGACATGAACTTTATCCTGACCAGCGACAAGCGGATTGTCGAAATTCAGGGAACAGCGGAAGAACAACCTTTCTCCGATGAGGATTTTCAGGCCATGTATGCACTGGCACGCCATGGCATCGAACAACTGGTGCATGCCCAGCGCGAAGCCATCGCCGCCCACCGCCATCGGCACGGAGGCTAACCATGCCGGAATCCCCAACCTTGCCGCATGCTTTCCCCCGCTTCACTGGTGGCCGTCTGGCCATTGCCAGCCACAATGCCGGTAAAGTGCGTGAATTACAGGCCATGCTGGGACGCTATGGAGCAGAGCTGGCCTCCGCCGCAGAACTGAATATCCCGGAACCGGAAGAAACAGGCGCCAGCTTCTTGGAAAATGCCGAACTGAAAGCTCGCCACGCGGCCATTTGTGCCGGTCTGCCTGCACTGGCGGATGACTCTGGTCTGGTGGTGGCAGCACTGGATGGTGCCCCCGGCATTTATTCTGCCCGCTGGGGAGGACCTGCCAAAGATTTTCAGGCCGCCATGCGCCGGGTGGAAGAATCCCTTACCGTCGCCCGCGGCCACGCGGAAGGTGCGGAAGCCTACTTCGCCTGTGCGCTAAGCTTCTGCTGGCCGGATGGGCAGATCATCAGCGTGGAAGGTCGCGTGCATGGCACCCTGACTTTCCCTCCCCGTGGAGAAAAAGGCTTCGGCTATGACCCGATTTTTCAACCCCGTGGACACAGCCTGACCTTTGGGGAAATGGACGCCGAGGCCAAAGAAGCCATCAGCCACCGTGCGGATGCCTTCCGGCAGTTGGTGGCAGCCGTGTTTTAGGTAGTGTCCTCACGATCTGTTTAATGGCCTGCAATGTATGCTACATACATGGAAACTTCCGGTTCTCGAAAATCTACCATGGCATTGAACTCTCGCCTAAATGTGCCGGATGATGCCATTTATGCATCACCTGACGCACCCCCTGCGTGCATCACACCCGATTATACGTATCCTGCAAGCGGACAATATCATCCTCGCCCAAGTATTCACCGGATTGCACCTCAATCAGACGCAGCGGTACTTTGCCGGGGTTTTCCAGCCGATGCACAGCACCCAGTGGAATGAATACCGACTCATTTTCACCAATCAGCAATTGTTCTTCATCCCGCGTGACCAGCGCCGTACCATTGACCACCACCCAATGTTCACTGCGGTGAAAATGCTTTTGCAGAGAGAGTTTTTCCCCCGGCTTCACGGTAATTTCCTTCACCTGCGCCCGCGGCCCCTCATAGATAGAGTCATAATACCCCCAAGGACGATAGACTTTGCGGTGGTTCTGACTTTTGGACGCATGCTCCGGTGGTAATTTGGCCAGCAACCCTTTCACCTGCTGCGACTGCTGCATGTTTAGCACCAAAATCGCATCATCCGTTGCCACCACCGCCACATTTTCCAAACCAATGACCCCCACCAATTGCTTTGGGCTATACACATAACAGTTGCTGCTTTCATGCAGCAATGCCTGCCCAATGGCGGCATTACCCGCTGCGTCTTTGGGACTGGCCTCCCACGTTGCCAGCCAGGAACCCACATCCCGCCAGCCAATATCGCATGGCACCACGGCGGCGTGCTTTGTTTTTTCCATCACCGCATAGTCAATGGAATCAGACGGGCTGGCAGCAAAGGCCACTTCATCCAGACGACAAAACTCCAAATCTTTTTTAGCGGCCGCCAGAGCAGCGTGCGCCGCCTTCGCAATGGCAGGCACATGGGTTTGCAGCTCCTGCTGCATGGTGCTGGCAGGAAAGAGAAACATGCCGCTATTCCATGCATAGCCACCATCCCGCACATAGGCCTCAGCGGTTGGGGCATCTGGTTTTTCCACAAATCGCTGTACGCAATACGCGCCCTCTACGCCTGTCAGAGCCTCCCCTCGCTGAATATACCCATAGCCAGTTTCCGCGTGATCCGGCTGAATGCCAAACGTGGTAATATAACCCGCCTGCGCCGCTTGGGTTGCGGTGGCCACCGCCTGCGCAAACGCCTGCGCATTCGCAATCAAATGATCCGCAGGCAGAATCAACACCTGTGCTGCGTCGCCATAATGCTCCAGCGCATAGGCGGTCGCTACCGCCACGGCAGCTGCCGTATTGCGGGCGCAAGGTTCCAGAATGATCGCACAAGGTTGAATGCCGCTCTGTCGCAACTGCTCTGCCACAATAAAACGGTGTTCATGATTGCAAACCACCAGTGGTGGCAGCATCTGCGCCTGCTGGCAGCGTTCAGCCGTCATTTGCAGGGTGCTTTGCCCTTCCCACATGGGCACCATTTGCTTGGGGTATAACTCGCGGGAGAGTGGCCAGAGGCGGGTTCCCGATCCGCCAGAAAGAATAACCGGTAACAATGGAGCAGCAGCATGGGGCATTGTGATCTTCCTTGTCTCATCAGCGCATGAAATGGCATCATGCTTGCAGCCAAGACTAGACGCAGCAGTTTAACGTTTACTTACCATCCGGTGCTTCCCCGCTGTTCTGGTTTGGATCCGGCGGTGCAGGCGACAGGCAACGTGCCTCCGGCAATATCACGGTCACTGTGGTGCCTTTACCGGGCTGACTCTCCAACTTTAATTGACCACCGTGCAATTCAGTCAGCATCCGGCAGAGCGGCAACCCCAATCCCGTCCCCTCGGTATGGGTATGCCGGTGCACCTGCCCAAAGACAGATAAGGCTACTGGAATATCCTCAGCTCGCATCCCCACCCCATTATCCTCAACCTCTATACGCATCCCCTGCCCGGATTCATAACGCACCCGCAGCCAGATGATCCCCCCTTCCGGAGTAAATTTAACAGCGTTCGATAATAAATTCAGCACGATTTGTAAAAGCTTTCGCCGGTCTGCGCGCAAGACCGGGCATGGCGGATGATGCGCGGGATAATGAATGGTCAAACTCTTGTGGTCGGTGCGCTGCTGCATCATACGCTGAACATCGTTCATAATCTCAAAGACGTCCAGCTCTTCCTCTTGCAATATCAGTTTTCCTGCCTCACCTTTCGAGAAATCCAGCACATCATTAATCAAATCCAGCAAATGTAAGCCACAACGGTGAATATCCTGCGTGCGTTCTTTTTGCTTACCATTCAATGCACCGAAATACCCTGCCTCCAGCATTTCGGAAAACCCAATAATGGCATTAAGCGGGGTGCGTAATTCATGGCTCATGTTGGCCAAAAACTCACTCTTTGCCTGACTGGCAGCCATCACTGCCATTTCTGACTGCTCCGCCCGGCTAATCTGCCGTACCATGGCCAGCGTGAAATAGGACAGCACCATGGCAAACACCGCAAACAGAATCAAAAACCCAATATCTTGCCACGCATCATGCCGCCAGCCGGCCAGAATATCCTGCCCGTCCCGAATGACGCTGACGGCCAGCGGCAAAAGCATTAACCGCTGGTGCGCTTCCAGTTTCAACTGATGATGCCATTGCCGATGCTGAAGCAACCCCGCCAACATATCACGTCGTATTTCAGGCATGGTGGGCTGAATCAGCTCCTGCATCACCGCTCCCACCTGCTGCCGTGCGGCGATATCCGCACCACGGTTATGTGCCAGCAATTCCCCCCGCAGGCTGTATAGCAACACAACAGCATGCGAGGCGGACTCCAGACTCATGAAAAATTGCTGAAAATAAACAGGGTTTAATAATATGGCCGCCACGCCATCCACACCCCCTCTGGAATTCGTCAATAAACGACTGACAACAATCGCTTCCGGCTGCTGAAAAGCCGTCTCCAGCGCGGAAGCATCCGGCGTGCGTTGCGCCAGCAATGCCACATGGATACCCGTCTCCCGTGCTTCCAATGTGCGTGTAAAGAAGTCTTCCTTCCGCAGGGATTCCCCCGGCTGAAACAGATGGGCATAGGTCGCGTTCCCCGCTTTCATGCGTACCGTCCCCTGCCGGTCTGCTACCACTAATGCCGATATTTGTGCGGTTTGCGAAACCCAGCGTCGTAAATCCTCCGCCTGTAGCGGCGTGTCCCGAGCCTCTTCCCATAAGGGGCTACGGTGGTGTTTTTCAATCACGCGCAGCAAGGTCACATCCGCCGCCATAAACGACAACTCCACATGGCTGGCCAACGCTTTGGCCAACTGTCGGCTTTCGGAGAGAGACCGCTGGATCACCTGCTGATAATGACGGGCGGTCTGAAAGGTCATGATGAGGCAGCAAACCACCATAATCAACACGCTAAACGCCACAATATGCCGCGCCAAAGCCACGCGCTGGCGCGTTTGCTGGTGCAATCGGTGTCGGTAGGTAGAAGAAAATAGCATGGGCTGAACGGAAAAAGATGGACGCACACAGGTGTGGATTGCTATTGCACTGGAAAATAGTTAAGTTTTTATAGCGTGCTTATCAGGTCAACCATCTGTTGGTCTGCTATCGGGTTGCAAAACGCCGCCTAGCCGACACATAATTCAGGATAAAAAGGCACACAGGGAACGGGAATTTTCCACCATGGTCGCACATGTCAATAGTCTGGTCTTTCAGGGACTCAATGCCTGTCCGGTCGATGTGCAGGTGGATATTGGGCCGGGTATGCCCGCCTTTCAAATTGTCGGTCTGGCGGATAAAGCCATTGCGGAAGCAAGAGAGCGCGTGCGCTCCGCGCTACAGGCAATGGGTCTGGCATTGCCCCCAAAACGGATTATTGTCAATTTGGCGCCCGCCAACCTGACCAAGGAAGGCAGTCATCTGGATGTACCGATTGCGCTGGGCATTCTGGTCGCGATGGGTATGGTTCCGCAGGAAGCGGTGACGCCCTATCTGGCCATGGGAGAACTGGCGCTGGATGGCAGCCTGCTGGCCATTTCCGGCATTTTGCCAGCCGCCATGCATTGCCTGCAACAGGGGCATGGGCTGATATGCCCCGCTTTAAACGGCAGCGAGGCACGCTGGGCCGGGGAGGTAGATGTACTGGCACCAACGCATCTGCAAGCGTTGCTGCAACATCTGAAGGGGGATATCACCCTACCGCTGCCGGAACGCCCCTTATCTCATCATGCCGCACCGGGGCGCGATCTACGGCACGTGAAGGGGCAGCATGTAGCACGCCGTGCGCTGGAAGTCGCCGCCGCAGGCCGACATAATCTGCTGATGCTGGGGCCTCCCGGTGCGGGGAAATCCTTGCTGGCCTCCTGCCTGCCCAGCATTCTGCCCCCACTGACCGCAGAGGAAGTGCTGGAAACCAGCATGATCGCCAGCATTGCCGGACATTTACGCGATGGGCAACTGCATACCACCCATCCCTACCGCGACCCCCACCACTCCAGCAGCATGGCCGCCATGATTGGTGGTGGTCGCAAGGCAACGCCTGGGGAAATTTCTCTGGCACATAACGGCGTGCTGTTTCTGGATGAATTGCCGGAGTTTAACCGGCAAGTGCTGGAATCCCTACGCCAACCGCTGGAGACGCAACGTGTCTCCATTGCCCGCGTGCAGGCGCATGTAACCTATCCGGCAGATTTTCAGTTGATTGCCGCCATGAACCCCTGCCGCTGCGGCTATCTGGCGGATGCCGCCCGCGCCTGTAGCAAAGCCCCCATCTGCGGGGATGATTATCAGGCCAGACTTTCCGGCCCATTGCTGGATCGTCTGGATATGCATGTGGAGGTTTCCGCCGTGGAACCAGCCGACATGCTCCATGCCCCAGAGGGCGAACCTTCCAGCATAGTTGCAGCACGGGTACTGGCCGCACGGCAACGCCAGCATGCTCGCTATGAGGGCACGTCCATTCGCACCAACGCAAGGCTGGATGGTACGGATCTGGATCGCTTCGCCATGCCGGATAGCGCAGGCCAGAAGCTCCTGATGCAGGCTGCGGAACGGATGGGGCTTTCCATGCGCGGGTTTAACCGTATCCGCCGATTGGCGCGCACCATTGCGGATCTGGCCGGACAAGAGCACATTATCACCTCGCATGTGGCAGAAGCCCTGCAATACAGACCCGTACGGTTCGGCAAGGCAGCCGCCTGATCGTGCTTGTTGAGGCCGTCACGCCCACCCCCGTCATGCCTGCGAAAGCAGGCATCCACGCATAGCCTTTCCTTGGCTTCGCTCGGTTGTTTTATTCCCTCCTTGCTCGACTCCTGTCTCGCAAATGAGGGCGGCTCAAGGCTGGTTCGGGCTTGCTAGCCCTCACCTGACACAACCGTTGGTGTGGCTTCGCCCCTCTCGCTGGCGCTTAGCTCAAAGGGTTCGGACTGCTGTCCTCACTTCTTGTCCCTCGCATAGCCTTTCCTTGGCTGCGCTCGGTTGTTTTACTCCCTCCTTGCTCGACTCCTGTCTCGCAAATGAGGGCGGCTCAAGGCTGGTTCG
>CAZIGK010000002.1:69760-160732 GCA_964538615.1 uncultured Rickettsiales bacterium | reverse complement strand
GGCAGCCTGATTATGTCCTCGGAAGTCGCCATTAAAAATCTGACCCTCAACTTTGGTCCCCAGCACCCGGCGGCGCATGGTGTGCTACGTCTGGTTCTGGAACTGGATGGTGAAGTGGTAGAGCGTGCTGATCCGCATATTGGTTTGCTGCACCGTGGCACGGAAAAACTGATTGAATATAAAACCTATCTTCAGGCTTTGCCGTATTTTGACCGTTTGGATTATGTGGCGCCTCTCTGTCAGGAACATGCATATTGTCTGGCGGTGGAAAAGCTGCTGGGATGTGACGTTCCACTGCGTGCGCAGTACATTCGGGTCATGTTTGCGGAGTTGTCCCGCATTCTCAACCACACTTTGAACATTACCACACAAGCCCTTGATGTCGGAGCTATGACGCCGCTGTTGTGGCTTTTTGAGGAGCGGGAAAAGATTTTGGAGTTTCAGGAGCGTGCATCCGGTGCGCGTTTCCACTCTGCGTATTTCCGTCCCGGCGGCGTACATCAGGATTTGCCGCCGAAATTATTGCAGGATATTGCAGATTTTTGTGATGGTTTCCTGAAGATATTGAATGATACGGATGAAGTGTTGACAGAAAACCGTATTTTCAAGCAGCGCATGGTGGATATTGGGACGATTAGTGCCGAGAAAGCGATGAACTGGGGCTTTACCGGAGTCATGCTTCGCGGTTCGAATGTGCCGTGGGATATTCGGAAATCTGCGCCTTATGATGCGTATGACAAAATGCAGTTCAAAGTGGCTGTGGGTGTGCATGGCGACTGCTATGACCGCTATCTGGTGCGTATGGCGGAAATGCGGGAATCGGTTTCCATGATCCGTCAATGTCTGGATCAGATGCCAGGAGGCCCTGTATTGGCGCAGGATTCCTACATCACGCCGCCTAAGCGTGGTGAACTGAAAAAGTCTATGGAAGCGTTGATTAACCATTTCAAGCTCTATACGGAAGGCTTTAAAGTGCCGGTCGGGGAAGTGTATGTCCCAACCGAAGCACCGAAGGGTGAGTTTGGGGTGTATCTGGTGTCGGACGGTACCAACAAGCCATACCGCTGCAAAATTCGCGCTCCCGGATTTGCGCACATGCAGGGGATGGACTTGCTGGCCAGAGGCCACATGCTGCCGGATGTGGTGGCGATTATTGGTAGTCAGGATATTGTGTTTGGTGAAATTGACCGCTAGGTCTCATGACAACAAAGGAGCCGCACGTGCTGTTTGCGCCTGCTAAGGATGAACTTCAACCGAAAAGCTTTGCTTTTACCCCGGAAAATGAAGCGAAAATCAAACAGATTCTCGCAAAATACCCGGCAGGAAGAGAGCAAAGTGCTGTAATGCCCATGCTGGATCTGGCGCAACGTCAGTCCGGTGGCTGGTTGCCACGCGCTGCTATTGAGGTGGTGGCGGATCGTCTGACCATGCCGTTCATGAAAGTCTATGAAGTGGCCACGTTCTACACCATGTATAATCTTGCGCCTGTGGGAAAGCATCTGGTGCAGGTATGTCGTACTACTCCGTGCTGGCTGCGTGGTTCGGATGCGATTACGGATACGGTGAAGGAAAAAGCTGGCATTGGTATTGGGGAAACCTCAGCGGATGGGCAGTTCACGTTAGTGGAAGTGGAATGTCTGGGCTGCTGCTCCAATGCGCCGATGGTGCAAATTAATGATGATTACTATGAAGACCTGACACCGGAAAGTATGGCGAAACTGATGGACGACCTGAAAGCGGGCAAAGCCGTGCCGGGTTCGCAGGCAGGGCGAGTGGCCTCCGCGCCAGCGTACCTGCAACCGGGATCTCAGGTGCAGGCACCGGAACCGGCAAAATCTGCAGCGGGAAAAAATGCTGCTCACGTCTCTGGCAAAACATCAACTTCTTCTGTCAAGCCCATTAAAAGCAAAGAAAAAGTAGCGACAAAACCTGCTGCGGTGAAATCTCAGTCAGAGGTTGTGGAGTCTCAGGAGGCATCTGCTAAGAAAGTCAGCAAATCTGGCGCCAAAGGAAACGCTGCGAAACAGCCGACCGTGGTGAGAAAACCCTCGACCACCAAGAAAAAGGAGTCCTAACCCATGTTGCAGGATAAGGATCGTATTTTCACCAACCTTTACGGTTTGCAGGACTGCTCTTTAGCGGGGGCAAAAGCACGCGGTGACTGGTCTACTATCAAGGATATTCTGGCACTTGGTCAGGAAGAAGTGATTGAGCGGGTGAAGGCCTCTGGCCTGCGTGGACGGGGTGGAGCAGGGTTTGGCACCGGCTTAAAATGGTCGTTTATGCCAAAAGAGGTGAAAGAACGTCCACATTATCTGGTCGTGAATGCAGATGAATCCGAGCCGGGTACCTGTAAAGACCGTGAAATTCTGCGTCATGAACCGCACAAGCTGCTGGAAGGTATGCTGATCGGCGGCTTTTCTATGCGTGCGCATACAGGGTATGTGTACATCCGTGGGGAGTATTATCGGGAAGCGGAAGCTCTGCAACGCGCCATTGACGAAGCTTATGCCGCCGGACTTTTGGGGAAAGATGCTGCAGGCACGGGCTGGGATTTTGATATTTACATCCACCGTGGTGCGGGGGCTTATATTTGTGGAGAAGAGACAGCCTTGCTGGAATCTCTGGAAGGCAAGAAGGGGCAACCTCGTCTGAAGCCGCCATTTCCGGCTATGGCGGGGCTGTACGGCTGCCCTACCACTGTCAATAACGTGGAGTCCGTTGCCGTGGTGCCCACTATCTTGCGTCGTGGGGCGGAATGGTTTGCCGGCTTGGGTAAACCCAATAATACCGGTACCAAAATTTTTTCCATTTCCGGTCACGTAAACAACCCGTGCAATGTGGAAGAAGAAATGGGAATTCCCCTGCGTGAATTGATTGAAAAACATGCCGGAGGTGTGCGTGGTGGCTGGGATAATCTGTTGGCGGTCATTCCCGGCGGCTCGTCTGTGCCGGTTTTGCCGAAAGAAATTTGTGACACGATTACCATGGATTTTGACAGCCTGCGTGCTGCACAATCCGGCCTTGGGACGGCAGCCGTGATTGTCATGGATAAATCCACAGATATTGTGGAAGCCATTGCGCGCCTTTCCCATTTCTATAAACATGAATCCTGTGGACAATGCACCCCTTGCCGTGAAGGAACCGGCTGGCTTTACCGCACCATGGTGCGGATGGTGAAAGGGGAGGCCGAGCTGGATGAAATTGATCGTCTGTGGGAATTGACGAAGCAAATTGAGGGTCACACCATCTGTGCGTTGGGCGATGCGGCGGCGTGGCCGGTACAAGGGTTGATCCGCCATTTCCGTCCAGAACTGGAGCGGCGCATTATGGCTTATCAGGCGACACTTGCAAAACCTGCAAGCCGTGGTAAGAAAACCACGGCAGCAGCCGCCTAACGTTTGGGGAAAGGAAGCGAAAACCCATGCCTACCTTGACCATTGATGGCATTGAAGTCACAGTTGAAAGCGGTTCAACCATTATTCAGGCCGCAGAAAAAGCCGGGATTGAGATTCCGCGCTTTTGTTACCATGAGCGTCTGCATATAGCGGGAAATTGCCGTATGTGCCTGGTAGAAGTGCAACCAGGTCCACCGAAACCTGCGGCATCCTGCGCATTGCCTGTGGCAGAGGGCATGGTGGTGAAAACCGACAGCGAAATGGTGAAGAAAGCCCGTGAAGGGGTGATGGAGTTTTTGCTCATCAATCACCCGCTGGATTGCCCGATTTGTGATCAGGGGGGCGAGTGTGACCTGCAGGATCAGGCCATGGCTTATGGTCGCGGTTACAGCCGTTATTCCGAACATAAGCGAGCGGTGCAGCCGAAAAATATGGGGCCTTTGATCAAGACCGAGATGACCCGCTGCATCCATTGTACCCGTTGCGTGCGCTTTATGGAAGATGTGGCCGGACAACCGGAACTGGGAGCCTTGTGGCGCGGTGAAGAAATGCAAATTACCACCTATCTTGATCAGGCGGTGCATTCGGAGCTATCCGGCAATATTATTGATCTCTGTCCTGTCGGTGCCTTGACCTCCAAACCGTATGCATTTCAGGCGCGTCCATGGGAATTGCGTGGCGTGGAATCCATTGATGTGATGGATGCTGTTGGCAGCAATATCCGTGTAGATGTACGGGGACGGGAGGTGATGCGTGTACTGCCTCGCCTGAATGAAGCTGTGAATGAAGAGTGGATTTCCGATAAAACGCGCTTTGCCTATGATGGTCTGAAATTACAGCGTCTGGACAGACCCTATGTACGCCGCCATGGGCAATTGCAGGCCGCAAGCTGGGACGAAGCTTTTGCCGCTATTTCGGATAAAATAGCTGCCGTTACAGCGGATAA
Organism: uncultured Rickettsiales bacterium; assembly: GCA_964538615.1. Lineage (GTDB taxonomy): Bacteria > Pseudomonadota > Alphaproteobacteria > Rickettsiales > RI-342 > CAZIGK01. Next base: position 156,388 of record CAZIGK010000002.1, on the reverse strand, counting down.
AATAGCCGCCATCGCAGGGAATCTGGTGGATGCCGAATCCATGTTTGCACTGAAACAACTGATGGAAAAACTGGGTTCTCCCAATATGGATTGCCGTCAGGACGGAGCTTATGCCGATGTGGAAAATAGAGCGTCCTACCTGTTCAATAGCACCATTGCCGGGATTGAAGACGCAGATGCCTGCCTGTTGATTGGCGCGAATCCACGGCTGGAGGCCTCGATAGTCAATGTGCGTTTGCGTAAGCGATACCTCAAAGGTGGGTTTACGGTGCTGAATATTGGTCAGCCAGTTGATTTGACCTATCCCGTACAACAACTGGGGGATACCGCTGCGGCACTGGAGCAACTGGTCGCCGGGAAAGGGGACGCATTCAAAACTCTGAAAGCAGCGAAAAAGCCGATGCTGATGGTGGGCATGTCTGTCCTCACGCGTGGGGATGCGGCACATATTTTGCATCTGGTGAGCAAACTGGCCGACAAAATTGCCTTGGTACAGGACGGCTGGAACGGAATTAACATGCTGCAAACCGCAGCTTCCCGCGTTGCTGGACTGGACATAGGCTTTTTGCCGAAAAAAGGTGGCAAGGATGTGAAGTCTATTCTCAATGCAGCCAAACGCGGCTCCATTGAAGTGGTTTACCTACTGGGTGCCGACGAACTGGATATGGAAAAGCTGGGCGATGCGTTTGTCATTTATCAGGGGCATCATGGCGATAAGGGGGCGGCGCGGGCGGATGTGATTCTGCCAGGGGCAGCCTATACAGAAAAAGACGGCACCTATGTGAATCTGGAAGGGCGCGTACAACGCGCAAGCCGTGCGGTAACCCCTCCGGGAGAAGCAAAAGAAGATTGGGCGATTATCCGCGCGTTGTCGGAAGTGTTGGGGCATCGGCTGGGATACAACCACCTTGAAAGCCTTCGCGCTGCAATGGTTGCCGAAGTGCCGCACCTGGGCGATGTGGATCAGATTGCGCCAGCAAGCTGGAAACCCATGGGCAGTGCGGGAGATATTCAGGCGGCGGCGTTTACGGCTTCTATACCGAATTTCTATATGACCGATGCCATTAGCCGTGCAAGCCGCACAATGGCGGAATGCACGCGCATATTTCTGGAAACCTCAGCCCCGCGAAAGGTAGCATAGATCATGGATTGGCCTTTGTTGTTTGAACAATACCTCATGCCGTTGCTGCTGATTATTGGCAAAATTTTGCTGATTGTTGTGCCTTTGTTGGGTGGTATGGCCTATCTGGCGCTGTTTGAGCGGCGGGTTATCGGAGCCATACAGTTGCGCAAAGGCCCCAACGTGGTTGGTCCGTTTGGCTTGCTGCAACCCTTGGCGGATGGCGTGAAGCTGATGTTCAAGGAAGTGATTATTCCGAGTGGATCCAGTAAGGTATTATTCTTGTTCGCCCCCATGCTGACGTTCATTCTGGCGTTGGTCGGTTGGGCGGTCATCCCGTTCAGTGCCTATAATGCGGTGGCCAATATCAATGTAGGCCTGCTGTATCTTATGGCTATTTCCTCATTAGGGGTTTATGGCATTGTGGTTGCTGGCTGGGCGAGTAACTCTAAGTATGCGTTTTTTGGTGCGATTCGTTCTGCTGCGCAAATGGTCTCTTATGAAGTGTCACTGGGATTGGTGATGATTACGGTGTTGTTATGCACTGGCTCGCTGAACCTGAGCGATATTGTACTGGCACAGAAGGAAAAATGGTTTGTTATCAGCCTTTTTCCAATGTTTATTGTGTTTTTCATTTCCACATTGGCAGAAACCAATCGTCACCCGTTTGATTTACCAGAAGCGGAAGCGGAACTGGTGGCCGGGTTTAACGTGGAATATTCTTCCATGCCGGTTGCTCTGTTTTTCTTGGGCGAATACATGAACATGATTCTGATGTGTGGCATGACCACCATTCTGTTTTTGGGTGGCTGGATGCCACCACTGGATATTCCGGCATTTCAGGCGGTTCCCGGTTTCCTGTGGTTTATTCTGAAAGTCATGGTGCTGTTGTTTGGTTTTGTCTGGGTGCGCGCCACTCTGCCACGTTATCGTTATGATCAGTTAATGCGGCTTGGATGGAAAGTGTTTCTGCCCTTTACGCTGCTGTTTGTAGTGTTGACGGCGGGTTATTTAAAATATTTCAACATGCTGCCGCAGTAATGCAGTGGTTTGATAGGGGTTGATCCATGGCGGTATTGAATAGTCCGGTTGGTTCGTTTTTTTTGCTGGAGATTGTGAAGGGTCTGGGCATTACCTTGCGTTATATGTTTCGCAAGAAGGTGACCATTAACTACCCGTTTGAGAAAGGGCCTATCAGCCCACGTTTTCGGGGAGAGCATGCGCTGCGCCGCTATCCGAGCGGAGAAGAGCGTTGCATTGCCTGCAAATTATGCGAAGCCATTTGCCCCGCGCAGGCGATTACCATTGAATCCGAAGTCCGTGATGATGGAAGCCGCCGTACCACCCGTTACGATATTGATATGACCAAATGCATTTACTGTGGCTTTTGTCAGGAAGCCTGCCCGGTGGATGCTATTGTGGAAGGGCCGAACTTTGAATTTGCCACTGAAACGCGTGAAGAGCTGTTCTACAACAAAGAAAAATTGTTGGCGAACGGTGACCGTTGGGAAGCGGAAATAGCCGCCAATATTCTCGAAGATGCGCCCTATCGCTAAGGAAAACTGTTTATGACCCTTGATTTACCCAGCATTATTTTTTACCTGTTTGCGACACTGACGCTTTGCTCGGCTGCGGCTGTTATCAGTTTGCGTAACCCGGTGCATGCGGTATTGAGCCTTATCTTCTGCTTCTTTAATGCGGCCGGGCTGTTTGTGCTGCTGGGGGCGGAGTATCTGGCTATGACGCTGGTGATTGTCTATGTTGGGGCGGTGGCCATCCTCTTCCTCTTTGTGGTGATGATGCTGGACGTGAAATATGCATCACTGAAAGAGGGATTTGCCCGCTATTTGCCTTTTGGCCTGCTGCTTGCGGCGATATTAATGGCAGAGTTTTTCCTGTTATTGCAAGCCGGGCTGCAACGGGGAGGGCAGGCGGTGGCTACGTTGCCCATTCCTGCTCCTGAGGAGATGAGTAACGCCCATGCTATTGGGCAGGTGCTCTACACCGATTATGCCTATATCTTCCAACTGGCGGGCTTGGTGCTGCTGGTTGCAATGATTGGCGCGATTGTGCTAACCCTGCGTCATCGGGATGGTGTGCGACGCCAGACGATTTCGGAGCAGGTGAAGCGCACCGGCAAAGATGGGTTGCGCATGGTGGATGTCGAAATCGGCAAGGGCGTATAGAGGGAAGGAACTCACATGGAACCGTTGTTTGGCTCAATTGGCGTGATGCATTACCTGATGCTTTCTGCCGCTGTTTTTACCCTTGGGGTGGTTGGGGTATTCCTCAATCGCAAAAATATTATCACTATTCTCATGTCCATTGAATTGATGCTGTTGGCAGTCAATATCAATTTTGTGACCTTTTCCAGCCATTTGGGGGATCTGGTTGGGCAGGTGTTTACTCTGTTTATCCTAACCGTTGCTGCCGCTGAAGCCGCGATTGGGCTGGCTATTTTAGTGATTTTCTACCGTAACCGTGGCTCCATTGATGTGGAAGCCGTTAATCAGATGAAGGGGTAACCTATGGTCGCCGCCATTACTTTCCTGCCGTTACTGGGCGCACTGGTCGCAGGGCTGTTTTGCCGCGTACTTTCCGCGACGCAGGCTGCATGGGTCACCGTTATACCTATGGTGGTAGCCGCTGTGCTGGCTGGCAATGAGTTTTACCATGTTGCACTGCTTGGTCAGTCATATACACAACCCTTGCTGCCATGGATTATGGTAGGAGATTTTCAGGCGGACTGGGCTTTGAAAGTGGACAGTCTGACCGCTGTGATGCTGGTGGTGGTCACCTGGGTGTCCACGGTGGTGCATATTTATTCTGTCGGTTACATGCATCACGACCCGCACCAGCAACGTTTTATGGCCTATTTATCGTTGTTTACCTTCTTTATGCTCATGCTGGTAACGGCGGATAACTTCCTGCAACTCTTTGTTGGCTGGGAAGGCGTGGGGCTGGCCTCTTACCTGCTTATTGGGTTCTGGTTCAAGCGCGAATCTGCCAATGCAGCATCCATGAAGGCATTTATTGTGAACCGTGTTGGCGATTTCGGGATGGTGCTGGGGGTGTTCACGGTTTATGTGCTGTTTGGTACCATTGAGTTTGACGCAATTTTTGCCGCCGCCCCTGCGAAGCAGCAGGTTATGCTCTCTTTCCTTGGGATGGAAGGTCATGGCCTGACCATTGCCTGCCTGTTGTTGTTTGTTGGTTGTATGGGCAAATCTGCACAATTGGGGCTGCATACCTGGCTACCAGACGCTATGGAAGGCCCAACCCCGGTATCTGCGTTGATTCACGCGGCAACCATGGTGACAGCGGGTGTGTTTTTGCTGGTACGTTGTTCCCCACTGTTTGAACTGGCGCCTGTAGCGTTACAGGTTGTGACCGTGGTAGGTGCCTGCACTGCTTTCTTCGCGGCAACGGTTGGTTTGGTGCAGAATGATATTAAGAAGGTGATTGCCTACTCCACCTGTAGCCAATTGGGGTACATGTTTTTTGCTTGCGGGGTAGGGGCGTACCCTGCGGCGGTTTTCCACCTGATGACCCATGCCTTTTTCAAGGCGTTACTGTTTTTGGGAGCCGGTTCGGTCATTCACGGTATGAGCGATGAACAGGATATGCGGCGTATGGGCGGTATCTGGAAAAAGCTCCCCATTACGTACGGCTACATGTGGCTTGGATCGCTGGCGTTGGCGGGGATTCCGGTATTTGCGGGTTATTATTCCAAGGATATGATTTTGGAAGCAGCCTATGCTGCTCACAGCCCCTTCGGTCTGTTTGCGTTTTGGATGGGGATTGCCGCAGCCTTCATGACGGCGTTTTACTCCTGGCGGTTACTGTTTATGACATTCCATGGCACGACACGCGCCAGCGATGAGGTCTATTCCCATGTGCATGAATCCCCTGCGATTATGAATGCACCGCTGATTTTACTGGCATTGGGTGCTTTGGCTTCCGGCTGGTTGGGGTATCATTGGCTGGGCATGGTGGATGCGGATCTGGCCTTCTGGAAGGGGGCGATTGTACTGGCAGAAAGCAATCAGGTGTTGGAGCATGCGCATCATGTGCCGGGCTGGGTGCCGCTATTACCGTTTGGTATTGGGTTGGCGGGTATTGGACTGGCATATGTTTTTTATATGCTGAAAACAGAGTGGCCATCTTCATTGGCACGATTCGCGAAGGCTCCGTACCGGTTTTTGCTACATAAATGGTACTTTGATGAGTTGTACCACCACCTGTTTGTTGTCGGGGCGCAACTTAAAGGGAATTTGTTGTGGCGCTTCGGGGATATTCGCCTGATTGATGGATTGGGGCCGAACGGTCTGGCGCATGCTACGCAGTGGGTGGCGGCCCGTTTCTCCCGTGCGCAGACTGGTTATGTCTATCATTATGCGCTGGCCATGGTGTTGGGGCTGGTTGGGTTGTTGGGCTATTTGGTCTGGCGTCTGGGTCTGTCACTAACGGTTTAACTTCCTATATTTCTTCCATACGAGTGTCACAAGAAAGAGAGTACGGCGAATGCCAACGGTTGCGAGCGAATTACCGATTTTGTCATTCCTAATCCTGTCGCCATTGGTGGGGGTGTTGTTCATCCTGATGATGGGGGATGACCCACAGGCACGCAAAAATGCCAAACTCATGGCGTTATGGACCAGTCTGGTCACATTGGCGGGTTCAGTCTGGTTGTGGTGGCGTTTTGATGCAACCACTGCCGATTTCCAGTTCGTGGAATATTCCGCCTGGTTCGAGGGACGTTACAATATCGGGTATCATCTGGGTGTGGATGGCATTTCCCTGTTCTTCATTCTCTTGACGGCGCTATTGATGCCGCTGTGCATTCTGGCAAGCTGGCAGTCGGTCGGTAAGCGTGTGCGGGAATATTTGGTGGCATTTTTGCTGCTGGAGTCTTTTGTCATTGGCGTCTTCTGCGCGATGGACTTTCTGTTGTTTTATTTGTTCTTCGAGGGCATGTTGATTCCGATGTACCTGATTATTGGTATATGGGGCGGCGATAACCGGGTGTATGCGGCATTCAAGTTTTTCCTCTACACGCTTTTGGGATCGGTATTGCTGTTGGTTGCTATGCTGTATATCTACGGTCAAACGGGTACCATGGCCATTCCTGATTTGATGAAACAAGTGCCCAACATGGGTCTGGACGTGCAGAAGTGGTTGTGGCTTGCGCTGTTTGCATCCTTTGCGGTGAAGATTCCCATGTGGCCGTTCCACACCTGGTTGCCGGATGCGCACGTACAGGCACCAACTGCGGGTTCGGTCATTCTGGCAGGAATTTTATTGAAAATGGGGGGCTATGGTTTCCTGCGGTTTTCCCTGCCAATGCTACCGGATGCGAGCATTGCCTATGCGCCATTGGTATTGGGTTTGAGCGTGGTGGCGGTCATTTACACCTCGTTGGTTGCGCTGGTACAGCAGGATATGAAAAAACTCATCGCCTACTCATCTGTTGCGCACATGGGGATTGTGACGCTCGGCATTTTTGCACTCAATGTCGAAGGTATTACCGGTGGCATTGTGCAAATGATTAGCCATGGTCTGGTTTCCGGAGCATTGTTTTTGTGTGTGGGAGTGGTGTATGACCGTGTTCACACGCGGGAGATCAATCGTTATGGCGGTCTGGTTCAGCGTATGCCGGTTTATGCGGCGGTGTTTTTGCTTTTTACCATGGCAAGCGTAGGTCTGCCGGGTACTTCTGGCTTTGTGGGGGAAATTCTCTCATTGGCGGGTGCCTATAAAGTAAGTAGCTGGTGGGCAGCAGGTGGTGCGCTGGGGATGATTCTGGGCGCGGCTTACGCCCTGTGGCTGTACCGTCGCGTGGTGCTTGGCGAGATGACCAAAAAAGAATTGCAGGATATTCCGGATTTGTCGCGTCGGGAAATTTTGACCTTTGCTCCACTGATTGTGCTGACTATCTGGCTGGGGATTTACCCTAAACCGGTTATTCAGTTGATGGAACCTTCTGTGAAGTTGCTGGTTTCCCAACTGCAGCGTCCTGTCGCCTTGATGGAAGGGGTGAGTTTCAGCCAGCAGAATGTTGAGCAACCTTCCGTAAAATGACTTTTTTCATATCTTCAGCGTGCCTCGTCTTAGGAGTTTTTGTTCATGATGGTTCCCCCGCTTCAGGATTTGCTGGTTGCCCTGCCAGAGATTTTTCTGGCCTGTAGTGCCATGCTGTTGCTGCTGGTTGGAGCATGGCGTGGCCATAAAATAGCGGGTGCTTTGTGCAGTCTGGCTTTGCTGGCGTTGGTGCTGACCTTTGGCCTGATATTGAATGGCAAAGGCTATCAGGGCAATGTGTTTAATGGCCAGTTTGTCAGCAATAGCTTTACCGATTTCATGAAAACACTGGTGTTGCTGGCAACTGCACTGGTGTTGTTGATGGGGCTACACCGGATGCGCGATGAACAGGACGGAAAATTTGAATTTCCGGTACTGATATTGCTTTCTGTTGTCGGGATGATGGCGATGATATCCGCCAACAGCCTGTTATCCCTGTATATGGGGTTGGAGCTGAGTAGCCTGGCACTGTATGTGCTGGCGGCTTTTCGGCGCGATGACAAACGCTCTAACGAAGCGGGGATGAAATATTTTGTGCTGGGTGCGTTGGCCTCTGGTTTGATGCTGTTGGGCAGCAGCTTTATTTACGGCTTTACCGGCACCATTTCGTTTACAGGGTTAGCGGGTGTTTTTGCCTCTCAGCAAGCTAGCATGGGGGTGATTCTGGGGATGGTATTGGTCATGACCGGGCTGTTTTTCAAAATATCGGCAGCACCATTTCACATGTGGACGCCCGATGTGTATGAAGGCTCTCCCACGCATGTCACGGCGTTTTTTGCCATGGCGCCTAAAGTGGCTGCGCTGGCATTGCTGCTGCGGGTGATGTTGGAGCCTTTCGGCGCGCTGGGAAGCCAGTGGCAGCAGATTATGATTTTCGTCTCTATCCTTACGATGGTGATTGGTGCTTTTGCGGCGATTCGCCAAAGCAATATCAAACGCCTGCTGGCTTATAGTTCCATTGGGCATGTAGGCTATATGCTGATGGGAGTGGTGGCGCAAACCCAACAAGCGGTGCAGGGGATTATCATCTATCTGGTATTGTATGTGGCGATGTCTGCCGGCACCTTTGCCTGCGTATTGCTGATGCGCCGCAAAGGGCAAACAGTAGAAGAAATCAAAGATTTGGCGGGGTTGTCGCGCACCCATCCCAAACTGGCGGTGGCGCTGGCCATTTTCATGTTTTCCATGGCAGGTATTCCTCCATTGGCAGGTTTCTTTGGGAAAATGGCGGTTTTTCTGGCTGTTATTGAAGCCAACCTGACCTGGTTGGCGGTGGTTGGGGTGTTGACCAGTGTGGTTTCCGCTTTCTACTACTTGCGCGTTGTGAAGGTTATGTATCTGGATGATGCGAAAGATCCGCTAGATGCACAGATTCCCAGTGAATTGCGCTTTGTGTTGCTGGTCACGGCCAGCATTACACTGCTGTATTTTCTGTCTCCAACTTTGTTGTTTGATGCAGCGGAATATGCTGCGCAAGGTATTGCCTTGCGGTAAGGGGTGGTTCGGTGTCCAGCCTGCACCATATTGGCCTGCCGGAGGTAGAGTTTTTGCAGGAGGTGACCAGCACGCATGACGTGTTGGCAGAACGTCTGGCGCAATACCCTTGTCTTCCCCACGGCTATTCTGTGGTTGCCTATCAACAAAACTCTGGCAGGGGGCGGGAAGGGCGGCCATGGCATAGTCTGGCTGGAAATTATCATGCTTCTATCTGGCTGAATGTGGAGCATATGCCCCTCGCGCAGCGTATTTTGCTCAGTTATGCTGCTGCAGTTGCGGTGTATGATACATTACTGACGCTGACGGCCATGCCTTCACTGGCACTGAAATGGCCGAATGACCTGTTGGTACAGGGGCGTAAACTGGGGGGAATGTTGCTGGAAGGACGCGAAAATGGCGTGCTGGTAGGGATTGGTATCAATCTTCAACATGCACCGCCTGCTGATGCATTGCGCTACCCTGCGAGCAGTCTGGCAGAACAAGGGGTAGCAGATTTGACCGTTGAGCAGTTGCACCCTCAATTATTACGACGGTTGCTGAATGGTTTGCGGCAATGGCAGGAGCGGGGGGATGCATGGCTGCTACAGCAATGGCAGCAACGTGCGCACCCCATTGGCAGCCGTCTGCAATGCCTGCGTCCCGGTGATATAGAACCGTTGGATGGGCGTTTTATGGGACTGGCGAAAGATGGCAGCCTGCTGCTGGAAGAGGCGCATGGGGTGCTTCATCATCTACAGGTAGGGGATATAACGCACATAACCCTGCCGGAAGCGATGGATGCAGAAGGGGTATAGAGCATGTTGCTAGCTGTGGATATTGGGAATACCAATAGTGTGTTTGCGCTGTATGACGGGCAAAGGCAGCTCGGTCAATGGCGGCTTTCCACCAGTGTGCATCGCACTGCGGATGAATATGGTTTGCATATTACACAACTGCTACAGATGAGTGGACTGAGCAGCGCCCACATTCGTCATGCGATGATTGGTAGCGTAGTGCCATCCACGGTGTTTCCGCTGCGCAAAGCCTTGCAGCAGTATTTTCAGGCAACCGTGCGCGTGCTGGGCGAAGATGCACTGGATATTGGCATTGCCAACCATCTGGAGCGCCCACAGGAAGCCGGAGCAGATCGTCTGGTGAATGCTTGCGCTGCCTATCATCGGTATGGTGGCAACCTGATTATTATTGATTTTGGGACGGCTACGACTTTCGATGTGGTGGGAGACGATGGCGCGTTTGAGGGGGGCATTATTGCACCGGGGATCAATCTTTCCATGGAGGCGCTGCACCGGGCGGCGGCCAAGTTGCCGAAGGTCGATATTGCCCGCCCTATGCGGGTGGTGGGCAAAAATACGGTCTCGGCCATGCAGTCTGGTTTATTTTATGGTTATTTAAGTTTGATTGAAGGACTGATTGAGCGTATTACACAGGAACTTGCTCGCCCTATGCAGGTTATTGCTACGGGGGGGCTGGCTCCCCTATTCACAGCGCATTCAGCCCGCATAGATCGGCAGGATGCGGAATTGACCTTAGAAGGGCTACGGCTGATTCATGAACGGAATCTCCATGCGTTTGCAGCCGATACTCCCATTGAACCCCTCACCAAACGCATGGAAAGCATTGAATGAAAGCAGAATATGACCATGACTGAATGGCTGAAGAACGATAAAGGCCTCTATTTTTTACCGCTTGGCGGATCGAACGAAATTGGTATGAATCTTAACCTTTACCGCTATCAGGGCAAGTTTCTGATGGTGGATTTGGGTATCGGCTTTGCCGATGACTGGCACCCCGGTGTAGAAGTGATTGTGCCGGATATTGATTTTATCCTTGAGCATAAACAAGACCTTCTGGGGCTGGTGCTGACCCATGCGCATGAAGATCACATTGGCGCCATTCCCTATTTATGGGAAGATCTGGGTTGCCCCATGTATGCCACACCTTTCACGGCAGGTCTGATCCGGCATAAGCTGGATGATGACCGCATTACCAAAAAACCCAAAATCCATGAGGTGAAACCGGGTGGGCGCTTTTCGGTTGGGCCGTTTGATCTGGAAATGGTGCAGCTAACCCATTCCGTACCGGAGATGAACGGACTGGCGATTCATACGGAACATGGCGTTGTCATGCATACTGGGGATTGGAAGTTTGATGCTAATCCGCTGGTGGGGGAGGCATCCAACCTGAAGCGGCTGGAAGAGCTGGGCAATGAAGGGGTCTTGGCGCTGGTGTGCGATTCTACCAATGTGTTTGTGGAAGGTGAGGCCGGATCCGAAGCTATGGTGCGCGAACACCTGAACCGTGTGATGCAGGAATGTCAGGAACGCGTGTTGGTTACGACCTTTGCTTCTAATATAGCAAGGTTGGAAACCGTGCTGTTGGCCGCAAAAGATGCCGGGCGCAAAGTGGCGATGGCCGGACGCTCCCTTTGGCGGATGTTGGAAACCGCACGCGAGGCAGGCTATCTGCTGGATTGTGGCGAGGTATTGACGGATAAGCAAGGCATGGAATTGCCACGGGATAAGGTGTGCTTCCTCACCACGGGGTGTCAGGGAGAATTACGCGCTGCATTGTGGAAAATTGCCCGCTTTGAACATCCGGCCATTAAGCTTTCCAAGGGAGATACGGTGATTTTCTCCTCGCGGGATATACCGGGAAACCACAAGCGTATCGGCATTTTGCAGAATATGTTATTGGAAAACGGGCTGAAGGTGGTTACCGCAGGTGAGGAGCCAATTCACGTCTCTGGCCACCCTGCGCGGAATGAATTGCGCCGTATGTATCAACTGACCCAGCCGAAAATTTCCGTGCCGGTGCATGGAGAGCAACGCCATATGCGTGAGCATGCGAAACTGGCGAAAACCTTGCAGGTGCCTCACGCAGTGGTGGGTAAAAACGGCGCGGTGATTGATCTTCTGGCCGAAAAACCCGCTGTGATTGCGCAGGTGCATTCCGGCTATATTTGCGTGGATGGGGAAACATTGCTACCGGCAGATAGTTCTGTGATGCGTATGCGCCGCCGCACCCGCGACGATGGTCTGATTATCGTCAGCACGGTCATGGATAAGGACTGGGGTCTGATGTCGGAACCACGCATTACCGCACCCGGCTTGCTTCACCCGCATGATGATGCCGACTGGATTGAAGAAATGCAAACGCTGGTAGCCAACCAACTATCTGATCGTGGTAAAAAACCCAACGAGCGGGATACAGGTGACAAGGTGCGTCGGGCTGTGCGCAAATTCTGCAAAGAGAATCTGGGTAAGCGTCCTGTCATTGAGTGGGTCTATCACCGACTGTAAAACCGATAGGGCGAAGCCCACATTCATTCGCATTTGTTGGTGTTTTGTCGGGCATGGCGTTATACTTGTTTGCATATTGTCATGCGCTATGAACAGACACGCCGCTGTGCGTGGCGTGTCCATAGCAGCGGAGAAGGCCTCTATGTCTATTGTGTCTGCCCTTGTCGTGTTTAGTTTGGTTTGGTGGCTGGTGTTTTTCATGGCCTTACCCATAGGGGTGCAGGTGCCGGAAGAACAACAGGCAGGTAATGCTGCCAGCGCACCATCGCAGCCTGCACTCAAGCAAAAAATAGGCTGGACCACATTGATTGCCGCCGTCATAACCATTCTATGGTGTTGCAACCAACATTACCGTTGGCTGGATTGGGGATTGTTGTTAGGGTTATCCTGAAGGGGAGCGTCATGCAGAGACAACGATATGCGGTAATTCTGGGTGGTTTAGCATTGATGGGGCTGATGCTGATAGAATCGGCCTGCGCGGAGATTCGGCTGAATGGCCGGACAGTCGGGCAGGGGGAGCAAGACGCTGCGGGCAGAGCATCGGTTCAAACCTTGCAACCCCTTCCCGAAGGGCAGGGCATGCAGTATTTTCTGAAACAGTGGTGTCAGCAGCGCCATCAACCTGCGGCGGATGTGGCGCATCAGCCCGATGCCTCAATCCATTATGCAGGGGCGGTGCCTGCCACCATTGATCCAACGCAGGTCATCATTCCCCTCAATATTCCGTTGAGCCGTTATTTGCGCAATCCCTCTGCCTACCATTTGGATGGTACGGAAACCCAGTTGAATACGGGCACTCTTAGTTTTGATGCACAGGGACAGTTGTTGCTGAATGGGCAGCCAACCCAACTAAGCGATGAAGAATATCAACGTCTGTGTGTGCAGCAATAGGTCACATGCGACACATATTTTTTCTGGCGCTAAGGACATCAGGTGAGAAAACACTTGCGCCCACCGGCTTTTTCCCTTAGAAAGTCATGGAAAGCGGGCTGAGGCCGGCTTTTTTTATTGCCTGAAATCAGGCGAATTCACCGTAGATGACGTGAGAACCATGGCCAGTCCAATGATCGCCCGTATCGAACAACTGATTGCTCCCGCCGTGGAGGATATGGGTTTTACGATTGTGCGTATTCAGCAGCGGGATAGCGAAGGACGGAATACTCTGCAAATTCTGGCGGAACCACAGGATGGTAGTGCCCTGACGATGGAGCATTGCGTAGAATTGACCCATACTATCTCTGCCTTGCTGGATGTGGAGGATCCCATCACAGGGGCTTATGCACTGGAAGTCAGTTCCCCCGGCGTGGACAGGCCACTCACCCGTCCGGAAGATTACCGCCGTTTTGCCGGTCGGGAAATTAAACTGGAGACGCATCAACTGGTGCAGGATCGCAAACGGTTTAAAGGTCGGCTGCATGGCTTGGCGACAGATGGTGCTTCTATCTCTCTCACCATGGAAGAGGTGGTCTATCATATTCCGCTGGCAGATGTAAAAGACGCACGCCTGATTCCTGATATTCAGGGACCGCAACCTAAGAAAAACCTTAATCCCCGTAAAAAATAACGGGTTTATACAGTTATCACCAACCCAAGGAGCAAATGGACTATGTCATCTATCGGTAATATGGAGATTCTGCAAGTAGCGGACGCCGTCTCCCGCGAGAAGGGAATTGACCGTGATATGGTGATTGAGGCGCTGGAGCAGGCCGTACAGGTGGCCGGGCGTCGCAAATATGGGCAGGATATGTTGATCCGTGCGCATATTGACTGTAAAAATGGCGCCATGCAGTTGTTCCGTGCCCGTGAAGTGGTGGAAGAAGTGGAAAATTATAACCAGCAGATATCGCTGGAAGAGGCGCGCGCCACAAACCCATCCATTGAGCTGGGAGCGATGGTGGAAGATGAGCTGCCGCCGATTGATCTGGGGCGCATTGCCGCACAGACTGCCAAACAGGTGATTATTCAGAAAGTGCGTGATGCTGAGCGTGAAAAACAATATGAAGAGTTCAAAGACCGCGTGGGAGAGATTATCAGCGGTGCTGTCAAGCGGGTGGAATATGGCAATATTATTGTGGATATGGGGCGTGCGGAAGCCATTATTCCACGGGATCAGACCATCCCGCGGGAGCAGGTGAAGCAGGGCGACCGTGTGCGTGCTTACCTGTATGATGTCAACCGCGAGCGTTCCGGGCCACAAATTTTCCTCTCGCGCGCGCATCCACAGTTCTTGGCGGGTTTGTTTGCACAGGAAGTGCCAGAAATCTATGATGGTATCATTGAAATTAAAGCGGTAGCGCGTGACCCCGGTTCCCGGGCAAAAATTTGCGTTATCTCCCGCGATATGAGCATTGATCCGGTTGGGTCTTGCGTGGGGGTTCGTGGTTCTCGCGTACAGGCCGTGATTCAGGAGTTACAAGGCGAAAAAATTGACATCATTGAGTGGACGCCGGATCCGGCGACGCTGGTGGTGAACTGCCTGTCTCCGGCAGAGGTAACCAAAGTGGTGATTGATGAAGACAAGCAGCGCATTGAAGTGGTGGTGCCGGATGAGCAACTGAGCATCGCCATTGGTCGGCGTGGTCAGAACGTGCGTTTGGCTTCCGAAATTATCGGCTGGGAAATTGATATTCTTACCGATGCTGCGGAATCTGCCCGCCGTGTGGAAGAGTTTAACCGCCTGTCCAGCCTGTTCATCACTGCCCTGAACGTGGAGGACATGATTGGGGAGTTGTTGGTGGCTGAAGGCTTCCGTAATCTTGAGGAAGTGGCGTTCTGTCCATTGGAGGAACTGGCTTCCGTGGAAGGGTTTGACGAAGATATTGCCGCCGAATTGCAAAACCGTGCCCAAACCTATCTGGAAGAGCAGAAGCAACAGTTGACCAAACGGTACAAAGAACTGAAACTCAGCAAAGAAGTGGCTGCACTGCCGCATATGACGCTGGAGATTCAGGTGGTGCTTGGCGAAAACAAGATTGTTTCTCTGGATGATGTGGCGGATCTGGCGCGGGATGAGTTCTATGAACTGGTGCCGAATAGCGGATTGGAGCATGATCAGGTGGACGAAATGATTATGGCTGCCCGTGCCCATTGGTTTGCTGACGAGCAAGGCGATAGCAACGGCGAAGCCGCAGCGTAAGCCTATAGTTCGGAACGGTTTGGATAGAGAAGGCGGGGCAAAGACCATGGCAGATATGCTGGAGCAGGCCTATGACCCCGCCACCACCGAACCTGTGGATGAACCGGAGCCAAAAGGCAATACACGCCGCTGTATTCAAACGGGGGATTTGTTGCCCAAAGAGCGGTTGATACGCTTTGCCATTGCGCCGGATGGAACGGTGACGCCGGATATTTTGCAGAAATTACCGGGACGTGGCCTTTGGCTTACCTGCGATAAAGCAGTCGTTGCGCAGGCGGTGGGCAGTAAAAAAACCTTTGCCCGCGCCGCACGCAGACAAGTCAAACTGGCCGCAAATCTGCCGGAAACGCTGGAACAATTGCTGTTACAGCAAGTGCTTTCACGTCTGGCAATTGCTTGTAAAGCCGGGCAATTATGCTTCGGTTTTGATACGGTTCAGCGCGGTATGCAGGCGGGGCAGGTGCATGCGGTTGTGGTTGCTGTAGATGCTGCGGAAAATGCTCTTTCCAAAGCCAGAGGATGGGCGCATGAGGTGCCTGTCTACTGGTTTGCAACGCGGGAAGTGTTATCAAAAGCCCTCGGGCGGAATAATTTAGTTCATCTTGGCGTGAAATCGTCTATAGTGGCGCAACATTTGGGGCGAGCCTGCCAAAGGCTTTCTCTCTATTGCGGTAGTGATATGAAGCTACCGTATCTTTTTGACGATAACGGAAACCGATATACACATGACTGACCAAAAAGACGACGAAAAGAAAACCCTGCAACTTTCTAAGACGAGCAAGCTTTCGCTCAACCGCTCCTTGGAAAGCAACCGCGTGAAGAATGTCGCTACCAGTGGCGGGAGAACAGTAAGCGTGCAGGTGCAGGTGCGCAGAAATCGCTCTGCCGTGCGGGATGCGGTGCGCACAGGTCAGCCTCAGGCTTCCGGACCGATTATCGAGCGTAAATCATCTGCTGAACAACGGGCAGAGGATACGAGCATTGATACGCGCCACCTGACCGATGAGGAGCGCGATCTGCGCTTAAAGGTTCTGCAGCGCGCCCATCAGGAACGCGATCAGGAAGAGCAACGTCGTCAGCAGGAAGCAGATGCTTCCACGGCTGTGACGGAAGCCCCTGAAACGCCAACAGAAACGATGCCCGTGGCTGAAGCTGTGGATGTTCCGGCTGCTGAGGCAGAAATGCAAGCACCGGTAGCACCGCCAGTGGTGAAGAAGCGCCCCATGAGTACTCTGGAAGCGGATATGCAAACCCGCGCCAGCCTGCGTCCGGCCAAACGTCAACTGCGGGAAATTACACTGCCGTCAGATATTACGGCAGCCAAAGCACGCGCAGAGAAAGCGGCCGCTGTTGCAGCGAAAAATGCGGAACCTGAAGAGACTCCGGAAGAGAAAGCAGCCCGCCTGCTATTGGAGGCAGAGCGTGGAACAGGTCGTAAAGATCATGAAATAAAACGCAAAAAGGCTTTGTTTGAGGAGGATTTTGATACAGAAATTGCTGGCAAAGCAGGCGTTGCCGGTGAGCGGCATAGCAAATCTGCTTCCAAAAAGCGTCGCACCACGCGCAATGAAACAGCAGATACCTTCAAAGGTGGTCGCTTCCAGGGGATTAGTGCCCATGATATTCTGGAAGACGCGGGATATGAAGGGGATGATCTCTCCTACCTGTTGGATGATGATGATGAGTTTGAAGATTACAGCGATGAAGTAGAGGTTAAAGACGCGGAAGAAGACGTGGTAGCGGTTGCCCGTGCCAATGAAGAAGCGGAAAAAGCGGGGCTGGTGCGTTCCATCAATACATCGCAACGTTTGATTGTCGCGGCGGCAGACCCGGAGAAGCTGAAAAAGTTTTTGCGCAGTGAAGCACCTGTTGGTAATTCCCGTCGTCGTCAGCAGAATGAAGCGGCGTTGGTAAAGCAGCCAGACCCCGATGCGCAGCGTCAAGTTGGTACACCAAAGAAGAAAAAATCCCGCTACGCGAAAGCGGCAGCGCAGGTTGAAATCATCAAACGTGACGTGGTGATACCGGAAACGATCATCATTTCGGAACTGGCGAATCGTATGGCGGTGCGTTCGGTGGATGTGATCAAAAGCCTGATGAAAATGGGCATGATGGTGACACAAAATCAGAGCATTGATGCAGATACGGCGGAACTGATTGTCAGTGAATATGGACATACACCGGTTCGCGTCTCTGATGCGGATGTTGAAAAACTGCTGGTGACTCAGGTTGCGGATAAGGAAGAAAGCCTGCTGCCAAGGGCGCCGGTCGTGACTGTTATGGGGCACGTGGATCACGGAAAAACCTCGCTGTTGGATGCGTTGCGCAAGGCCAATGTGGTGGCAGGAGAAGCCGGCGGTATTACCCAGCATATTGGGGCGTATCAGGTGGAAGTGGGGCATGGAAAAACCATTACGTTCCTTGATACACCGGGTCACGAAGCCTTTACCAGCATGCGCGCGCGTGGTGCCAATGCAACAGACATTGTCGTGTTGGTCGTTGCAGCCGATGATGGGATTAAAGAGCAAACGGTTGAGGCGATTCGTCACGCAAAAGCGGCGCAGGTGCCGATTATTGTTGCGGTGAACAAAATTGATAAACCGGATGCCGACCCACAACGGGTGCGTACAGAACTGATGAGCCATGAACTGGTGCCGGAAGAGTACGGCGGGGATATCATGTGCGTGGATGTGTCCGCGAAAGCGAAAATTAATCTCGAAGGTCTGCTGGAAGGTATTTTGCTGCAGGCAGAAGTACTGGATTTGAAAGCCAACCCGAACCGTACGGCTATGGGGATGGTTATTGAATCCCGCATGGAAAAAGGCCGTGGAGCTGTTTCCTCCGTGCTGGTGCAAAACGGTACCTTGCGTGTGGGCGATATTATGGTGGCCGGACATGTGTTTGGACGGGTGCGCGCTCTCATTAACGACAAAGGCGAGAACCTGCAATCCGCTGGGCCTGCGGTGCCTGTGGAAGTGCTGGGCTTGCCAGAAACCACAACGGCTGGCGATGGATTTAGCATTGCTGAGAATGATAAGGTCGCTCGTGAAGTGACGGAGTATCGTCAGCAAAAACTGCGCGATGCCAAAAACGCACCACGCAAAATGTCGCTGGAAGATTTGTTCTCTGGTGGTCAGGCGAAAGTAAAAGAATTGCCAGTCATCATTAAAGCGGACGTACATGGCTCTGCCGAGGCCATTGTGCATTCTCTGGAGAAAATTGAATCCAGCGAAGTAAAGGTGAAGGTTCTGCATTCTGCGGTTGGTGCCATTACGGAATCGGATATTGCTTTGGCTTCTGCCAGCGATGCGATTGTGCTTGGCTTTAACGTACGTGCCAACGGCGCTGCCAAAACCGAGGCTGAAAAGCAGGGGATTGAGGTGAAGTACTATTCTATCATCTATCAATTGATTGATGATGTGAAAGCCGCGCTGAGTGGTCTGTTGTCACCAGAGTTCAAGGAAGACTTCCTGGGCTATGCGGAGATTCGTCAGGTGTTTAACATGAGCAAATTTGGCAAGGTAGCTGGCTGTATGGTGACCTCCGGTGTTATCAAGCGCGGCTGCAAGGTTCGCTTGCTGCGTGATAACGTGGTGATTCATGAAGGTTCGCTGAAAACGCTGAAGCGCTTTAAAGAAGATGTACGTGAAGTGCGTGAAGGCTTTGAATGTGGGGCCGCTTTTGAAAATTACGAGGATATTCGGGATGGTGATCAGATCGAATGCTTCGAGCTGACCCGAGTGGAGCGTACGCTGGAAGGGTAGCCTTCTTTAGTATCTATAAAAAAGCCTGCCGAATTGGATTCGGCAGGCTTTTTTTTTTCTGTGGGGCGTGTGGTTCTGACAGGTCTGTTTAGTGGTTGCAGAACTCGCTATGCACATGCGGTACGTGACCAGCGCGGATGTTCTTTTGTGCTTTTCGCAGTAGCATATCCCGTTTCAGGCGGGACAGGTGATCCAGAAAACACTGGTTATTGAGGTATTCCAGTTCATGCTGTACTACACGGGCGTTCAGACCGCTTAACGGGCGTTCTACGGTTTCGCCTTGTAGGTTGAGGTAGCGAACTGTGACTTCAGCCGGGCGCAACACATCGGCACTGATACCGGGGTAGGGAATGGATGCTTCCTCCCCCAGAACCTGTTGTTCTGAGCGCGAAATGATTTCCGGGTTTAGCATGGCGGTAGGTTGGTCATCCAGCAGCACCAGTATGATGCGCATATCAATGCCAAACATGGGAGCGGCAATGCCAATGGCATGATAGTCATGCAGGGCTTTCAGCAGCTCTGCCACGGTTGCCTTTACCTCATCGGTCATGGCTTCAATGGGGCGCATTTTCTGACGATAAATAGCGTCACCTGCCAAATGCAGTTGCAGTGCCATAGATAAAACTCCTTTAAGCCGTCCATAATGGTCGCCACCATAGGCAACTTGGTGGGCTGCGTCAACGGCAGCTCGCAAAGTAGTGTGTGGGGGCACCGACATGCAGCATGAAACGTTGGCGGCGGTTATTGGGAGTATTGTAGTTGGGGCACGCGCAGTCACGTGTACGCCCTACGCCAGGTGAATAGCGGTATTGGGCACTGGTGTAGGTAAGGCCGGATGTGTTGGCGGTACCCGTAGAGGTCATGTAGAGCAGATTGTCCGGGCATTTCCAGACGGTCTGTTGCGTGAAGACAGAATCGCTCGCGGTATCAGAGTCCAGACCATTCAAAAATTGCAGCCAGGTCACGGCACGTTCAAATGCAGTCAGCAATGCCGACATGCCGGCTTGTACCCCCGTAAAGGCGGCCGGGTTTACGCCTTCAAGCCCGGTTGTCGAGCCATTGGCCTCAGCAATATTGGTGGCGTATGTCACTAACTCCGAGGGAACCCGCTCTTTCAGTAGCGGATTTTTCAACATCACTCCTTCCCCCAGCATGATTTTGCTACCAAAACGGACGATATCATCAAAATTGACGCCATATTGTTGCTGTACGAAGCGGAGGTCATTATCTCCATTTTCTTCTTCTGCGGTGCCTGCGGTACCGGGGGCACGCCCACTGCCGCTTCGTCGGTAGGCAAACTCCCCGTTTTGTCCATGACTCACCATCACGTAGGCTGCACCGTAATTTCGTGCCGGAGTTGTTTGCGCTAAACCTGTCAGGCTATTGGTATTGGCAGAGGCGTCTGCCAGTGTGGGGTATACTTCTGCCTCTCCAGCACCTTGTACCACAATATTGCGTATTTCACCGGAAAGGTTCATGCCGGGGGAAAGATAATAGCTCATCAGGTTACCCCAACCATCCAGAGCATCTTCTGGCTGCAAGTTCAATGCTTGCGTGGGAATGGTGCCGTGTCCTCCATCCGGTGTGGTACAGGTCGTGACGCCGGAGGATGCTGGCTGTCCAAAGGCGTTGCTCGTGATGGCCACATTGCCCGCAGCAGGACAGGGAAGGGAACGGTGGGTGTTAAAATACTCCACCAAAGCTTGCTCAATGTGGTCCATTTTGCTGTTGGTAAGCTTCACTTTGTCTGCGGTGCTGAATTGCTGATAGCCTGCTAAGGCACCCGCAATGAGTACGCTGACAATGGCGATGACCACTGACAGTTCAATCAGTGTGTAGCCGTGGCGGGGATATGAAACAGAGGTTATTGGCATGATTTTGCGTACCCCCCCAGATGACCGGCAGGATTATTGAGTAGTGTCGAAGGATCCTGTGCCGCACCGCCGGTAATGGTATTCCACCAGCCTGTATTGGAACTGATAAAACCTGCCCCGACCGGACACATAAAGTTCGGATTTGTTTCGCTGTAGTAAGTGCTGTAATAGGCGGAGCAGACGGATTGCATGGTCCAGAAAATAGCAGCCAGCCCTTCTGCCAGCGGCAGGCGTTGATTGAGTGGTGCGGTGGGGATACTGGTAAACTCTCCCGTATGGGTGCCTGCACTGATATTGGTGATGGTCGTATACATGAAAGGCTGTACCGGTACTTCTGTGGTGTCATGGTTTGCGTTGCCTGCGTCATTGATGATGCGGCGTTGCAGTTGTGTAAGTGACCGCATGGTTTGTAATGCGGTAGAAAAGCTTACGCATTCGGCTTGAGGGATAGGAGGAAAATCTTCGATAATGCCTTTCTCAATGTCTCTTCGGGTGAGGTGAAACCCCATATCATCCGTGGCGGTATTGGCGGCACCGCTAATATCTCCATGTGGTTTATCCAGCCAATAGCGGGTATCGTTGTCTGCATTCTGAGCGGTAAAAGCATTCCGGCTTTCGTTTAATATGTTGGGGAAAGGTGCTGAAGCCGCGCTGCCAGCAATATTATATTGATCCCGAATATCGGTGCTGGTTAGTGGCATGCGCCATCCGCCGGAGTTATTCGTTTTCCAAGCCCCAAGCCCGTTCACGCCATGGCTGACCACCACGGCGACTGCACTGTAGGTCAGGCGTACGCCGGTGGAGGCGGTGGGGTAGTCTCCCCCCAGATAGGAGGTAAAGACGGTCAGATAGTTGGTGTCTGTTTCGGCGGTTGCCAGATCCGCTGCCCCAACATACGTAGCTGAGCAGGTGCTGGGGCTGGCTGTCTGGCCGCAAACAGCCGTGGCCAAATGGTAGGTGAAGCGTCTGTCCCAGCCATCGGTTTGAAACTCAAGTGGTAACCCTAATGTGCGGGTAGGGATGGTACCGATTTTTTGTCCGGCGACGTTGCAATTTTCGACACCACTGCTGTTGGAGCTGTAGAGGTTTAACTGATTATCCGCAGGGCAGGGCAGACGATTATTGAGCAACCGGAATTGCAGTAATGCATGGCGAATGACTTTCAGCCGATGCTGCGTGAGTTCCATTTTCTGCACATAGTCTGCGGAAGTGGGAGATAACCAGTCCAAAGCGCCAGCCATAATGACGGCCGACACGGTGAGGATGATGGCTAATTCAATGAGACTGAAGCCGTGGCGAAGCGTATTTCGGGCAGCGTTTTTTGTGTCAACGGCAGAGCGAGTCCCTCGCCATTTTATCGAAAAACCTGTACCCAAAACAGATACCAGACGAACAAAAACAGACATGAAACTCCTGCACGCATGCATAAGGGGGCAATTTTCTATCTGTAGTATAAGAGGGGAGGGTTAATATTTCCGCAAAAACACAAAAAAAGAGGACACCCATGGCACCCTCTTTTTCTGCTGATGATATGTCGAACGTCATGCCATAAGCCCTCAACGAAGGCATTAGGACGTTTTAGGCGGCTTGCTGGCTGGTTTGAGGGGTATCCATCATTTCCATACGATAGCCAATACCAGGTTCTGTGACAATGTAGGTGGGGTCGGAGGGTTTTTCCTCAATTTTTTCACGTAATTGGCTGACATACACCCGCAGGTATTGCATATCGTCCACATTCGCAGGCCCCCAGACGTCTTTGAGTATCTGACGGTGGGTCAGCATTTTACCACGATGGGTCATGAAATAACGTAGGAGTGCATATTCTTTCGGAGTGAAAAAGGTACTTTCGCCTCGCAGGAAGACTTCATGGCGCACCAGATCCATCCGAATCACGCCATTGGTCAGCTCCGGTTCACCGGCTTCCTGCGTTGCGGCTTTACGCAAGTTAGCCTGAATACGGGCTAATAATACATCTGGATTGAAGGGTTTGGTGACATAATCATCCGCACCATTGCCTAGTGCTTTGACAACATCTTTATCTCCGCTACGCACGGAGCAAACAATCATGGGCACTTGTGACCATTCCCTCACCTGCGCAATCACCTCCTGACCATCCATGTCTGGTAAGCCCAGATCCAGAATAATCAATTCAGGTTTCACGGAAGCCGCCAGCCGTACAGCTTCCCGGCCATTGTCGCAGTCAATGGTTTTATACCCATCGCTTTCCAGAGATATTTTTAATAATTTACGGATTTGCACTTCATCATCGACAATAAGGATGGTATTTTTTTTCGCGTTCATAGCGAGTTTCCTGTCTGGTTGAACCATAGGCATGTGCCATGTCCAACACTCTATGGCGCTTCGCATAAATGCGCCATTAGCTGCCGCTAAAAAAGATAATGCCGGGTGTATAGGTTATGTCACCCCGTTCTGATGGAGTGGCAGGAAGAACCTGTCTTGGCAAAGTATCAAAAGGCCTTCTTATTTTTAGAGGGTTTTACCTCTGGGATTGACCCCTGCGGGGAGGCGCTCTGGGTGTCCCCAGCCGGGGGCAAAGCGTTTGACGGGCTGTTTGCTGGTGGCATAAAGTTGTTTTTCTGCCTCCATCCATAACCAGCCACCAAAGGCAGGGCATAGCCATGCCCCAAGCTTATCCAGCAGGCCGGAGAGACGTAGCCACATACGTTTTTCCGTGGGAGGGAAATGCAGCAGGCTTCCCTCCAAAACCGCAGAAAATCTGGCTTGTTGTAATAGCCGTGCCAGTTGTGGGCGGCTGTAAGGATGGCCGGAACCCAGCGGAGTGTTATCCATATGTGCCCAGATGCCGCGGCGGTTGGGGACTACGACCAGCAATGTGCCACCGGGCACCAGTACACGCCAGATATCCTCCAGCATGGGGAGTGCAAATTGTGTATGTTCCAGCGCATGTACGACCAGTACACGCTCCAGACTATGATCCGGGAAGGGAAGTGCATCCTCGTAGGTGAGAATGGTTTTGCAGGGCTGACCAACCGGCCATAATCGCGCCCCTTGCTGAGCAGGCATGCAGGCGATGACTTGTTGAGCTTTATCCTGTAACGCCAATAGGTAAGGGATGGTGTACCCGATACCGGCAATCGTATCATGACGCACATCTGGCCAGCAACGTGTAATGACCTGTCGTAGCCTGCGACAGGCTAGTTGCCCGTGCAGGGATTGATAAAACTGACGATAACACCCGATATCCGGCCAGAACATGCTACGCAATCCCCAGAGAAGTGGGTACAACCATATCGAAACTTCACAGGTTTGTGAACAAGCTATAGGGTGATGACGTGTTTTGTCTGTTGGAGAGAGAAAATTATGCCCCTGCGAATTGTGCAATTTGCAGCCCTAAAGGATAATTACAATTACCTGCTACATGATGATGCTACGGGTAAAACGGCGGTGGTGGACCCTTCCGATACGGAGGGGGTGTTGCATCAACTGGCAATACACGGTTGGGATTTGCATTTTATTTTGAATACCCACCATCATGCGGATCATGTGGGGGGAAACCATGGCCTGAAACGCGAGTTTACGGACTGTTCGGTGGTTGGCTACGTGGAGGATGCGAGCAGAATTCCTCTGCTGGATATCCCCTTGCAAGAGGGGGATCGTTTTTCTCTGGGGGATAGTGTGGCACATATTCTGTGCTTGCCCGGCCATACATTGGGGCATATTGGCTATTACTTCGCCGGGGAGGCCGCACTGTTTAGTGGCGATGTGCTGTTTGCCTCCGGCTGTGGCCGGTTGTTTGAAGGCACCGCCAGCCAAATGGCCAGAAGCCTTGCCCGTATTGCCGAATTACCAGATGAAACCTTTGTCTATTGCGCGCATGAATATACTGAGGCCAACCTGCGTTTTGCCCGACAGATTCTGCCGCAGGATGAAGGCCTACAACAGCGTGAAAAAGAGGTGAAAACCCTGCGTCAGAACCAGCAGCCGACCGTGCCTACCACCGTGGGGCAGGAAAAGCAGGTGAACCTGTTTTTACGCACCCACGAGCCTGCACTTGCCACAGCCCTTGGTCTCCCGGAAGCGAATGCCGTGGATGTACTGGCGGAGTTGCGGCGGTTGAAGGATCAGTTCTGACCGTTCCACCGTCAAAGGGGATGTGGTGTGTGCCTATTGTGATGACGTTATGCCGTTATTGCGGTATGGCGCTGTAATAACTCAGTAAATAAACAGCCAGTGCTATGCCTACCCAAATGGTGGCATCGGCCACTTCAACACTGCGGGCAAAAATACCGGTTGGCTGGTGCCAATGGCGCAGGCGTTGGCCGATGGCATGCAAAAGCCACAGTCCACCTGACACAATGCCCTGTTTGGCGCTGTTCAAGAGCCACCATAGGTACACCAGCACCGCACGCCCCGCATTGCGATAGAGCCAGTCCATATCCAGCGTCACCGTGTGTGTACGCTGCAACCAAGGGAGCAACACAAAAAAGGCCAGACCAGAGAAAAGTAATAATTGTAATTGCCCAACCCAATGCCCCGCCGTGTTGGGTTCAAACTCTGGCTGGCTGGGTAATAACTGATATAGCAATTCCGGCGCGATACCGGGTAACAGGCACAACAGGGCAAAACTTCCCATTGCCAGTTTCATGGGGAACGCGGGGTCTTTAGGGCGAAGACCACTATCCCGTTGGAAAAACACAAACCATGGGTATTTGACCCCAGCATGCAGGAACACCCCGGCACTGGCGGCCAATAGCAAGGCGTATACCCAGTCTAGTCCGCCTTCCGCCGCAGCAGCGGAGATCATAGATTTGCTGACAAAACCAGAGGTGAGGGGAAAGGCAGAAATCGCCAGAGCACCAATCATGGCGCACAAGGTGGTGAAGGGCATAGAGTGGTAAAGCCCCCCTACATCCGTACAACGGCGAAGCCCTGTCGCCTGCACCACGGTTCCCGCTGTCATCATGAGCAGGGCTTTGTAAATAATATGGCAAAATGCGTGGGCTGCGGCACCGTATAACGCCAGCGGGCTGCCAATACCAATCCCGACGACCATAAAGCCCACCTGATTAACGATGCTGTAGGATAATATCCGGCGGAAATCATTTTCCAGCATTGCGTAAATAATACCGTAAAAGACCATAAACAGCCCCACAGCAATCAGGAGTGGGGTGCCAGCAAACAGGGTCAATAGCACATAAACCGCTGTTTTTGTGGTGAAAGCCGAGAGAAACACACTGCCACTGGGGGAGGCTTCCGGATAACTATCCGCCAGCCATGCGCTGAAGGGCGGGGCGGCCAGATTGACCAGAATGCCGCTGAAAACCAACCAGATGCTAATATCAGCCATAAAGCTATAGCCATGCAGAATCTTATCCGAATCCATGGGAACACTGGCGGCTCCGTGCAGGGTGATCCAGTCAATGGCAAGGCTTGGCAGACTGGTGCTATCCGTCATGTAGATCATCAGGGAGATGCCTTCCAGCATCAATACTCCACCCAGCAAGTGCATCAGCACATAGCGCATGGCGACCGTACGGGAAGCGGCCATGCCGCCAAACCACAGCACCAATGCAGAGCCAATCGCCATCACTTCCCAGAACAGTAATAGCACCAATAAATCTCCACAGAAGCAGATCATGAGTGCGCTTCCGGCATAGAGGAGGGCGGCCTGCACCTCGCGGTAGCGTTGCTGACCAAAGGCAAAGACGCTGCCCCCCAGTAGCGCGATGCTGAAAGCAACCGCAAAAATGCGACTAAATGGACGCACTTCCTGCACAATAAATTCGTGACGGAAGAGGGTTAGGAGCAATCTCCCATCATCTGGAAAGTTCCAGGACAGCGCCAAAGCACCGCAGGCAATCACAACGGCGTAGGTATCCCGCCAGCGGTTTGGCATTAGGCTGTAGAATACGGCTCCCAACAACACCCACAAGCCGGGGCTTTGCAACCAGAACATGCTCATGTATTTTTCTCCATATGTTCCAGCACTTCTGCGGCTTCAGGCCGTTTTACCAGCCAGCCCCACAGGTTGGATACCAGTACGATCGCTGCGCAGGCAGCGAAGCCGAAGGCCGCATGAAAAAACGGTGCGCTATCCCATGTGAAATAGCCGTGCAGCGGTACGAAAATCTCTGCCAGCAGGCTCGCCAGCAGCACGCTGATCAGAGCTATCCACAAGCGTTGCAGACGTTTGGCTGAAAAATCACTGAAGCGGTTATTGCGGGTTGGGCGTTGCATGGGCTTATTTCCTTCCCCTCGTTTAATATTCCGGCCATGCTTCCGGCAGGAAGCTGGTCAGGTTATCCAACAATAGCCATGGCATGGCAAAAAGTGCCAGCACCAGCAGCGCGCTTATGCAGATAGCAACCAGCATTGGCCAGGGAGCCTCCCCATGGGGTGCCTCCTGCGTGGCATTTTGTGGTGGTGCTAAAAAGGCCTGACCGACAATCGGCAGCAGGTAAGCGGCATTAAGCAGGGTACTGATGGCAAACACCAGCAGAGCGAAAATGTGTCCTTCCTGCATGGCGCCTTTCACCATAAACCACTTGCTGACAAAGCCAATGGTGGGCGGCAGCCCAATAAGCGACAGGCTACCCACCGCGAATGCGGTCATGGTGATAGGCATGAGGCGACCAATGCCCTGCATTTGGCTGACTTTGGTCATTTTTTTGCCGCTGGCGGTATAGATATTCCCGGCGGCGAAAAACAGGGTAATTTTGCTGACCGCATGCGCCACCAGATGTGCTACGGCTCCCATCAACGCGTAGGGGGATAATAATCCAGTAGCCATTACGATGTAAGAAAGCTGGGATATGGTGGAATAGGCCAGACGTTTTTTCAAATCATCCTGCTGTAGGGCAATGACGGAGGCGGCAATCACCGTTACACCGGCCAGATACGGTAGCCATGCGCTTATCAGTGGGGTTTCTACCACCAATGAATCCAGATAATCCGCACCGAAAATATAGACCACCACCTTAAACACGATAAAGATACCGGCCTTGACCACTGCGACCGCATGTAACAGGGCGCTGACAGGCGTAGGAGCGATCATCGCGGCGGGTAGCCAGCGGTGGAACGGCATGACCGCAGCCTTGGCCGTACCAAAGACAAAAAACAGCAGCATCAACCCCATGATGAAGGGGCTTTGACCATGTTGCCACCCGGCAAACAACCCACCTTGTGTATATTCCATACTCCCTGTGACTTGCCAGACCCACAAAATGGCTGGCAACAGTAAGGTGAGAGATGTCCCCATGAGGACACCCAGATATGTTCTGCCCGCCTGACGCGCCGCTTCATTGCCCTTGTGCGTGACCAGCGGGTAGGTGCAGAGGGTCATGATTTCATAAAAAATGAATGTGGTAAATAAGTTAGCAGAAAAGGCGATGCCCAATGCGCAGGCGATGGCGATGGGGAAGGCGCTGAAAAAGCGTGTCTGCCGTATTTCGTGGTTGGCACGCATATAGCCAACCGCATAGAGATGGGTTACAGGCCACAGCCCGGCAGCCACCAGTGCAAACATCATGCCCGCGGATTCCAGCTTGAAGGTAATGCTCATGCCGGGCAGAATATGCCACAGGGTGATGGAGGGGCGTATGCCTTGTCGGAAGTCACTCCACAACCAGAGAACCAGTGCAAAAGTAATAAGCCCGACTAAAAATGCCAGTCCATCACGCAGGTTGGGTGTGCGTGCAGTAAACGGCTTGAGCATGAAAGCCACCAACGGCATCAGTACGGCCATCAACATGATTTGCTGTGGGTAGATATAAGGCAATATCATGGTTGCGCCTCTCCTGCGGAAGCCGGTTGATTCTTTGACGGGATGGAGGGGGGAGGGGAGAGAGAGTCCGCACCTTCTTCCAGCATCTCTTCCGGATCAGTGGTGTCTGTGGTGTCGCTGGTTGTGTCTGATTCCCCATTTTCCGGCAGCACTTCATCGGATTCCAACGCAGGATCACTGAGTTGAATATCCAGATGCCGCTCAAACAGGCTACTGGCGGCTTGTTTGGAAATACCAATAGTATAGCGGGTATCCAGACCAAAGTAATAGCTAGCGGCGACCAGCAGCCATGCCGGTATTAACAACAGGAGCGGGGCTTCTTTCAGGCGCATTTGCGCATCCCCCAAGGGGCGGAAATACAGCACTTCCACTACTCGCCAGATATAAATCATGGCCAGCAAGGAACCCGCAATAATCACGGCCAGTAGCTCCCAGGCACCGCTATCCAGTGCGGCGAGAATCAGGTACCATTTGCTGATAAATCCTGCAGAAAGCGGAATACCAATCAACGCCAGACCAGAAAGTACAAAGGCCATGGCAGTAAGTGGCATACGTTTGGCCAGACCGCTTAGATGATCCAGCCGCAAGCTGGCAATACCCACTTCGTTAAGGCGATAAGCCATACACCCCAGAGTCAGGAACAAGGCGCCTTTTGCCAGCGCATGATTCGCGATGTGAATCATGCCCGCTGTCAGCCCCGCTACACTGCCAAGGCCAATCCCCATCGCGATATAGCCAATCTGGGCAACACTTGAAAAGGCCAGTAATTTTTTGACGTTATACTGATGTACCGCCACGTAGGAACCAATAAGAATCGCCAATGTGGAGAGAATGAGCAGGGCAGTACCGAGCGGCATTTCCCCAAAACTGAAATCGATGCCAAACACGGTGAGTGTAATGCGTAGTAACGCATAAATACCCACTTTGGTCGCTGTGGCAGCCAGAAAAGAGGAAACAAAAGATGGTGCGTAGGCGTAGGCATTGGGTAGCCACATATGCAAGGGAAACAGAGCAAATTTCATGCTCAGCCCAACGGTGAGAAAGGCAAAGGCTGCCAGAACCGGGCGCGTTGTTGCCACCGCTGGTAGCCGTGCTGCTAAATCTCCCATGTTCAGGGTTCCGGTTTGCAGGTACAGCAATCCCACCCCGATCAGGAAAAATGTTGCCCCGATGGTACCCAACACCAGATATTGGAAGGCGGCAGTCAGAGCGCGTCTGTCTCTGCCCAGACCAATCATGGCATAGGTGGCGAGGGATGATATTTCCAGAAACACATATAAGTTAAACGTATCATAGGTAAGCACCATGCCGTTTAATCCGGCCAGACAGAGCAAAAACAGGCTGTAGAATAACGCCTGTTGCCCCGGCAATAATTCCCGTTGGATACTGGCATAGGCAAACGGTAACATGACCGCCGCCATACCATTAATCACCAGCAGCAGTAATGCGCTTAACGCATCCACTTGATATTCAATGCCAAATGGGGGTTGCCAGTCGCCCATGAAATAGTGGATATCCTCTCCGCGCAAGACGCCACCTGCAAGGTGCAGAGAGGCGTAGGCACCCAGCACAGCTACCAGCGTCGCCAGAGCCCAACTGATTTTGCCGCAGCGGAAGAGCGCAGAGAAAGGCGCCATGAACAGCGGAGCAATGACCGGCAGAATGGCAAAATGAGCCGCTAACATTACCATTCCCCTCCGCGATGATCCTTGAGCTGGCGTAATACAGCCGCATTGCCGCGCTCACTGTCGGCGTTATCCATGGCAACTAGCAGGTCTTCTTCCACTGTGCCATAGCAGCTCCGAATACGCACCACCAGCGCCAAGCCCACAGCAAGCGTTGCGACCCCGACGACAATGGCGGTCAACATGAGCACGTGGGGTACGGGATTACTGTAGGTGATGGTCGGGTTTTCCTGCAAAATGGGGGCAACGGTTCCCTTAATCCATGCGCCGGATATATACAACAGCAGCACCGATGTTTGAAAAATACCCAGCCCAATCAGTTTTTTCACCAGATGCCGACTGGATAATACCACATAAAAACCAAGCATCATGAGCAAGATAGCTGCCCACTGGTTTGCATGCCCGGCAATGTTGAGGGAATCCAGCCACTCCTGCCAATAAATCATAGAGTTAATCCTCCTCGGTTTGCCGGATGGAATGTTCCCCGGCATCCGTTTGATGGGTGGCAAAACGCAGATACAACGCCATCATCACCGCGCAAACTGTCAGGCCGATGCCTACTTCTGCCGTGAAAATACCCAAAAATTGTCCGGTAAGAGGGTTCACATGCAGGCTGGAAAACTCCAGAAAATTTCCTCCTCGCAAGACAGCAATCACGCCCGTGCCACCAAACATCATGGCTCCTAGCGCGGCTAATTTCTGGAGGGTGGGGAAGCCACATTTCTGTAGTAGAGTATCCGCTCCGAAAATAAGGGCGTACAGAAGGAACCCAGCAGCGACAATGACCCCTGCCTGAAAACCGCCACCCGGACTATACTCCCCATGTGTCAGGACATAGAGGCCAAACAGGAGAATAAACGGTATCGTCAATTTGCTGACAATGCGCAGCACCAGCATATCGTGCATGGCGCCCTTGGGGGTGGCATCCGCTGGTGCGGGGTTTGCCCCTGTCTGGGCTGTGTTGCTACTTCCCTGCGGCCAAAGCAATAGCAACACGGCCGCCATAGCGGTAAAGACCACACTGACTTCCCCCAGCGTATCAAACCCCCGATAACTGGCCAGCACAGCCGTCACCACGTTGGGAATGCCAATTTCCGCCATGGTTTCCCGCAGATAATAGGGGGCAACATGCTGGTGGATCGGGGCTTCTATATCTCCATAGACAGGCATATCCTGCGTGGCATAGAGCAGGCATAACCCCAGCAGAGTGACCAGTAATTTCGCAGGCCAGGTGCGATGCCGCGCCTGAATGCTGTTGCGTCCGGTAAAAACAATAGCGGTCAGAAAAATAATACTGCTGATACCTGCGCCAACAGCCGCTTCCGTAATGGCGACATCGGGGGCCTCCATCACCAGATACAGCAAAGCCATAATCAGGCTGAAAATGCCGAATAGCAGCACAGATCCAAGCAAATCGCGGATATAAATAACCCCAAGCGTTGTCACCAGCAAAATGGCAAATAACATCAGGCTTAGCAGCCCGTGGGGATCGGCCAGAAAATCGGTCATATGGCGTCTCCGTCACGGTGGCCTGGGGAGTCTTGCATACGTTCATGCCTGCCTAGATGCAGGGCTTCATTCAACGTTTCGTTGGCGACAACATCGGCCTCCGCCTCATGCTGCACAATCAGAGCGGAATGCGCCAGTGCATGGGCTGCGGCAGGGCCGGTTGCCAGTACGAACACCAGAACAAGGACTAACTTGGCGGATTCCAACTCCAGACCCGTTACGCATATCAAACCCACAATAAGGCATGGCAAGGCTAACGAATCTTTCAGGGATGCCGGATGAAGGCGGCTGAAAAAATCAGGGAAGCGTAACATACCAATGGCTCCCACCAGCGAAATCAACGCGGCCAGAAATGCCAGACATGCACCAATGGACGCGAGCAAAGATTCAGACAATACCATAGGGCCTACCCTTGCTGGGGATGAGAGTGAGGGTGAGAAGACGCTGCTTTGTGGTCTCTTTCCACGGAGGGTTGCTCTGTCCAGACTGCATCAAACCGGCCAAAACGAAACAGCTTTAACAAGGCGATAGTACCGATGAAATTGATGGTGGCATAGACCAGTGCAATATCCAGAAACATGGGGTTATCCACCACATACGCCAATAAAATAATGGCGAGTACCGTGTTGGAGCCAAAGGCATTGCCAGCCAGAATACGATCATGCGCGGTGGGGCCACGCAGAGCGCGTATCAGGACGAGTATCATGCTGGTTACAACCAGCAGTAAGGCAGCAACCAGCAGATGATGCACCCCTATCTCATTCATGACGCATCTCCTGTCAGGCGCTTTTGCATGGCTTGCATGTGGCCTTGCCGCAAATCGGACAGGCTGGCATGCTCCAGCGCATGGATGTAAAGCCGGGTCTCATTTTCAGTCTGATTCAGCGTCGGTGTTTTTTCCAGCGCTACGGTTACAGTACCGGGGGTGAGGGTGATGGAATTGGCGTAGACTGCGTGTCCAAACGGATGCCGCACGCGGGATACGACCCACCCAAAGGTTGGAGAAATAGCCCCCTGTATTGATAACACGCGGCCAATGACCCGAATGGAACTCACGAACATTTCCTTCAGTAGCCACAGCGCATAAAGCCAGAAGCGTGGGCCGAGCTGACCGGCATGTGCCTCCCGGTCTTGCAAACCCAGCCAGCGGGTGGCTGCGAGCACCAGCAGGATACTCACAACCCCACACCCCATTAAAAACGGGTAACTCCACATGCCAGACCACACCAGCCAGCACAGAGCCAGTAGCATCACCAGCGATATCACTGCGGTCACGGGCTGCATAGGCCGTTTCCTTTTGGTTTTTAGCGAACAATTGTATGTTATGAGATCATGCGCGGGAACGCATCATCACGATATATGGTATGTGCAGCATTGCCACATATACCGAGTGCAGTATGCACAGTTTTCTGTATGGCGCAAGTCACCTCACAGCGGGCTAGCGGGGGAAATATTCCCCCACCTCCCGTTTTTCGTCCACAATGTCTTGCAAATCATCAAATAATTGGCTGAAACCTCCTTTTGCCATGCGTTCAGGTAACAAGGTTTCCATATGTTGACGCAGGCTGACACCCGCTATTTGCATATCGCTCATCTGCCAGCGTTCCGAAGCATCCGCACGGTTGAACAGGTAGACTACCGGGACAAAGCCGGGGTTTCCATTCAGCCCAAGGGTTGTGAGTGCGGTTTTGGCAAAGCGCACGTGCTGCATTGGCTGATTAGGATTCCCTGCGGCAACAGGGGTCAGGCGTTTGGCGTGGCATTTATCAACCACCGTACCATCGGTGGGCAAATGGTAGATATGTCGCAAAAAAGCAGCCATAAGCAGGTTAAAGCGCAGCCGTTCATCGCGTGTCATGGCATTCCAGCGACCGGGTAAGAGAAAGCCAAAATCCGGTGCTATCCCAAATTCCTGCCGCAACTTATTGACCTCTTCTGGTGACAGCAGGGTTTCCAATTGTCCTTCCCCGGCCAGACTATTCAGGCTATCGGTCGTTAGCAACATGTTATCTTTGGCGGATGCGTAGATTTGCCGGCAATGAAAAGTTGCCAGCGTTTCCGGCGTATCTACAACAATATGCGCTGGCAGTGCCCAGACTGGCTGGATGCTATGGTAACCGATACAGGCTATCCATACCACCCCCAGCACAGACAGCCAAAGCTTGCGGTTCCACCAAACGGGAAGAATGTGGTATAGCGAAGAGTGCGGTATAGGCTCAGACAATGGCGGCATGGTGAAATCCCCTAGCAATTCCTGACTATGGGGTATATAACAACTTCCCACTCTCATGACCAGACGAGATGCCATACCATCATGACGCGCGATGATACTTCCTCCCCTGTTTCGGCGACTCCGCTGCTGGATACGATTCACTTGCCGGAGGATCTGCGCCGCTTGCCTGAGGAACAATTACCCCAACTGGCCGCGGAATTGCGTCAGGATGTGATTCGCGCTGTTTCCCATACGGGGGGGCATTTAGGGGCGGGGTTAGGGGTGGTGGAACTGACCGTTGCGCTGCATTATTTGTTTCACACCCCACATGACCGCATTATTTGGGATGTCGGGCATCAGGCCTATCCGCACAAAATACTGACCGGACGGCGAGAGCGCATCCTGACCCTGCGTCAGCCCGGCGGCTTGTCTGGCTTTACCAAACGGTCGGAAAGTGAATATGATCCGTTTGGGGCAGGGCATAGTTCCACGTCTATTTCCGCAGCGTTGGGCATGGCGGTTGCGCGTGACCTGAAGCAGGAACAACGGAATATCATTGCCGTGATTGGAGACGGCGCCATGAGTGCGGGCATGGCCTATGAAGCGATGAATAATGCCGGTGCATTGGATAGCCGTCTGATAGTCATTCTGAACGATAATGATATGTCCATTGCCCCACCGACCGGAGCCATGAGTACGTATTTTTCCCGTCTGGTTTCTTCCCGTCCGTATCATCAACTGCGGGATATAGGGAAACAGGTCATTCAGCATTTGCCCCGCCCTCTGGCTAACGCTGCCCGCAAAGCAGAGCAAACTGCGCGGGAATTAGCCGTGGGCGGCACATTGTTTGAGGAAATGGGCTTTTATTATGTTGGGCCGATAGACGGTCACCAGTTGGAGCATCTGTTGCCGGTGTTGAAAAATATTCGGGACAGTAAACATCAGGGGCCTTTTCTACTGCATGTGGTCACCCAGAAAGGCAAGGGGTATGCCCCAGCGGAAGGTGCGGCGGAAAAATACCACGGTGTCAGCCAGTTTGATGTAGCGACTGGCGTGCAAAAAAAAGCGACGACACAAGCCCCGACCTATACATCTGTGTTTGCGAAAGCATTACTGGCAGAAGCGGCGCTAGATGATAGCATTGTAGGCATTACGGCGGCCATGCCTTCCGGTACAGGCATTGATGCGTTTGCCAAAGCATACCCTGAACGCACGTTTGATGTGGGAATTGCGGAGCAGCATGCTGTCACCTTTGCTGCGGGACTGGCAGCGGAAGGCATGAAGCCTTTTTGCGCCATCTATTCCACCTTCTTGCAGCGCGCCTATGATCAGGTGATTCACGATGTCGCCATTCAAAACCTGCCGGTGCGCTTTGCACTGGATAGGGCAGGGCTGGTGGGAGCGGATGGTGCAACCCATGCCGGTAGTTTTGACCTCGCATATCTTTGCACATTACCCAATATGGCGGTGATGGCGCCTGCTGATGAAGCTGAACTGATGCACATGGTAGCCACGGCAACCGCTTATGACACCGGACCCATTGCCTTCCGTTTCCCTCGTGGTGAGGGCGAGGGCGTGACGTTGCCCGAACGTGGCGATGTCCTGCCTATTGGGAAGGGGCGTATCCTTCGGCAGGGGCAGGATGCAGCAATTTTTTCTCTGGGGACACGGTTGGGGGATAGTTTGCGTGCAGCGGATATTCTGGCTGAACAGGGATATTCTATCACGGTGGCGGATGCCCGTTTTGCCAAGCCGCTCGATACCGAATTGCTGCACCAACTGGCCACACAACACGCTATTCTGCTGACGGTAGAGGAGGGATCCTCCGGTGGATTTGGTGCGCATGTGCTGCAATGGCTGGCTGGCGCCGGGCTGCTGGATCACGGTCTAAAAATACGCAGTCTGCATTTTCCGGATATCTATCAGGATCACGGTAAGCCTACCGATATGCTCAATCAAGCAGGTGTAGATAGGGAGGCAATGGTCAAAACCTTACACGCACTGTTACAAAGCAAGCCACGTGCGATGAAGCAGGCAGGCTGACGCTTAAGCGGCCACTTGCCACGGTGGATGGTCAAGCGATGCTCCCGCTGGTTGATGCAATCAAAATACAGTTGCGCGAATGATGGAACTGCATTAATCTTACGTTAATTATGTCATGCTAATTTTATAATCTAAGCATGTAGTTTGGGCAGGTAGCCCGGTTATTTAATGTTATCCAAGTAGGAGACGACCCATGGTAGGTATCAATACCAATATTTCTGCTATGTTTGCGCAGAAAAACCTTTCTTCTTCCAATACAGCTTCTTCTGCCTCTATCTCCAAGCTGTCTAGCGGTAATCGCATTACCCGTGCAGCGGATGATGTGGCGGGCTTGTCTGTTGGTACCATTTTGCGTACAACGGTAAGCACCCTGAAAACCGCATTAAGTAACACTCAGCAAGCGAATAGCCTGCTGTCTGTTGCGGATGGTGGTTTGAAAAACATCGGGGAAATTCTGCAGCGTCAAAAATCTCTGGCGGTGCAAGCAACCTCCGGTACTCTGTCTGCGTCAGAGCGTGGGTTCCTGAATCAGGAGTTTCAAAACCTGACGGCGGAGATTGACCGTCTGGTGGAAAATACCAAGTTCAACCAGGTGACCCTGTTGAATGGCAGCATTTATGATGATGCAAATATTAAGACCAACACGAATACCATTACCGCAGGTACAGCAGCCATTGCGACTCTTGCTATTGCTGCCAACGACGAGTACAACGGTACAAACGCAGAGTTAAAAGCGGGTGTCGCTGCGGGTGAAGTTGATGCTCTGGTGAACGCCATTACGCCGGCTGCTGCTGGTACTAGCGGTTTCAATGCGGATGCGGTTATTAACAATCCAGCGTTTGTTGGTGATTTGGGTGGTGCTAAGTTCGAGGTTGAATTTGTTGCGGCCAACAACGTATCCGTCTCAATCACTGTCGGAGACTTCGTCTATCGCGGAAACATTGCCAACACTGCGGCTGCTGGTGCTACCGTGTTGACGGGCTTTGAGGTGGGTGATCCCGCAACCGCTGGTGGCGGCACCTTTGAATTGAACTTGGCCGCGCTTGCTGTGGCGGATCCTGCTGGGGCGGAAACCTTTGAAACCCGACTCAATTCTGCTCTGTCTAAAGTCAGCTTTTTCCAGACGCGTACACTTGATCTCGATGAGTCTGGTGCACTGGCTGGTACAACCGCTGTTGTTCGTCTGGATAACTTTGAGGATGTTCGTGTTGAAGATATCCGGGTTGATGCTGCTGATGGTACGAATACGGGAACGATTGAATTCATCATCAACGGTGATTCTTATCGCGCCACCATTCCTGCCAACGGTACCTATGCTGCGGATGCAAACATTACGCTTCTTAAGAATGCAGATGCTGCTTCGAATGAGCGTATTGTGTTTGACTGGGTGGCTGGTTCTGCAGCAACAACCGGCAACTTGACGAACGGTACCGCTGCTAAGGATTTCGAGGATGCTTTGAAAGCGGCATTCCGTGTTGGTACTGGTAACACATCTCTGACTTTCCAAACTGGCAACCAAGTGGCAGATAATATTGAAGTGCAGGTGAAATCTGTGGATTCCACTGCTTTAGGCACCTCATCATTGAATATCCTTGATGTGGCTAGTGCTCAGGCGGCTTCTGCTGCTCTGGATGTAGCCATCAACAAGGTGACGGCTATCCGTGCGGATGTCGGTGCGCTGCAATCTCGCTTCGATTATGCGGCAGCCAACCTCGAGACCACCATTCAGAATACGGACGCTGCGAAGTCCACCTTCCTGGATGCGGATATCTCCGAGGAATCCACCAAGTATGCGACTGCTCAGGTAACCCTGCAGGCCTCTATCTCTGTATTGGCTCAGGCGAACCAGCTGCCGCAGAACCTGCTGAAGCTGATCGGGTAATACCGATAGGGTTGGGTGAGGGGCTTAGGCTCCTCACCTTCCTCCCTTTAGGGCAGGAGATTGAGCAATGGAAAATACAATAAATATCAGTTCGGGATTACAGGCATTTGCATCCACCACGGTGCAGAAGCCGCAGGCACGTAATACCTCAGCCTATGTCGAGCCTAAAAAAGCTGCCGTACCCGTAGTTGAATCCGCAAAAGAAGAGCCGCGCATTCCGGAAGGCGAGCAAGCTCGTCAGGAGTATGTGGAACGAGCGGCGGAGAGCTACCGGGCGATGTTTCCCATGAGTGGGGTTAGCTTTGCTATTTTTAAGGACAGCAGCTCCGGGGAATATATTACGCGCTTCACCAATTTGGCGGATGGTACGGTCACGCAGATACCGGAACCAGAGCTGATTGATTTCTACGTACGCAGTCAGGGGGGGGAAGCCCCGCTGGTGCGTTTGGAAAGCTGAAACTTTTTGCTGGCATAGTTTTTGCTGTATCTAAGTTCCTGCAAGAAGTTTAACATGCCCCAATAAAGCGGGTAGCGCAGCCATGGCTGGTTGTACGCTTTAACATGGCGAAGGAGACATTCACATGGTTACCTCCATCAATTTAGGTAGCACATTTCAATCCAACGGTAAAACCGTCTTCGGTGGTGGGGCGTCCGGCCTGGATACGGAAAAAGTGGTGAATGATCTGGTCTCCATTAAAAAAGTCAGCGTCACCTCTGTAGAAACCAAGCTGGATGTGAATAGTAAGCGCATTGCCGCCTATGACGAGTTGAAATCCATTCTGGATAATTTTGAGCAGGCGGCCAGTTTTTTGCGTAATAAACCCGGTGTGAATACAGCCAAGGACAATATTTTTGAATATCGCACCGTATCTTTAAGCTCTAATAGCGCCAGCGCTGCCGAAAATTTTATCAGCGTCACGGCCCAGCCGGGTGCTGCGCAATCTAACTATGATATTACCGTTAGCACTGTGGCAAAGGCGAAAATCCAAACCTCCGATGCCATTACGGTAACAGACCTTAATACTTCTGTGGTGGAACCAACATCTACAGCAGGTCGTTTTACCGCAGGTGATCTGGATATCAACGGCACACTCATTACGCTGGAAGCTGGCGATACGCTGAATGATATTCTCAGCAAAGTGAATGCTCAAAAAGCCACAACAGGTGTAGAAGCCACTGTCATTAAAACCGGTACAGATAGTTACAGGCTGCAATTTTCGGCCACCACCACCGGGCTTGAGTCTGATTTTGATGTGAACATCGCCTCCAACAATGGGGCAGGTGGTGTGTTGGAAAATATCGGCTTCAATAATACACAAGCGGCTTCCAATGCATTATTTACCCTAAATGGCATTGCGATTGAAAGCCAGAGCAACACCATTACCGATGCGGTAAATGGCCTGTCCTTTACCATTAAGCAACCGACCGGTGGCACCACCGTTACTGCCAAAATTGAAGCCGATACCGAAATAATGGAAAATGGCATCGTCAATTTTGTGAATGCCTACAATGAGTTTCGTTTGTTTCTCGGACGGCAGACAGAGCGTAATGAAGAAGGGCTGCCAACAGAAGATGCTGTGTTAGCCAATGATTCCATGTTGCGCACTATTTCTACCAAAATTAACAACGCCATTAACTCTATTGTCGGCGGATTAGAGGCAAGTGCCCCTAAAAACTTGCGGGATATTGGCATTAATTTCGTAGCTTTTGAAGGCGATGCGGAAAATCCCCCCGCAACCAACCTGCTGGAAATAGATACGGACGCTCTTCGTGATGCTCTTAGCACCAATATGAGTGGCGTCAGAAGCCTGTTTGAGTTACAAATGACATCCAACAACAGTGACTTTTATGTGTTTGAAAGTCAAAAAGGG
Organism: uncultured Rickettsiales bacterium; assembly: GCA_964538615.1. Lineage (GTDB taxonomy): Bacteria > Pseudomonadota > Alphaproteobacteria > Rickettsiales > RI-342 > CAZIGK01. Next base: position 116,650 of record CAZIGK010000002.1, on the reverse strand, counting down.
GTGCAGGTCAATGAATTCACCGTGAATGTGGATACAGTAGCAGGCACGGCAGAAGCGGTCTTTACCGTCGGCGGAGTACTCAAAACCGTCGCACTGGATTATTCAACCTATTCCGGTGGTGTCACCCTGAAAGGGCAGGCAGGGACAGAGTTTGAAGGCCTGACATTTATTTATGCCAATACTGTGGATGCTAGTATCAATGTGAAACTGACCCAAGGGCTGGCCGATATGAGTTTCGTGGCAGCCCGCGATATTACGGCAGATGGCACTGGTTTGATTGATACGGAAAAAACGACCCTTCAAGAAAATTCGGTCCGTCTGGAAGAAGAAATTGGCCGTATTAACGAACAAATAGAGAATTACAGGCAAACTCTATTAGATAAGTTTTCTGCGCTGGAGCAGGCCATTGCTAAAGTGAACTCCATCCTGCAATATCTGGATGCACAGGCAAATGCCCGTAACGCGCAGTAAGCGCAGGTGAATACGTACCGTTCCTCAAGGTATGAGGAGACGCCACAGAACGTGGCCCCAAGTAGGGAAAGGAGACGCAAATGAACCATTTTAATGCCTATAATGCCTATAAAACGGCAAATGCAACGACCTTAAGCAAAACCCGTCAGGTGGTGATGCTGTATGATGGTATGGTAAAGTTCATGCAGCAGGTTAAAGTGGCTATTGAATGCGGTAAAATTGAAGAACGCTTCCATTTATGTAATAAAGTAAATGATGTATTGATTGGCTTGCAAGGGTCTCTGGATTTTGCGCAGGGCGGCCATGTGGCAGAAGTGCTGTATGAATATTATAATGACCTGATGTTCCTGCTGATGAATGTACAGCAGAGCAATAGTCTGAATGACTGTGATGAAATTATCCGTCAATTACAGGAAATGGCAGCCGCCTGGCGTCAGGTGGATGCGGAATATGCCCGTGAAAAAGCGGCGGGTTCGCACAATGCCGCCCCGTCTGTCTATTCTGGTATCGCGTCTTCTTCTGCACTGATGGATCATGCGCCGAATATTGGTAGCCTGCTGGGGGCAACCGTTTAAGGCGATTAAGCCTAAGCAAAGACAACAAAGCTTCAAAGAAAGAAAAAACTGCCGATTGCAGAGTCGGCAGTTTTTTCTTTGTTCTGTCTGCCCAGACCGTTCTGTTCATATGGTCTGCCTATGAAAGTTGGGAAAATTCTGTCTCAATAAATGTTTATTCTTTTGTTTTATAATGTTTATTACATTTTGGCACGCTTCTCGCTTCTACTCTGTCAGTTGAAACATCGGTGCAGTAGCACCCTCAACCTCGGGAGTAGACGCCATGGTAGGCATCAATACAAATATTGCCGCATATTTTTCGCAGAACAATCTGCGTACGGCAAATGACAAAACAACCAACGCTATCGGTCGCCTCTCCAGTGGTAACCGTATTGTACGTTCTGCGGACGATGTGGCCGGTCTGTCCATTGGTACGGTGCTGCGTACCAGTGTGAATACCTTGCGTACCGCCCTGACCAATACCTTTCAGGCCAACACCCTGTTGAATATTGCGGATGGTGGTTTGGCCAATATCGGAGAGATTCTACAGCGGCAAAAATCGTTGGCGGTTCAATCCACCTCCGGGACGCTCTCCGCATCCGAGCGCGGGTTCCTGAATCAGGAGTTTCAAAATCTGACGCAGGAAATTGATCGTCTGGTTGCCAATACCCGTTTTAATGATGTGGTATTGCTGAACGGCAGCCTGTATGACGCCGCGAATATTCAGACAGATGAGTTGACCATTGGTGACAACAACACGGCTATTGCGGCAATCGGTTTGTTAGCGAACAGCGAGTTTCTGGGAACCGTTGCGGAACTGAAAGATGGTGTGATTCAGGCAGAGATTGACCCTCTGCTAGATGCCATCACTCCTGCTGCGGCTCCCACCAGCGGTCTGAATACCAGTGCCATTGCCAATAATCCGGCCTTTGTTGGTGACTTGAGCCAAAGCACGGGCTTTGAAGTGACCTATGTCAGTGCAACACAACTGACCATTCGCCTTGTTGTTGGTAATATTGAATATCGTGGGGTGGTTGATCCTACGGCATTGGCAGCTTCGCAAGCGTTGACCGGGTATAATCTGGAAACGGGTGTGGCAGAAGGGGGGACGCTGGGGCTGAACCTTGCTGTATCTCCCGGTGTTGCCAACCAGGATGATGCGGATACTTATGCCAACCGCCTGAACAATGTGCTGAGCAAGGTAGAGTTTGCCCAAAACAGGCAACTGGATGTGGATATGTCCGGTATTCTGGCAGGCGGTGTCGCCTACATGCGGGATTTTGGGTTTGAAGATAATCTGGTGACCGATGTTCAGGTTCGACCTGCGGATGGTGTCAATACCGGCCTGATTGATATTGTGATTGATGGCGCCAAATTTACTTATACCATTCCCGCGACCGGGAACATTGATCCACCGGCACCTGGGGATATTATGACCTTCACGGAAGGGGGGATTGCCACAGCCGATCGTCGCATCTACTTCCAGTGGGTATTGGGTTCCACAGCGACTATTGGCGCCATCACCAACACGAGTAATGCGACCAAGCTGGAAGATGCACTGAAGGTGGCATTCCGCGTTAATACGGGCGATACCCGCCTGACCTTCCAGACGGGATCCAAGGTGGATGATAAAATTGATGTGCAGATCCGTAATAGCGATACGGACTCTCTCTATGGGGGGGAGAGTCTGAACATCCTCACCGTAGAATCCGCGCAAGCTGCCAGCACCGTCATTGATAATGCTATTAATTATCTTACCTCGGTGCGGGCAGATGTGGGGGCGCTGCAATCTCGCTTTGATTACACGGCCAATAACCTGCAAACCGCCATTCAGAATCAGGACGCAGCGCGCGGTTCCTTCCTGGATGCGGATATTGAGAAAGAATCCACCGAATATGCCACGCAACAGGTGAAAATTCAGGCGTCTATCTCGGTGTTGGCGCAGGCCAACCAGCTACCGCAAAACCTGCTCAAGCTGCTGGGTTAAGCCTTACGGGTAGGGAGGGGGCTACGGCTTTCTCCCCCGCAGTAACCGCACCGCGCCATTACATGCCTTAGGAACCATTTTCATGCAAATCCAGTCTTCTCTGCTTAGTCTGTTTACTGCCGGTCGCCAGAAGGAAAATTCTGCCGCCAATGATCTGGCAACCACGGCCCAGTCGCAGCAAAATTTGCCGCAGCAGCCCGTGTCTTTACCGGATGCAGGGCAGGATTTCCAATTTCCCGCCAGTGAGCAGGAACGCCGGGAACTGGTACGGCAGGCAGCGACTTACTATGCCGCGCAAATGCCGGTTGGGGATTTGAAATTCACCATTTTCCGCGATGCAGATGGGCAGTTAATCACACGCTTTCGCAATATGATCGACGGTACCGTGACGGAAATACCGGAACCTCGCCTTGTTCCTTCCTACGTGCGGAATGTTTTGGGGCAGCAGAATTTGGTCAACCTCGTTAGCTAGTCACTTTGGCATAGTTATTGCTTTCATAAACCTGAGTCTTTTTGTTTCTAACCCTTTATTGGAACCTGCTTCATGAGCGCCATTCTCAACTCACTTCTCAGCCAGCAAAAGGTCGGTGCCACCGGCTCGTTTGCTGCCGGACAGCAAGGGCTGTTCGGGCAGGGCGAGAGTGTGGGGCAGGCAGGTGGCTTTGCCGGATTGCTTGGGTTGTTGATGGGGGATGCTAGTGCCGGGCAAGCTGTGCCAGCCGATGGGAATCAAAGCGTCTGGAATGCCGGGCAATGGCTCTCTCTCCATGGTGCGGATGCATTGCCGGCAGAAATTGCCGCTCCTAATGCGCTGCCAGCGGAAACTGTATCCCCTGTCATGCCGGATGCTTTGCAAGGCATGCTTTCGCAAGAGCAGTGGCAAACATTGCCGCAGGAGGTGCAAAGCCAGCTACAAGCGGCTTTTGCGCAAAAAGATGCGGCGGTGCCTGCCGCTGCACCGACCGATCTTACGGATAATCGTGCGGCCACGTTATCGGATGTCACCAGTCATCATTGGCTGCAAACCCAGCAGTGGTTGCAAACAATGGCGGATGCAGTGCAGCCGCAGGTAGTGGCAACGGGTGTGGTTCCGGCAGAGGCGGCGTCCGGTGTGGATGATGGCGCTATCCAATCATTCATTCAGCAAATACAGCAGCGCAAACAGCAGCTAGGCCAGAAACTTTTTGCCGCCGATTCCGCTCCTCAGTCGGCCAGCCAGCCTATGGGGACAGCGAATGTGAAGCAGGCCGCAGAATTATCGGCAGCAGAATCCATGCCCACAGAAATGATGGTGGAAACCGCTTCTGTATTGCCGCAATGGATCGCTGTGCAGCAGCCCACTGCCGTGATGGTGGCGGAAACCGCTAAATATGCTTCCGGCAGTGCTACCGCTCCCTCAGGGCAGCAGGGGCAACAAGCTCCTACCCTTGATGTGCCAGCCGTGACCTCTGCCCAGCATGATGCCTCCACCAGTCAGCAGCAGCAAGGGCAGGGGGGGGATTCTCTGTTGCAGTCCTTTGCGCAGGATGGTGCGGATGCTTTTCAAGGGGCGCAAACAGCAGCAACCACGGATAACACCGCTGGTTTTACGGATCATCTGCAACACATAGCCAAGCAGCACAACCTGCCGCTGGCGACGGAACCTACACAAGCCATACAACTACCACCGGCTGCCCACACGCTGGAAGCTATGGCGCGCACCATGCCGGAAGCAGCGCAAAGCCATAGCCGTCCGTTGTATAGTTATGCTGCCCCCAGCGATCAGGTGCTTATGCATATTCGCCATGCGGCGGCCACTGGGCAGGATAGCATTCGTTTGCAATTGCATCCTGAAGAGCTGGGCGGTGTAGATATTCGTATCAGCATGCGGGATGATACCATTCGCAGCATCAGCATTCATGCCGATAGTGTAGATACTATGGACATGCTGCAACGGGATAGCAAAGAACTGCAACGCATGTTGCAGGATGCCGGGCTGAAATTTGAAAATCAGCAGGCGGAGTTTAGTTTTAGCAGCGGCAGTCAATCTGGTGGTGAGTTTGGTCACCATGGCTCGCAGCATCAGGCTTCCGCACAGCAGGATGATTTTGCTCATATGATGCAACAATCATCCGCCAACAGTGGCATGGATTTGGATGCACCCGTTCTCTCGGTTGCAGAAGCATTGTACGCCTTCAGTACGCAAGGCAACGTGGATATTCGGGTATAAAGGAAGGAACGGTATATGGTCACTTCAGTCGCAACAGGCCTGACAACCCAGCAAACACAGGAAACCGCTAAAAAAGTTTCGGATGCCGGACTTTCCCAATTGGCGGAGGATTTCAGCAGCTTTCTGACGCTTTTTACCACACAATTGAAAAATCAGGATCCCACAGATCCTCAGGATGCCTCGGAATTCACCAACCAGATTGTCGCCTTCACGGAGGTGGAACAAAGCATCAATACCAATAAAAAACTGGATGACCTGATCGAGCTAAGCTCAAAAGGTAATTACGATCCCGTTAGTTATATTGGCAAATCCGTAGAGACGGTGGGCAATGTCACGCAACTGTACAATGGCTCGACCGATATCAGCTTCACCGTAGAAGAAGCCGTCCGTCAGGGCGAAATCTTTGTCTACAACGAAAAAGGCGCACTGGTGTACAAAAAAGCCTTCGATGACCCGGCATGGTATGGCCCTGGTGTGCATCGTTTCACCTGGGATGGCAAAGGAACGGATGGCAACCAGCAGCCGGATGGCATGTATAGCGTGACTGTCTCTATACTGGATAGTAACGGCAGCCCCAAAGAACTTTCCACTACGGTCAGTGGCATCATAGATGGTGTCTACATGGAATCCGAAGAGCCAGTGCTGCTCATTGGCAAATACGGCGTACCCATGAGTTCCATCACCTCCATTAAAGCCACTAAACCTGCGGTCACCAGTTAGGGACACATGGTTAGCCATCATTTTTATTCAACCCAGTAAGCCAAATACAGCATCCATTTCCAGAGGCATTATAAAGGAGTAAACGTCATGTCCATTTACGGTTCTCTCTATTCAGGCGTTTCCGGCATTAAGGGGCAAGGTACCAAAATCGGTGCCATCTCCGACAATATTTCCAACGTCAATACCGTCGGCTATAAAGCCAATAAAGCGTACTTTGAAACGTTGGTGAACAACTCGGCTTCCTCAGTTTCGTACAATCCGGGCGGGGTGCTGGCCGGAGTGCGTCAGTTGGTTTCTAAGCAGGGGTTGCTGACCTCGACCGATTCCAATACGGATATTGCTATTCAGGGCAGTGGTATGTTTGTGGTCAGCCAGCGGCCAGACAGTCAGGCCAGCGATGCCCGCATGATGTTTACCCGTGCTGGCCAGTTTGAAGTGGATGCGCTGGGCAATATGTATAGTCGTCAGGGTGGATTTTACCTGCAAGGCTGGCCACTGGATCGTGAAGGGCGTCTGCCTGGGCAGCCCGGTAACGTCAATACGGTGCCCTTTTCCACCACCCAATCACTGGAAACGGTGAATATTGAGTTTGGCAATGGTGTGGTCGCCGCAACCACCCAAATTGACGTCGGCACTAATTTGGATGCACGTCAGCCAGTCGCACGTGGTAATGGGCAAATTATCAACTTTTCTTCTGGTCTCAACAGCAGTATTAGTGCTGATGACCCGATTGCCCCCATTGCGGGTACTCTGGTGCAGGATAACGTGGATAACGGTAGCGGTGTCACAGATGGTTTGGGAACTACCCTAAGAGTTACGACCAGCGGCGGTCTGATTTATGACTTTGAATATGGTGGTTTTAGTACCTCTGGTGCGATTACGGGCGCGGGTGGTGTGGATTTCTCTGGTGCGGGTGGTGTGGATATCACCTCCACCACTCAAACCTTCTTTACCTCTGGTTCTGCTCCGGCTTCCGGTGTGGATTCTCAGTTTATTATTGATGTGGATGGAACCCCCTACACCTTTGAATATAAACAATCCTCACCCAATCCGTTGGCGGATGTGCCTCAGTTTAATAACATGCAAACACTGGCACAGGCTATTTCCAATACACCGGGTTTGAATGCGCGCATTGTCAACGATCAGTTGGTGATTGTGCCAGATGACGCTAATTCCGCCATGACCTTCACCAATGCCGGCGCAACAGATTTTGTGGGCAGTCTGGGTATGTATGATACGGTGGCCGCAGGTTCTACCCCTCGTTTTGGTACGTTGCGGGATTTGGCCAACAAAGTGGGTGAATCCGATGGTATTACCTTTGTGCTGGAAAACCCGCTGTCTGATACAGCACTGGGGATTTATACGGAAGATCCGCTGGGAACGGTTACCTTTACGGACGTGAATATGGTGGCCAACGGTGGTGCTGCCTATGATTTGGTGCAGGAGATGGGGCTTTGGGCTGATGCGGATGCGGATAGCGCCTTCGATGTGGGGGAGAACATCTTCTCCGAACTCTATGACCCTGCCAATATTGACAAAAATATGTCTGACGGTGCAGTAACCCCGCACTTCAGCCGAAATGTACGTATCTACGATGCCTTAGGGACTGGCCACAACATTACCATCAGTTACCTGAAAGTGGCGGATAATACCTGGGCAGCGGAAGTCTATGCATCCGATGATGGGGATATTAATGGGGCACTGGTGGGGAATCAGATTGCACGCGGCAATATCGTCTTCAACGGGGATGGTAGCTTGCGGAGTATTTCCTCCGGCTTGAGTAACCCCATCAACATCATCTGGAACAATGGTGCGTCTCCCAGTGAGATAACGATGGACTGGGGGAATGCAGGCTTTCCGGCAGGTACAACCGGTGTCGATGAGTTTGGGGACACCTCAGGCCTCAGCCAGTTTGCCGCAGATTACAACGTTGCCTTCATTAACCAGAATGGTGCAGAAGTTGGCTCTCTTATCAATGTCACCATTGATGAAGAAGGATATGTGATTGCGAACTACAGCAATGGTGAAAACCAAAAACTGTACAAGCTTCCATTGGCTGATTTCCCTAACTACAATGGTCTGGAGGCGCTTACCGGTAACGTATGGGCCGCCACGCAGGAAGCCGGAGACTTCAACCTGCGTGAAGCCAAAACCAACGGGGTCGGTAACGTCCGTGCCGGAGTGGTAGAGGCATCCAATGTTGAGCTTTCTGAAGAACTAACCGATATGATTGTGGCGCAGCGTGCGTATCAATCTAACACCAAGGTCATCTCTACCGCAGATACCCTGCTGGAAGAGCTGAACCGTCTAGTGGGCTAATTTTCTCTGAGGGCAATCTATTCAGCTAGGCGCACATCGCGCCCGAAAAAGGAGACAATTGCCCCCACAAGGAACCGCTATAAGTGGTGTCCTTGTCCCCATGAGTTTCCCGTGAACTTGGCTGGCAGGCAACTGCCAGCCCTTTTTTTAGCCGTTATTTTACATGGCAGTAGCGTGCGTTATTAAGGGAATCAAGACGACAGGGGGGGCTAACAGTCTATAAAGCATCTTCACGATCACGAAATCCCGTGAGCATATTCGGGTGCGTTCTCTATGCCATGGTACAGGAAATTCAGCTATGCAGAGCCAGAGCTTTTAATTCTGGTGGGCACCAGAGATGGCGTAAATCTTCTGGCGGAATGGCACCATAGTAGGTGTACATATATTCCAGCATCTCTTCTGTTGGGGTGCCGGCACCTTCGGCCAGTACGGCAAAGTGATCCGTTGGGTTGAAATCATCCCGCTCTGCCAGTTTGGCGTATTTCTCTGCATCGGACGCATACATGGCCAGATACCAGAAATGCAAAAAACCCAAACGGTCATTGCTGTAGTGCAAAATCACAATCGGCGTTTTGCGGGCGATATGCTTCGTCACAAAATCTGAGAAGAACGATGATCCGCCGGGCGTGCCCATCATGATAAAACCTTAATCGGCAAGGGTTAGCGCGCTTGTGCCTGGTGTGCCTCAATCGCATTGGCGACGTTGGCGGCTCTTTCGGCGAGAGCTCCTTCCGCAACACCATCCAAGACGGCCATAATACTTTGAATGCGACCCCGTATGGCTCCTTTATCATGTCCCAGAGCGCCTGCAACCCCTGCGGCGACATCAGCAAGACGCTGGCGGTTTTCTGATAAGGTGGCACCTAACCCCAAGACAGCGCCAACTCCTACCAGTCCACCTGCAAATTGGGCGGCTGTTTGCGCGACATCACGGCTAATCAAGCCAGCAGTGGCGGCCAGTTCAAATACTTCCCTTGATGACTCAACCAGCGTCTGCCCGCCTTCGGCAAATAATTTGGATAAAGCGTACTTTGCTTTATCCGGTGACATGACACGGGGTTCTTGGGGGGGTTTATTGGCCATACGCGCAGTTTCCCTAGCAGAAAAATAACCTCATCTACTGTTGTACTGAAGTTATATGAAGTTTCTGTGACAACGTAGCAAAAAAATGACATCAACTGGTAAACAAATCCAAATTACCCCCAATGGCTGCGGTGTTGACTGTCAGGGTGCGTTCAGAGAGGAATTTCAATAGGTAATACGGGCCACCAGCTTTAAAGCCAGTGCCGGAAAGATTTTCGCCGCCAAAGGGCTGCACCCCAACTACGGCACCTGTCATGCCACGGTTGATGTAGATATTGCCCACATGTGCCCGGCTGGAAATATGGTGAATGGTGGCATCAATACGGCTATGCACGCCCAGTGTCAGGCCGTAGCCGGAAGCGTTAATCTGCTCAATCAGCCCATCCAATTCCATCGCTTTGAAGCGCAGGATGTGCAGTATGGGGCCAAAATGCTCTTCCGGCAGTTCGGCAATGCTATCAATACGATACACCGAAGGTGCTACAAAATGCCCGGCGCTCATCAGGGCATCCGGCAGTGGCAGTTCAAACACCACACGGCCTTTATCCCGCATGGCTTGTTGATGTTTTTGCAGATTGGCTTTGGCTTCCGCATCAATAATCGGCCCGATATCCGTTGCCGCATGCCATGGGTTGCCAAGGGTCATTTCCCGCATGGCACCCTGTAGCATGGTTTCTACCTCATCGGCCACATCTTCCTGCACACAGAGAATACGCAGGGCGGAACAACGCTGCCCCGCACTGCCAAACGCTGAAAACAGCACGTCATCCACTACCTGTTCATGCAGGGCAGAGCTATCCACAATCATGCAGTTCTGGCCACCTGTTTCCGCGATAAGGTGGGGCAGGGCACCACCACGGTTGAACAGTGCTTGCTGAATAGCGCGAGCCGTTGCCAGTGACCCCGTAAAGGCAACGCCAGCAATGCGCGTGTCCTGTAAAACAGATTTGCCAATGGCTGCGCCATCTCCCAGCAGCAGGCTGAGTGCCTGCTCCGGAATGCCCGCTTCATAGAACAGGCGCACCGCTTCATGGGCAATCAGGCTGGTTTGCTCTGCGGGTTTGGCAATCACTGTATTGCCGCAGACCAAGGCCGCCATTATTTGTCCGGTAAAGATGGCGAGCGGGAAGTTCCACGGGCTAACGCAAAAGAAGGTGCCGCGTGGGTGCAGGCTCAGGCTGTTGTGTTCTCCGGTGGGGCCGTCCATTCGCTGTGGGTGCGCCATCAATTTTTCCGCATGTAGCGCATAATAATGGCAAAAATCTACAGCTTCCCGCACTTCATCCACGGCATCCTGCAGGGTTTTTCCTGCTTCGCGCACTAGCAGCGCCATGAGCCGGAAGCGCTCTCTCTCCAGCAATTCCGCGCAACGACGGAGTATATCCGCACGCTGACTGACGCGGGTCGTTGCCCATGTGCTCTGATAGCCACAGGTTATGGCCAGAGCTTTGGCACAATCTTCTTCGGATGCCTGCATCCATTGCCCCACAGCATCATTGCCATTCGCGGGGTTGCGTACAGCATGTGCTTCCCCCAGTGCTTTATGTCCATGAATCAGGCTTGTCACCGCATAGGCATGGTATTGGTAAGGGCGCGCTTCTTCTGCAAAGCGTTGCAGATGTTGCGGGTAATTCATATCCAACCCTTGGGAATTAGGGCGGCCTACGCTGTAAATATGGGCAGGCAGGGGAATCTCTGGATTCTGGAACTGGCCGTTAAAATGCAGGACTTCATTCAATGGGTCACTGGTAAGTGCATCGATAGGGATGCGTTTATCCGCCAGCTGGTGAATGAAGGAACTGTTCGCCCCATTTTCCAGCAAACGGCGCACCAGATACGCCAGCAGGTCTTTATGTACCCCAATAGGGGCATAAATACGCACAGGAACCGGGTTTTGCTTCCGATCCACCAGTTGGTCATGCAGGTTTTCCCCCATGCCATGCAAGCGCTGAAATTCGTAGGCTACGCCTTCCGGAGCCAGTTGCATAATGGTGGCGACGGTATTGGCGTTGTGGGTGGCAAACTGGGGATAAAAGCGGTCTTTGGCATGGCGCAGCATTTCCTGCGCACAGGCGATATAGGAGAGATCGGTGGTGACTTTGCGGGTAAAGACCGGATAGTCTTGCGCGCCTTTGATTTGTGCTTCTTTAATTTCCGAATCCCAATAAGCACCTTTCACCAGCCGCACGGGAATACGCTTGCCAACATCCGCTGCCAGTTCAGACAGCCATCGCACTACATGGATAGCGCGTTTCTGGTAGGCTTGCACCACAATGGAAATGCCTTCCCAATCAGCAAAATCAGCATCACGGTAGAGCATTTCAAACAGATCCAGCGACACATCCAGACGGCGTGCTTCTTCTGCGTCAATGGCGGCCATAATGTTGTGTTTTTTGGCGTCCAGCAGCAGTTGCTTCAAACGCGGTAACAGCTCTGCCATGACCCGTTCTTTCTGGCGGGATTCATAGCGCGGATGTAGTGCAGACAGTTTAATGGAAATACTGGGACGGCGGAACAGGTTATCCCCTTTGGCGGCTTTCCCGATGGCGGCAATGGCATGTTGGTATTTTTGCAGGTAGCCCTGTGCAAACTGGTCATTGCGTGCGCCTTCACCCAACATATCATAGGAATGAGTATAGCCTCTTTTTTGCTGTTTTGCGGCGTTGGCAATGCCTTCTTCAATGGTTTGCCCCAAAATGAACTGGCTACCCATCCAACGCATGGCATATTGCAATGCCTGACGAATAACAGGTTCTCCGGCGCGGTTGAGTAAGTTACGCATTAAGCCGGGGGCGTCATCCTGCTCATATTGCAAAATTTTACCTGTTAGCATTAACCCCCAGGACGAAGCATTCACTAAAAAGTGGTCTGTATCTCCCAGATGTTTATTCCACTGAGCATCGGTGAACTTATCACGGATCAGTTTATCCATGGTTTCCGTATCGGGGATACGCAACAGCGCCTCCGCCAGACACATAATCAGCACGCCCTCTTTTTCACTTAAAGGGAATTGCTGCATAAAACTTTCCACGCCCAGCGTATGCCTGTCCCGCATCACCTCTATCAACTGAGCTGCCTGCTGACGGATACGCTGGCGCGTATGCTCCGCAATATGGGTGCTGTGCAATAGCTGGGTGGCGGCGGTTTCTTCATCCACAAAACTATGGTGGGTAATGGCTTGCCGCAGAGCCGTTAAAAAGTCTGGCGTATCCGTATTCTGTAGGGTCGCGGTGGCATGTGGTTGGCTGTAAGGCATGGCGGGTGAACCTCTTTGAATCCTCACATGCTCTTTAGCATATTACCCAACTTTCAACCAGCCAGAAACAGGACTCCAGTACGCAGAATTACAGGTTTTTTGTATGGCGGTGCAGCAATTGAATCAGGCCTTCCAGCAGTTCATAACCTACTTTTCCGCCGTCTCCCACAATGTTGGCATGAAAAATAGCGCGCAGTGCGTTGACATGAGCGGTCACGGTGTCTTTGTCCATTTCGTCCAGCCGCTCTTTATCCTGTAGAAAATTATACAGTTGGCGGCAGACAGTGGAGGCCAGATTATAGTCAAACATTCCGGCGCGGCTTTTGACGCTAAACACCGAGGCGCGCAGCATCTCTAATATTTGCGGGTCATCCAGATGCAACAAAGCATGTTGCATATTCTTCAAATCCAGACGCGTCAGATCCAAAAACTCTTCGGTGGTGGTCTTTAGAACCTGTTCGGCTTCTTCCAGTTTTTTATCTGTGACCAGACTGCGCAGCTTAATACCGCGCCCCACTTTGCGTTGTAGGTTTTCATTGGGGGGGATGAGTATCGGCAGTTCGTCATTATTCGTGTTCATAGCATAATCTTCGCGTGATGGGCGTTTTATATGCAGTGCATTATGCAATTGGACGCTGAATATGTAAACGGTTTTATATTTTTGTCATCTTGGTTAATAAAACGGTACATCAGGCATTTTTTGAATCCGATTTTCGCTTGAGCCTGCCGTCTGGGGGAGAGTCCTTCTTGCGCCGCCTGTCAGGACCTTTAAAGCTTTTGGAAATGACAAAACTGCGTGGATTTTCAATGACAGACTCAATACGTTTAAACAAGGTTCCGGCATTGAATGGCTTGACAATATATTCTGTCACGCCCGCATCGCGTGCGGCCAGCACATCCTGCCGTTCCCCTCTACCGGTCAGCATGACAATGGGAACATAGCGGTTGCCCCCCTCAATCTCTTCCCGGATTCGCTTGGTCAGGGTCAGCCCATCCATGGGCTGCATGGCCCAATCGGCAATCAGAATATCAACAGCATTGAACTTCAGGTGTTGCAGCGCTTTTTCCCCGTTATTCACCCCCGTGATATTGGTGAAGCCAATAGCGGTCAACATATCACGCAGCAGTCGCTGCATCATATTGTCATCTTCCGCTATGAGGATATGGATGTCTTGCAACATGGGATTAATCACCCTCGCGTGAGGTTCCGCTGAAACACGATGATACCATTCACCTGTCATAGATTACCTGTGTGTGTCAAACAAAACCATGGATTGCGGCGTATAACATTGATGCGTCCTTTCGGCAAGCAACCCTTAACGTACAAAACAAGTATAAACCACTCTTTATTAAGAAAGCTTTGCCAATCGTCGTGCCGCCGATAGAGCCGCCAGCAGTGCCAAGCCACTTCCTCCCAGCCAGACGGCCATTATCCACGGAGTGAGGTAGAAGCGCAGGCTGATGTGTTGCTCTTGGTTCACATCTGCCACCACGGCATGTAACTCGGTCAGGCCATGCCAGTGACGCTCAGATTCGGCGGTATCTTTGCCTTGTACCGTGTAATAACGGCGCTCTGGCAGAAGCGTGGTGCTATCCTGTTGCGGGTGTTTCACCTCCAGACGTGCGCGGGCGAAGGTATAATCCTGTTCGGTACCGGTCTGTAGCGCCTGATAGGTGATGGTATAGCGTCCCAGAGTCATCGACTCTCCCGGTTTTAAAATCGCTTCCGTCTGTTGTTGCCCGAAATAGGTTCCCGCCGCGCCCATACACAACAGGGCAAAGCAGGCATGTGCCAGATAGGTTGGGAACTGCTTGCGGTTTATTTTTAAGCGCAATAACGCCAGTTGATGCAGCGCCAACCATAATGCAGGAAAAACATACCATCCTCCCGGCCAGTTTGCTTGTGCTTGCGACAGATCGGAGGTGGCATCCAGACTGATTGCTGCCGCAAGTACGCCTGTTAGAAACAGGCTACGGGCATGGCTTCGCAGCAAACGTGGCAAAGCATCGCGTTGCCAGCGGGTTTCCGATAAAAACAGCAGCGCCAGCATAGCCACGGCAGATAATGGCAACATCAGCCCATGGTAATAGGCCGGGCCAATGGAAACCCCGTTTTGCCAGATGGCCTGAGTCACCATCGGGTAGCCTACGCCCAGCACGACCACCAGCAGCGCCAGCGTAAACAGCAGGCTATTCAACAGAAGCGCATGCTCCCGACTGAGGGGGGCAGGGGGGCGCACGATGGTGGCTTGCATGGGGTGTGTGCTACGGGCAAATTGCCACAGGCCATAGCCACCTAATAAGCCAATGACCAACAGGATTACCACACCACGGGCAGGGTCACTGGCGAAGGCATGCACCGATGTCAGGAGGCCAGAACGCACCAAAAATGTGCCGAGCAAACTAAGAATAAACGTGAGCATGGCAAAGAACAAACACCCTTTGCGCCACAGGCTGCGTTTTTCCGCCACTGGCAGAAGGTGCAGCAACGCCGTACCAGCCAGCCATGGCATGAGGGATGCATTTTCCACCGGATCCCAGAACCACCAGCCGCCCCAGCCTAACTCCCGGTGTGCCCACCATGCGCCCAGCATAATCCCCAGACTTAAAAAAGCCCATGCCAACAGATTACAGGCCCGCATATAGCGCCAGTAGTGTTGTGCCATAGCACCGGGAACAGATAACCCTGCGCAGGCCAGAGAAAACAGCAGAGAATACCCCACATAGCCCATGTAGAGCATTGGAGGGTGAATGGCCAGACCGACATCCTGTAGCAAGGGGTTCAGGCCATGACCATCCACCGCCGCAGGCCAGAGGCGCGCAAAGGGAGAGGACGTGAAAATGACAAATCCTGTGATGCACAAAATGATACCAGCTTGCACAGCCAGTGCGCGATGATAGATGGGCGCCGGGAGTTTACGGCCGGTTTTAGCCAGAAATGCCCCGTAGCTGGTTAATACCCAGAGCCATAGCAACAGAGAGCCTTCATGATGCCCCCAGGATGCCGATAATTTATACAGTAGTGGTTTATGCTGATGTGAATGAGTGGCGACCGATAAAACGGAAAAATCATCGCAAACAAACAAGGCAAAAAGGAGTAGCAGCGATGCTGTGGCAACGCCCCACAAACCGTAACTCATATGGCAAGAGAGACGCACCGCCGCAGACGACGCCGCTGCTTCCGGAAGGCTGGAAATGCGAGCTGAAGCCAGCGTTTGCAATCCAGCTATTACCATGAGCAGTAACAACAGAAAACTTCCAAGCTCCGCCAGCATCGGTTACTTTGCCTCAGGCGTTGAGGGAGCCGTTGGCTCCGTGGTGGATGGTGAACCGTTCTGTTGCCACTGACCGGATTGTTTCAGGGCTTTACTCACTTCCGGTGGCATGTAGTTTTCATCATGTTTGGCAAGCAAGTTACGCGCCTGAAATTGTTTTTTCTCCGGGTTCCATTGTCCTTCCGCGACCACGCCTTGTCCTTCCCGAAATAATTGCGGAGGAATGCCATGGTAGGTCACATGCACGCGTTGTTGCATATCGGTGATGACGAATATCAGATCCAGCGGGTCAGTTCCCTGTTGCAGGCTTCCCGCTTCTACCAGCCCTCCGATACGGATAGTACGTCTGAGAAGCGTATCCTCCTGCTGGTCAATTTTTTGTTGCAGCTCTGTCGGGCTGAAAAAAAACACCAACTGCTCATTGAAGGAGCGCAAGACCATAAATACCCCACCGGCACTGACCGCCAGTGCCACAGCCAGCCACATGATGCGCTTGGTTTTAGGCGTCATGATGCTCTCCTGTTAGGGGGCGGTTAGAGGGGGAGGCAGGGGGAGAAGACGTGTGCAATGCGTCTCTCAGGGAGGGGATATCCCTCTGTAATTGGTGTAACTGTTTGCGTAGCCGTTGCAGCTTTAGTATGCGACTGATGAACAGCCAGCCGAAGATAGCAACGGTCAGGGCATACGCCGCCAGAATATAGGGGGTGGCATCCGTTAGCGGGGTCAGAGTTTCCTGCATCAGGGGTATCCTGTTAAGTACACAAGCACGGCTGAATATAACGCCGTAGCTATACGCTGTTTCGGTGTATGGTGCAATGGCTGCGGCGCCTTCACTTGGCGACTATTTTTTATTCACCAGATAGCTTTGCAGATTCAGCTTGCCATGACTGATCTCCATACAGCGTTTTTGCAAATCCTCCATCTTTCCGACCCCTGCGGCGCGTCGGGCACGGTTACGCACATAGCGATCCAGCTCTTCTTTTATCAATGTCTGCGTAGCCTCTGCAATGGTCTGCATTTGCTGTGTCGGCTGAAACGGCCAGGGATTGTAACGACTGATAAATTGTCCGGCAAAGGCATTGATTTGCTCTTGCCGCTGGTTGAATGCCTCTTCGCTGTAGCGCGTATCCGCTTTCACGATATCCGGATCCTGCCCGGAGGCGGCATAATAGCGCATATAGGCCTGCGCGCAGACATAATAGGCATATTGCTGTAGCATTTTCATGCGGGCTTCATCACTTTTTTCGTAGGCTTCCCGTTGATCGACAATGGCTTTGGCGTCCAGTAGCAGTTTAGCGATAGCGGCATTGCCGGTTTGTTGTGCCAGTTCCACTGCGTTCATATTGCGGGTTTTGGCGGTTAGGAAATCTGCTCCCTTCGTCAGCAGGTACCACACCAGAGAATGATTGCCACGGTTGATGGCAATATGCAGAATCGTATCGCCATAGGCGCTGGTGCCTTGTGGCAGATTAGCGTTGATATCCGCTCCTTTTTCAATCAGATAAAAGGCCATGGGATAGCCAATATCCGGCTCCTGTTCGGCGGCAATGGCCAATGCGGGCAGGCCGGATGCATTGGTGGTATTGGGGTTGGCGCCACGTTCCAGCAGCAATTTTACATCCTCTGGCCGACCGGCGTTGATGCGGTAGAGCAACTCCTGATCGTCAGAGGTTTTTTCTGCCCCTGCTTCTCCCAATACGGGTACGGCTTGTGGTACAGCGGGCATGGGGGGAGGGGGTGTTTCCGCCCGGATAGGGCTATATATCGCCAGCAGCAGATAACTAGTGCATGCTGTGCAGGCAAAAAACATCCATCGTCCCGTATTGAAAAAACCGTATTGCATACTCATATATACCTCATCACACCTGCAAGTCGCAGTCTATGCCGCAGGTGATACCAGATTAGAAACGGCTTCTTAAAAAGAGGATAACACATGGCAACCACCACAGCAGAAAAAACAGCCACCCCAAAAGGTGAGAAACATCGTTTTGGTGCGGAAACCAGTAAGGTGCTGCATCTGATGATTCATGCGCTTTATACCAACCGGGATATTTTTCTGCGCGAACTGGTCTCTAATGCGTCTGATGCGTTGGATAAACTGCGCTTTGAAGCGCGCACAGACGATAGCCTGATGAAAGATGCTCCGGATTTGGCGATTCACCTTTCGATTGACGAAAAAAAACGCACCCTGACCATTGTGGATAATGGCATTGGGATGAATCATGACGAATTGATTGAAAATCTCGGCACGATTGCCCGCTCTGGCACGCAGGAATTCGCCAGCCGTCTGACCGGAGACGTTAGCAAGGATGTGAACCTGATTGGTCAGTTTGGGGTAGGTTTTTATTCCGCCTTCATGGTGGCAGATCGGGTAGAGGTGAAAACCCGCCGCGCCGGAGAGGAGCAGGGGTGGGTCTGGTTGTCTGATGGTATGGGCGAATTTGAGATTGAACCCTCCCGCAAACCCCTGCCACGCGGTACCCGCATCACACTGCACCTGAAAAAAGAAGATAGTGTGTATCTGGATAGTTTCCGTCTTGAGCATATTATTAAAACCTATTCGGATCATATTCCGTTTCCCATCTATGTAGAAGAAACGGGAGATGAAGAGGCAACCCCTCGCCAGTTGAACAAAGGAAGTGCGCTATGGATGCGCCCGAAAACCGAGGTGAGCGAGGAGCAATACAAAGAGTTCTACAAGCAGGTTTCGCACCTGCCGGATAGCCCTTGGCTGACCCTGCATAATCATTTGGAGGGTACGGTTTCTTACCGCTATCTGCTGTATGTGCCCAGCATGCGCCCGTTTGACCTGTTCCACCCGGATCGGATGCGTCGCGTCAAGCTTTATGTCAAAAAGGTCTTTATTGCGGAGGAAGGGGTGGAGTTGATTCCGTCCTGGCTACGTTTCCTGCGTGGGGTGGTGGATTCTGAAGATTTACCGTTGAATATTTCCCGCGAATCGTTGCAACATAACGCCTTGCTGGAGAAAATTAAAAAATCCCTGACCAAAAAAATTCTCTCCGAATTGAAGAAAAAGGGGAAAGACGCGGAAGCCTATGCCACGTTTTGGAAAAACTTTGGCGCGGTCGTGAAGGAAGGGCTATGCGAATTTGATACGGAAAAAGACACCCTTTTGGAAATTTGCCGTTTCCAGTCGAGCCAAAGCCATGGGACATGGATGGATCTGGATGGATATATCGAGCGGATGAAAGATGGGCAGGATGCTATTTATTACCTGACGGGTGACGATGCGGAAGCGATGCAGAACAACCCGCAACTGGAGGGTTTCAACCAGCGGGGATATGAAGTGCTGTTCTTCACCGATCAGGTGGATAGTTTCTGGACCAACGTGGTGCATGAATATAAAGGCAAAAAATTGCTTTCCGTTACCAAGGCTAAACTGACCAGCGATACGGCTCCTAAAGACGACAAAGACAAGACGGATGCAGAAATTGCGCAAGAAAACGCCGTAGAGAAACTGATGACGGAACTGAAAACCCTTTTCGGGCAGGAAGTGAAGAATGTTCGCACCACGGAAAAGCTCACGCAGACACCCGCATGTCTGGCGTTGGATGAAGGGGATATGGATATCCGCATGGAGCGGTTTCTGATTGAAAATAATCAGCTCCCCGGTTCTGCTGCGAAGATTCTGGAAATCAATGCAAGACATCCGGTTGTCCAGCATTTGTGTGATATGGCCAGCAAGCCGGATCAGGCAGAGGATTTCCGCGATGTGGCATATCTGCTGCTGGATCAGGCGCGCATTATTGAGGGAGAAGACCTGAAAGATCCCGGCAGTTTTGCCCGTCGTCTTTCCAAATATCTGGAGCGGGGGTTAAAAGCAGCCTAATCCTGTTGATAGCGGCTTAACTCCATGGCCAATGCCTCATATTCCTGTTGCAGTTGTTCATAAGCAGCAAGGAAGCTAAACCCTTCTTCTGCAGCTCTGGCAGCTTGCTCTATACGGCGGGCGAGGGCGCTCAGGCGTTCTGCGCCGAATTGTGAAGCAGAGGATTTGACCGGGTGTACCACATCGGCAATCTCCGAATATGGGTAGGGGCTGGTTTGCAGCAGTCCGGACAGGGTTTCCAACTGCTGATGGGTTTGCCGCAAAAACTGTGCGGTTAGCTCGGCAGCGGCGGCGCCCAACACATCGCATAGGTAGCGATAGGTTTCTAACTGCAAGCGGGGGAGGGAGAGTTCCGCCGATGGCTGCGGGGACGGTGTCAGGGGTGTAGTATCCGCTGTCATCTGTCCCTTTGGCTCGTATCCGGTTAACCAGCGTTCCAGCATCACGGTCATGTCCAGTTTCCGGATGGGTTTGGTCAGGTAATCGTCCATTCCGGCGGCAAAGCATTTATCATTGTCCCCTTTCATTGCATTCGCTGTGAAAGCAATGATGGGAACCGGAGGGCGTTGCTGCGCCGCCTCTAACTGCCGAATGCGTCGGGTTGCTTCATATCCATCCATCTCTGGCATTTGACAATCCATCAGTATCAGGTCATAGCCATGGTTCTCCGGGGTGCATGCTGCGAGTGCTTCCCGTCCATGATTGGCGATGCTGACCGTACAGCCCAGTTGTTCCAGCATGGTTTTTGCCACCATCTGATTGACAGGGTAATCTTCTACCAGCAGAATATGCCGCCCTGTAAAGCAGCTTTGGCTCAGCCTTTGTACCTGATATGCCTGTGCTTCCCGCAGGTGGTGGCTGGTGACCATGGGCAGGGTGGCCTCTTGTGCGCGTGCCTGTAGCAGGAGGGCGACTGTCTGGGTCAGGTCTGCTGCTTGCAGCGGTTTGGTCAGGTAGGCATCAAAGCCCAATTCTCGCATTTCCGCTCCGTCCCCACGCATGGGAGAGGAGGATACCATCAGCAGCCGCATGCGTTGCCACTGCGGGTTTTGGCGGATATGCCCGGCCAGCTCTTTACCGTCCATTTCCGGCATGCGGTAATCCACAATCACAATATCAAAATAATCTGAAGGATGGCTGGACAGCAGATCCAGCGCCTCTCTGCCGGATTCTGCCAGTATCACCTCCGCATGATAAGCGGATAGATATTCCTGCATGATGATACGGGCAGTGGCGTTATCATCCACTATAAGCAGGCGACAACCCGCCAGTAGTTCTGGCTGGTTGCGTGCATTCAGATGCACAATGTTTGCGTCTTCCTGCAAATGTGCGGTAAACCAGAAGCGGGAGCCTTGCCCTAACTGGCTATCTACCCCAATGCTACCCTGCATCATGTGTGCCAGTTCTTTACATATGGCCAGCCCTAGGCCGGTGCCGCCGAATTTGCGGGAAGTTGAGCTATCTGCCTGACTGAACTTATTGAAAATATAGTCTAATTTATCATCCGGTATGCCGATGCCCGTATCTTCTACCTCGAACAGAAAACGCTCTCCTTTGGGGGTCTGTTGCCATTCCACGTTAAGGATAATATGCCCTTTTTCTGTGAATTTCAGCGCATTGCTGGCAAGGTTATGCAATATTTGCCGCAGGCGGCTTGGATCCCCCATGACATAGCGTGGCGTATTGGGGGCGATGCGTAGCAGGGTTTCCACCCCTTTTTCCAGAGAACGCGCCAGAGTCAGGCGGGCGACTTCTTCCAGCAATAGATACAGATCAAACGGGATGATCTCTAGCTGCATCTTCCCTGCTTCAATTTTAGAGAAGTCCAGTATGTCATTCAGTAGTTGCAGCAAGTTCTCCGCGGATTGCGCGACCGTCTCGGCATACAGTTGCTGGGTGGGTTGCAGCTCTGTGCTAAGTAGCAGGCTGGTCATGCCAATGATACCATTCATCGGTGTGCGTAGCTCATGACTCATATTGGCCAGAAACTCTGCTTTCAGACGTGCGGCCTCTTCTGCTTTTTCTTTGGCGGCTTCCAGCTCTACCTGCTGCCATTCCAACTTTCGGTATGACTCTTGTAGTCTGCTTTCGGAGAGTTTGCGTTGGCTGATATCCGCCATGTGGCCGCACATTCGTACAGGCTTTCCTTCGCGCCATAAGGCTTGCCCACGGGCACGAAACCAGCGGTAATGCCCATCTTTCAGGCGCAGGCGATATTCAATGTCATAGGGTTCCTGTGCTTCCAGGTGATTGCGTAGCGCATTGTGGAACAGGCACTCATCCTCCGGGTAGAGTCGTTCTACCAGCGCGGAAAAGCGGTTAGGGAATTCATGCTCGGCATATCCCAGCATTTCCTTGAATCGCGGAGAGTAATACATGGTGTCTTTTTGAATATTCCAATCCCACACCCCACCGGCGGATCCTTTGACGGCCAGAGCAAAGCGTTCTTCACTTTCTGCCAATGCCTGCCGTTCTGCTTCCTGCTCGGTGACATCCTGTAGGGTGCCAATCAGACTGTAAGGTGTGCCATCCTGTTTTGTTTCAATTCGCCCAATAGCTTCCACCACGCGAACAGCTCCGTTATCTGCGCGGAGGATGCGCTTACGAAAGTGAAAATCTCTGCCGCACTCCAAAGCTTCACGTACAACGGTCTGGACATCTGCCCGGTCTTCCGGATGATAAAACGCAAGCGCCTGTTGCATATCCGGCTGAGGTTTGTCTTCAGGTACGCCATGAATCCGATAGGTTTGGGATGACCAGAACGGCACCCCCGTTTGTAAATCCACCCGCCAGTACCCCAGACCTGCCATTTCTCCCGCTAGTTCCAGCATGTTTTTTGTTTCACGCAGGTGATCTTCTGTCTGCTTGATGCGCGTAATATCATGCGCAATTTTGGAGATACCAATCACGTGGCCTTCAGCATTGTGAATGGGAGAAACAGTCAGGGATACATTCAACAACTGCCCATCACGTGTTTTACGACGTGCGTGCCACTGGTTGATGCGTTCTCCTGCCAGTATTCTGGAGAGCATGGCGTTTTCTTCATCCGCCTGTTCGTCCACAAACAAGCGTTCAATAGGGTGACCGAGCATCTCGTTCGCTGTGTAACCATAGAGCAATTCTGCTCCATGGTTCCAGAAGGTCACCGTCCCATCCAGCGTTCGGGCTATAATAGCATCATGGGAAGAAGCAATAATAGAGTTCAGTAATGGGTACTGCATGTCTGCCCATTCTGAAGCAATTGGCGAGCCGTTATCCGTAGAGTGGTTGGTTCGGGGTGCCTTCATCTTGCAACGGCCTCTCTGCATTGACGGCCTGAGCAGTGTTGTCACATTTTTTGGATTTTGCGAAAACAATCACTAAGGCTTCTTTGTATTTTGCAGGAGAGTTGGTGTAGAATAAATTAAAACTATGGCGTGTATTTTTCTTTTTACGGCATAAATGGCAAGCAAGGTAAGAAAGCCTTGCAGTGGGGGGTATCTCTAATACGAGCCTTTTTCGTTGCTATTATATATGGCAAGCGGGTTTTCCACCAAAGAACATGTATATGCCCAAAACAAACTGCGCGACAAAGATTTGTGATATATCCAAAACACCATCCATTGCGTCAAACCATTCTGCCTGCGCTGCCCAGCCCAGCAGAATGAGAGAGATGGCAACCATATTGGCGCACAGCCAGATGAGAAATAGTTCTTGTTTCATAGGTGTACTCCTTCTCAGGGGCGTCTTGTTGTGGATAAAGTGGCGAGCCACCAGATATCCGCTCTGCTACAACGCTGCTTGCTGATGATGTGTGCGGCTTTCCGCCAGATAAAACATCAGTTTTTCGGTTTGATAGGGGGGAAGAAGAAATCCGGCAGCCCCGTGCTGCAAGCAGGTGGCCATGGCTTCACGTTGCGCTTCGCTGCCCAGCATGAGTACGTAGGCCGCACTATCTTTGCTAAGCAAATGCCGAAGCGTTTTTTCAGCGCTTTCTTCAGGGAGTGCCATATCCAGCAACACCATGTCCGGTACGTAGCTTCGGTAGTAGGCCATGATGTGCTGGCTATCCTGCACCCAATGCACATCGGCATCATGGTGGAAAGCATTCTCTAGCGCCTGTTGCTGGGGCAGGGATGGGGAAACCAGCAGCACCACTGCACGGCTACGGTTGCTGCGCATACATTGCCAGACCTCTGGCTCCATGAGGGGTAAGATTATCTCTCTTGAGGGCTGTTGCCGTAGCATTGTGGCTTTGCTCTCCAGCCATGAAATAAGCCCACTGGCGCGGGTTGCGACGTAAAAGTAATCTGCCCAATACGGTTTAAGAGGTTGTTCAGCCAGTGAAGCAATGCTTTGCAGTATGGTTTCTGCGTCTGTTTTTCCCAATGTCGCAGCCAATAACAGGATATCACCATCCTGAGAACAATAGGCCGCCAGTTCTGTGGTTGGCAGGGTTTGCCGAGCTGTTTGTACTGCTTTGGCGGCCATTTCCTCCAGAGAGAAAGGAAGGCGTGGTAAATGGCTGAAGCAGAGAAGAATGCCGCGAAGAGGCGTGCCAAGAGCCTGTGCATCTTCAATCAGGGGAATCAGATGGGGCAGGGTGGTGTGGTCTATGCTATGCATCTCGTTTACTCCTTCACCTAATGCCGTCACTCTTTTGCATGGTATGAAAATAAGTGCATGCCCTGTGCCAACGGGCATAATTTTGTTATAACAGTAGGATAGGTGCATCAGCATGTGGATTGTACTTGCGTAAAGCGTTTCGATATGAGAATATTGGTACGCAATTTTCTCAAATTGCTACGCACAAGCATTCATTTGTTGTATGCTCAGCCATGTAAGATGTCGCATAGAGAAGGGGAGTGGCATGAGTACCGGTGGTTGTATTTTGTTGGTAGAAGATGATGCCATTCAGCAACGCATTGCACAGGCTTTGCTGTCCAATAAACTCGGTTATTCAGTGAAGTGTGCCAATCATGGCCGCGAGGCTTTAAGCTGCCTGCAAGCCGCACCTGCCGATGCTATATCTGCTATTTTGCTGGATATTCATATGCCTGTCATGAACGGTTTTGAAACATTGGAGCATCTACGCAAATACCGCCCGGATATTCCGGTGATTATGCTGACCGGTGAGGAAGATACCGCGCAGGCTGTGCGTGCCATTAAGCAAGGGGCATATGAATATCTGGTCAAACCTGTGCAATCGGATCAATTAGAGATGGTATTGCAAAATGCCATTCGTTTTTCTGCTCTCACGCGGGAGGTGTCCCGTTTGCGGCGTGACCGGGAAGGTGCGCTCTCGTTCCATGATCTCATCGGGCATGATGCGGGTTTGGCTGAAGTTGTGAACATGGGGCGTAAGGCTGCTGCATCCGATATTCCGGTATTGATAAGCGGCGAGACAGGGGCCGGGAAGGAGCTTTTCGCACGTGCTATCCATGGGGAATCACGTCGGCAAGGCGCACCATTCATTGCTATTAACTGTGGTGCTATCCCTGAGCATTTGGTGGAAAGCACATTGTTTGGACACGAAAAAGGGGCATTTACAGGCGCTATTGCCCGTAGCATTGGTAAGCTACGGGAAGCAGAGGGTGGTACTCTGTTTCTGGATGAAATTGGCGAGTTGCCACCGGATGCGCAGGTGAAATTGCTGCGTGCGCTGCAACAACGCGAGGTGGAACCTGTGGGCGCCAGTCGTCCTGTGAAGGTGAATATTCGTCTGATTGCCGCTACACACCGGGATTTGCAGGAAGAAGTGCGGGCTGGCCGTTTTCGGGAAGATTTATTCTTTCGGGTGCATGTGCTGCCTATTACCTTGCCGCCGCTGCGTCAACGACCTCAGGATATTCTGCCGCTGGCGCATTATTTTATTCAGCGTATTTCCGCCAGTGATATGCTGCCGCCACGTTACCTGACGCCGGACGCCGAAGTTTTTCTACAACGTCAACCATGGCCGGGAAATGTGAGGGAGATGGAAAATTTGCTGCATCGGGCATTGGTGCTCAGTGATGTGCAGGCAATTACCCCGGATTTACTGGCGCATTTGCATCCAGAGCCTACGCCGATTGATGCAGGAACGGCCGCACAAAGCAGCAATGTGACTATCCCAGGTCGGCATACCAATCAAAGTGGTGTCTATATCCCGCTGCAAGATGCGGATGGCCGCTATAAAACCATGCAGCAACTTGAGCAGGACGCGATGGAAATAACGCTGGCGCAGTGCGGCGGCAATATCACTCAGGCTGCCAAACGGTTGGGTATGGCAAAATCAACCTTTTACCGTAAGTTACAGGCATAAGATGCTCAAAAAAATCATATTTATTTGTGCGGTATGTGAGATGTCCGTGGGGTTGTGATATCCGGTAGCGATTTCTGGTGCGGATAATTATTTTCCATAATATACATTATAAGACTATTCTGTATCGGGGATTTCATCTTAAAACGCTTTGCGTACGTAATGATAGCGCATACAGCAATGCAGCTATCCTAAAAAAGCCTGTGACGTTCTCTCTCTGTCATCGTGATGTTGTTTGCTTTGAAGGGTTGTGTCATTTCTTCCTTCCGTCAGAAGCCTTCACAGCCTAACATGTGGGCACGACACCATGCGTCCACAACGCCGGTGTCGTCGTTCCACTCATCGTCAGTCGATGTTCGTTGATGCAGAGCAGCCCCAAGGCAGCAGGTTTATTCAACAGACTTACGGGTGCCTTTGCTGTGGCATGGCACTTCTTTGCCTTTGTTACAGCAAGGCTTAGGGTTCATGACGCGATAGGCCTCAAACTCATCGCCTTCGGAATCCAGCACCCCTTCCACGATAATTTTTTGTCCGAGCCTCAGGCCGCAGATACCTTTAGCATCTTCAATATCCACTTCCATGGTGCCGGTATCATCTTTCAGGGTCAGGCTCTCCCCTTCCATATCCACCACAGTACCGGCAATGCGTGTCATGGGTGGGTTTTGCACCTTGGCAATGGGGGTAATATGGCCACAGGCAGCCAGCAAAAACGGCAGGCTTAGTATGGTGAGTGAACGGTGGATAGAACGGGATATCAGCATCACAAGCCTCCGCATGCCCTGTTAAGACAGATACTAGTAGTATAAACCCACTCCCTTCCTCTGCCAACGAGAAAACACACTCTGTTCTGTGCATCCTCTGGTGTACGGCT
This sequence comes from uncultured Rickettsiales bacterium, assembly GCA_964538615.1. Lineage (GTDB taxonomy): Bacteria > Pseudomonadota > Alphaproteobacteria > Rickettsiales > RI-342 > CAZIGK01. The sequence goes on along the minus strand of CAZIGK010000002.1, from coordinate 89,778 downwards.
TAAGACTGTCCTATAATGCGGTTTCACTCCCCTTCACACGCTTATCATGCGCGGGTTCCATGGCCTCCCCTCTCCCTCCACAGGATCTACGCTGGCTGTATGTGGACCTGAATAGTTACTTCGCCAGTGTGGAACAACAGCTTCAACCGGAATGGCGCGGCAGGCCGTTAATTGTGCTACCCGTCATGACGGAGTATACCTGTGCAATTGCCGCCAGCTATGAAGCAAAAGCGTTGGGTATTAAAACCAATACCTCCGTGCGGGATGCCCGGCACCTATGCCCGGAGATTATTTGCGCCCCTGCCCGCCACGATGCCTATGTAGAATATCATCATCGTATTATTGAGGAGGTAGAGCGCCACATACCGGTGAGTGCGGTTTTGTCTATTGATGAAGTCGCCTGCCAATTAATGGATAATGAATGCCAACCGGAGGAGGCGTTGCGTATCGCACAGGCCATTAAACAGGGTATTCGTCAACGGGTGGGCGATGCTCTCACCTGCTCCGTGGGGATTGCCAGCAACCGCTATCTGGCTAAAGTGGCCAGTGATATGCAAAAACCGGATGGCCTGACCCTACTCTCTCCCGACGATATTCCAACCCGCCTGCTTGCTCTGCCTCTGCAGGATTTTCCCGGTATTGGCCGCAACATGGCGCGCAGGCTGTATGCAGCGGGTGTTTTTACCACACCGCAGCTATACCAGCTTAGCCCGAAACAAATGCGTTGCATTTGGCATTCCGTTGCGGGGGAACGATTGTGGTATCACCTGCGCGGCTATCGGTTGGATGAACCAGCCACGGAAAAACGCACAGTCGGGCATAGCCATGTTCTGCCGCCGGAACTACGCCCAGCTCCAGAAGCGCGGCATGTCGCCAGACGCCTGACCGCAAAGGCCGCCAGCCGGTTGCGACGCTTTGGCTATTATTGCAGTGCCTATAGCCTCTCTATCCGTCTGGAAAGTGGACATCGTTTTGCTACGGAGCGTCGCTTTCGACGGGTGCAGGATACCCCGGCACTCTTAGCTATCGCAGAATCCGCCTGGCAAGAGTTGATGTCCCCTTTGCATCCTCATCACCGTTTGAAGAAAGTTTCCGTTCTGTTGCATGGGCTGGTGCCTGCACAAAGCCTGCAACCAGAACTGCTGGATAGCCTGCATCTGGGCGAACAACAAGCGCGTGAACGTGCGGAAAAGCTTTCCCATGCCATGGACGCGCTGAACCAGAAATACGGACGTGATACAATTCTGATGGGTACGCTCCCTGCGCAGGGAAAAAGTTTTTCCGGTACCCGCATTGCCTTTACCCGCATTCCGGATCGAGAAGAGTTTTCAGAATAGAGCGTAAAAAATCACTGTATTGTCATGTATTTGTCATATTTGAGGGGTATAAACGTCATAACCTAATTGAATGCACAAATAGAGAGACATTTATGTTCGGTCATGGCGTTGCCACTCCACACTCACGCGATCTTCAGGAAATGATTATTCTGGAGGCCGATCGCCTACGCTTGGTATTTAACACCGTTGCAGACGCAGAAAAATGGACGCCTGCTCTAATGGATATCTTCAAGCATGATTCTTATGTCATTAGACAGGGGCAAGGCAACAACCAGTTTACGGTGGATATTGTAGGGCCTTATCTGGAAACTGTGGTAGATGTGGCTTCTGCCCTGTCGTTATCCCATGCGATGGCAGAGGGATACACACTTCTAGCACAAGAAGATGCTGCTGCGGCCAAGCTGCATGTGCAGTCCCTTACTGCACAGCTTACTGCACCACCACCCGTCTATCCTATGCAATACCATCAAGAGCATGGTATGCTAGTCATTGATATGCAGGACGTGAATTTGGCGGCACATGTGCGCGCGCAGTTGCAGCAACGTATTTCCACTCATCCGCTGGGTTCTCCGTTCAGTCGCCTGCAGGTGGATGAAGCCGCTGCCGTGCTGTGTCCGGATACGACGGTCGTCATTCACGGAGAGATTGAACCGGCCATGAACCTGCTGATGACGGCGACCAATGAAAAGGGGCGCAACATTTTAAACCCACACCAATACTCTGATTTGCTGCAGGCGGCCAAAGCACACGATGAGCAGGCACGTGCGGGTCAGGTTGAGGCGGTATTAGGTGGATGTTGATGATATAGGGTGAGGCATGGCTTAATGCCGCCACCATTTAGCTTCGTTTAGAGCATAAATCGGGCGGTAATGCACAATACGGCGACTATCCACCACGTTAGGCTGAAAATTATCCAGCACCAGTGCCCTCCCCTCGTGGGATACCACTAAAATAGCGTGCATTTCATTCAGGTTTATATCTTGTAGAATCACAATGCGCATCTGTTCTGCGGGTAGCCCTGCTGCCCGTAGTAACATGTATTTGGCAATCGCATAATCTTCGCAATCGCCCTGATTCAGCATGAACTCCAGCGGGGTTTCCCAGTAATCCTGCATTCCCCAGTTCACCATGTCGGTTATATATGCGGAGCGATTTAACATACGGTGCGCCTGTTCGATTTGCGCTCTGCGGGAAAGCCCCTGTAGCTGAGCTAGATACCGCTGCCACATATCCGGCGGGCATAGTTGCGTGCTGCTGCACAAGGGGCTGGCGGCTTGCAAATCTTTGGGGTGAGTATGCATCACCCTGCCCCATTTTTTAAAAATAGACAAATCTTCCGATTCCCGATGCGGAGCGGAAAAATAGGTCGGAAAAGCCGCCCATACGGGCGATGCCACTATGGCAAACAACAAAAATATGCCAAGCCCGACACTATATATTGTGGGGCATAAAAAAAGCATGGCTATGGTTCGAAATGATTGCGTCTTCATAGGGTGCATTCTAGAGTGACGGCAGTTTCTGAAACGTAAAGAACAGGCGTATTTTCCATGCCCAGCTACCGTGCCCTGCTCAGCCTGCGCCAATTGCATAAAATGCCTGCGACGGTACGCACGTTATTGGTCGTGCTGTTGCTGGTGACGCTGCTGGCCATGGCGCTCATGGCTTACCTGATGCGGGAAGCGCATCAACGGGATCGCCTAACCGTTTATGATTATCTGAATACGGTCAACCATTCCCACAGCCTGCATCTGGAAGAATGGCTGGCTTCCCGCATGAATGTGCTGCAAACCCTTGCCCGACAGGATAGTTTCACCCTCTACCTCTCGGAAGCTCTGCCGCAACCGGATGTCGCGTCCCCAGCAGCAGAGGCCACCACACCATCCCCAGAGATCACCCCCACAGAGACCCGTGCACCTGACACCAGTTATAGCTCACCTGAACTGGCCTACCTGCGGCTGCAATTACAACTGGCAGCCAGCAAAGGTGGATTCGAGACAGAATCATCGCAGATGGGGCTGCCGCATAACCCCACCCCTATCCAGACACATGTTTCAGGCATTGGGTTATATGACAAGCATTGGAATCCGCTCATTTTTTCGCGTCAGGTGCAGCCTCTGCCAGACGCCGTGAAAAGCCAGTTACGCCGCCTGCCCTTGGCCGAAGCCCATGTGCTGGATCACGTCATGTTTCGCAAGCAGCATGTGTTGTTGTTTGCTGTTCCCGTCTATACCGTGCAGGGGCTACCCCGTGCAGAGGATCAAAACGGCTGGTTACTGGGGATTCAGCCACTGGAAGAGGAATTGCTAAAGCACCTGCAACCCGCAGCAGGTGCTTTAGCAGGCTTAACCCATCAGCTGATGTATCGTCTGCCGGACAAACATATGCTGGTACTTGGGGGATCGGGTCGTCCTGCCTTGCAGGAATGGCCTGACCTTCCCTCTTCTACGGCTGCGTATCGTGCCTTGCAACAGCCGGGGCGCCTGAAGGCAGGCTACAGCCACACGGGGGAGCGCAGTTTTGCTCTGACACATCAGGTTGCTGCAACGGGCTGGTTTCTGGTCAGCCAGATTCCGCAAAGTAGCATGTTGGCGGAATCCAGCCTGCGTATCCAGCGGATGGTGCTGGCGGGAGGGCTTATTTTGACCCTGCTGTTAAGCGGCATTATCTGGTGGTGGCGTCATATGACTCTGCAACGGGCGGATGAAGTGGCGTTGCTCGCCTCGCATTTAGCGGAGCATCAGGCCGCACTGGATGCTATTTCGTCTCACGAGCCAGCACAAATGTTTCTCACCACAGCTTCCGGTACCTGCCTGTTTGCCAACCGACAATTTGCGACCCGCTTGCAGGTACAGGCGGACGATATTGCGGGCAAAAGCCTGCTTGCTGTGCTGGGCAGTCATGAAGCGCAACGTCATTTGCCTCAGGTACAGCAAGTACTAGATGAGCAGCAACCCTGCCAGCGTATATGGGAGCAATATGAGCAGGAGAAACGGGTAATTTACCACACCAGCTATATCCCTATTGCGGCTTTCCCAACCGGAGAAGCCGACCATACCACAGAAGGCGTGCTGGTTGTCGCACAGGATATTACCGAGGTGGTACAGGAAAAAGAAAAAACAGAGCGCCTCTCTCAGCAATTGGTGCAAACCCTGATGCGCCTGATTGATCGCCGCGATCCTTTCACAGCCGGGCATTCTGGCCGTGTGGCGAAACTGGCGCGTCATGTGGCGGAAGAAATGGAACTGCCAGTGCAGCAGGTTAAAACGGTGGAAATTGCGGGTAACCTGATGAATTTGGGTAAAATATTTGTACCGGAAGAGCTGTTGCTTCAGCCGGGTACATTATCCGCCATGGAATTACAGCAAATACGCCATTCTATTGTAGAGACGGCAGATATGCTTCAGGATGTCGAGTTTGAAGGGGATGTGGCAGAAACCATACGCCAATGCAAAGAACTATGGGATGGTAGTGGTGTGTTGGGGTTGTGCGGAGAAGCTATTCTGCTGACCGCACGTATTATTTCTGCTTGTAACGCCTTTGTCAGCATGGTGAGTCCCCGCGCCTTCCGGGAAGCACTCACCAGTGAAGAAGCCATCAATACGCTGCTAAAGGAGATGGAAAGCCGCTACGACCGTCGGGTGGTGCTGGCATTAGCCAATGTTGTCGCCAAACGCGGCAAGCACATTATGGAATAAGCCACTCTCACGACAAAAAACAGGAACGGGACGACAACCAATAGCCATCCATCCATTTCCTTTCTTTACCTGAAGGCAGGGAAATGGATGGGCTATAGATATTTTCGTGATGAACAGCGACTAAGCAGCGCGTAGTAGTTCATTAATGGAGGTTTTGGAACGTGTTTGCTCATCCACACGTTTGACAATCACGGCACAATAAAGCGAAGGCCCCATGCTACCATCGGCCATGACTTTACCCGGCAAGCTACCGGGGACAACCACTGAATAAGCGGGAACACGCCCGATGAACACCTCACCTGTGGTGCGATCCACAATTTTGGTGGAGGCGCCCAAATATACCCCCATGGATAAGACAGAGCCTTCTTCCACCACCACGCCTTCCGCAACTTCCGCCCGTGCCCCAATAAAACAATGGTCTTCAATAATGACTGGCCCGGCTTGCAGTGGCTCCAGCACGCCGCCAATCCCTGCCCCACCGGAGATATGACAGTTTTTTCCAATTTGCGCGCAGCTCCCCACCGTTGCCCAGGTATCCACCATGGTGCCTTCATCCACATAAGCGCCAATATTAACAAAGGAAGGCATCAGCACCACATCCTTGGCAATGTAAGCGGATTTGCGTACAAAACAGCCCGGCACTGCCCGGAATCCCGCCTGGCGAAACTCCTGCAAGCCCCACCCCTGAAACTTGGATGGCACTTTGTCAAACCATGGGGTTTGAAAGCCTTCCAGTCCCGGTCCACCATACATCAAGTCCATATCATACAGGCGGAAATACAGCAGCACGGCTTTTTTGACCCATTGGTTGACTTGCCATTGCCCGTGTTTTTTTTCTGCAACACGCAGCACTCCGCTATCCAGCCATTGAATGACGGTATTCACAGCATCGCGAACATCGCCCTGCGTCGCAGGCGTTAGCTGCATCCGTTGCTCCCACGCTTGCTCAATGGTGGCTTCCATAGCGCAACGGCTGTCAGCGGTTGGGGCGATGTTAACCATAATTCTCTCCAATTTTATTAAAATTAACGCTTAATCTTCAGCAAATTAACCGTAAGTAAACACTCCCACTTTATGATGCTTTTATTGGCCTTTCGCAACAAAGAACTGGCAAGGAACGAAAACGGGGATGGAGACGACCAGATGACGGCACACGGCACCGGCGTGGATATGGCGACCCTCATGCGGCAAGATAGAGACAGATTTGTGGCATTTGCTTTTGCTAGCGCGGATATTTTATTGGAAATCAATGATAAAGCGGACATTCTTTTTGCGGATGGTGCGACGTCATCTCTGCTTGGGGTTTCGCCGCAGGAAATGAAAAAAGCCTCACTACTTGGTTTTATTGATGATTCTGACCGCAAGCATGCTGAGCAACTGGTGACCCAGATGCGCATGCTGCAACGGATAGACCGACTGAAAATCCGCCTGAAAGGTAGGGATAATAAAGTTTCGGCCTTTGCTGTTTCTGGCTACAAATTACCCTATATGGAAAACCATATTTTCCTCACCTTCAGCCTACTTCGGGCGGATATGAATGTGGAAGAAATTGGTAAGCGTGATCTCTACAGTGGCTTGTTAAAAGAAAAAGCGTTTGCGGAAGCGGCTATTGAGTGTCTGAAGCATCATCAGGGATCTGAAAAATCGGTGCTTCTGACCATGGTGGATTTTCCGGAAATTGAAGAATGGTTGCAACACGCCACGCAGCAGCAGGCAGAAGCCTTGTTAGACGAAATTTGCCATTACCTGAAAGGCCATGCGCTGGAAAAAGATGCGGCGGGTAATTTTGAAACCGGAACGTATGGTCTGCTGCATGACCAGCAGCTCAGTACGCGTCAAATATTGACAGATATTCAAGCTATTGCGGAAAAACACACCAATGCAAGTGGGGATATGCCCTCGTTTCGCTTGAAGTCATTACTGATGGATACGCCGGGGCTTAGCCATCAAGATGGTGCGCGTGCCATTCAATATACCATCAATCGTTTTTCGCAGAATAACCATGGAGATTTTGACCTTGCCTCTTTAAGCGATGGTTACAAAGCTATGCTGGATGAAACCGTGCGAAAAATTACCGTCTTCAAAAAAACAATACATGATAACTCTTTTGAAGTTGCGTTTCAGCCGATTGCGGATCTGAAAGATCGCAGTGTGCACCATTATGAGGTGTTGGTACGCTTTAAGGAGCAAACAGAGTTCCAAAACCCTTTTCAGTTCATTACCTTTGGCGAAGAAGCTGGCATCATTGCCGATTTTGACCTCGCCATGTGCCAGCGTAGCATCAGCATTCTGGAAAAAGCCTATGAGGTTGGGCGCAAGCCTTTTATTTCCATAAATCTTTCGGGCAATTCCATTAGTAGCGACCTGTTTCGGGATACATTGCTGCGTATTCTGGACATGCATGACACTGTACGGCGGCAAATTATTTTTGAAGTGACGGAATCTGCTAAAATTCATGATTTGGACGTAGCCAATAAATTTTTACAACAACTGCGCAAAAGCGGTAACCTCTGTTGTCTGGATGATTTTGGCGTTGGCGAATCCTCCTTTGATTATTTGCGCAAACTGGAAATTGACTTCGTAAAAATTGACGGTAGCTATGTCCGCGATTGTCTGAACAGCCCCCGTGGCATGCATCTGTGCAAGGCGATGATTGATTTATGCAATGATCTGGATATCACCACCATTGGTGAAATGATTGAGGACGAAAAAGTAGCACTTTTTCTGGCAGATTGCGGTGTTGAATTTGGCCAGGGGTATTATTTGGGCAAGCCGACGACGGACATAGAGCCGTTAATTCGCAGTTTTCCGCATCGGGAATTACCATGCCTCACGCTGCCTAAACGCCGCTCAGAGCGACACCGGAAAGGCTTAAGCCGCCGCTGGTCAGAGCATATTGTGGAAGCGTAGCTTGCACGGTTACGGATATGCGATATAATTAACAATATTTTGCGGGTTTGGCATTATTATTGCTCAATGTTGTGGCTCTCTGCTGTATTGCATATACCGCAAGGGCACGCGCACTGAAGGCGCACGGCGTAGCGGCACATGAAAATGTTGGTTTTTATGTGCCCTACCGTTGGAATTAAACGCTTCAGGAGGGATATATGCCGATGTTTTCATGGTTTCGACAGCGACAGAACAGACCTGACAGGCAGGACAAAAAAGCCCTTTTGCGGTTTCGTCCACCAGAGGAAGTGCTGGCTCCCCTCACCTCCCCCCCATCCGAAACAGGCAAAGCGGTTGATTTAACGTTGGAGCATGACCAGATACTCTGGGTGGATGAACAACAACGCAAAGTGCCTCTGGTACGGGATCACCGGCTCACGGTCGATATTACAGCAGAAGCACGGGAACTACTGGCCAGCCGTATAGCGCGGTTGCTGCCTCACCTTCAGGCAGAAGAACAGCAGCTCCTGCTTGAATATACGTTGCTTGTCCTGCATATCCTGAGTCAGGATCAACTGGTACGGGTGCGCCGTATGGTAGCGGAGGAATTGAAGGATAGCACACTGGCTGCGCATGATACCATGCTGAAACTGGCGTGGGACACGGAGTTTGCGGTCTCTGCTCCGGTGTTGCAATATTCCCCCGTTTTGAATGAGCAGGATTTGTTGGAAATCTTACAGCATTGCCCGGTGCCCGGCGTGGCAACGGCCATTGCCCAACGGCGACTTGGAGTGACCCCGAAAGTGAGTCAGAAGATTATTCGTCATCCGGAAAAAGACGCGGTTGCCGCCTTGTTGCAAAATAATGATGCCGCCATTTCTCCGCGAGGGTATCGAACCATTCTACAGCAATTGGAATCACACCCGGAATGGCAGGAAGCTTTGGTGCAGAGGCCAGATCTGCCATTAGGCACAGTTAACCGGCTGGCGCGTATTCTCTCCGATGCGTTGATTGAGCAATTGTGTGAACACCAACAATTACCGGAAGAAACACGGGAAAAATTACAGGATCTATTGCGCAAGCGGCTCACCCGCCCCAGCCTGAACCGCCAGCGCGAAGCAGCCGCCCATGCACAGGCACTCTATGATCTGGATATTTTGGATGAGGCCATGCTGGAGAAAGCCATTCAAAAAGCGGATAGAGGATTTGTGGGTAAATATCTCTCCGTCCATAGTGGTTTTCCCATGGCGGTCACGGAACGTATGTTGGCTTCCGGCAACCCGAAAGTGCTGACCTCTCTGTGTTGGAAGGCCGGTATTTCCGCACGTATGTGCCTGCAAATACAACTACGTATCGGCAAATTGCACCATCACAAAGCTCTGATTCCCAAAGGGGGCGATCATTATCCTTTACCGGAATCTGCGATGGAATTGTATCTGGATGTCTATCGGCAGGCGCAAACGCAATCATCCCTCATCTAACGGCTGAAATGTGCCACCAATTCCAGATGATGGCTCCAGACGAATTGATCTATCGGCTGTACCGAACGTAATTGATAGCCCCCTGCCAATAACAGACTGGCATCTCGCACAAAACGTTCCGGGTTGCAGGATACGTAGGCGATGGTCGGCACGCCGCTGCGCGCCAGTTGCCTGCACTGGTTCCCCGCCCCTGCGCGAGGAGGGTTCAGCACCACGGCATCATAGCGGTTCAGTTCTTCCACAGTGAGGGGTTTAGCAAACAAATCCCGCCATTGGGCCGTCAGACGCTTTTTCAGGCCATGCTGCCGGATGGCGCTGTGCACAGCTTTCACCATCTCCATATCCCCTTCCAGTGCATCCACGTGCTGTGCCTGCGCAAGCAACGGAAAGCTGTAGGTGCCGATGCCGGAAAATACATCTGCCACCAGGCGGCTCTCGCCACAAATTTTCAGCACTTCCTGCGTCAAAATCATCTGCCCCATGCGGGCAGCCTGAAGAAATGCGCCTGGCGGCACAGGGACAGAATAGTCTCCCAGTTGCATGGCGGGGGTTCCCTCTGTATGCAAGAGATAGCGCGCAGGCGCGATCCCCCCTTCCCAAATCAGGCGCTGCACCTTTATCTGTGCCGCCCATACCCCCCATATATGCTGATTCTGAGAGGCACAATCTATGGTCTCTCCACGTAAAATCAGTTCCAGCCCGGTATCCAATAACGTCGCCTGTGCGGATTGCGGTTGGCAGGCCAAAGGCAATGCTGCCAATGCTTGCGGCAATGCCCACATCAGCTTTTGCAGGGCGGGTTCCAGTACAGGGCATTCCGTAATACTAACGCCTGCATGACTACGAAAAGCCTGGTAGCCCACCTGCCAACGCCCCGCCTGCTGCCAGAGGCGCCATTCCACCCGGCGGCGGCTGGCGTGGGGGACGGTCAATAGATGATGTACCGGTATGCCAGACTGAGGGGGGTGTTGCGCCAGTGGCTGAAGTTGCTGCTGTAACTGTTGTTGCTTATGGTTCAGATAGTCTCGTGGAGAGAGTGCCTGTAGCTGACATCCCCCACAGTCCTGAAAATGACGGCAGGCAGGTTCTACCCGTTCTGGGGATGGGCGGACGATCTCAAGCACCTGCCCGCGCAGATAATCTTTCATTGGGTGCAGAGCCACACGCACTTCATCTCCCGGCACGGTTTTGGCAATGTGGACAGGTTTTCCCTGCCATTCTGCCAGACCATCCCCATGAGGGGAAAGCGCATGAACAAGCAAAGGAACCAATGTCATATCAGAGCTGGTGGCCGGCATGGAACAGAAAAACACAATCTTTTCTTAGCAATATCTTCGCATAATGCCTGCAAAATACCTTCCTGACCACTGAAACATGAGACTTAAACCGTGTCTATGCCCCTAAACAATGTTTCTTCCTCTGCTGCGAAAGTGACGGCCTGTTGCGCAATCCTGTGCCATTTCTTCTCTGTGCTTTCGTTTCCTTCTCCCTCTCACGCGGAAGAAGATGCTTTGACCTGTCCTGCGCCCATTCAGGCGGATTGTCTTCTGGAAATGGCCGAGGAGCAAGCCTCCGACGTGCAGGATGTGGAAGCTGCCTCCCATATCTGGCAGCAAATTGCGGAAGGGTATGTGCGCTTGCGTCAACCCGCTTTAGGCTGGAGCAGTGCGCGGCATATTCGCACCCCGGCACGACAGGCAGAAGCCCTGACACAGGTGGCTGCACTCTACCGTCATCAGGGAGAACAGCACAAAGCCAAAGCACTGCTACAACAGGCCATGCAAGCCTTGCAACCATTGCAATGCTCCGCTGCCCTTGCCGGGCGGTTTCATGTGGGGCTGGGGGCGGCGATTAACGGTCTGGATCAGGTGACGAATCGCCTGCCCTCCCCCATTCGGGAGGCAGCCCTGGCTCTCACCATACAACGGCAATATGAAACCACGGGCAAAAGCCTGTTAGCGCACCATCTGTCCGGCCTCAGCATTCCCCATTGGCATGACGTGGCTCTCACGGCGCAACTGCAAATACAAGCCGCCAGTATGGATGAAACGGCACTGCAACAAGCCGAAAGCCGTTTTAAAACCCACGAGGCCAGACAGGAATGGCAACAACAACACCTTCCCCTTGCCCTGCAAAAAGCCGGGCAAAGTGCCCGTGCGCTGGAATATGCACACCAGATTCCTACTCTGGAGACAAAAGCCGCCACCTTCCGTCTGATGGTGGCAGATTACCTAAGCCGTGGCGAAGTCACTAATGCGTTGCATCTGGCAGAGTTTGCACGGGATTTCGCCAACCAGATACCGGAAGGATATGCCCGCTCGGCTGCCCTACGCTTTACAGCAGAACTCTATTGGAAGCTGGAGAAAATCAACGCAGCCCGTGCTATTTTTCAACAGGCATTGGCGGCGGCGCTTTCCATGTCTAATCTGGAGAGAAAAGTGAGCGCCGTGATTGGGGTGGTGGAAATGCAACGTACCGTAGGAGATGACAAAGGCACCCGTCAAACCGTGTTCGATGCCTTTGCCAAGGGTTTGCTGAAGGAAATTGATAATAGCAACCACAGTGGTGAACTCGGTCGCCTGTTGGGTAATCTGGATGAACGGCTTTCCCTCAATGACCGCGCCCGCCTGATAGGGCAAATAACCACGCTCAATAGCCCGGCGGTGCGAGAAAAAATGATTTACAAGCTGGCAGAGTTAAGGCCATCGCCTCACATTCAGTCTGAATCAGCAGAAAGCCATTTGCAACAGGTGGCCGATCAGGTTGAGCGTTTTCACGATGTGGTTCACCGCGCCAAATTGCGCGCCATGTTTGCCGCTGTTCAGGCAGAACTGGAAAATAAAAAAGCCGCGCTGAATGCTTTTGCCGACCTGAGGGGGGATATTGAACATCTGGGTGCCATAGACCTGCCAGCCGCAGCTTTGGCAGAAACCATTGAACATCTCACCCTGTTTCTGGCGCGGGAAGAAGCCCGTGTCGGCGAAATCATGCTGGCCATGCAGGATGCACGACGTGTCAAAAACCCTAAAAAGCAAGATGCGCTTAATCTGGCACGTACACTTGCAGAACGTAATCAGTGGCTACCCGTGACAGAATTACTGCTGCCGGATGCTGCGTTTATGCTGGCAGCAGATACCCAACAAATGGATGCCCTGCTGGATGTGATAAAAAAAATGCGCACCGACAAGCAAAAACGACTATGGCTGTGGAAAGGCTTTCAGGCCTTGGTGGAAGATAAACAATGGTCAGCCTTACAACCTGTGATGCAGGCCATTGTGCAATTTGACGAACAACAGTGGTCTGATAGTGATAAACTATTGGCCAGCCCAAGCCCCGGAGCACGCAAGGCGATGTTCACTGCTGCTCTACACCAGCAAAAGTGGGATGAAGCCTACCAGCAATGGCAGCATATGGAGGCAACACCAGCCGAAAAACTAGCATTGCTGACGAATTTGGCACTGCGTATGACAACGGATGAAACGGCGGAACATGCTGAAGCGACATCTTCTCCCACGCCGGATGAAGCCCTTTGGCTGCAACAGCCTGTGCCTCCGGCGCTGGCTATTGCAGCCTGTTCCGCGCAGTAAGCAAACCCATGCGCAATATGTCGCATGGTGTTTTATCTGACTCTGTGCTAAACCATCATGGAACTTAGGGAAATGTTGGCGGTCTTGCTGGTAACATTTCCTGTATCATGGGGTCTTGTACCCCACCTTCACCTTATAGATTGAACTGCAGGCGCATGAATTCTCCCACCTTCCCTACCCGTGAAAGCATTTTGGCATTCATTGAACAAAACCCCGGTATCACTAAGCAGGATATTGCCAAAACCTATGCCGTAAAAGGTGGTGCGCGGGTCATTCTGAAAGAAATACTGCGGGAGCTGGAAGCAGAGCAAGCCATTACCCGTAACAAAGGCCGTTACCGGGTTGGAGTGGCTACAGCACCAACCACCCTGATTGTCGAATGTACCGGGCTGGATGCAGATGGAGAAATGCGCTGCGTTCCGGTGGAGCCATGGCCGCTGAACCTGCCAGAACCGGTCATTATTCTGGGCAACCCCGGCAAGGGAGAAGCTCCTGGTGAAGGCGATCATGTGCTGGTACGCCTGACTGCCGATGATTCCATTGACGACCTGTATATTGCAGATGCCATTAAGCTATTGCACAAGCATGAAAAACAAGAGCCTATTCTGGGTGTGTACCTGCAACAGGGGGCACATGGCATTGTGGAACCTGTGAGTAAGCGGTTGCGTCAAAGCTATGCCATTGCAGAGCGTGACCGCATGGGCGCGCAAGATGGCGCGTTGGTGTGGATTGAAGTGCTCAACCCCGGAAAAGCCAGCCGACGTTTAGGCATGGCAGATGCGAAAGTGGTGGAAAATCTGGGAGACATTGCCTCCGGTCGCGCCATTAGTTCCATTGCTATGACCGAGCGGGAAATCCCCCACGCTTTCCCGGAGGATGCGTTACAGGAAGCTGAAGCCGCCGAAGAACCCACCCTGACCGCTGATCGCACCGACCTGAGGGAATACCCTCTGGTGACCATTGACGGCATCGACGCGCGGGATTTTGATGATGCCGTCTTTGCTGAGCCAGACAGCAACCCGAACAATGCCGGAGGCTGGCACCTGCTGGTTGCCATTGCAGATGTGGCGCATTATGTCCTCTCCGGCAGTGCGCTGGATGAAGAAGCCTTCCTACGCGGAAACTCTGTCTATTTTCCGGATCGGGTGGTGCCGATGCTGCCGGAGGCTCTTTCTAACGGTTTATGCTCTCTGCGTCCGCATGAACCGCGCTATTGCATGGCCATTCACATGTGGATTGATAAGCGCGGCCGGCTGCTGGACAAAAAACTGGTACGCGGACTGATGCATAGCCGCGCCCGCCTGACCTATGAACAGGTGCAGGCCGCCATGGATGGCACCGCTACCGGAAAAGATGCGGAACTGACGACCCCGCTGCTGGATACGGTCATTCGTCCGCTCTATGGTGCCTATGCCTGCCTGAACCGTTTCCGTATGGATCGGGGGGCGCTGGATCTGGATTTACCGGAAATGAAAGTGATTTTGGATGATGCGGGCAATATTACCCAAATTGGCACGCGGGAGCGTCTGGATAGCCATAAGCTGATTGAAGAGTTTATGATATGTGCCAACGTTGCTGCGGCGCAATTGATTAAAAACAGCAAGATACCAGCCTTACACCGCGTGCATGAAGCACCGGATACCCAAAAAATCCATGACCTGAACCGTTTTCTGGAAGGGTTTGAACTTTCTATCTTCGCAGGGGATGGAGTGCAGGCCAGACATTTTAACAAGTTGCTGGAAAAAGTCGCGGAATCCGAGATTGCTCCCGTCATTAATATGGCCGTATTGCGCGCACAAATGCAGGCTTTTTATGGTACGGATCTGATTGGGCATTTTGGACTGGGCTTACAGGATTACGCGCATTTCACCTCCCCTATCCGGCGGTATAGTGACCTGATTTTGCATCGTGCGCTTATTCGGGCGTATCATCTGGGGGATGATGGCCTGAGCGATATTGACATGCAGGAACTGGAGACCATCGGTGAGCATATCTCCATGACGGAGCGACGTGCGATGATGGCAGAGCGTGACACGCTGGATCGCTATATGGCGAAATACCTGCAAAACCATTTGGATGAAGTGTTTGAAGGGGTTATTTCCGGCGTGACGGAATTTGGTATGTTCGTCACCCTGAAGGGACTTGGCGCAACCGGACTGATACCGCTGCGTACCCTGTCAGATGATTTTTATGTCTATGACAAAGGCAGCCAAACCCTGACCGGACGCCGCAGGGGAGGAAGCTTTCATCTGGGGCAGCAAGTGGTGACGCGTCTGTTGGAAGCAAGCCCCGCGACCGGTAGCCTGAAACTGGAACTGCTGCGAGAGGATACAGGCAGTGGCCACAAAGCACGGAAAGGTGGCGAGCGCAAGCAACGGGATGACTCATATGCTGGCCGTCGTGCCGGTAACCCGAAAGACCGCTACAAACAACAAAAAACTGATCGGAAATACCAGAAATACGTGCGCGATTTCACGGAAGAGGATGCCGAATCTGCGCGTGAAGGCTCTGGCCGCCATGCGGCAGCGCGCTCTTTCCACAAAGACAACCCCTACAGCGAACCTTACCGGGGAGAACGTAAGCGCAAGGGCGTGGCTTCGGCCTTCCGTCGGGATGAAGAAGCCCCCCGTGGTGACTATGAACGCAAAGAGAAGCGACCTCCCTTCCGTCGGGATGAGCGCAACGATACGCGGGAGGATCATACACCACGCCCGCAGCGTCAAAGCCATGCACCACACGAAGGTGGGGAACGCACCCCTCGATCCTACAAGGGTAGTAAACCACGGGTGGAACGTGCGGAAGATGATGGCTATTTTGACAAGAGAAAGCCTTACCGTGGCGAAAAACCCCCTAGGGATGACCAGGCTTCTGGCAAGAAAACCTACAGCAAAGGTGATGCTCCACGCGCCGCACGGGCTGACAAAGCCGCTAAATACACTACCAGTGCCAAAGGGCGTACGGGCGGTGGTAAAGCGCCTGGCGCTTCTTTTAGCGGTAAGCCTGCGGGTAGAAGTGGTAGTAAATCCTCTGGCGGTAAGGGCGGCTTTGGCGGTAAAAAGGGACGTTAGGCAGCCCCTTTCGCTTTTCTGGTGAAACCCTGAAACGCGACTAAAAACACCATCTTCCGTATGGGTATTGGGTATGACCTATGCCGCTGTATCCGGTAGCAACGCAAAAAGGCCGTGCCCTAATCCATAGCGCACGGCCTTAAACGTGGTTGAAAAGGTTGATTATTCCCCGGCAAGCTTACTTTTCAGCAAATCATTCAGCATTTGCGGGTTGGCTTTACCTTGTGTGGCTTTCATTACCTGCCCGACAAAGAAGCCAAACAACTTATCTTTACCGCTGCGGTATTCCGCCACTTTATCCGCATTGACGGCCAGAATGTCTGCAATGGCCTGCTCAATGGCACCGGTATCGGTGACTTGTTTCAGGCCTTCACTTTCCACAATTTCCGCAGCACTGCGGCCTGTTTCCAGCATTTTGTCAAACACATCTTTGGCAATTTTACCACTGATAGTATTGTCCTGAATCAGCTTCACCAGTCCAGCCAGTTGTGTGGCGCTGATGGGGCTTTCCTCCAGCGTTTTTTCCAGTTTGTTCAGGCGACCAAACAGCTCTCCGGTCATCCAGACGGTCGCAAGCTTCGCATCGGCTCCTTCCGCAATCAAGGCATCGAAATAATCTGCATAGGCTTTATCTGCCGTCAGTACGCCCGCATCATAAGCACTCAAGCCATAGCTATCCATGTAGCGTTGCTTTTTAGCGTCTGGCAATTCAGGCATCGTGGCGCGGATACCATCCACAAACGATTGCTCTAACACCAGCGGCAGCAAATCCGGATCCGGGAAATAACGGTAATCATGCGCGTCTTCTTTGCTGCGCATGGTTCGGGTTTCCCCTGTCGCGGTATCGAACAGACGGGTTTCCTGATCAATGGTGCCGCCAGCTTCCAGAATTTCCACCTGACGCTGCGCTTCATATTCAATCGCTTTCATCAGGAATCGCATGGAGTTCAGGTTTTTAATCTCACAGCGGGTACCCAGTGGGGCGCCAAACTTGCGTACGGAAATATTGGCATCCGCCCGCATATTACCCTTTTCCATATCGCCATCGCAGGTGCCGATATAGCGCAAAATGCTGCGCAATTTACGCATATAGGCCGCGGCCTCTTGCGGAGAACGCATATCCGGTTCGGAGACAATTTCCATCAACGCGACACCGGATCGGTTCAGGTCAATGAACGTGTATTTCGGGCTATGCTCATGCAGAGATTTTCCGGCATCCTGTTCCAGATGCAGACGGGTGATACGAATGTCCTTGCTACTGCCGTCTTCCAGATCAATCGTCAGTACCCCTTCTCCTACAATAGGGTCAAGAAACTGAGATATCTGGTATCCTTGCGGCAAATCCGGGTAAAAGTAATTTTTCCGGTCAAAGACAGAGCGCAGGTTAATCTGCGCGTTCAGGGCGATGCCGGTGCGCACCCCCTGCTCCACGCAATATTCATTGATGACGGGAAGCATACCGGGCATTGCGGCATCTACCAGCGAGACATTTTCGTTCGGTTCGTTACCAAACAGGGTAGAAGAGCCAGAAAATAGCTTGGACTGTGACGTGATTTGCGCATGCACCTCCAACCCGATGATTACTTCCCAGTCGCCCGTGTTGCCTTTAATAATATAGGACATGGATAGAACTCCTTACGCAATCATTTGTGGCTTGGCGGTGAAAGCGGCGGCTTTTTCCAACGCATGCGATGCGCGAAACACCGTTTCTTCATCAAACGCACGGCCAATCAGTTGCAAACCCAGCGGCAACCCTTCCGAAGACAGGCCGGCGGGAATGGAAATGCCGGGTAATCCCGCCAGTGATGCCGGTACCGTGAACACGTCATTCAGGTACATAGCCACGGGATCATCCATTTTCTCCCCAATGGCAAAAGCGGCAGACGGTGCGGTTGGGGTTAGCAACACATCCACCTTATCAAAGGCGGCTTTGAAATCATTGGCAATCAGGGTGCGAACGCGCTGCGCTTTTTTGTAATAAGCATCGTAATAACCTGCGGAAAGCACATAGGTTCCGATCATGATGCGGCGTTTTACTTCCGCACCAAAGCCTGCTGCACGGGTTTTTTCGTACATATCGTGAATGGAATCTCCTGCTTCCATCACCCGCAGGCCATAACGCACTCCATCGTAGCGTGCCAGATTGGAAGAGCATTCTGCCGGAGCAATAATATAATAGGTCGGCAGGGCATAATGCGTGTGCGGCAGGCTCACTTCCATCACTTCAGCGCCCGCATCCTTTAACCAGTCAATCCCCTGTTGCCACAGTGCGTCAATCTCCGATGGCATGCCTTCCACACGGTATTCTTTGGGGATACCCACTTTCAGGCCCTTCACACTCTGCCCAAGCGATGCGGCAAAATCCGGCACCTCATAGGGAACGGACGTGGAATCTTTCGCATCAAAGCCGCACACTTCCTTCAGCATCAGGGCGGCATCTTCCACCGTGCGGGTGAAGACCCCTGCCTGATCCAGCGAACTGGCAAATGCAATCATCCCATAGCGAGAGCAGCGGCCATAGGTTGGTTTAATACCCACAATTCCCGTAAAAGCCGCTGGCTGGCGAATAGACCCCCCCGTATCACTCCCCAGCGCCCCCATGGCCATACGGGCAGATACCGCCGCCGCTGAACCGCCGGAAGAACCGCCGGGCACCAGATCCTTGTTGCTACCCTTGGCTTTCCAGGGGCTGATGACATTGCCATCGTAGCTGGTGATATTGGCTGACCCCATGGCAAATTCATCCATATTGGTTTTACCAATCATCACCCCGCCAGCCGCCTGCAATTTGGCGGATACGGTGGATTCATAGGGGGGAACAAACCCATTCAGAATATGCGAACATGCCGTGGAGCGTACCCCTTTGGTGCAAAACAACTCCTTTACCGCCACGGGAATGCCATCCAGCGGTTTTGCCTGACCGTGTGCCATGCGTTCATCCGCTGCTTTGGCCTGCGTGAGTGCAATCTCCGCCGTTTTGGTAGTGAAGGCATTGAGTGATTGCAGAGCATCCTGCGCATTCAGGTGTGCCTCGGTCAGTTCAACAGCGGTGAAGGCTTTGCTGGCAAGGCCTTTTTTCGCTTCTGCAATGGTGAGATGAGTCAGATGGGTCATGGTCGGCTCTTGTTGAGGTGGGTTATTATGACAGGGTGCATGACAGGGTGCATGACAGAGGGTATGGAAAATACTACTGGCCGCGAATCCGATAGTGGGTACCACTCCCTACCCCGGCCATTGGCAAAGCGGAAGTGGTGTGGCAAGCGGTCAGGAGCTATTCAATAACTTTCGGCACGGCAAAGCAGCCGTATTCCGCCACTGGGGCATTGGCTAGCACTTCATCACGACGATTACCATCGGTTACCACATCGTCTCGCATGGGCAAGGTGACCGGCGCCACCGACACCATTTGCTCAACGCCGTCCGTATTCACCTGTTGCAATTGCTCTATCCAATTGAAAATATTGCTAAGTTCTTGTGCATAAACTTTGCGTTCGTCATCCGTAATGCGAATGCGCGCAAGCTTTGCAACCTTGGTGACGGTAGCCTCGTCAATGGTGGACATAATGTCTTCGCCTTTCCAAACAATATCGATAATCCTATACCAACATCGCGCCAGCCTGCTGCGGGCTTGATAATGGTACGCTCAAGCGCAACGCAGGTTACGGCGCAGATACGCCGATTGTGCCGTCGCGCTCTGGTCATGGTAAAATAGGGCATACTATTTTTGCATGACTATAGTAGGATGCTTCTTTCTATACCCCATAGCTTCAGAAAAACAAGTCATGCCCGCATCACTGGTCACAATTTCGGAACTGCTGCCCCTGCTTCCCCCCATGCGCCGTATCCTCGGCGTGGATCCGGGCACCAAAACGCTGGGGTTGGCAACATCGGATGTCATGCGCTCCATCGCCAGTCCACTGCTGACCATCCAACGGGTAAAATGGAGTAAAGACCTGCTCCT
>CAZIGK010000002.1:59494-69742 GCA_964538615.1 uncultured Rickettsiales bacterium | reverse complement strand
TGTTGCAGGACGCTCTGGTGAAACAACAAGCCTGTGCCGTGGTGATTGGCTACCCAATGAATATGGATGGGACGGAGGGGCCACGCTGCCAGTCTGTGCGGCAATTAGCAGCAAATTTAGCGCAAGCCATTGATATTCCTATCTGCCTGTGGGATGAACGCATGTCCACTGCGGCCGTGACCCGCACCATGCTAGCGGCGGATCTTTCCCGCCAACGCCGTAAGGAGCTGTACGATAAAATGGCCGCTACCTATATTTTGCAGGGCGCTTTAGATTATCTCAACTTTCATACCGTACGCTCATCTTCATGACGATGCCATACAAGGGAGGGTACACCATGGCGCACTCTAATAAACCATCTGTTCTGACGCTATTAAGCCTATGCCTGCTGACAGGCACTGCAAGCTTTGATGCCATGGCAGCCGCCAATTATTGCACCACCAAAGAACATGCACAGGCCGCTGTACCTTTGGCGGAGTTATTTATCAGCAGTCCGCAGGATATTCAGACCGCAGTTAGCAAGCAGGTGCAACAAAACCCGCAGCTAGCCGGACAGGAAGCCATGCTGATTCAGGGCATGACCGCTTTGGTGAATAACAAACACTACCAAAAGGGCATGATTAATATTATGTGTAAGCATTACACACCAGAAGAACTGGCTACCCTAGACCCCAAAGACCCCGCCAGCGATGCGGACCGGCTATTGCAGCCCAAAATGAGCGCTATTCAGGGAGATATTAAAGCGTTATCGCAAGAGGTGCAAAAGGCATCGCAGCGTTAGATGCGTGTCGTCAAATTTACTGGCGCACAGCGAAAATGGCTGTTTTGCGAGTAGCGGAGTTGAGCGTACATAAAGGTACGTGACATGAGCAGCGCGCAGTCCTGGAGTTTGACGACACCCTTTTAGATTCCGTTGGCCTGTAGACTCTATCTACCTTTCGTCACAGCGGAGCATAACGACCAGTCCATGCTATGGAATGGTTTTGTTTCCTGCATGTGACCGCAACCCCGCTTGATAGGCAACCTCAGCCCAATGGGAGGCCCAATGGGAGGCCCAATGGGAGGCATTTTCCGGTGAATCAAAAAACTCTTCCGGAGCGGACCAATAGGACATTCTGGCGATTTTGCCTTTGGCTTCGTATGTGAATTGGCGGCAGTCCCATGCCTCAAAAAGAGGCTGGCTTTGTTTGTCAGCTTTCAAATAGAGTATTTCATCGCAAATGAGGGCAAAAATCTGTTCATTCCTGTAAAAACCGAAACCCCCAAACATGGGGCGATACTGGACGGATCCCCAGCTTTCCAGAATATCGAGGATGTTATCACAATAGGCATTTTTCATGATAAGAAAGGCAGCCCGTTTACGCCCCCGCCAGCCCCGGTAGCAGGTTACGCAGCCCACCAACAATAAACTCCACCGCAATGGCTGCAAGCACCAACCCCATGACACGGGTAAAAATATTCATGCCAGTGGCACCAATGCGGCGGCTGATTTGCGGCGCCAGCGTAAAGCAAAACCACACCACACACCCGACAAGACAACACACGGAAACCAGCAACAGCTTATCCAGCCAACCTTCGTATTTCGCGGAAAAAAGAATAGCCGTACTGATGCTTCCCGGCCCTGCCAGCAGCGGCATCGCCAATGGGACTACGGCGATGGATTCGCTCTTGATAGCTTCTTCATCTTCTTCTTTGGTATGGCGGGTGCGTCCACGCTGGGCATGCAACATGTTCAAGCCCATAATAAACAACAAAATCCCTCCCGCAACCCGGAAGCCATCCGTGGTAATGCTGAAAAAGTTCAGCATATCCTGCCCGATGAATACGCTTACCCCCAGAATCACCGCCACCGCTACCCCGGTTTGAATGGCAATTTTGGGGCGCATCATAATCTGATTATCCGTAAAGGATAAAAACAGCGGCACCACACTCAGGGGATTGAGAATGGCAATCATGGCGGTGAGAAGTTGAATATAATCAGAAAAACTCATGGAAGCCTGCCTGAAGAAACAAGGTTGTGTCCATGTTATATAGAGCGTTCATGAAAAAAACATCAAGATTGTGCGTTGCAATAAAAAAGAGGGAGGCAAAAACACCTCCCTCTTACATTCAGTACGTGGTTTATGGGGGCTATTTATCAGCGTTTGGTTGGTTTCGCTGCCGCCTCGGTTGTTTCGAGTGCTGCGTGGCTGTTAATAGGAATCATACGCGGTTTCGCCGCTTCCGGTACAATATGTTTCAGGTCGATACGCAGCAGACCATCTTTCAGGCTGGCATGCTGTACCTGTACATTATCGGCCACACTGAATACGCACTCAAAGGAACGATTGGCGATACCCCGATGCAGGTATGAGACATCCTGCGCTTCTTCTTTATCGCTTTGCGACCCTTTGACGGTCAGGCGGTTGTTCTGCATCATGATATCCAGATCTTTTTCCTGAAATCCCGCAACCGCCATGACGATGGCATAACCATCCTCGCCATGTTTTTCAATATTGTAGGGGGGATAAGAAACAGGGGTCGCTTTGCTCTGCAGGGCTGATTCAAATAAATCATTAAACCGATCAAAGCCAATGGACT
Source organism: uncultured Rickettsiales bacterium (assembly GCA_964538615.1). GTDB lineage: Bacteria > Pseudomonadota > Alphaproteobacteria > Rickettsiales > RI-342 > CAZIGK01. Next base: position 67,162 of record CAZIGK010000002.1, on the reverse strand, counting down.
GACGCAGAAGTGGGTGCAAGCTGAAGTTTGTCATCATGAATCCTCCTTAGGTTCAGCAAGGTTCAAGGGCATGGCATCATGCCCAACAGACACCCCAAACGACAATCGTGACAGATTGTGCCGTTTGGGTCGGGCTATAACCGCAACCGGCATGGCGCCATTATAACCCGCAATGAAAAGAAACCTGACGTGCAGCATTCCTTTCATACAACTGATATAGTCTGGTAAATAGCCGTTTCAAGTCGCATGATATCAAAAAATTATCGCCATGGAGCGCGGTGTCTCTGTCTCCCGCGCCCCAGAACAGACGCACGATGTAACCGTGGCTCAGGAGAGGGCGGTGAATGCTCTTGTGTGGAGGGGTGTTGCATCGTTTTTTGAGCCGCATAGCTTTGCAATGCCCGCACCCGGTTTTCCGTGCGTGGATGGGTGGAGAACAAACCATCCATACGCTGGCCGTGCAGAGGATTGATAATAAACAGGTGCGCACTGGCAGGGTTGGACTCTGCAACCGGGTTCATGTGACGCGCCGCATATTGTTCTAATTTTTGTAAAGCAGACGCCAGTGCCAGTGGGTCACCGCATATCTCGGCGCCACGGGCATCTGCACCATATTCCCGCGTGCGGGAGATCGCCATTTGCACCATCATTGCCGCAATGGGAGCCAGAATCATCACCATCAATGCCACAAGCGGGTGCATGCCACGGCCTTCTTCGTCTCGCCCTGCCCCGCCCAAAAACATGAACATATGGGATAGCGACGAGAGGGCACCGGCCAGAGTTGCGGTGATGGTCATAATCAAGGTATCTCGCCGCTCAATATGCGCCAGTTCATGTGCCAGCACACCGCGTAATTCTGCCGGGCTAAGCAACTCCACAAGAGTTTCCGTCACGGCAACGGCCGCATGGCTGGGGTTGCGCCCGGTGGCAAAAGCGTTGGGTTGTTGCCCACGAATCAGGTAAACCTTTGGCATAGGAAGGTTGGCGCGTGCGGCCAATTCTCTCACCATGGCCACCAGATTGCCATGTTCCAATGGCTGCGCCCCATACATACGCAGCACAAGGGTATCGGACATATAAAAAGCAAACACATTCCCTGCTGCGGCCATCAATAATGCCAACAGCATGCCTCCCTGCCCTCCCATCATGTGTCCGGCAATGCCGAACAAGGCGGTCAGTCCGGCAATAAACACCCATGTTTTCATTTGGTTGGTCAGTAACATCTGCGACACCTGTTCTGGCTGCTTTACCCCTTTCAGTGATGTAGGGTGAGAGCGCAACCGCGTCAAGGGCTGCCTGCCTTACCCGTGGATAAGCAGCATTAAAAAAAACTGTAACTCCGCTTGATGTGATATTGATGCCACGGAGGAATAAGCCTATGCGGTATTGAGGGAATAACGGTGCTTTCCCCTTTTCATTTACCTCTTTCCTGTGTATGCAGATGACATTAAAAACCGTGCATATACTATAAATAGTATGCTCTGGTATGTTTCACCGCAAAAAAAGGCTGAAGTCCTATGCGTTTATTTCCTGCACTGGCGGTCATGTGGCTGTTGGCTTTCGGCTCTGCCGTCCATGCCCAAACCTTGCAGGATGTCCCCGCATCGGCGGATCCAAGCCGTGCCGGGCAACAGTTTCGTACACCGGTGCTAAGCCCGCGGGAAGTGACTGCCGGTCAGGAACCGGCCGTTCAACCTGTGTTGCCCCGTGCGTTGAAAGAAACGGAAAGTTTTGTGCTGCAAAGCGTGAATCTGCAAGGTAATCACACCCTGACGGAAGAAACTTTGCGCCCGCTCTATGCCAAACTGTTGGGGCAACGTGTGGGATTGGAGGAATTGCAGTCCATCGCGGAGGCAATTACCGCTTACTACCGCCGGGAAGGATATATACTCTCGCAGGCCATGGTGCCGGAGCAGGAAGTGGAACAAGGCACAGTGACCATTCTGGTGATTGAAGGTACGGTGGATCAGATTCAGATTGAAGGTGATACCAGCAGCCGCCAACTCGTGAAGCAATACCTGCAAAATATTGCTACGGGGCAACCGCTGAAAGCAGAGGATCTGGAACGTTATATCCTGCTGGCAGATGACCTGCCGGGCCTGACCGCACGTGCCGTGCTGCGCCCGTCCACCGTAACGCCCGGTGCATCGGACATTACTGTGGTTGTGGAAGAAGATAAACTGGATGGCCTGCTTTCTCTGGACAACAGAGCCTCACGCTATCTGGGGCCATATCAGGGTGGACTGACGGTTGGCCTGAATAACCTGTGGGGTCTGAACGAGCGCACGCAACTGCGCACACTGGTCGCGCCGGAAAGCAATGAAATGGCCTTTGTGGATGTCACCCACGACGAATATCTGGGCACGGAAGGTACCCGTCTGCGCCTGAATGCTTCCTACACGCGGGCGCAACCCGGCTCTAAGCTGGAGGCCTTTGACATTGAGGGTGACACCAACGCCTACGCCATGTTCCTGTCGCACCCTTTCCTGCGTTCACGCCAGAGCAATTTATTCGGCTCTGTTGGCTTTGACGTGCGGGATGCGACCCTTTCTATCCTCGGAACCCCCATTTATGAAGATAAACTGCGGGTGGCAAGCCTTGGGCTTTCCTATGATGTGGCGGACAGTACCATGGCCGTCAACAGCATCAATGCCACAATTTTTTCTGGTCTGGATGTTCTGGGGGCAGATGATGTGACGGTCGGGCGTTCCCGCGCTAATGCAGACTCTACGTATTCCCGTTTGGCTATGGATGCTGCGCGTGTCCAACCGATTGTTGGCAACTGGACCTTTGAAACCGCTATCGCGGGGCAAATTGCCTCCGCCCCCTTGTTGGCTTCGGAAGAGTTTGGGGTGGGTGGCTCCGGTTTTGCCAGAGCCTTTGACCCGTCCGAAATTACGGGTGACCACGGTGCCGCAGGACGTCTGGAACTGCAATATAACCGTGTGGCGGAAACACTGGACTGGATAAACGATTATCAGGTCTATGGTTTCTATGATCTTGGCAAAATATGGAACCGCGATGTTCAACTTGGTAGCGGAGAAGAAAAAACAGCGGTTATCGCCTCCATTGGAACAGGACTGCGCTTTAATGCAGCACAGGATATGTCTGGTTATCTGGAGTTGGCTTACCCACTCCTTCGGGAGGTGCAGGCCAACGGACAGGACGGTAGTCACCCACGTGTCTTCTTCGCACTCAACAAGCGTTTTTAAATAGTGGCGCCTTGATTAGCCTATGGCAAAGCTGTTTAAGGCTTTTGTCACAATTTATTCACATTGAAATTGTTGCTAAATCTTTAATTTTGTATAAAATCTGAGCACTATATTTTTCCATATATGGTAGGGATACGTATCATGAATACTAAATATGCCAATTCCGCTGCGCGCCGTTTGCTGCTGGGTACCAGTGCACTGGTTTCCGCAGGTCTTGCGGCTCTTCCCTTGCAGGCAGCCACCCTACCTACCGGGGAATCTGTTCAGGCGGGTAGCGCCACATTTAACCGTGCGGTTGCTAATACGCTAAAAGTGAATCAGGCAAGCAATAAAGTGGTCATCAACTGGCAGTCGTTTGATACCTCTGCGGATGGCACGGTTCAGTTTCAACAGCCGAATGGCGGTATTGCCCTGAACCGCGTGACGAATGGTCAGGTGACTCAGTTTAACGGAGCATTGAAAGCTAACGCCAACGTCTGGCTGATTAACCAAAGCGGCGTGATGTTTGGCAGCACCGCGAAAGTGGATGTCGGCAGTCTGGTTGTGAGCACCAGCGATATAAACGACAATGACTTCATGAATAACACCAACGGGCAATATCATTTCAATGTGGGTGGTGGCAGCCATAACGCCAAAATTGAACTGCAAAAAAATCCCGGCAACGCTGCAGAAGTGGCGACCATTGAATCCAAAGGACTGGTGGCGCTGGTGGCGCCACATGTTAGCAATAATGGCATTATTGTTGCCAAAAAGGGCAATGTTATGCTGGCCGCTGGCGTACAGCCAACGCTGGATTTTTATGGCGATGGCTTGATTCAATTTGCGGCTCCCACGAACCGAACCGATCATTTTTATGCCGCAACCTCAGGGACTGTCGAGGCACAAAAAGGCGACGTACTGATGACGGCGCAGCAGGCGAGCAACGCTCTTAGCAGCGTCATTAACGTCAATGGCGTGGTGAAAGCTGCCCGCGTGAACAACAAAAACGGTAAAGTCGTCATCTCTGGCGCGGATAATACCACCACTTTTTTCCAACCAACCGAGATGGTGGTGACCGGCGGCAATAGCAAGGGTGGCGAAGTGGAAGTGACCTCTGGTTCACTGCTTTTGCCGATAGCGGGTCGTATCGCGCAGACGGAATCTGCCAATGGAACATTGGGTAGCGTGCACCTGAAAGCCACGAAGGGTGAAGTAAAAATCTCTCAAAATGGCAATAGCGTGAATAACATCACCGCCGACTGGCTACAAAACCAGCAGCAACACGCCAATGTTACGCTGGAAAATACCGAAGCCGGGCAAAATCTGACCGTTGAACGTGCTGTCAATGCAACGGGACAGGGGGATCTGACGCTGGTTTCCGCTCAGGATGTGCTGGTGCGTGATCGTCTGGTCACCACGGGCGCGGATGCGGATATTACCCTTCAGGCCGGACGCGATGTGAAAGTGGATGGTGTGACCCGCCGCAACACAGCACGAGTGCAAAGCAACGGCAATATTACTCTACAGGCAGATCGGGATATAACCCTTGAAGCGTGGGGCACCAACAACGCTTTCATTCAGGCTGCGGGCACCGTCCATGGCGTGGCAGGGCATGACGTGCGTGTGACCAGCCACAGTGGTAACGGTGGTAGCTGGACCCGCGTTGCCGGGGCGCAAGGCGTCACCTTGCAGGCAGACGAGGATATGGTCTTCGCCGCAGGCAGCGGCGGTTCTGCAACCAACAACTTTACAGAGGTTACTTCCAGTGCGGGAGATGTCTCTTTGACAGCCACCAACGGCAAAATTCAATTATTGGATGGTAACCCACTCACCACCCTAACAGGTCGCAATAATGCGCGAGTGGAAGCGAATAATAACGTGACCCTGACCGCTGGTGAGGGGCTGGAATTATCAGAAGTAGTCAGCCATCAGGGTCATATTACCCTGCTCAGTCAGGCCAGCAGCGGCACGGATATCCTGTTGTCCCGCCGTATTGAAGCCACACAGGGTGCGGTGAATGTAACGGGGCATAAAATCTCCGTTGGTGGAACCAACCCGACTGGACAAACCCTCCTGCAAGCTGGCACGACCCTGAATATCACTGCGCATGACATTGAAATTGGTGGCCAGACGTCTGGCGCGACAGACGTCACCTCCGGCGGCAACATGACCCTGATTGCACAGGATGATTTACGCATCCGTTCAGGCAATCAAGCGAATGGTACGCGTGTGTCCTCTGGTAACGGCAATATCACCCTGCGCGCCAATGGCATTGTTCCTTCCTCTAACAGCAATACCATAAATGGATTGGAAGTCGCTGCCGGCAATGGCGCTAACAATGATGTGACGGTAGAGGCCAGCCGTGGCCTGCTGGATGCCTATAGTGGCGATGACCTGCATATGGCCGATAGCAACCAGAGCCGTGCCCTATTGCGTGGTCAGTCAGCATTGCTGGCCGCTGACCATCATATGAATATCACCACCCTGCAAACCTTAGGCGGTAACGCCATTCTCTCAGGAGATGCGGATCTCAGCGGTAATGGCCGCATCTACATCAGCCGTCTGATTGAAACACAAGGTGGCGACCTGATTGCGGATACCCGGCGTGACTGGGCAACGGGTGCAGGCATTCGTCTGGAATCCGGCGCATCTGTCCTCACTAGCGGCGGAGATGTTACCTTCACGGCTTATCATAGCCAGCCAGCGGATAATGCGCTGGATATTCAAGGACAGGTGGATGCTCAGGGCGGCACGGTGGACCTGCGCGGTAACCGTATAGACATCAGCGGCAGCATCAGCACGGCGGATGCGGATATTCTCATTAACCGCAACGGTGCTTACCAGACCAACGGTGTTACCCGTGCGGATGCGGGTAGCCTTAGCACCAGCGGTAGCGGTAGCATTCTCATGCGTCAGAATGCAGGTGGTCTGCTGAGTACCCTGTTGGATGCCATTGCAAGCGTTGGCCAACGTATTGAACTGTGGGTTGGCGAAGGGGATTATACCCAAGGTGCTGATGAAAACGGCCTGAACGTGCGTTTCGATAATACGCGTCTGCTGGCTGGCCATGACGAGGTGCGTCGCAGTGGCCGCGTTATTACCCATCGCAACGCCAATCCAACGGTTATCAGGGGTATCTACGGCGGCGATGACGTGGATAACCTGACCGTGGATGGCTTTACCATTCAGGGTGGTGATGCATTGGATGGTATTGCACTCGGTCGGGATGCTGATAACCTGTTGGTACAGTATAACAGCTTCCAGCATCGAGGCTCAGATGCGGATGCCGTGGATATTGGCCGCAATGCAGGGCAAATTACGCTGGTGAACAACCAATTCTCCGGCTGGCAGGACGCAATCAATCTGGATCACCATAGCAGCAACGTCACCATTGCAGATAATCGCTTCAATGATCAGGCGGGTTATGGCGTGTTTCTGCGGGATGTGCGCGACATGACGGTCACGGGTAATGCGTTTATCTCGGCTCCGGTCTATATCCAACAATATGCTGCGCCCCTAGAGACTGGTTTCTCCAGTGGCTATGAATTTAGCAATAACCGCTTCTCCGGCAAAACCAACTGGCGTGGGTATGTCACCCTGTTTGGGGAAAATCTGCGTATCGATGGTTCCCGCAACTGGTATGATGTGCCTACCAATAGCGGTACCGCCCTGGTTCGCGGTAAGAACCTCAGCCGTGCGCAAGGCTTCTGGCTGGAAGACCGTATCAATCACGCGTTGGATGATACTTCCTCTCAAGGGCGCGGCGTACTCATCACCCGTCCAAACCAGCTTTTTGTGACAGAAAATAGCTGGAGCCGCAGTGGTGGCATAGGTATTCAGAACGCCATTGATGCTGCGGAGGATGGCTATACTATCCATCTGCCACAAGCAAGCTTTGCAGAAGCCCTAACCATTCAGGACAAAGACCTGACGCTGCAAGGCGCTGGTCGTAACAAAACAATGCTGCAAGCTTCCGCTCCGGGCAGCTTGATTAGCGTTGGCAGTGCAAGTTTGTTACTGAAGCGACTAGGGCTGGAAGCCCCCCTGAACACGGCGGGTTATACCTTGGTTTCTGCGGTGGATAGTACCCTTGAGTTTGCCAATGTATGGTTCCGTGGTGGCGAGAAAGGGTTGGTGATTTCCGGGGGTAATAGTGATGTGACCTTTACGGGCGCCAACAATCGCTTCCGTGGCCAGCAGACCTATTTCATTGAGCTGCTGGATGGTGCAATGGATGATGAAACCATAGATGCATCGGAAGTCGTCTTTAATGGTGTTCGTGGTAAAAATGCAGATGCAACCCAACTGGCAGCGATTGAAGAAAAACTATGGGATGAAGATGATAATCCTGCCGTAGGCCAAATCTTCACCCCACCGGACAACGGTGGCGATAACGGCGGCGATAACGGCGGCGACAACGGTGGCGACAACGGTGGCGACAACGGTGGCGACAACGGCGGCGACAACGGCGGCGACA
>CAZIGK010000002.1:38044-59394 GCA_964538615.1 uncultured Rickettsiales bacterium | reverse complement strand
GCGGCGACAACGGTGGCGACAACGGCGGCGACAACGGTGGCGACAACGGCGGTGATAACGGCGGTGATAACGGCGGCGATAACGGCGGTGACAACGGTGGCGACAACGGCGGCGATAACGGCGGCGACAACGGTGGCGACAACGGTGGCGACAACGGCGGCGACAACGGCGGCGACAACGGTGGCGACAACGGTGGCGACAACGGCGGCGACAACGGCGGCGACAACGGTGGCGACAACGGCGGCGACAACGGTGGCGACAACGGCGGTGACAACGGCGGTGATAACGGCGGTGACAACGGCGGTGATAACGGCGGCGACAACAGTGGTGACAACAGTGGCGATGATGCGACCACAAACGCGTCCAATCAGTTCCAGCGTGGCGTGAATGATTTACCGGACTACTACTTCTCTTATGGTGGAGAAGCGTTTGGTACCGGTCAAACGACCAATTATGGCTTTCAGCCAACCAATTTCAGCCTGAGCTTGTTGGGTCAGCCCGGTAACCTGAACAATATTGCAGATGTGGACCTGGAAAATATTGCTCCGGCAGCGGGCCCCGGTAATGCCGGCAATAGCAATGCTGGCAACACCACCTGCGGCAATAACTTTCTGGGTGCTGGCTATAGCCCGGATTACAGCGAGGTAGATTGTCAGGAATAACATCTTCCCCCAGAAGTTATACCGGAATCACGGAAAGAGCCGCGTCTGATCACGCGGCTCTTTTTAGACCGTCACGATACCATCTACCATTTTTTGCCCAACGATTAGCATAGCCATAATACCTCCCCCAGAAGAATCTGCTGTCATGATTGGGTTATGCTGCGCAAGGACTGGACGACCCGCAGGTATAAGTGATAAGAAAGCGGACAAGACCAGAGATGCAAATGCCACGGGAGGGTACATCATGGCGGCACGCGCAATTCCTACATTGCCATGTAAACATCTGGATCAAACACTGGAGTTCTATGCCCAACTGGGCTTTCGGGCACAGTTTGTACAGCGCCACCCGGATGATTATGCTATTTTGGTGCGCGAAGCAGCGGAGATTCATTTTTTCGGCATGCCAGAACTGGAACCGGATTTTTCCTATTCCGGTTGCTATATCCGTGTGAAAGATGTGGATGCCTGGTACGAATCTTTCCAAATTGCGGAGATACCGCAGCAGGGCATTCCCCGCCTCAGCCCCATTCACCCTATGCCGTGGGATATGCGGGAGTTTCACCTGATAGATCCCAATGGGCATCTGATACGCATTGGGGCACGTACGGATGCCGTATTTGAAGAATAACCCCCCTCCTTTATCCTTTCACCAGACCAGACATGGAATTGACCATGAAACATGCATCCCTCATCACCAATCTCTCGACTGCCGCTATGGCCGCTATCGGCTTTTCCATGCCGCAGCTACCCGCCGCGTATCTGTTGCAACAGGTTGGGCTGTTTGGCTTTTCCGGTGGCATCACCAACTGGCTGGCTGTACATATGTTATTTGAAAAAGTACCGGGATTGTATGGATCCGGGGTGATACCCAACCGTTTCGAGGAATTCAAAAGCACCATCAAGCAACTGATGCTAAAAGAGTTTTTTGATAAACAGCATATTGAGCGTTTTTTTCTGCAACAAACCATGGCCGATACTTCAGCTCCCCAAGCAGATCAGACCATGGCGACACAGATTGCCGCTAAAGTCGATTATGACACCCTGTTTGATAAGCTTGTGCAGGCTATTGTGGAGTCCCCTTTGGGCGGCATGCTCTCGTTTGTTGGGGGGGCACAGGCGCTTCAGCCCATGCGGGAACCCGTCAAACTAAAATTGCAGGAAATGATTGCGGAACTGGCAGAAAAACATCTCTCCCCCAATAGCGATGAATCTTCTGGATCCAGCTTTATTGATAGCCTGCGGGACAAGGTGGAAGCCATGATTGACAGCCGTTTGGCAGAACTCAGCCCATCGCAGGTGAAAACCATGGTACAACAAATCATCGCAGAGCATCTGGGATGGCTGGTTATCTGGGGTGGCGTGTTTGGTAGCCTGATGGGGTTGGTGGCCGCTCTGGTAGGCTGATGCACAGCCTACCAAGTGGGGGTCAGATTCCAGACCACCCAATTCAGGTAGGTAGCAAACCCCAGCCAGCCCAGATATGGCAACAGCAATACCCCCGCAATCCAGTGAATGCGGGTAAACCATAAGCACAGCATGATGGCACCGACATCCACCAGCCATTGCCAGTAAAAGCCCATACCGGGAGATTCCCGCACAAAAAACATATAGGTCCAGAGGTAATTGGTGGCCATATGCAAGGCAAAGAACAGCGCAATGGTGGTGCTAGCCTGCGCACGCAGGGCTAATGTTCGCCACACGCGCCAGAAAGCAAACGCCAGACTACTATAAAGCACAGGCCACACTACGCTAAATACCCAATCCGGCGGTGTCAGACGAGATTTGGGCAGCGCATGATACCAGTCCATGTGCGCCCGCATGGGTATCGAGGTCAGGTAGGATAACCCCAGCACCAGCAGCCATATTGCGGCCAGAGAATAGGTATTGGGTATGAAACGGCGGTTCTGCTGCTGTGACCAGAATACATCCGCATCCTGATGAAGAGGGGCGGGTCGCTTCACCCTGTGCATGCTCTTGCTCTGGTCGCCTTCCAACGGGCGCGTGGGGCGGGCTTGGCCTGTTTTATGAGGATATGAGGTTTGCATGTCAGGCTCCATTCCACTGTGTCTATTCATTCCCCCTCATGTTCGATGCATGTGCATCGTTTCCCGGTTTTAACATGATGTTTATTGTATAAAAAGCATCTCATTCACATCAATGGCCTTTCCGTTATTCTTCCGCCTGTCGGAAAGATGTAACGCATTCCGGCTTCTATAGATTCACCATGCGGCATGTTACGATACCTCTCCTTGCCCTGCTGCGTGATAACATCATTTTTTCTTTGGTACAGACTGCCGCTGCACCTCTTGTTCATCCTGTGGGGTGGTGGTCACATCCGCACGGGTCGTATGCTCCATAGGGGAAATAATATCCGGTTGGGACTGTGCATCGGCAAAATGCCGCATCTCGTAGCGGGAATCATCCCCCTCGACATCCCGTGACAGACTCGCCAGTTTCTTTAACAACCACAGCGGCACAACCCCAAGTACCGCCACCACCGAGACAATAATGAGAAAACTTGCCATTATTTCACTGCCAGAAAAACGGTGATCAAACACCGAAGAAATAGCATAAATCAGCACAAAATAACCAATCGCCCCGACCACAAACCCCATGCTGAACGTTAGCAGAGAAAGGGGTTTTTCATGCTCGGCTCGCCGCTGCATGTCCTTGCGAGTGGCTATCTCTAAATCATCATGCATGCGGGGGGTGGAATAAGTTTGACCAGACATAGATTCTCCTCCTTATGGTCATCAAGCGCCTGCTTCATGGCGTGACCTTAATGCGGTGTATCCGCTTGATACGTTGGCAAAAAATGGCATGCTGTCACAATGTGAAAGCAGATGTTGCATCACCTGCCCCGCCCCCTTGCGTCGTCCGTAAAGTATGTATGTGCAAGTTTGTGTGTGCAGTTTATTGGTGTGTATGCCCGTGATGCGAAACCATAGTACCGAAGCGGACATTAATTCTCCTACGGTTCCTGCGGCAGGAACGTTAAACCAGCATCAAAGGCATCACAGCGTCACGCGTGCCCCCACTTACACTTTGCTGCCCCGCCTATGGCACTGCCGACTATGAAGGTGGCATATGACTGGTGCATTTTGCCCTTGCCAAGCCCCCTGCAATACGTTATTTAGCTTGCCTGCACCTAAGGAGTATGGCCAAAAGCCTGCCCCCTATGTACCAACCGCGCCGATTGTTTACTGTTCAGTCAAGTGGCGCCGTATGTGCTTTTTTCCGACCGTGTGGGGTCATAGCTCAGTTGGTAGAGCGCTACAATGGCATTGTAGAGGTCTGCGGTTCGATTCCGCATGGCTCCACCATTCCGGACTAAAACGAACGGAATGCTACCCATACTCTTTCCCACCGCCAGCCGTGGGGAGTTCGACTATAATAATATGGAGAGTTGGCTGCGCCAGACTCAGAGCAGCTTTAATTCCACATATTTGAGTGTAGCAGCCAACTCTAGGCAGTTCGATTGACTTTTAAGGCGCAATACCAACCAATACAAGTGGTACAGCGGGGATTCCGCGCCCCTGACGTATCAAATTATATAGTTCACCTTCGTAATAAGCGACACCAGAGGACATTTCCTGCTGCAGTTCTTTCATTGGAAGAATTTCGATGCCAACATCGATAACGTCACCTACGAAAAATGCCATGTGCTTGACGAATAGATCGTAGGCTACAAATGAATATTTTCCGAATTGTACTTCTACAGCAGTTCTATCTTTCACAAAGTCAGTTTGATTATACGAGAAAATAGGCTTGCCACCGGCCGCTTCAATTTCTGCCTTTTGCTGAGCTGCATCCATGTGAATTGTTTTGCGAATCAATTGAGCATCCTCTGTTACCCAATAAGAGGTTCTCGATTCATGCCAGCCATACTTCGAGAGCCCTTCATTCATACATTTATTGAGTTCAATAGGAGAGTAGAAGCGCTTTCCTGTTGTGCGCTTTTCTTTAGATTCTTTGGTTTTGCATGACTCGGCATCAATCTTTGAAATGACTTTTTTAATTTCCTCCCACAGGTGCGGCTTATGAACCATTAGATACTCAAGCCCATTCAAATGTGAGTAGTGCGTTACAATCCTCATTTATGGCCTCCATAGGGCTGAGAGGGGTCATAAACCGGCTTGTACATTTCTCGCGTTTTAAGCGTCCCTGCGCGTAAATCATGAATGCGCTGCCAAGCTACATCGACATATTCAGGCATTACATCGCAGCCATACCCAATACGGTTATGTTTTACCGCACCAACTACAGTTGATCCAACGCCCATGTAAGGATCGAACACCGCATCTCCGGTATCCGTCATAGACAAAACTAACCGCTCAACTAACTCGATAGGAAATTGGCAAGGATGAATGGTTTTCTCCGCATGGTTATGTTTCACATTTGGAAAAATCCAGACATCACCTGGATTCTTGCCATTGGGATTAGAAGATAGCTGACCTGCTTTAGGACCTTTGTAGTATTTCTTGTTGGGATATTTCGAGGGCACGCGAATAGGGTCTAAGTTAAAAGTATAATCATCACCTTTCGTAAACCACATAATTGTTTCATACCGTCCAGACATGCGGTTGGAACAATGCAAGCCATGCTCAAAGTGCCAGACGATCCGATTTCTTAGCTTCAACCCATGATCTTTGAAAATATGATACAGCACAATATCGAGCGGGAAAATTTCGCCATTCTGAACATGGTTTCCGACTTGCCAGCACAGCGAACCGTTCGGATGAAGTAGGCGCACGCACTCAGAAATAACCTGAGCCTGATCTTGAATGTAATTTTTAAGAGGGGATTTCTTCTCGTATGATTTGCCGATATTATAGGGAGGTGAAGTCATTACCAGCTTCATGCTGCCATCTTTCATGGGGCGCATAAATTTCAAGTTGTCTTGACATGCCATCACCACACTGCGATCCGTATCAAGCCTACTGATATTTCTAGGCTCCTTGAGCATACTACCACGCATATAAATCCCCTAGTCTACAGACATAATTTTCGTAATCATAAACCAATTCGGTTACTTATCAAGATGGTGATTTTGGATAGCTATCTAGCCACCGTAACGGAATCGAACAACTTGCTGGAGCGTTGAATAGCTTCAAGAAGTTTGTCCGAACAGTTCGATAGCTCTCCGCTACCGACCACCATAGATTTCAATCGATAATAAAATAAAAAATAACATTATAATAAACGAGAAAAAATCTAGCTAACACGGTTTATCTACGGCAAAATATTTTGCCTACTCCGGGTCACGCAGCGCCTGTAGTCATTAACTTACCGCACAGGCAATCGGTCTCCCCTCTTAATTTCACAGCACCACGTGAAAACCGGCGTCAATGTAGGAGACATTCCCGGTAATGGCTTTGGCGTCATCGCTGACCAAAAAGCGGGCAAGTGCGCCAATATCGTCAATATCCACCACCTGATGCTTGGGAGATTTTTCGCGCGCTTCTTCCAGCAATGCATCAAAATGTGCAATGCCACTGGCTGCACGGGTAAGGAGTGGCCCCGGTGAAATGGCATTAACCCGAATGCCATTGGCACCCAACTCATCAGAGAGGTAACGCACGGCACTCTCCAAAGCGGCTTTCACAGGCCCCATAACCCCATAGTTGGGTACGACTTTCTGGCTGCCATAGTAACTGACCGTCAGCAGGGCACCGCCGGGTTCTCCTTTTGCCAACAATGGTTCAGCGCGGTGCGCCAGTTCAATAAAAGAATAGCAGGAGACATCCATCGCTTTCAAAAACCCCTCGCGGGAGCAATCTGCCACCCGGCCATGCAAATCATCTTTCGGGGCAAAGGCAATGGAATGCAGCACAAAATCCAGCCGCCCCCATTCTGCGTGAATTCGCTCAAACACGGCGTCCATCTGCGTGGCATTTTGCACATCCAGTGGCAGAAGAATGGGGGCTTGAACAGCCTCCGCCAATGGGCGCACATGTGGCTCAGCCTTTTCATTCAGGTAGGTAATGGCCAGTTCTGCCCCTGCTTCATGAAAGGCTTTGGCGCAGCCCCATGCAATGCTGTGCTCGTTGGCAATGCCAATCACCAGTCCTTTTTTTCCGCTCAGTGTGCCCATATCATACGGCTCCCTTCCGTGGTCATGCGTTTTGTTTCAGATTGTTTCAGATTGTTTCAGGCGGCCAGTTGCATACTGGGTGCACCGGTAATATGTACCCGGCAATCTGCCGTATGCACTACCAGTTCCCCCTGCGTCTGATGGCTGATACCCGCGGCATTTGCCTCATCTGTATCAATATGCATTTCTGTGATGAAATCCTCACTCACCCGTACCGACACATTAGCAAAAGAGACCTGACGACCATTTTCCCCTACGGTCACATGCACATAATCCCCATGCTTTAGCCCCATGGCCTGTGCTTCTGCGGGCGACATATGGATATGTCGCGCCGCGATAATCAGCCCATCTGTGGTGAAGTCTCCCGCCGGGCCTTGCAGCGTCAGAGTGGGGGTGCCTTCCAGATCGCCGGATTGCCGCACCGGTGCTTCCACTCCCAGGGTAAAACTATCCGTACGGGACACTTCTATTTGTGTGCGGGAACGTACCGGCCCCAATACCCGTACATGCTCGAAGGTGCCTTTCGGCCCGATAAGTTTTACGGTTTCCTGCGCTGCCCACGCCCCCGGCTGGCGCAGGTTTTTCATTCGGGTCAGTTGATAGCCCTTACCAAACAAGGCCTCCACCGCCTGCTGCGATAAATGCACATGCCGGGCAGATACCGCCACGGGAATCACCACATGACACCCCCCATGCTCCGGCGACGATGATGCCAGAGTGGCTTGAACCGCAGCACATTGTTTCAGGGCATCGCAGGTTTCCCGTGCAATCATATATTGCTCATTGGTCTGCGTGACCCATAACCGCACGCGGGAATGTGGCATATGAAATGGCACGCATTCAAACCCCTGCAGGGCAATACGGCTATTCGCATCCTCATCTACCATCATTCCCATGAATCCTAGCTGGTCACAAATGCGGCGACGCATGGTAGCGGAATGTTCGCCAATACCGCCTGTAAACACAAGGGCATCCACGCCGCCCATGGCGGCGGCATAGGCGCCAATATATTTCCGCACCCGGTAGGCATAGAGCTGAATAGCCAATTGCGCATTGTTATCCCCCTCTGCGGCGCGTTGCTCAATATCTCGCATATCATGGGTGCCTGTTAATGCTTTCAGACCACTTTCCTGATAGAGCGCCTGCTCTATCTCAATGGCAGAAAGCCCCATCTCCCGCTGTAAAAAAGCAAACATGCCGGGGTCCACATCGCCGGATCGGCTGCCCATCACCAGCCCTTCCAGAGGCGTCATGCCCATGGACGTATCCACCGATAGCCCATGGCTGATGGCGCACAGGCTGGCTCCATTGCCCAAATGACAGCTAATCAGGCGTAAGTCGGTCAGGTGGCTCTGCATTGCATCCGCAGCACGCAATGCAACATAGCGGTGCGATGTGCCGTGAAACCCATAGCGGCGCAAGCCCTTCTTGCGCCACTCCTCCGGCACGGCATAGGTAGTGGCGTAGGCGGGAATGGAATGGTGGAATGCTGTATCAAATACTGCAACTTGCGGAATATCCGGCCATTGCAGTCGGCTGAGTTCTATCGCATCCAGATTAGCCGGATTATGCAAGGGAGCCAGCGGCGTGCAGGCTTCAATGTATCTCAGCACATCATCATCAATAACAGTGGCCTGATGAAACCGCTCTCCCCCATGCGCCACGCGATGCCCCACCGCCTGTAGCGCGGTCATACCCGCCTGCTGAAGGAGTTCCGGCACCATGGCAATCGCCTGCGAGATGGTCTGGCAGGGCATAGGACGTGTCTCATCTTTGCCCTGCTCTCCTCCAGCCCGCCAGTGCAGCAAGCAACCGGAGGGAGAAAATCGCTCAAACTCGCCTTTAATCAACCGGCTATCGTCACGGCTTAGGTCAAACACACCAAATTTCAGGCTGGAACTGCCTGCATTAAAGACCAGAACTTGCATATGACCGCTCCTGAATGTTGGCTTCTCAACATGGCCATTGTTCTATCACGTCAGAGGTGAGATGATGACATGTTTTTTACATGCAGATCATTATGCCACAACATGTCTTGTGTTGCGTGTGTTATAAGGAAAAAACAGAACATGGTTTTCAGTTGATACTGACGACGGCACGATACAACAGTACAATGTCACACACCAACACCAGCGGCAGGAGGCCAGCCCCCATGAGTTTGCGCGATGAACTACACGGCTATCGCTTTAATGATTTGCATATAGGCATGAGCGCACTCTACAGCCGCACCATTACGGATACGGATGTGCGCAACTTTGCCGGTGTTTCCGGGGATACGAACCCCATGCACCTGAACGAAGAGTTTGCCTCAGGCACCTATTTCAAAGGCTGCATTGTGCATGGGTTTTTAACCGCCAGTCTCATTTCGACGGTTATTGGCACGCAGCTCCCCGGCCCTGGTTGCTTGTATGTTAGCCAAAATCTACGCTTTAAAGCACCCGTACGGGTGGGGGATACTGTCTATGCCCGCGCAACCGTCACGGCTTTGCAGCCGGAAAAAAAACGCGTCACCCTCTCCACCCAATGTCTGGTTCGGGAACAGGTGGTGCTGGATGGCGAAGCTGTCGTGCAACTACCAGACTAGGCACAGAATCAGGAGGGGGAAGACTTTTTTAAAATCTGGCTTGCTGGCGGTGGTGACGCATCCAAAGCAATATTATGATTCTGTCGCAATCTATTGTTATTGAAAGAAAATAGACCTCTCCATCCGGCGCGGATCAGACAACCATTAATGCACATAAAACAGACATAAGCACCGAAATAATCATAAATCTTTCTCCAAAGCGTCAAGAAACTGTCACAAAAACAATGTACCCAGTTACACATAATTTGTAACCAGATACACTTTGGGGTCACCCTATGCACAGCAGCCGCCAACGCAAACTAGCCGGATTCTATACTGATTCCATGCGGATTCAAAATCCGGATATGACAGAAATATCTTGTGATGATAAACTGTTAGACAGCTTAACGGAATCAGTTGCGGCATCCACAGAAGATGCCACTCCACAACCCAAAGCATCCTTCATCATCGCCAATCATACCACCATGGATATGATTGCTTTGTTGGAAGCATTTGCAAAGCTTGGACAAATAGTTTCCTTCATTCCCAAGTCATCACAACGCGATCCACGTGCAGAGCGGATTATTGAGCAAATGGTCGAAGTAGATGCTTATGTGAATAAGCACGTGCTACGTACTCCTGAATTTGCGGTGAGCTATTTTAAAGAACGCCTGCGTGGCGTAGAAGACCCCGTTATCATTGTAGATGAAGGGGGGTATTTTGCGTACGCGCTACCTGCTATCATGGCTGACCCTGAGCTGGCTGCAAAAATTGCTGGTGTGGTAGAAGGTACCGAGAACGGACATCAAAAATATGAGCAAATGTTTGCTAACATACGCGCCGACTATGAGGCTGAACGAGTAGAATATCATGCTAAAATCGAGCAAGGTGAAACTCCAGAAGAGCCGGTGCGGCCTGCGGTTTTGAATACACGGGTAATTTCAAAAGCGCGCAGTCCGCTAAAAGAACCGGAAGATAATCAGGTCGGCCGTGCGGTCGTCAAAAAGACCGATGAACTGCTTATTCACGGAGAAACCCGGCAACTTGAGGACATGAATACCGTAGCCGTTATTGGTCTGGGCAAAATCGGTATGGCTGCTGCACTGGAACTGAGAAACCGTGGAATGCGTCCTCTTGTTTATGATCTTAATCCTCTACGGTTGGTACAGGCTGCCGGTATGGGGTTTCAGGTCGCAGCCAGCAAAGAAGAACTGTTGCGTCGGGCAGATCTCATTATCAGTGCCACCGGCAATCGCGGTATTCGTGGCGATGAATGGGGAATCTTAAAAGATGAAGTCGTCATTTCTTCCGTCACATCAGGGGATGATGAACTGGATTTACCCGCTCTGAAAGAGCGCGCATTGAATGTTCGTCTGAAAGAAGGGGATATTGCTGATGTTTATACCCTCCCCGGTGGAAAGAGTGTCAAATTACTGAATGGGGGTAACTCGGTCAATTTCCATGAAGGGCGCGGTGTGGTGAGTTCTACCTTACCCTTATCATTAGCAGAGTATCTACTGGGTGCGCAAATGCTGTTGAACACAGCCGACGAAGTAGAAGGTGGCAAAGTCACGCAGTTACCTGACCCGCTTTTAATGAAACTGGCTGAAGTCTGGTTGCGTCATTTCACAGAGTTTCAAGGTTTTAGTAAGTAATTCTCCACCAACACATCTGCTAACATTTTCTATAGAAGGTTAAACACTATGCAACGTACTGCTTATGAAAATATATTCCGCATGATTCAAAATCCGGCAGCAAATTATG
Source organism: uncultured Rickettsiales bacterium (assembly GCA_964538615.1). Taxonomy (GTDB): domain Bacteria; phylum Pseudomonadota; class Alphaproteobacteria; order Rickettsiales; family RI-342; genus CAZIGK01. The sequence continues at coordinate 48,311 of CAZIGK010000002.1, read as the reverse complement.
AAACACTGGTTGCCTATATCGCTGAGCAAACAGTTGGATTTCCTGATGCTCGTCATGCGTTTATTCAATCCATTGCATCCATCGGGCATTTCGGCCGAACCAAAGAGGAAGTGGCATCGGATGTAGCAGAGCACAGCCCGCGCATCTTGATGTGGATCGAATCTTCGCTGACAGCCAGCCATGCAGATCGCATGATTGATGTGGTGAATGGCATGATTGCACGCGGCTTTGCGGTAGATATTATGGCCAGCGAAGACACGATAGCTGCTATGACCAACAACGGTCAAATTGACCTGAAAGATTATGGCTTTGACCACTCCGTTGATTATATCACCCTGCCCTCTCAGACAACGTATAATCGGATCAAAGGCGACTTTAAAGCAAGTCCTATGCTGGATGGTTCACCCTTTGAATTTATGGCACACCCAGAGGTTCGCCGTCAGAGGTTGCAAAAAATAGACCATGCTCTGTCAAAGCGCGAATATGTTTATCTGGTGCCAGAGTTATGGCCTACCGGATACGGCACCTTCTCTGATGAAATGCAGTACATGGCTAACCGCGCCAAAATGGTGAACCCAGATACTCTGGTTTACCCACTAGGCCGGGATATCCCTTATCAGGATAATACTTTTGATACCCCCGCCAACCAACTGCATCATATACAAACCGTTGCGAATAAGCTTTTGTACCGTGGCGACAAGATTCTGGAGCAGTTCTATCCAGAAGGTGCTCTGGCGGCGACAGGTGTAGAAATTATCAGTCTGGGACATTTCATCTCTCCCGGTATTCCGGAAAAAGACCCCTCCATTGCGGATGAAGATCGCGTTGTGTTTGTCTCTGGTGGCGGTGGATTCGTACAGGATCCCAGCGAAGAAAATCCCGATTACCAATATTTCATGGGTATGATTCAGAGCAAACCGCACACGGTTTATGCGGATCGTGAGTGGGTATTGAATATTAGCCCCAAATGTCCACCGAACCTGTTTGCAAAAATTGTTGAAGAAGCAGAACGCGTTGGCGGTATTCGCATTCAGAACAACGTACCTGTAGAGCAACATCGGCACATGATTAGCAATGCGGCAGCATTTGTTGTCATTTCCGGCTATAGCGGTCTCATCTCTGGTATTGCGGCTGGTGTCCCAACCATGGCGGTTCCAACCATGGGCTATGCAGCGGGGGCACTGAATGATCGCGTCATCCGTGCGCAGTCTTATGATGCCATGCGGCTGGATCCGCAAAATCCGGAATCGCCACGCCCTCTCACCATTATTCATATGGAAGATCTGGCGAATCCGCAGGAAATTGCACGCAAGTTTAACCGTTCCGTGCTGAATCATGACCCGCGTGTGCGTGAATTATTTAACTTCGTAGGAGAAGAAACAACCGTTGATTTCTTTGTCTCTGACTATCAGTCTCGCCATCAGGTTGTGGCAGCGCAACATGATACCCATATGGTGGCAGGCGCGCTGGATGCCAGTCAGCATGCTGCGCTCGAACAGGGGCGGGATGAAAGCGCTGCACGATAATCAAGAGGCGTACCATTCTAAAAATGCGAAAGGGTGGAGAAAAGACTCTCCACCCTTTCGCTATGATGTGCCTTTTATACCTGCTGCAGGTTGCTTCATGCCACCAGATTACGCCACGGGCCGGGTTCTGTCCGCCGGGTAGACGCCCAGCACTTTCACCTGCCGACAGAAGAATCCCAGTTCCTCCAGCGCCAGTTGCACGTTACGCTGTTCCGGGTGGCCGGAGAAAGTGATAAAAAAGCTGGCGGTATCCGGCGCGGTGACAGGCAGATAGCTTTCCAGTTTCAGCAGGTTGATGCCATTGGTGGCAAAGCCACCCAGTGCCTTGAACAAAGAGGCCGGAATATTGCGGGTCGTGAACAGAACACTGGTGAGCAGATGCTCTTCATTGCCCAGCAGTTCCAGCGGTTCACGGGAGATCGTGACAAACAGCGTGCTGTTGTCATTGGCATCCTGCATGTTTTCTTTCACGATATGCAAGCCATACAGATCCGCTGCCAGGGCTGTGGCCAGCGCCGCTTTACTCAGGTCATTCCATGCTGCTACATCTTTGGCAGCGCCAGCCGTATCCGCATAAGCATGACGCTCCACCCCCATATCCAGCAGGTGGTTGCGGCATTGCATCAAGGCTTGCGGGTGCGAATACACATGCTGAATGCCCTCAAACGTTGCGCCTTTTGGCGCGACCAGATGATGCTGCACCGGGTGCAGATATTCCCCAATGATATGCAAATGAGTCTCTGGCAGCAGGTTATGAATTTCTGCCACACGGCCAGCGCGAGAGTTTTCAATCGGCACCAGACCATATTTCACCTGCCCACTTTCCACGGCTTTGAACACATCTTCAAAGCTTGGGCAAGGCAATGTATCCATGTAGGGAAAAACTTTGCGGCACGCCATATCGGAATGGGCACCATGCACGCCTTGAAATGCAACCCGTTGGTCTGCGCTGGAAGAATGGCTCATATCACGCCTGTTCCTTTGTTTTTTGCGAAAAGATATGATAGGTATCTGCCTATTCATTCCCCTCTGTCAAATGGAATTACACGCACCATGAAAAGCGCCGATGCCCCCCGCCACCCTACCGCCGCGCCCGCTGTGACGGAAAACCGCAAACCATGGACAGCATCAAGCTGGAGGGATTATCCCATCAGGCAACAACCTGACTATGCAGACAAAGCCGCCCTGACGCGTGTGGAAACCGAGCTTTCCCGCATGCCGCCTATGGTAGCCGCCAATGAAATACGGAAATTGAAAAAAGAGCTGGCCAAAGCCGCCGAAGGCAAAGCCTTTGTGCTGCAAGGGGGAGATTGCGCAGAAAGCTTCGCAGAGTTCCATCACGATAACCTGAAAAACTACTTCCAGATTTTGCTGCAAATGACGGTTGCACTGATGTATGGAGCAGGCGTTCCGGTGGTGAAACTGGGTCGCGTGGCCGGACAATTTGCCAAACCACGCTCCGCTGCCACCGAGATGATTGATGGAGTTGAATACGCTAGTTACCGGGGAGATATGGTGAACGCCATGGATCTGGATCATGCGGCACGCCAGCCGGATCCTGAACGGCTGTTGCAGGCGTATCATCAATCCACCGCAACCCTGAACTATCTGCGTTCGCTGGCCAAAGGCGGCCATGCCTCCCTGCATCGTATCGCCAAATGGAACACAGATTTTATTCGACGTTCTCCGCAGGCGCAGCGTTTTAAACGCCTGACGGATGAAATCGCCTCCTGCCTGACCTTCATTGAAGCCTGCGGCCTGAAGATGAATGATATATCGCAACTGAAAGAAGCGGATTTCTACACTTCTCACGAGGCTCTGCTATTGAACTACGAAGAAGCCTTTACCCGCCGGGATGAAACAACCGGCAAATGGTATTCTCAATCTGCGCATATGCTGTGGATTGGTGACCGCACCCGTGGGCTGGAAGACGCACATGTGGAATATATGCGCGGTATTGGCAATCCGGTGGGGGTAAAAGTTGGCCCCAGCATGAAAGAAGATGAGCTGATTCAATTAATTGACCTGCTGAACCCGGAGAATGAAGCCGGACGGCTTGTGCTCATCAGCCGTATGGGCAAAGATGCGATTCAGGAACACCTGCCCCGTCTGGTGCGTCGGGTCAAGCAGGAAGGGCGTAGCGTTGTCTGGTCGTCTGATCCTATGCATGGCAACACTTTCAAATCCCCCAATGGTATTAAAACCCGACGCTTTAATGATATTCTGGCAGAATTGCGGCATTTCTTTGCCATCCATAAAACGGAAGGTACCTTTGCCGGAGGCGTACATTTTGAAATGACAGGTCAGGATGTAACAGAGTGTCTGGGAGGAGCGCAGGCGATTTCCGAAGTAGATCTGCATGAGCGTTACCACACCCATTGTGATCCCCGTATGAATGCCTCGCAATCGCTGGAAATGGCATTCCTGATAGCGGAAGAACTGCAAGCGCAACACCGTAGGGAAACCCATGTTGTGGCAATGGACGATTAGAGAGTGTCCTCGTGAGATGCTTAATGGCCTGCAAACGACCTTTTTTGGTGCTTCCGGCTCTCGAAAACGGTAGTTTTTGACACATTCTCCCTCTCGTGACGCCCCTATCCAGAGCTGGGCGGCCTTCACGTTTTAGAAAGCTTTTTGTCAACATTATGTCACTTGGCTCTGCTAAAGTGTACAGGCTGTATTCGCGCTATACAGTAGACGTAACCACGGCTGCCATATACCAGAGAGACTATGAGCTTTATCCTTTCTCCCCAACAAGCAGGTCATGACCTGCTGGAGTTTTTGGCTTCGGATGAATGTCGCTTCCGCGAACATCAATTCGATATTGGCGAGAATATCTGTGCAGACTTAAGTCTTGGGAATCGTCATGGCGCATTGGTCGCCGCAACCGGTATTGGTAAAACGGTTATTATGGGTACGGCTGCACGTGCGTTGCACCATGCATCTGTTCAGCCACTATCGCAGGCGGAACATCCTCGCCCTCGCCGCACTCTGGTTCTGACGCCACGTATTGATCTGGTGAAGCCAACCGCTAAGAAATTTATGGATCCGGTAGGCTTCCAGCCAGATCAGGTGGGCATCTACCGTGCCAGCCTGAATGCGGAAGAAAAACATGATGTTTTTGCCACGGATAAAGCGGTCACCATTATGCCGGTGCAGTCTGTTCAATCTGCCATCGAAAACGGTTATCTTGACCCCGATGCCTATGACTACGTGATTCTGGATGAAGCCCATATGATGCAGGGTGAACTCACCCATGAGATGCTGAAGACCCATTTCATCAACAGCGGTAAGCACATTGTGCATGCCTTCACTGCCACGGGTCACTTTGATAATGGTCTGAATATCAGCGAAACCCTGTTTGGTCGCTCGGATCTGATTGACCATATTCCGCTCTATGATGCCATTCGGCAGGGGTTTGTTTGCGAAATGCAAAACCTGATTTTTCAGCACCGTATCGAGATTGATCCCGCAATTCTTGCGGAAGAAGCAGACGCACGTGGATTGAGTGAAAATCAACTGGTACGCGCCAAGTCACGTCGTGCGCGGGATGAAAAAACCTATGATATCATTGAAAACTATGTGCATCACCGCGCAGACTTGCCTGACCGACCACTGAAAGATCAGAAAATGATGGTTTTTGGCAAGGACATTGACCATTGTAAAGCCATAGCGGATGAACTGAATGAACGATTCGGCTCGCATTATGCCCGTGCCATAGATGGCACCATGCCGACCCGCCAGCGCGAAGCCATATTGGCGGCACATCGAGCGGGTGAGTTTAAGGCGCTCGTTTCCGCTGATTTGTTGATACAGGGGCATGATGATGATGAAATAGGTGCCGTGGTGATGATGCGTGATGTGCAGTCCGAATGGATGCTCATGCAAATGGTGGGACGTGTCATGCGCCTGAATATGCAAGACCCGGATAAAGTTGGCATTTACCTCTCGGTAGTGGATGAAGCCCATCCATCGCTCACCCCACCGGAAGCCATGCTGCGTGATATGGAAGGCCGCCGTGGGCTGGAGGCGCTGGATGTGATGCATGTGCGTCGTAAGCGTGATCCCCTGCTGGAGCTGGCAGAGCAGGAACAGCAGCGCCATCGCCCAAAACTGGATATAGCAGAGATAGATGCGGATGGCACCCGCCTGATTCAAACCCAGCAGCAATTCAACCAGTATGTAAGAGAAAAAGACAACCGTTGGTCACAAGTTGATCTCAGCCAATATCTGACGCTTAGCGACATTGAGCGCCAGACCGGGTTACGCCGCAACACGCAAGCCTTCAGCGCGGTGGTACAGGAAATGCGGGAACAAGGCACCATTGGTGGTAAGCCCGTGGATGTCCTCTTCGGGCAACGTCCAACGGATCCCGTTCGCCTGCACCGGGATGATCTCGCAACCTTCGAGGCGCAGTGCCATATTCTGAGTCCCAAAGGTGCCGCAGAAAGTTATACGCAGGCTAAACAGCGGCTTGGACAAACCTTTGCCACCCAACATGCAGATGCTCTGCGGCCGGATGTCGACATTCCTTTTTACAAAATTGCGGAAAGCGTCGGGCTGACTCCCCGTGATGATACCTACCGTACCGTTCTGGGGCATTTAATGCGGCAGGCTGCGGCATCGCAAGCGGTGGGAACAAGCCAACCTATTCGTGCTGGTCAGCGCCGTTACCTGAAGGCGGATGGTTCTGTGGGAAAGGTTTTTTGCGTGCATGTGGATGATGTTGCAGATGTACGGGAAATGCTGTGCAACCGCACCCCGCGTATGGACAGTAACCTCGCAGCCACAAGCGCCGCCAGCCAAAAAAACTGTCCTCAACAGGTGCAATGAAAAAACATTGCAAAGCAGGGTTTCTCTCTGTTTAGTGGGGGGAGATATGATGAACCTGCTAGGGATACCCTGTTCGTATGACATGCTTTTCTATTCGCACCCCTGATGATTGGCACCTGCATGTGCGTGATGGGGATATGATGGCACTGGTTGTGCCGCACACGGCAGCGCATCATCACCGCGCTATTATGATGCCGAATCTGGTGCCCCCTGTGACCACCACTGCTCTGGCGGAGGCGTATCAGCAACGGATTCTGGCCGTTGCGCCAGCGGGTTTTGAACCACTGATGACCCTTTATCTGACGGATAATACACCGCCAGACGAAATCCAACGCGCCAAAGCATCCGGCATAGTACAGGGGGTCAAGCTGTATCCTGCGGGTGCTACCACCCATTCCGATTCCGGTGTGACAGACTTAACCCATTGCCTGCCTGCACTGGAAACCATGGCAGAGCTGGGAATGCCATTGCTTATTCACGGAGAAGTCACGGACAGTAGCATTGATATTTTCGACCGTGAAAAAGTCTTTATCGACACCAAGCTACAGCCACTGGTGCAACGCCTGCCGACCCTACGCATAGTGTTTGAACATATTACCACCAAAGATGCAGCGGATTTTGTACTGCAAGCCGGCGAGAATATAGCCGCAACCATCACCGCACACCATTTACTGTATCACCGTAACCATATGCTGGCCGGAGGCATTCGCCCGCATTATTATTGCCTGCCCATTCTGAAGCGGCGTGAACATCAGGAAGCGTTGGTCAAAGCGGCCACCAGTGGAAACCGCAAGTTTTTTGCCGGAACAGACAGTGCCCCCCATGCCAAAGGAAAAAAAGAAGCCTCCTGTGGTTGCGCAGGAGCTTATACTGCGCCATTTGCTGTTGCCCTTTATGCTGAAGCGTTTGACCACGCTATAGACCTGAACAAGCCGGAAAGCCAACGCATGTTTGAAGCCTTCATGAGTGAAAATGGGCCTATTTTCTATGGTTTGCCGATGAATGAAAGCCACATCACCCTCACCCGCCAGTCTATACCTGTGCCGGAGGCATACACCTCTGCCGGAGGGGAAATTCTGGTACCGTTGCGCGCTGGCGAAACAGTAGAATGGGCGATCAGCCGCGCTTAAAACCAACATACCACGGCCTGCTACCCGTCACGGCATCGCTGCGCCACCAACGCCCATTTGGATAGAGGGCGAAAACAGGTGTGTAACCACGTGCAGGTGGCGTAAGCTTCCATAGTTTTGCCAGACAATGGTTCAACGCCTCTGCGCCCTCTGGCAACAAAATGCTATCTGCGTGATGGCACAGTTCCGGCAGGCTTTCCGGTGTGCGCGGCACTTCCACCCATTGTCCGGCGACATGCCACGCGCAGGCGGCACCATCACAAAATCGGCTCTCCTGCATTTCATGTTTGTGCCATTCACGTTGATGCATGTTCAGGCGTCCTTGCCAGAGCGTGCGCATGAAGTGATTGCCATGACGTTGCCTTCCCCCGCTCTCTGACAGGGGTAGCACATGCCAACCTATGCTGTCTCTCCAGGCCATTTGGGATGCTTCTGCCAGTAAAAGCGGTTGTTCCGCCCTGCCCCACACGGCCACCACCATCAAAGCAAAAACAGGCAAAAACCACGCATAGCGGCCATGTAGCCATGCGGCCAGAATCATCGCATAGACCAGCAACATGACTGCCCAACCCTGCATCGCTGGAAAAACCAACGGATACGGGGATACAAGAGCGCCCACATACGCACTAATATGGTTTAACAGGGCAATGCCCTGCTCTGCCAGCCACAGGAAAGGCATTGCCATTCCCACAGGTTGAAAAAGACTGGCCAAGAGCAGGCTGGGCATCACCCACAGACTGGCTAGTGGAATGGCTATCACATTGGAAAATACACCAACCCAGCCAATCTCCCGAAAATGCCACCCCACCACCGGAGCCGTCAATACCAAAACCCATACTGAGGCACGCAGCAGACTTTTACTTGCATCCCATTGGCGGTAGAGGTGACGTAACATCAGCGGCAGAGAGGCGTCTACCGGCAAGGTGAATGCTGGTCGATACGCCACCAGCAGCGCCAATACCGCCAGAAAGGACAACTGGAACCCTGCCCCCAAAACCTGTGGCGGGTGGATGAGCGTGACAACCCAACCCGCCAGCGCCAGCAGACGCAACCCCGTCACGGGACGCTCCCATATCACGGCCAACCCCACACAGGCTGCCATCAACCATGCTCGCTGGGCGGATACGGGGGCTTCTGCCAACCAGAGGTAAAGCCCGCTGCCTCCCCATGCCAACATTGCCGCCAGTTTGTGTGTGGGAATGCGCAATGCTAACCCCGGCCACAAACAGAGAATACGCCGCAAGCCGCCGTAAAATAACAGGGCAACCAGCGCCATATGCAGTCCGGAGATAGAAAGAATATGCGTTAACCCGCTTTGCCGATACGCCTCTTCCAGCGATTGGGCAATCTGCCCGCGCTCTCCCAAGACCAATGCGCGGGCAATATCGGCCGTGTTTTCCGTCATGTGCCGCTGCATGGCCTGTGCCAGCAGCTCCCGCCACCGCTGACGTACATTCTGCAAGGTTGTGGGTGGCTCTTCCTGTTCTCCGGGCAGAATATGTACGGCTCCTCTGGCGTAACCGCTCCCCACCACTCCCTGTAGCCAGCCATGCCGGGCCATATCAAACCCGCCTGCTATCACGGGAGGCATGAGTGGGTAGAGGTTCACCTGCATACTCACAGCATCTTCTGGCCATACATCCGCCCCAACACGACGCCCGACACTGATACGCATCCGCCCGGAAAAAACCTGCCCTTGCCTGTCACAGCACACTTCGCGCAGGGTAAGGCGAAGACGCCCACGCTGGCGTTCCTCTACCCTGTCCACCACCGCTGTGATGGCATGGTTTTCATATGTTTCTGCGATGGGAACCGTCGCCTGCTGCTGCACCCACCAGCCAGCATATCCTATTGCCCCGACAAAAACACCGGCCAGCAAACACAGAATACGAATAAATGCCACACGAGGGTGCCGCCGCAGAATAAACACCAGCAAACACAAAAAAATGGCCGAATACATAGGATAAGAAAGGGACGGCTCAGCCGGTAGAGACCAATAGCATAGCAACCCTGCCAGCCATGCCAGCAACGGCAATTCCAGCCTATGCTTTAACCACCAAAGTGGCGCCTGCGCCTGCAACACGCGGTACCATGCGGCGGCGGGCTTGCGATTTTTTGCCTTTTCCATTAGGTTCGCCCCAAATGCCATCCATGGCGCAGTGTAAGGATAGGATTCACATGACAGTTGTAACGCGTTTTGCGCCCTCGCCAACGGGTTTTTTGCATATTGGTGGTGCCCGCACCGCTCTGTTCAACTGGTTGCTGGCACGGCATAGTGGCGGTAAGTTCCTGTTGCGTATTGAAGATACCGATCGCAAGCGTTCAACGCAAGAAGCCATAGAAGCTATTTTGGACGGCATGCAATGGCTTGGGCTGGACTGGGATGGTGAGGTCACCTACCAATATAGCCGCAGTGAGCGCCATGCAGACGTTGCCCGGCACATGGTTGCTGCCGGTAAAGCCTATTATTGCTATACCACGGCAGAAGAACTGCAACAGTTGCGAGAGCAGGCGGAGGCCAAAGGTGAGCGGTTCCGCTATCCGCATATCTGGCGTGACCGTGATGCCTCGGAAGCACCTGCGGGCGTTGCCCCCTCCATTCGTCTGAAAGCCCCCCTGCAAGGTGAAACCGTGGTGCAGGACCTGGTGCAGGGAGATGTACGTGTCCCCAATCATGAACTGGATGATCTGATTCTGCTGCGCTCCGATGGCACCCCCACCTACATGCTGGCCGTGGTGGTGGATGACCATGACATGGGTGTTACCCACATTGTGCGT
>CAZIGK010000002.1:0-37947 GCA_964538615.1 uncultured Rickettsiales bacterium | reverse complement strand
ATTCATGGTGCGGACGGCGCCAAATTATCCAAACGTCATGGTGCATTGGGGGTGGATGCCTACCGTGATATGGGCTACCTGCCGGAAGCATTACGCAATTACCTGCTGCGTCTGGGCTGGAGCCATGGCGATGACGAAATTATCCCCACAGAGAAAGCCGTGGAATGGTTTACGCTGGATCATGTAGGGAAATCTCCCTCACGCATGGATTTTGCCAAAATGGGCTTTATCAACGGTCATTACCTGAAACACTCAAGCCCTCAGCAGCTTTTGCCACTGGTGCTGCCGTTTATCGAGCAGCAACAAAACCTCACCCTTGGGGAAGAAAGCAAAGCCCGCATTTTGCGTGCCCTGCCTCTTTATCAGGAGCGGACGGAAACGCTGGTTCAATTGGCGGAGCAACTTACGTTTCTGCTAGCAGAACAACCACTTACCCTGACGGATAAAGGACAAGAAACACTGGCTAAAGAAGGAACGGATGGTATAGCTGGCCTGCCAGAGGTGCTGGCCACCGCTGAATGGAATGAACCCTCACTGGATGCGGCTATTCAGGATTATGTGAAACAAACCGGCATTGCGTTCAAAAAAGTCGGGCTGCCATTGCGTACGGTGCTGACAGGTTCCCCGCAGGCACCGGCATTGCCTGCATTGCTGGTCGCTCTGGGGCGGGAGGAAAGCCTGAAACGCATTCGCGATGGGTTGCAGATCGCCACACCGCAGCGTGCTGCCAGTTAATGTCTCTTGTGTTGTATAGGTTCGCCAACCATGTCCACATTACCTCTTGTCACCTACCCTGACCCACGGTTAAAACTCATCTCAGAACCCGTTACGGTGTTTGATGATGCCCTGAAGCAACTGGTGAATGATATGATTGAAACCATGTATGCCAAAAAAGGCGTCGGTCTGGCGGGGGTGCAAGTAGGCGTGCTGCAACGCATTTTTGTCATGGATACTGAACAGGATGACGATGGCAAAAACGGGAACCCGAAAGCGATTATCAACCCAAAGATTATTTATGAATCAGAGGAGCAGAATTGCTACAAAGAGGGTTGCCTTTCCTTCCCCGGTCAATATGCAGACGTCTACCGACCCGATGTGATTTCTCTGGAATATCAGGATCAACATGGCGCCACCCATCGCTGGGAAAATATCTCCGGTCTGGAGGCCACCTGTATTCAGCATGAACTGGATCACCTGAACGGGGTGACTTTTGTGGATCACCTCTCCCGCATGAAGAGAGACATGATTCTACGCAAACTAAAAAAACAACAACAGCAGGAAACGGTGGAATAATCCATGGCAGCGAATATCAAACCCATGCGGGTTATTTTCATGGGCAGCCCCGATTTTGCCCTGCCGACCCTGAAAGCCCTGCAAGTGGCCGGGCATGAGGTGGTGGCGGTCTATAGCCAGCCACCCAAACCGGCTCATCGTGGCCAAAAACTCACTCCCTGCCCTGTACATGCCTATGCCGAAGCTCAGGGGTTGGCGGTCTATACCCCGGAATCTCTGAAATCTGAAGAAGCGCACAAAACTTTCGCCCATTTGCAAGCAGATGTGGCGGTGGTGGTTGCCTATGGGCTGCTGTTGCCAAAAGCCATTTTGCAGGCTCCCCGTTATGGTTGCCTGAACTTGCATCCCTCGCTGTTACCGCGCTGGCGCGGAGCCGCCCCCATTCAATACCCTATCTGGCATGGTGACGCACAAACCGCCGTCTGCATCATGCAAATGGATGAAGGCTGGGATACGGGCGATATTCTCTTGTACAAGAAAATTCCTTTGCCAGCGGATATTACCACCCCAGTGTTACAACAGCAACTGGCAGAGCTGGGAGCCGAGCTGATGGTGCAGGCGCTGGTGGGTTTGCAACATCAGCTATTAAAACCCATTAAACAATCCGCGGAAGGGGTGACCTACGCGAAAAAATTAAGTAAAGAAGATAGCAAAATCAATTGGAAAAGACCCGCTATTGAAATAGAACGTCAGGTTCGGGCTTTAAACCCATGGCCATCATGCTTTTTTTTATATAAGTCAGAGCAAATTAAACTGTTGCAGGCAGAGGCTGTCGATCTTTCTCCCAAGGCAACGTCAGGAGAAGTTCTGCTGGATCCGGGTATCAGCGGAGATAGCCTGCTGATCCGTTGCGGCGAGGGCTGTTTGAAAATAACACAGGCACAGCGCCCTAATCGCAGCGCGATGGATGGCCAGACCCTTGCCAAAAGCCTGAATATGCAGGATGGGGATCGGTTGGGATAACAGACCTCACATGCAACGCTTTAAACTCACGCTTGAATATGATGGCACCGCCTTTGCGGGCTGGCAGCGTCAGCCGGATGTCCCGTCTGTGCAGCAGCGTATTGAAGATTCGTTGGCCGCTTTTTGCCCACAAGAATCTATAACCCTGCATGTGGCAGGGCGAACCGATGCGGGCGTGCATGCATTAGGGCAAGTCGCACATGTGGATATTGCCAAACCCGGTATGACGGCTTTTCGGTTGAATGAGGCACTCAACCATTTTTTGAAAGACGACCCCATTGGCATTTTACAGGTCGAAGCGGTGGATGACACGTTTCACGCTCGTTTCTCTGCCAAAAAACGGCATTATCTCTACCGCATCCTCAACCGCAGGAATCCTGCCGCGCTGGATAGACTGCGCGTATGGCATGTGGTGCGACCGCTGGATGCTGCCATTATGCAACAAGCGGCAGATAAGCTGCTCGGCACCCATGATTTCACCAGTTTTCGTTCCGTGGATTGTCAGGCCAAAAGCCCTGTCAAAACGCTGGATGCTGCGACCATCACCCGTGTTGGCGAGGAAATTCACTGCCGTTTCAGCTCTCAGTCTTTCATGTATAACCAAATCCGTATCACGGTTGGCACGTTGGCACGCATTGGTACCGGGGACTGGCCTCCGGAAAAAATACAGGAAATTCTGGCCGCTAAAGACCGGCAAAAAGCAGGACAAACGGCTCCGGCTTTCGGGTTATATTTCACGCAAGTGGACTATGCGTAATCGCTCTGCCATCCGGCACCCTGTCTGTCTGCTGCTACCTCTGCTTTTACAGGTGGCTCTCACGCCAAATCTGTTTACCCGGTATAGCGGGTTACGGTTAATGATGATACGTCCGTGGTAGGTCGCTCTTTATTTCAGCACGAAAAAGCGGGAACTTACCGCACTTGGTTCACCTAACATCGCATCCCGCAGCATATAGGCGCTGCCAGCACTGAGTGTCCAGCCCAACGTGCCGTGACCGGTATTGAGATACAGGTTATCATACCCCGGCACCTGACCAATCACAGGCGCACCGGAAGGGGTAGCAGGGCGCAGGCCAGACCATGTTTCCATCGGTTGCTGCAACATGTCCTGCCCCAGCCATTGCGCGGCGGAGGCCTTCAACCGCTCCAGCATATGCCCATTGCGGCTTATGTCACGTTCCCCTACCCGACCAAAGCCCGCAATGCGCAGCTTGTTCCCCAAAGGACTATACACCAGCTTATCCACTGTATCGGTCATGGCAACGGGTAGCGTAGCCGATGCCTCATCTGGCATGGGCAGTGTCACACTGAATCCCTGCATGGGTTGCAATATCAATAGCTTACGCAAGCTTCCTATCAATCGCACTGCATCCGTGGCATTGGCCAGCACACACTGGTCTATGGCAACCCGCTCTCCCGCATCGGTCACGAGTTCTGTAATGCGTCCGTGACGGTATTGCAACGATATAACCCGACAGGATGATACAAAATGCACACCATTTTTTTGTAGATATTCTTTTAGGTTACGGCAGTAATGTAAGGCATCACCTACGGCATCCAGCGGGTGAAACACCCCTCCCATCCATAGGTGTGTTGCATGTTGCAATGCCGGAACACGTTGCAACATGGCGTCTTTGTCTAACAGTTCATAAGGGCAATCGTACCCTTGTTGCTGGGCTTCCTGCTGCTGCCAGCGGGCGTGCTGTTCCGCTTGGTGTTGTTCGGTGATGCTACGGTAGAGATGCAACGTGCCACATGCCTGATGATTAAATTCAATTTTTGTTTCTTCCACAATAGTTTGCAGGCATTTTTGACTGTAACAGGCCAAAGCCAGTAATGCACGCGTGGCAGAGCGCGGCTGTAGGCTGGCCTGCACCGCTTTTGCCAACCATAGCCACAATTCCGGATCACTGTTCCAGGCTATTTGTACCGGGGCATTCTGCCCTTGTCGTAACCAGCGCGGCAGTTGCCGCCACAGGCTCGTATTAACCCAAGGCTCGGCATGACTGTAACTTAATTGCCCACCATTGGCGAAGCTGGCACCCATTCCGACATCTGGCTGCTGTTCCACCACCGTTACCTGCATCCCCGCCTGTTGCAATGCAAAGGCGGTGCTCAGGCCAATGACTCCCCCACCAATGATCATTGCATGCATGGGTTAGGCATGCTCCTTCAGGGCATCCTGAATCATGTGCAATAGCACCGTATGATCCGGGCTATGGTGTTCGCCGTCATTTAACACAAAGGTACCGTTATCATGTTCAAACTGTGTGCCAAAAAATACGGGCAGACAGCCACTGTTGCGGGCACATTCCACATCGGTTGGGGCATCCCCTACCAGCCAGATACGGTGACGATCCGGTGAAAGACCGGAATCTTTCAGAGCCATATGCACCGGTGCGGCAGAAGGTTTATCCGCCAGAGCATCCCCGGCTCCCACCATTGCCTGAAAATACGGCTGCCAGCCTAAATGTGCCACTTCTTTGCGCAGGGTATCTCCGGTTTTATTGCTAACAATTCCAACAAAAATGCCGTGTTTCTGCAATTCTTGTAATACATCTTCCGCCAGTTCCAGTGCGTGCAGAACCTCCAGATGACGGCTGCGATATTGCTGTAGATAAAAATCCCCTGCCTGCTGCCATGCCTCACCAAAAATGGCGGGAAAAGAATCCCGCATGGAATAGCGCACCCGCTGCTTCACCTCATCTAAGGACCATAGCGGCAAGTTCCAGTTGCTCAATGTGGCATTGAGGGATGCATGAATAACCGGCCAGCTATCAATAAGGGTATTATCCCAATCAAATAATATCGCATCGGGTTTCGGTAAATGGCGTAACGCTTCGGCCAAATGAGCGGGAACCGTGCTACTCATGCGGCATGCCTCCATGATTGCTGACCAGTACTACCGGCTAGTAAGCCGTTTATTTCGTTCAACAACAAGGTTAATAACTGACAGGTCACCACACCCGCCTTTCCATCTCCCAGCCTGTGGCTATCCACACGGGTTACTGGCATAATGCGCATAGACGTGCTGGTCACAAAAGCCTCCCGCAGGGTTGGAATATCCGCAACGGTTATCGGGGTTTCTTTCACTACCATTCCGGCTTCTTTCGCCAGTTCTATCACCCGTTGCCGGATAATCCCCGGTAAAATATGATGATTTGCCGGATGCGTACGCAATACTCCTTCTGCATCCACCGCAAAAAAGTTAGATGCCGATCCCTCCCGAATCACACCGGTTTCTGGCGCAACCAACAGGGCTTCCTTGGCTCCGGCTTCACGAGCCTGTGTTTTCAGCAACACATTCCCCAACAGGGAGACCGTTTTAATATCGCACCGCGCCCAACGGATATCCTCCGCCGTCTGTACCGTTATTCCGCGTTGAATCGCCATATCGGATGGGGTTTTCGGGTGCATCAGGTTCATCATCACGGTGGGTACAATCACATCAGGAATCAGATGATCCCTTGGCGCCACTCCACGGTTCACCTGTAGGTAAATCAGTCCGCTTTGCATCCGGTTACGTCGCATCAGCTCCTGTGTGATATGACGAAAGACTGCAACAGTGGTCGGCATATGCATATCCAGTGCATGTAACGACTGTTCCAGCCGTGCATAATGCGCATCTTCGTGCAGCACTGTCCGGTTGGTGAATTCCATCACCTCATACACACCGTCTGCAAATTGCAACCCGCGATCCTGCATGGGGGTCGCCAGATGCTCAATGGGCTGGTAGCGATTATTCACATAGCATATGCGGCTCATCCAAGCTCCCTTTCCCATTGGGTCAAACGATGCAGGTATCCATCTACCCTGAATCGTCTACAGGTTATTATTCACACCAGACGGCAACCGAACCACCAACCCATCCAGCGCGTCCGTCATAATAATCTGACACCCTAAACGGGAGGTACGCTCCAGCCCGAAGGCTAAATCCAGCATATCTTCTTCGGCTTCTTCCGGCTCTTCCAGTCGGTCAAACCATTCCGGGTCCACAATCACGTGACAGGTAGAACATGCCAAAGAACCTTCGCAGGCGCCTTCCAGCGATACATCATGCTTGTGTGCAATTTCCAGCACGGACAAGCCATTGGGCGCATCAACTTCTTTGCGTTCAGTACCATTGGCAGAAACAAAAACCATTTTGGGCATGGCAGCAACCTATTTCTTAGAGTGATTCACAGTGATGGGTTTTACCTGTTGCCAGAGTTAGGGCGAAGCGTGCGCTGTTGCAAGAGAAAAACCATCTTTTCTGCATCGTCCTATCCCTCGTCTGAACGGGAAAACACTCACTCCCTGCTCGGTGTCATCCGGCATGCAGGTTGTATCACCCCAACGCTGCATCCAATGGCTTAGACTGTAGGGTCTCCACGGCATTTATCACGGTTTTCACTGCTATATCGACCTCGCTATCCGTAGTAAAACGCCCAAAGCCAAACCGAATAGCCGTATGTGCCAGACTCACTGGCACGCCAATAGCCTTTAATACATACGAAGGTTCAGCGGAGGCGGAGGCACAGGCCGCACCGGAGGATACGGCCAGCCCTTTCAGACTCAACAACAGAGATTCCCCCTGTACCCCCTCAAAACTCAGGTTCACATTACCGGGAAAACGCCTGTCCGGGTGACCATTCAGGCGCAACCCCGGCAGGCTGGCCATTAAAGGCACAAGAAACCGCTGGCTTAACACATGGGCATGTTGCCAATCCTGCTGCCATTCCGCTTTGGCAATCTCTGCAGCTTTGCCTAACCCCACCACCAATGGAAGAGGAATAGTGCCGGAACGTAAACCCTTCTGCTGGCCACCACCACTCATTTGCGCCACCAGGCGTACCCGTGGCCGCCTTCGTACATACAGTCCCCCTACTCCCATGGGACCATAGACTTTATGCCCGGAAAAACTCAGTAAATCTATTTGCAAATCTTCCACATCCAGTGGTATTTTGCCAAAGCCCTGCGCGGCATCGCAATGAAAATGTGCGCCATAAGCCCGGCAAAGTTCGCCAATTTCTTTCAAGGGTTGAATCACCCCGATTTCATTATTTACCGCCATGACAGACACCAATAGGGTCGGGGCTGTCTGCAACGCTGCTTCCAACGCGTCTAATGCAATCAATCCATCCCGGTTGACAGGTAGCAGGGTGACCTGATACCCCCATTCCCGTGCTGCGTATTCCAACGATTCCAACAGGCATTTATGCTCTGTTACCACGGAGATAAGCTGTTTGCGCTCCCCCTCACGCTGAGCCTGCGCCAGCCCTTTGATTGCCAGATTGTTGGATTCCGTTGCGCCGGAGGTAAATAGTATCTCGGAAGGATTGGCGCCAATCAATGCGGCACAATGCTCCTGTGCAATGTCAACAGCAGCTTCTGCCCGCCAGCCATAGGCATGGCGGCTAGCGTGTGGATTGCCAAATTTTTCGGCAAAATATGGCAGCATAGCCTTCACCACCCGTGGGTCGGGCGGTGTAGTCGCCTGATAATCAAGGTAGATGGGTTGTGCATCCATAGTCAATTGTCATCATTCTGTCACAAAAACAGGTTATGAACATAGCAGCCCTACACAATAGAAGATAGAGCGAAACAGCATATACAACCGAACATTTAATGTCTGACCCATATAGAGAGTAGAAAGATGACAGAACCTTCTCACAATCGTTTGATGCCGCTTCAGGAGAAAATATTACAACAGCACATGACAACTGTATTGGATACCGATTCGGGTTTGTATTACTTTCTGGGTCGTATGTTAGGTAGTGACCGTGCTGTCAAACTGCAACAATCTTTAGACAAAGTACGAGGCGATACATTTCATAAAATATTGGCTTTTTGTTATGACCCTGATTATGCAGAAGCGCGTGATACGCTAGTGACTTTGCATCCTCATGTTTTAGATCTGGGGTTTTGGAATCACTACCAACGGCATGCCCCTCAGAATCTGACGCCATCAGGGGATGATGTATTACGAGGCGCAAAATTGGCAGAAGCATTAATGACCCTGAAAGATGTGGTAAGTAATGGTCTGGAGCGTGTGAAAGAACGTTTGGGTACGCTCGGTACTTTTGATGAACCCCAAACGGTGACGGATATTGTTAAGTATGCCGTAGATAATGATATTTTTGCATTGCTGGAAACCATTGTCCGGGAAGAGTTGGTCGCGGCAAGCAATCCGCAACCTTCTCCCCCCAGTCGTTAATGGTGTTATTGGTCATCAGAAAAAATCTCCTTAGCCATTGAATAGACACATGTTTTTGGCATCCACTTTATTGGAAGCGTGTTTGCTTTTTCTTGTTAATATGGTAGAGGGCTGCCTGCCTGACGCATTGCTTTGCGATGATATAATTGTTTCCAGCTTTCGCTAAAGCGTTGCAACTCATGTTCCTGCGTTGCCCATCCAATGCTCACCCGCAGCGCGCATTGTGCCTGTTCTTTCGGTAATCCCATCGCTTGCAATACATGCGATGCCTCCACCTTACCGGAAGTGCAGGCCGAGCCGGAAGATACCGCAATCCCCGCCAGATCAAAATGCATCAACTGCGTACTGTTTTCTACCCCCGGCATCAGAATACAACTGGTGTTGGGCAGGCGCGGCAAGTCATGCGCTATGATGCGCGCATCCGGCGCATACGCCATCATCTCCGCTTCCATGGCATCGCGCCATTGCTGCAACTGCGCCATATGCGGTAATTGCTCCAACGCTATGCGTGCGGCTTCTGTAAAACCCACAATAGCCGCCACATTCTCCGTACCGGCACGACGGTTTAGTTCCTGCCCACCTCCCACCAGTAAAGCTGAGACCGGACGACAGGTAACTGTGACCAGTGCCGCCGCTCCCACGGGGCCACCCAGTTTATGCGAAGCGATTGAGCAGGCATCTACCCCCAATAGTGTCGGGGGAAAGGGAATTTTGCCGAAAGCCTGACATGCATCCACATGCAACAGAGCATGGTGATGGTGTACAATATCCGCAATGGCCTCAATCGGCTGAATCAATCCCGTTTCGTTATTCCCTGCCATAACTGTGACCAAAGGCGCAGGGGTCGTGGCTTCATGCAGCATATCCTGCAAGGCTGTCATATCCAGCAAGCCATTGCCCATAACGGGAATGGCACGCACAGGCAGGCGATTTTTTAACTGCTCCGATGCTTTGGTGATTGCCGCATGGTCTGTTGCGGCGTAAAGGATTTCGGTTGCCCCCAAACATTGCAACGCCTGATTATTAGCCTCTGTGCCGGATGCGGTAAAAACAATGCCGCTGGCGTCCACATGCAGCATCTGCGCCAGTTGCTTGCGTGCATCTTCCACGGCGGCGCGGGCTTTTCGCCCCAGTGCATGCAGGGAGGAAGGGTTATACCCTCCCGCCAACCAGGGCTGCATGGCTTGCAAAACCTCTGGACGCACTGGCGTTGTGGCATTGTAATCGAGGTATATGGTCACGTTGTTTGTCTATCCTCTGCCTAAGCGCTTAATCCACGCTGCAACTACCGTCTTCACACTTGGTGAAGGTGACCTGTGTGCGGGTATCCGGCTTGGTAAAATCCCAGCTTTCGGCCGTGGCCAGCGCTTCTTCCTGCTGCCAGCGGTGACCCAGCCCGTCTTCTTTTTTCTGTGGGACAGCAGAAGCCCTGGAGACATGTTCCCGCAAGGCAGCCAGTTCTTTTTGCAGGCTTTCCAGCTTTTGCGTCACCGCATCCTTGCAATCTCCATCCACAGCCGCATAGGGTGCGAAGGGATGCTCTTCCGCTGTTTGTTTTTTCACCTTTACCGGACGGGCAGGAATGCCTACCACGGTTTCACCGGCCTCAACATCACTCACCACTACAGCGTTGGAACCAATGCGCGCATAATCGCCAATGTCAATCGGGCCTAGCAACTGCGCACCGGCACCAATAATGACTCCATCGCCAATTTGGGGATGACGAATGGTTTTTTCTAACGACACCCCACCCAGAGTGACCCCATGGTAAATGGTCACATCATCTCCAATACGGGCGGTTTCCCCAATCACGACTCCCATGCCGTGGTCAATGAACAGGCGTTTGCCAATATGCGCACCGGGGTGAATCTCGATACCTGTAAAAAAACGTCCAATCTGAGAACATACACGCGCCATCAGGCGGAACTCCTGTTTCCACAGCCAATGCGACAGCCGGTAAAACAACATGGCGTGGAAACCGGGGTAACACAACATCACCTCCCATCGGCTGCGGGCAGCCGGATCCCGGTCAAAAACGGAATCCACATCCTCAAGCAGAGTGGAGGTGATGCGCTGGAACATTTGCATTTTCCTGTGAAGTGTTTTACTAGAGAGCAAGTCGCTTTGGGGAGCCTTATCCCCGAATGACGTTGCCGGAAAACAAGCGGGTCTTCTGCCAAAGCTTACGCTGCCACCACCTATAGCCTAGGCAAAGTCGGGGGTCAACGTCCCGTGTGGTTTCCAGCAACATCTCTATGTGACTGTAGTATCAGCCCAAACTGACAGGAAGCACGAATGCCTGAAGTGATTTTTTCCGGAGCCGATGGACGACTGGAAGGCCGTTATCATCAAAGTGACCGCAAAGGCGCACCCATTGCAGTGGTGTGCCACCCGCACCCGCTTTATGGTGGCACCATGAACAACAAGGTCACGTACCAGATTTTTCAATCTTTTGTGAAAAACGGCTTCTCGGTACTGCGCTTCAACTTTCGGGGGGTTGGACGCTCTCAGGGCAAGTTTGATGATGGTCTGGGTGAGCTGATGGACGCCGCCACCGCTCTGGACTGGATACAATTACAGAATCAGGACGCCACCACCTGCTGGCTGGGCGGGTTCTCTTTCGGTAGCTGGATTGCCATGCAACTCATGATGCGCCGCCCGGAAATTGAGGGCTTTGTCACGGTTGCCCCTCCTGCCGGTATGTTCGATTTTTCGTTTCTTTCCCCCTGCCCGGCTTCCGGCCTGATTGTACAGGGTGACCGCGATGATGTGGTGAAGGAAGAATCTGTCTCCAAGCTGGCGGGTAAACTGGCCAGCCAGAAGGGTGGCAAAATAGATTATCAGGTCGTCCATGGGGCGGATCATTATTTCCGCGACCACATGGAAGACCTATCCGGTATTATGGATGAGTATATCGCTAACCGTGCGGAAGAGTTTGAAAGCCGCCGCCGCAACCGCCCGGACCGCAAACGCCGTCAGCTACCGCGTGGTTAAGGGCAGGATTGTTCCATGCATGGCCTGAACCTCTTCCAGAGCAGCCTGTTGCTCTATGGTCTGCTGGGAGGGGTCTGCGTGCTGATGATGCTGGCGATGGCGCATGGAGCATTTCAGCGTTTCATCCGCCATCAGGAAGACAAAACCCTTACCTGCGCCCACTGCGGCGCCATTGGCAGTGCCCGTTGGCGCTCTCGTGGCAGCCTGATGATAGAGATTGTCCTGTGGGTGGGTTTTTTCTTCCCCGGCCTCATCTACAGCCTTTGGCGACATAGCCAAAAAAAGCGTTATTGCCAGATGTGCGGCGGAGAGCATTTTTCCTCACCTGCTGCGCCTCACTCTGATCGGCTATAACTCCCCCTCCCTGCTCTTCATTCTGCATGGGCGGTTCTTTTAGCCGCGCTTAACATAAATGCGCGTTCTCCACAGTGCCTCCTTACACCTAACGGCTTATGCTGATGTCAGTAAGCGTTAACAAGGAGATCTATCATGCTGAACTGGGCTTTAACATTCTTTATTCTGGCCATTATTGCCGCTGTTCTGGGTTTTGGCGGTATTGCCGGTACGCTGGCCGGTGCTGCAAAATTACTCTTTTTCGCATTACTGATCCTGTTTGCGGTCAGCCTGATCGCTAACGTAGTATCAGGACGCCGTCCCCCGGTTGCATAAGCAACGATCGGAAGCATAATGGAGGTAAAGATGTTGCAGGTTCCCACCATGGTACGCCGTATTCGCCGTATGCACATGTTACATAATGATCATATGGCACCCTTTGGTGACCATGCCCATGAACATATCAAGGCAACATCAGGCTCTGTGTCAGACGTGCGCTGCTGCGCCATGCATCACCACCCCCACCCTCTGTGTGGAGCGGAAGACAAGCAGACCAACCAACTGTTGGATGAAGCAAACTCCGCGCTCATCGGCTGATTGATCACTGACCCAGTGTTTACCACTCTCGTGCTTCCGTGATGGACGGCATAAAGCAGGCTGACATAGCATAGACATATGCGGTCAGCCTGACTTTATAAGGGGAAACGTTAAATAACACCCAGCTTTTTACCCACTTTTTCAAAGGTAGCCAGCGCACGCTCAATCTGTGCTTCGGTCAGCTCCGCACAGACCTGAATCCGTAAACGTGCCTGTCCTTCCGGCACCACCGGGAAACCAAAGCCCGTAATAAAAATGCCCTGCTGCATCAACTCTTCACTCATGCGAATGGCAAAAGCTGTCTCGCCGACAATAATCGGTACGATGGCGCTATCCCCTTCTAAGGGCTTAAAGCCCAGTTTTTTCAAGCCGTCACGCAGTTGTTTTACTCGGCTGCGCAAGGTTTCCAGACGTTCCGGTTCACGCTCCAGAATCTGCACGGCTTTCAGAGCACTTCCCGCAACGGTAGCTGGTAAGGCATTGGAAAATAATTGTGGGCGGGATACCTGATTCAAATAATCCACAATCACCTGCGAGGTCGCCACATAGCCCCCGGCTGCGCCGCCCAGAGCCTTACCCAAGGTGCCGGAGATAATATCAATCTCACCTTCCAGCCCAAAATATTCGGCCGTCCCCCGGCCATGCTTGCCAATGGCTCCCACCCCATGGCAGTCATCCATATACAATGTGGCGTCATAATCGCGGCATAGCTGCACAATTTTCGGCAGCGGCGCAATAGAGCCTTCCATACTGAACACGCCATCGGTCACGACCAGAATACGCCGTGCGCCTTCGTCTTTCGCGGCCTGAAGTTTGTCTTGCAACACCTGCATATCCGCGTGTGGATAAATCGCACGCTTCGCCTTAGACATCCGGCACCCGTCAATCAGGGACGCATGGTTCAACGCATCGCTGATAATCACATCCCCCTCGCCGGTAATGGCGGGAATCACCCCTGTATTTGCCTGCCAGCAGGAGGGATAGGTCAAAGCAGATTCTGTATGATGCAGGCGCGCCAATGCTTGCTCCAGTTCCCGGTGAACGGTAAAGGTACCGCAGATAAACCGTACAGACGCCGTACCTGCGCCGTAAGTGTCCAGGGCATCTTTGCCAGCCTGTACCACTTCCGGGTGATCTGCCAGCCCCAGATAATTATTGGAAGACAGCACCAGCACATGCCCTTCTTTTTCCATGTCCACTTCCGTCGCCATGGGAGAGGCAATATACTTCAACTGTTTATAGGTTCCGGCTTGCCGAAGTGCCTGCAACTGCTTGGTCAGTTCCGCATCCATCGGGGTGTGGTGCTGATGCGCGCTTTTCTGTTGTGCCTGATGAACCATGATACGTCATCCTTCTCTATGTCTATCTAGTGTCATTTTATCATTGGTGAGTTGGACAGTTTGTGCCCGCACCTATGTGCTGCGGTTTCACGACCAATCCAAAATCACTTTGCCCGATTGACCGGAGCGCATGGCATCAAAGCCCTTCTGAAACTCCGTGTAATGAAAACGGTGCGTAATAATGGGAGAAATATCCATACCAGATTGCAACAGGCTGGTCATCTTATACCAGGTCTCATACATTTTACGGCCATAAATCCCTTGCAGGGTCAACCCTTTAAAAACCACGGCATCCCAGTCAATGCCGGTACCGGCAGGTTGAATGCCCAGTAGCGCGATTTTGCCACCATGGCGCATATTGGCCAGCATGGAAGCAAATGCCTGCGGGTTGCCAGACATTTCCAGCCCCACATCAAAACCTTCCCGCATATTCAGGCGCTTTTGTACCTCCGGCAGGCTTTCCTTTGTCACATTGACTGCGACATCCGCTCCCATTTTGCTGGCCAGATTCAGGCGATAATCATTCACATCCGTAATCACCACATGACGCGCCCCGGCCTTTTTAGCAATGGCCACCGCCATGATACCAATGGGTCCTGCCCCGGTAATCAATACATCTTCCCCCACCAGATCGTAATGGAGTGCGGTGTGTGCCGCATTGCCCAGTGGGTCAAAAATCGCATAATATTCCTCTGGAATATTCGGGGATATTTTCCATGCATTCACGGCAGGCACCGCTACATATTCCGCAAATGCACCGCTTCGGTTAACTCCCACGCCTACGGTGAACTGGCACAAATGCCGCATACCCGCCAGACAGTTACGGCACTGCCCGCACACAATATGACCTTCCGCACTCACATGATCGCCGACAGTGAAAGCGGTCACATTACTGCCGACGGCCACCACTTCCCCGACAAACTCATGCCCCACCACCATGGGCACGGGAATGGTTTTCTGTGCCCATTCATCCCAGTTGTAGATGTGAATATCTGTCCCGCAAATGCCGGTTTTTTTGACCCGAATCAATACGTCATTGATGCCATATTCCGGCTCCGGCACATCCTGCAACCAGAGTCCTTCTTGTGCCTTGGCTTTAACCAGTGCTTTCATGCGTGAAAACTTTCCTGTTTATCAGAGCGTGTCATGCAAAAATAGAGAACATGATGTCACTATCTGTAGGGTGGCATTAAAACTTTGCTAATCATCCTTCCGCCATACTGCACAGCAACGCTTGCAGCCAGCCGGAACAACTGACCCCATGTATATTTCCGCCAGTTCAATTTTACAACGCATTTCCATTTTAATCATTGATGATGATGCCATCATGCGGCGTATCCTGACGGATGCCCTGACCCGTCTGGGCTTTACCCGTATTTTTCAGGCCAAAAACGGACAGGAAGGCATAGATATTCTCTGGCAGGAAGACATAGATATTGTTCTCTGTGACTGGGTTATGCGCCCAATGGATGGTATTGAATTCACTCAATATATACGCACGAACGCTCACTCACCGGATCGCTTTGTACCCATTATTCTCACCACAGGCCGTGCCGAATTAAAAGACGTGGAGCGAGCGCGGGATGTAGGCGTTACCGAATATCTGGCCAAGCCGTTTGATGTTCGCACCCTATGCGATCGCATCATCAGCGTGGTCGAACGTCCCCGTAGTTTCGTGGTCAGCAAGCATTTCAAAGGACCAGACAGGCGGCGCCGTGGCGATCCGGGGCCTCATGAAGAACGCCGTAAGGGCTTATTCCAAACCATGCCAGAACCATCATCCTTGCCCGGCAGAGGAAAGAACCATGACCCCAAAGATACCTGAACCACATGAAAGTGCTGATGCAGCCAGCGGGGATGAAGTGCCATTGCTCTATGCACCGGATTTATCGCTGCAACGGCGCATTGGTGTGCCCCTGAAAGCCATTTTTACCGATGAGCGTATCCAGCAATCTCAAGCCGCTATCAACGCCAATAAACAAATGATGCTGGAACGTTGCTTTGAAGATAGCAACATGCTGAAAGACCTGTGCCAGCAGCTTGTATCCTCATCTGCAGATGTCCCTGCCCTGCTGGATGATATCGCCTATATCACTCTTCGCATTAAAGGGGTGGCGGGGATGGTGAATTATCTGATTGCCACCCAAATTGCGCATAGCCTGTATCGGCTGCTTCAGCTTTTGCCGGAAAAGCCAACGTTAGACGGGGCGGCATTTACCATCGTTAAAACCCATATCAACGCCATTAATGCCGCATTCAGACAGCATCTGACGGGAGAAGGCACCCCGGTCACACAGGAAGTGGTGCAGGAACTGCAAAAAATGGTGGCAACCTATAGTGCCAAATAAGCATACAAACAAAGCTTCAGGATAGGGGCGAGCGTGTGGAGGTTGAGCAGACCTTCCGCTGGAATTCCCGCGTTACAAGGTCATGCAACCTAACGCAGCATTCGATATAATACATAGACTACCAGTGCCGCATTCACCAAAAAAGCCACTCCACCCGCACTACGCGTAAGCCAATTTTTCTTCCCGGTTAGCAACAGGCAGTTTGTGGCCGCCAGAATAACAATGATAAGATTCAGTGAAATATGAATATTCACGATGTCATGGCCTCCTGTTCAGTGACTTGTCGTGTCATAGACTGATGCTACATTGCATCCGGTTTTACAACCAATCGCTTGCATGGTGCAATGCAATAATACATCTCTTCCCTTTTTAAGGATTCACAAGCGCAAACCCATACTGTAAAGCTGTAGACCATATCTTTCGCGCAGTTTTACTGCATTCTGACCTAATAACAAGACCATGGGGCTTCCGACATGCATTCTTCTACGGGCGCAGCTATTCCCACCACCCCTGAGCCATTGGCAGATGCCATAAGGCATCTGCTGGAAGCAACCCGGCTTTCTCCCTCTCAGGCAATGGAATACCTGCATTTTCATACCCAGCGTATGTGGCCGGAGCTAACCCGATCTGTGACGGATAATATTCTGGAAGCCCTGCCCGACCCGAAAATGCCTCCACGGGCAGATGGCTGCCTACCCCCCCTATGGATTGCTGCGCAGGAAGATGAGGGGCGCATCCGTCAGGAAATGGCGCAAGGTCTAAGCCGTCTATACGCTCAGGAAGAAGCGGAGCATCTGGCCAACAGCATCGAAATTTTGCGCCTGCCGGAAGAGTATCAGGAAATGGTCGCGTTTTTCAGCCGCCCCGAAAATCAGGATAAACACGGCTTGCTCTACCTTCCGTTGCCATACACTGTGCCCAGCGGTAACAAGCGTAGCAAGTTTGTAGACCCGGAAACAGGCGATATTCAGGAGCGGGTGGAAGCGGGTCGCTTCAATGACATGTATGGCTGGGATAGCGCCCTGACTGTGCCGGGACTGCTGCTGGATGGTCAACTGGAACTGGCCAGACAGGTCGTGGAAAATCAGGCCTACGAAATTATGCACTACGGTGGCATAGATGGGGACGGCCAGTATTTTGGCCGTGTCCTGAATGCCAACCGCACCTTTTCTATTGGCCGTTCGCAGCCGCCGCTTTTCACCTATGCTATGCGCTGCGTGTATGATGCACTGGTGGTACAAGGCGCGGATAACGCTAAAGAATGGCTGGCCTCGCAGCTACCAGCCGTGAAAGCCTATCATCGCTATTGGAACCGCGAACCCCTATTTACGCCCAGCACCGGCCTTTCCCGCTACTATGATGAAGGGGTTGGCCCTTCTGCGGAGGTGGCTTACTGCGAGCGTGACGAGCATGGCTTCAACCATTTTGATCATGCCATCTTTTTTCTAAAACAAGCGCGAGAGCGCGGAGACGATGTGGGCTTTGATATTGACCGCTTTCTTACTCCAGAAGGTGAACTGACTGAGGCTGCTTACCGGGCAGATGCCGCCGTGCGTGCCAGTGGGCTGGATTTCACCAATGCCTGGGGTGACTACGGCATGATGATTCTGGATTATAATCAGGTCTTTCTCAATGCCCTCATTTATATGTGTGAGCGCAATATCGCCTTCATTTACCGGGAACTGGGGGATCCGGCACAAGCCGCAGAATGGGATAGCAAAGCCGCCCAACGCCAACAAACCATGCACCGCTGGATGTGGAACGAGGAGGAAGGCTGCTTTCTGGATGTGAAACATCAGCCCGATGCACAGGGGAGACACGAGCAGCGGCATTATATCCATGCGTCGCATTTCTTCGCTATGTGGACAGGCGTTGCCACCCCGGAGCAAGCACTGGCTATGGTAGAAAAAGCCCTGCCGAAACTGGTGATGGACTATGGTCTTGTCGCCAGCGCCTACCAGACCGGCAAACAGTGGGATGCCCCGTTTAGCTGGGCACCACTGGCCATGGTCACCATTGAAAGCCTGCGTAAATATGCCCGTGACTATGGGGATACCTATCCGCAAATGCAAAAATGGCACCAGATAGCGGATGATTTAAGCCTGCAATTTATTTCCAATTACCTGCAAGGGCTTAGCCTGCAATGGGATCCTATTCGTATCCCCCGCTGGTTGCACCAGTACCGGGAACAACCCAGTATCGCCCCTATTTACCATCGGTTTCACGAGGCCTACCAACAGGCGTTGCAACAGGTGCAGGGCAATATGGACGCACTGGACTTTCAACAGTTTGACCCCATTTTGGATACCCTGCTGGAAGCTGTGCCTGTGGATTATCTGCGCCAGCACAAACTGCTGCGCAGCAAAGGCAGCGCCAAGGAGAAATTCAACGGTAAAGATGGCGGAGCAGAAACCGGGCAGTTTATCCACGGTGGCGGTTACATTGAGAATGTAGACGGCTTCGGCTGGAGTAACGCACAAGTGCTGCAAATGAAAGCCGGACTAACGGCGGAAGCTCGCAAGCTTATCGAGCAGCATTCCTATGTCAAACGCATGGCGCGTCTGGCGGGGTATGAGGAAGTGGAAGCCGGCTTGCAACAGCATGGCACAGACTGGCTGAATGCCGCCTGAAGTTGCGTCTGTTACAACGCTATATGTGCCGCTACCATACTGCCCTGGTGACTCTGCGGTGATTTATGGTGGCTCAACACCACAAAGGCAGACGCATAGGGATATTCATCGCTCAGCGAGACATGTACCGCCCCCATGGTACCCATTAGCTTATTTTCCCACTGTGTCAGGGCATGGCCATGCAGCACCAGTTGCGGTGCGCCCAACATATCGTTCACCACTTCAATCTCGGTAAAATGTATCTCACCTATGCCCGTGCCCATGGCTTTGGCAAATGCTTCCTTGGCCGCAAAGCGTTTGGCCAATACTGCGGCAACCGCTTGCTCTCCGGCAGATTCCCGGCGTTTTGCATAGGCCAATTCACCTGCGCAGAAAATACGTCGGGTAAAGCGTTCGCCCTGCTCTTTCAGCAGTCTCTCAATCCGACGAATATCCACCATATCATGGCCAATGCCTACAATCACGCAGCATGCCCCCGTGCAGCGGACATTTCCTGCAACATGCGCTGAATGGCTGGCTCCAGCCCTAAAAATATGGCCTCACCAATTAAAAAATGGCCGATATTCAGTTCAACCATCTCCGGTATGGCAGCCACACCCCCGACCGTATCATAGGTCAGCCCGTGCCCGGCATGCACTTCCAGCCCTAGCTGGTGCGCATAGGTCGCGGCCTGCTGCAATTTGGCCAGTTCAAAATCCCGTGCTGACCCACTCACCTCACAATAGGTGCCGGTATGCAGCTCCACAATATCCGCCCCCACTTGCTTTGCCGCATCCACCTGCTCAGGCGTCGCCTCAATGAAGAGAGAAATACGGATACCCGCCGCACGCAGCCTGGCAATATAAGGTGTTAGCACCGCCATCTGTCCCAGCACATCCAACCCACCTTCGGTGGTGCGTTCCTGCCGTTTTTCCGGCACCAGACAACAGGCGTTGGGGCGTGTGCGCAAGGCAATCTCCAACATTTCTTCCGTTGCCGCCATTTCCAGATTCAGTGGCAGTTCAATCTCTGCTTTCAGTCGCGCAATATCCGCATCGCTAATATGGCGTCTATCTTCACGCAGATGCGCGGTAATGCCATGCGCGCCCGCCCGCGCCGCCAGATGCGCCGCCCAGATGGGATCCGGATGCCGATGCCCACGCGCATTGCGAATGGTCGCCACATGGTCAATATTCACACCCAACCGTAAGGGAGAAAGTGCCATAGCCACTCCGTTCATTGCTGCCTGCTTACAGCAAGCGTGTTCTCACGGCATCCTCTGGCATTCCACCGTGATTGTCAAAGCCTTTGACCCTGTGCAGAGCCGTATTTTTTCTGACGTAATAGCTGCTCTGTCTGGTTGCCGTGTGACAACACATGTGGTGAGAGTTCCTGTTGCAAGCCTTGTATCAAATGTGCCATTGCGCGGTCATTCATTTTCCAGTCTGTATTGTCCGTCAAATGCTGTAGCAATGCCTGTACCTGCTGCAACCACTGCGGCACGGTGGAAGGCATGAGCATCCATGTTCCTGATTGCTGGGTTCCTGATTGCTGGCTCTGTTCCGATGACTGTAATTGCCGCCCCAGACGCTCAAGGGCGTCCATTCCCTGCTGCCATATAGATTCATCCAGCGGCTGTCGTATGGTCAGTGCGCGCTCGGATTCTCGCTTCGCTACTTTAATCAGTGGCCCACACACGGGCTTATCGCGCAGTCCATCCACCGTTTTCGCTGTATGGCTCTGGCCTTGCCATTGCTCCTGCAAAAACTGCAACCGGCTGTGCAATGTCGCCACCCCCAGTGCCAGCATCTCCCGCGAAAGTGCTGGATAATCCGCAACCTCTGGCGGAATATCCAGCGGTCGCGGGGGTCCCGCCAAAAGTTGCAGCGGGTCAGGGCTGGCAGCACTATGCCCAGTGATACCCCACAACCATTCCGCTGTTTGAAAGAAAGGCAGAAATGCCTCATTCAACAACAAATCTTTCAGGTTTTGGCGCACTTCCGGCAGTTCGTTCAGGTAATCTTCCCGAAAACTATCCGCTACCAATGCATCCACCCCATGTTTTTGCAGCATTTCCACCAACCGTTCCACTAAGGAAAACTGCTCTTTATAATAGGTCAGTTCAGCACCATGCGCCATTTTCTGGTAATAATGCTTGAGTGGGCAGGCGGAAGGCTTACTCATTTTTTCCTGCGTCGCTTTTAAGCGGTTGGCTAACGGCTGGGTCATGAGCACGGAATGCATCGTGCTGAACCATCTCTCCCCCAGTTCAAACAGGCTGCTACCGTCTGTCTCTAATACACGTGATTGTTCATTCAGTGCATCGTTCCAGCGTTCTGGTTGTCCCTGAAAAAACAAAACAGCACGGGACATATACAGCGCCAGATGTGTCAGGTCTTTTTCCTGAGGATAGGTTCCCGCCATGCCGTTTCGCCCCTACGAATGCAAATCATTATCAATCGCATTATGCAGCGGGGGATGGACTTGTCAA
Source organism: uncultured Rickettsiales bacterium (assembly GCA_964538615.1). GTDB lineage: Bacteria > Pseudomonadota > Alphaproteobacteria > Rickettsiales > RI-342 > CAZIGK01. Next base: position 16,783 of record CAZIGK010000002.1, on the reverse strand, counting down.
TCATAACAACCTGAGTTGAAGCTTTAGATAACTTGATGATAGATTGCCGAATATTTGACTGGCTCCAATAATGCGTGGCCTACCGACTGACAAGCGCGTTCACGTAGCAGGCACGCATATTGGCCAAACCTGTCGGGCGATGGCAAAAATGCACCTTAGCGCAAAGGCTAAGGGTTATCTGAATAGACGACTCAGTGCCTTTACTTCGCCTGTGGAACTTCACGCCGACAATGGATGTTCACAATGTAATTGCGGGCACTGTTTTCCACCCGTTCCACGGAGTAATATGCACGGGAATCTGCCGCCTGAAAATACACCCGATTTTTATTCAAAAACGCTTTCAGTACAGGCAGGCTAATGGCCACATCAGACTGTTGCAGGGTAATCGGCTCGCCCGTTTCGGCATCCATTTTCAACAGTCGAGTCTTACCCACAACCACACCAATCACATTGCCGCTGGAATCCAGTAATGGGCCACCGCTATTACCCTGCAAGGCGGCATGTGCAAACTGAATCCATTTCGGCTCACCCGTGGGGCCTGCCAGATCCAGCACCTGACTATATTCCACTTTGTAAATGCCCGTGACCCCATGATTCAGCGGGTAACCAATCACCATCAACGGATCATTAATCATGATAGCGTCATCACTACGGCGAATATTGGCAATACGCCGGGGCTTACTTTCCGCACGTAGCAACGCCAGATCATATTCCGTATCCACATCCAGTACATACGCAGTGGATGGGGAGACAGAACCTCGAACCATCACCTTGCTACAGCCATGAACCACGTGCTCATTGGTGATAATATGTCCGGTATTGCTCACAAAGAAACCGGTACCACTTTGTATCTGCGCTGCGGCAAAACCTGCGCTGCTCAGCCCCGCGAACGTCAGTATCGCAAGCACTCCACCCATGATACGCCGCACCCGATGCCTCCATAGTGAATGGTTCATGTTGCACAGTGTGGCGCAGAGTTCTTAATAAACAGACAAACCACGCAATATCAGACGCAGAAAAATCAGCACAAAACATAAAAAAAGGGAAGGCGTTTCCCCTTCCCTTTTTATCAGATATATCCTGAAATGATGCGCTATTATTTGCTGAACAACTTGCCAACGCGGCTTGCAAAGTCAGCTTGTGCTGCCGTCAACGGCTCCACAACGCGGTTGATCATTTGGAAATAATCATCGGCAAACTGGCTAACGCTGGAAAGCTGACGCTCCATGGCTTCACGCGCCAGACGGTTGCTCACCTCCGCAGCATCGGTGGCGGTGCGGCATTCCATGCACTGACGGAAACCATCCACCCACTGGCTCACACGCTCATTTTGCAGGCTATACTGCTTTTCCGCAAATTCACGGGTGGCATCCGTCAACACTTGCTGTGCCTCGGTCACGGCTTGCAGGGTTTGTTGCGCCAGTTCAGACAGCACAGAGAAAGCTTGCGTCATTTGCTCGGACTGTTCTGTGAAAAAGGCATTCACATCTTTCAACATGTCTCCGGAAAACTCCTGAAACTTCATCACTTCCACATCTTCCGTGGTACGCACTTCCTCCAGCACATGACGGCTATTCTGCAAGGCTTGCTCTGTTGCTGATTGCACAACATCCGCCACTTTGGGCGCAGCCTGCACAGATTTCAGGGCTGGGTTGGATGGTTTTTGCGGCGATTTTTTAGCGGAAGACATAACAGATACCCCCTGAGGTAAGATAATATTAGCCTCCATCATTAGTGCAACCCCCTACAACTTGCAAGCTTCTTTCGCACCGCAAAACACATTCCTTACGCACATTTTACAGGCGGCTCCACCCCCTGCGTGACGCCGGAAAAAACCATATGTATCGTTACGCCGGCAGAGAAATACTATATTTTGTGAGAAGTGGTGTTATTTTACCGCTTCCACCCCGGAATTATGCTTGTATAATTCCACCGTGGACGATATTTCATACAAGGTAGATTTTGATACAGTGCCGAAGAGGCGCTGCATGATTTTCTGTTGACCACCTAACCCGCGAACCGCAAGCACGAAGGAATCTCATGCGCACAACGCCTGCCATCAAAGCAACATTTCGTCTGCTTGGAACGGTAGGGGTCTGGCTATGGATGCTTTGCCTGTGCACGACCTTACTGACAACCGATGCAGAGGCCAGACGCCGCTACCGCCTGCCTGCCATAGATGGCGGGAATAACCGTTATGCGGGACTGGTGGTGGACATACGGCGCGGACTGGTACTCTATGAGCAAAACGCGGATCAAAAACGCTATCCAGCCTCCCTCACTAAAATGATGACCCTCTACCTAACGTTCGAGGCGTTGCAAAAAGGCAGGCTGACCATGAACCAGAAGCTAACAGCTTCTGCGTATGCAGCATCCAAGCCGCAAACCAACCTGTCACTGCGGGCAGGTAGCCAAATTACAGTGCGGGACGCTATTTATGCCCTGATTATTCGTTCCGCCAATGATGTTTCGGTGATTCTGGCAGAGCAACTGGGGGGTAGCGAGGCCAAATTTGCGGATATGATGACTCGCAAAGCGCGTGAATTGGGCATGAAGGATACCACCTTCAAAAATGCTAATGGCTTGCCCAATCCAGGTCAGCAAACCACAGCGCGGGATCTGGTCAAGCTGGCATTAGCACTGCGAAAACACTACCCGCAATATTACGGTATGTTCCGGCGGGATAGCTTTACCTACAAAGGCCGTACCTACCGCAGCCACAACCGCATTACCATGTATTATCAGGGTGCGGATGGCGTAAAAACCGGGTTCATCAATGCTTCAGGTTTCAATCTGGTCACCTCTGTCCGGCGGGATGGCCATGACCTCATCGCCGTGGTATTGGGTGGCTACACAGCACAACAGCGGGATGACCACATGCGCCACCTGCTCGATAATGCTCTGGCACGCCTGAATTCAGATAATAATTTCTTCCGTCAGTTTGCCAATCAGGTTCCCCGCCCTACCACAGCCAAACCGTCCCCCAGTGCCAGCCAACTCGCAGTCTATCAATCCCAATCGCAGGATCAGGATTTGTTCGCCCTTGCCAAACAACCACTCCCGACCCCAACCCCGGAAGTTGCCAAAGCCAGAGAGAATGCCACACTGGAAGGTAATACTGTCTCTCGCAGCAAATACTCATCCATGCTCACCAGTGCGCGTGTGGGTAAGGTGAAGGTGAAAGACATTCCCTCCCCGCTGCAACCCGTGCCAGAGGGTATTCTTACCATTCGTGACAAAACCCCGAAAGACATCGCCTCTGTCTCATCACCTGCGTCCGCACAGGCTCCCCTAAATCCCGCCGCCCAATGGGGGATTCAGGTTGGAACGTTCAGCAACGCAAAAGACGCCATTATGGCTGCCGCGAATGCATTAAGTATCGCCAGCCAGCCTTTAGCCAGCTCCGCGATAAAAGTAGCCGATGTGGATAAAGGCAGCAGAACCCTTCACAGGGCGCGGCTTTCCGGCCTGACACAGGAAAATGCGCGCGCCGCCTGCCGGGTGCTCATTTCCCACAATTCTCCGTGTTTTGTGTATCAGGAGACAGCGGAAGATAGCTGAAATGCACCTCTCTGTGCAGGCATAGATTGCGCCTGTTGACTGAGTGGCGCGTTTTTCTCAGGCCGCCATTTTGTTCGTAACTACAGTATCTAAGGGTCGTTCACTACCATTGGGTGCCGTTTGAATATGCCCGGCAAACACCGCCAGAAAAGACTCGCGGCGCATCATATCCTGCAATTCATGCACATAAGCATCCATATCGGAGCGGTAACGCTGCAACAGCAGGTGACGATCCACTCCATCTGCCATATCTCCCTGCCTGCGCGTCAGGCATTGTTGCAGGGTTTCCTGCACCTTCTGCTGGAAGTAACAGGGGCTTTGTGTTTTCTGAACCTGTAACGTGTGCATGGCCTGTGTTACCTGCTCACCCAGTCGTCGCAGCAACATCACTCTTTGTCGCCAATTTAATGCGGTGGAAAGTGCTTGAACCGTTTCATCGCACCATAGCCGCCATAATAGGCTACCTTTTCGCTCTTTGGGCGCTTCCGGTTGTCGTAACAACCACAACCAAGCCACAAAATGCTCAATGGCATGTTGCAGTTCCTGTCGGCATTCTTCCTGTGGCAGGCTTGCAGCATCCGGCCTCTGCCAATGATAGAGCGCCACTAACGTCCGTTCATAGGCTTCATGTGCGGCCGTCAATTGCAAACGTCCCATGGCGGCCAACTGCTGGCAGCGATCAGCATCCGCCAATAGCCGACGCATCATATCGTGTATCAAAATGGAACGCTTCAGAAAACGGTGCACCGCAGCCTGTTCCTTATATCTGATCAGAAAAAACAGACACTTTCATAACAACAGTGCTTTTTTTGCGCAATGCCTATTGTCACAAAACTGTCATTTTTGCTCTGGATGACGGGTTATGTGACTCACATCACATCAGGTTAACATAAAAGATGAAAAACTAGCATTTATTGCTACCTGCTATCCATATGACAGATTTCACCTATGCACCCCCAGCATCTTCAGGCATTAGAACAATCCATCACCGGAAGGGAGGTTTTCTTCCGTAAAGATGAGCTGATTGTCAGTAAAACAGATATGAAGGGCACCATCACCTACGCCAATGATGTGTTTCTTCGCGTTGCAGGCTATACAGCGGAACAAACTCTGGGTAAGCCGCATAACATCCTTCGCCACCCCCATATGCCCGGTAGTATTTTTCATCTGCTGTGGGAACGTATCACCAATGGTCAGGAAATTTTTGCCTACGTTATCAACCGCTGCGCCAATGGAGACCATTACTGGGTACTGGCTCACGTCACCCCCAGTTATGATAGTCACGGTCAGCTAGTGGGCTACCACTCCAATCGCCGCCTGCCGGAACGGCATGCGGTAGATGCCGTTGCCCCGCTATATCAGGCGATTCTTCAAGCAGAAAAACAACAAACACATTACAAAGATGGTATTCAGGCAGGGCGTCAGCATTTGCAACAATGGCTGAATCAGCAGGGGGTAAGCTATGATGCATTGGTTCACCAGCTCTAGGCTTCTGGCACTTCAATCACTGTCTTTTACGTCGGGGGTAGCGGCTTTGGCCAATCCACACTGGTCACTGTATGCTTTAACACTCATTCTCCTGCTTTCGCTACTGAGCGGTGTATGGCTGTGGCAACAGAACCGCTTGTTGAGACATATGATGGAGACAACGGAATGCTGCGCCAGAGGCGAAATGGAAAAACGACTGTTCTGGAAACGCCCGCAAGGGGAGTTCAAAGGACTCATGCACGCTGTCAACCGCCTGATTGACATTGCGGATGCCTATATCCGTGAAACCAACGCCTGCGCAGAGCACGCCGCCCAAGGGTTATATTATCGCAAAATCATGACCACCGGGCTGGATGGTAACTGGCAGCAGGGCGCCAAGCGTCTCAATGGCTCCATTGATGGTATTCGCGGCCATGTGGGGCATGTCATGCAGCAGTCCGGCCAACAGTTGGAACAGAACGTGATGAATCTGCTGACGCAGCTCATGCATTCTTGCCAGCAGATTAGTCAGACCATTCAAAGCCTGCAACAACTTGCCAGCAGTGGCGAACAACAAGCGGCGGAACTCTCTGTCGCCACCGGACAAAATACCCGTAGTATCCAAACCATCGCTGCCGCCGTAGAACAACTCAGTGCCTCGGTGGATGAAATTAACCGACAGCTAAACCATGCCTCGCGTCAAACCACAACGGCTTCGGAAGAAGGGCAAAAGCTACGCAGCCATATTCGGCAGCTTCACAGCCATGCAGAGCAAATTGGCAGTATCGCCAGCCTGATTGACGATATTGCTCACCAGATCAACCTGTTATCTCTCAATGCAACCATTGAGGCTGCACGCGCCGGGGAAGCAGGAAAAGGATTCAGCGTTGTCGCCAGTGAAGTAAAGCAACTGGCAGAACGCACGGCACATGCCACGCGGGAAGCGGATCAACATATCAAAGACACCCGTCAGGTCATCGCCATCACCACGGAAGCACTGGAACATATGCTGGAACAGGTAGAATCCATCCATCATACCACGGCGACCATCGCTGCTGCCGCAGAACAGCAAAGCGCCACCACGCGAGATATTTCCAGCAACCTGCAACATACCCGCATGGTGAGCGAACAGTTCAACGGCAGCGCCACCAGCATGAGCCAATCTTCACAGCAGGTCGCCAAAGCCAGCCATGCCATGCAAGTGGAAACGCAAAACATCACCCATCAGGCATCTCAGGTGCAAGATCAGGTGGTTGCGTATGTGGAAGATCTGCGCAACGGCGCAAGTGGCTAGCGATGACAGGCCATTCAGGAGTAAGACACTCAACAACCCTACTAGATGCTGAACACAGTGCAAATATCTCTCAGGGGGACAAAACACTCGTAAACATTGTGGCTTTACAGGATAACAGTCAACAGAATTGGGCTGTGTTTGCTTACTCTCCATGGATGAGAGGGAGAACAGGCAACGACAGCCCCGGTTTTTGGCCATTGCCTGTTTTTCCATCACAAAATCTCATAGGGTTGGTGAATCTGACCCTAGGCCGATTCCTGAACCGCTGTTTCGTCCAGCATCTCATCTTCGGTGGTTTTTATGCGGACAATACGGCCTTTAGCGGCATCCCAACGGTAGCGATACACGACCACTTTCGTGCCCGTGGTCACAATTTCACCGTTGGCCAATTGCAGTACATCAAAGCCCTTTTGCAGTGCTTCATGAATAATGACAGAGGATTGACGTATATAACGAGCATCGCTCATCATATCCGGCTCATGTTCGTCCATCTCATCCGGCATGTCCCCCTTCAACCGGATGCTACGCAGTACACGCGCATTCATAGCGGTAGATTCCCTTCCCTGTTTCGGCGTATTTATCTATTATTAACACTTACCATAAGGATTTCTTGAGGAAACTCAACCAAAAAAAACAAAGGCATCCGCTTTTCAAACAGTTCTTTGCAACTTTATGGTTTCCACGTTACAGGTTTGGCTTGCTGATGTATCTTTGCCTTTCCCTGTCAGGGACGCTTATATCATCGGTACCAGCGTATCCAGAACAAACCCAAACAGACTCATGGCTTCGTCATAGGGGGTGGTGCCTTCCATCGCCTCCGCGCTCAATTCCATATGCAAAATATCGCACAGGCATGTCTGAATCGCTTCCGCTACTTCCCGGTTGTGGCGGGCAATGGCATATTGGCACAATATCTCCAACCCTTGCACTATTTCCTGCGTGGTTAATATGCCGGATGTATCGGTGACTATACGTAAGCTTGGTTTCATGGCCAGCTCCTCTGGTTTTTTGTTGTGTATCAGGACGTTTGTTACATAAAATTCTTTGTCAACATAAGGGGCATGCAACCGGATATTCGCTGGGTTCTTTCGCCAACGCTGTGCGTCGGTTTTTGCTCCTGCCTATCATTTTGCAAGTTCTGTTCCAACACACACACAGCATGAAATGAAATATCATTATCTTTTTTAGACAAAAGGATATTGCTTTTTTCCACAGTACAACCCGGTGCCATTGCATCGAATTTGCCGCCCCCCACTGCCCCATTGCGCTCTTTTGAAACATTATCGCCCACAATTGAAACACCCCATGAAGACAGGTACTTCATGCTCACTCCGGCTTTTCCCTATCGTATTCTGACAAATTATGATAGAAGCTGAGCGTTCTTTTGAAGTGCTTTATCAAGGTTCTCTGTCCTATGCCATCGCCCAAAATGCCCGGCCAGCGTCAACTTCGTGTCGCGGAAGTCGTCCGTAAAACCCTTTCGGATGTCTTGCAACGGGGAGACGTGTTTGACCCTCGACTGGAGCGCACTCCCGTAACCATCTCCGAAGTGCAGATGAGTCCTGACTTAAAAAACGCGACCGTTTTTTTCAGCCCGCTGGGCGGTGTAGAGGCCGACAATATTTTGCAGGCTCTGACAGAAAACGCAGCGGATCTGAAAGACCTGCTGGCACACCGCGCCCATTTACGGTTTGTTCCCCGCCTACGCTTCAAGCTGGATGAATCCTTCAATGAAGCACATAAAATCAACATGCTATTCAAATCCATTCAGCCCGTCCCCACATCGGATGATGCGGAAACCACGGAGCCGGAAGCCTAAGCCATGGCCAGCGACGTGGCTTCCGCACCCCTGCCCCCTTCCCTCTCTGATGCTCAGGCCGCTCCCCGTCAGCCTGTGCATGGCCTGCTGATGCTGGATAAACCAGAGGGCATCACCTCGCAACAGGCGCTTTCCCGCTTCAAACCTTTCCTCCCTAAAAAATGGAAAATCGGGCATGCAGGCACACTGGATCCTTTTGCCACCGGGCTACTCCCCGTGGCTCTGGGAGAAGCAACCAAAACCCTGCAATGGATGATTGCAGAAGATAAACGCTACCAATTCACCCTCCGCTTTGGAGAAGAAACCGATACGCTGGATCCCACAGGTCAAATAACCCGCCGCCTTGTGCAGTCTCCCCCCTCACCGGATGCCATCCGGCAGGCTATACTGTCCTTTGCGGGTAGCATCAGCCAGATTCCACCGGCCTATTCCGCCATTCATGTAGCTGGTAAACGCGCCTATGCGCTGGCAAGAGAAGGGGCTGATGTCTCGCTCCCCCCTCGGCAGGTCACCATTCACCAACTCACCTATCTGGACAGCCCCACCCCACAGGAGGCGCGGTTTGACGTGCATTGTAGCAAGGGAACCTATGTGCGTTCTCTCGCACGGGATATTGCTTATGCATTAGGCACGGTGGGACATGTAACGGAACTTCGGCGCTTGCAGGTGGGAATGTTTCACGTGAAACATGCAATTTCGCTGGATTTTGCCCTTGACTGCTGCTATAAGCGCACCCTTTCCACGCATTTGCTTGCGCTGGATGCAGGGCTGGACGACATCCCGGCTATGCATCTTTCCCCGGCAGACGCTCAGGCCATCCGGCAAGGCCAAAGCCTTGCGACCCCTCAGGAGGATACCCCTCTGCTGCGGGTTTATGGTCAGGGCGAAAGACTGATCGCCATGGCGACGGTTCTTTCCGGGCAGCTCCGGCCAATACGTGTCTTCAACCATTGAATTTTAGGAGTTATCACGATGTCGATTACCGCTGATGTAAAGCAACAGGTCATTAAAGAAAATGCCGTGAAAGCCAATGATACCGGCTCTCCGGAAGTACAGGTCGCTATTCTGACGACCCGCATCAACAACCTGACCGAGCATTTCAAAACGCATAAAAAAGACAACCACTCTCGCCGTGGCCTGCTGAAAATGGTATCTCAGCGCCGCCGCCTGCTGGACTACCTGAAGCGTAAAGATGAAGCACGCTACACCGCACTGATTCAGAAACTGGGTCTGCGGAAGTAAGTTCGCTGCTCACTGGTTTACATCAAACGCCGATGACACCAAACGTCATCGGCGTTTTTTTTGGTTTGTTTTTTCCGCTGTGGGGCGGGTTTCACTTGCCTGAAGCGTAGATTTAGCTAGAACAGGGCGGTACCTTAAAAAGTGATAGTAAAATATAGGATTATTGCATGTTTGACATTTTTCGTCAGGAATTAGTCTGGGGTGGTCGCACCCTAACCTTAGAAACCGGTAAGGTTGCCCGTCAGTCTGATGGCGCGGTGATGGTCACCTACGGTGAAACCGTTGTATTATGTACGGCTGTTGCTGCTAAAGCACCCAAGCCAGATATTGATTTTTTCCCGCTCACCGTGAACTACATTGAAAAAACCTATGCTGCCGGCAAAATCCCCGGCGGGTTCTTCAAGCGTGAAGCGCGCCCCAGCGAGTTTGAAACTCTCACCTCTCGCTTGATTGATCGCCCGATTCGCCCACTGTTTCACCCTGAGTTCAAAAATGAAACGCAGGTCGTTTGTACCGTTCTGGCTTATGATGGCGTGAACTGCCCAGATATTCCGGCCATGGTTGGTGCGTCTGCTGCGCTCACCATCTCCGGTATTCCATTCATGGGGCCGATTGCTGGCGCACGCGTTGGCTTTATTGATGGCGAATATGTCCTGAACCCAGTGGCTGGTGTTGTTGAACAAAGCCGCTTGGAACTGGTGGTTGCCGGTACTAAAGACTCCGTGTTGATGGTTGAATCCGAAGCGGATCAACTGACAGAAGAAGAAATGCTGGGTGCCGTTGTGTTCGGCCAGCAGCAAATGGCTCCTGTTATTGACGCAATTATTGCTCTGGCAGAAGATTGCGCTAAAGAACCATGGGATGTGGCGGTTGATCCACTGAAAGCAGAGCTGAAGCCACGGGTGAAAGAATTGGCCGGTGAAGCCCTGAAAAAAGCCTATAAAATCACCAATAAGCAAGAGCGGGTCGCCGCTGTTGCTGCCGCTAAAGATCTGGCTGTCAGCCAACTGGTTGCGGAAGAAGGCTACAGCAAAGTGCTGGTAGGTTCCCTGCTGAAGTCTCTGGAAAGCGATATTGTGCGCGGGGATATTCTGAAAAGCGGCAAGCGTATTGACGGTCGTGACACCCGCACTGTTCGCCCAATTATCGCGGAAGTGGATGTACTGCCCCGCACCCATGGCAGCGCCCTGTTCACCCGTGGTGAAACACAGGCATTGGTGGTGACCACGCTGGGTACCGGCAAAGACGAGCAGATTATTGATAACATGCAGGGCGAGCGTAAAGACAGCTTCATGCTGCATTACAACTTCCCTCCCTACTCTGTGGGGGAGGCCAGCCCAATGCGTGCGCCGGGTCGTCGTGAAATTGGTCACGGTAACCTTGCCCGCCGTGCGATCAACGGCGTTCTGCCTAAGAAAGAAGAGTTCCCGTACACCGTGCGTGTGGTATCTGAGATCACAGAATCTAACGGTTCGTCTTCTATGGCAACGGTTTGCGGCACATCTCTGTCACTGATGGCGGCTGGTGTTCCTATTTCAGCGCCTGTATCCGGTATTGCGATGGGTCTGATTCTGGAAGATGAAGGCTATGCTATCCTTTCCGATATCATGGGGGATGAAGATCACCTCGGCGATATGGACTTCAAGGTGGCGGGTACCGCTAAGGGTATCACCTCTTTGCAGATGGATATTAAAGTGCCGGGCATTACCGAAGCCATCATGAAAGATGCGCTGGAACAAGCACATGAAGGCCGTATCCACATTTTGGGTGAAATGGCGAAGGCTCTGACGGAAGCCCGTGCTGAAGTGAATGCCTATGCCCCGAAAATGGTATGCCTGACCATTCCAGTGGATAAGATTCGGGAAGTGATTGGTTCCGGTGGTAAAGTCATCACCGAAATCTGCGAAAAAACCGGTGCAAAAATTGACATTGAGCAAGATGGTACCGTGCGTGTCGCTGCAGAAAACTCCGCCAATGCGAAAGCTGCTGAGCGTTGGATTCGTGATATTGTGGAAGATCCGGAGATTGGTCATATCTATGAAGGTGTGGTTGATGGCGTGGTTGAGTTTGGCGCGTTCGTCAAGTTCTGTGCTGGCCGCTCTGGTCTGGTACATGTCTCTGAATTGGATGACAAACGCGTGGAAAAGGTAGAAGAATACCTGACCGTTGGCCAAACGGTGAAAGTGAAGCTGATTGGGTTGGATCGCGGTAAATACAAGCTGAGCTACAAAGCAGTGGATCAGGAAACCGGTGAAGACCTGCGCCCTGGCGAGTTGGCTGAAGTGCGCCCAGAGCGCAAAGAGCGCCGTGACCGTGATGGGGATGACCGCCGTGAACGTGGTGGTAAAGAGCGCCGCGAACGCCGTGATGACAGCACCAGCGAAGGCGATGCTGGCGAAGGTGGTGAAAAGAAACAACGCCGTCGCCGTCCTTTCTAAATAAAGCGGCGGTATTGCCCGCTAAAACCCTCACCGTTTAACGGTGGGGGTTTTTTATTGGTTGGGAATTATACAAACCGTAACCATGAGGTGATGTGAAGATAGCAGCCGATATAGGGCAATGTGGGACATGAGAGACGTTGCGGATCCTCCCTATGCAGACATGAGGGGGTTTTAAGGTCTCGGCGCAAAGAGAGAACACAGAAAAATAGACCCTTTGAGCCAAATCACAGCACGAGTGGCTTTAGCCCACCAAAAAACGAGTAAACGAGGCTTGAGCATTAAAGATGATGAGGCATTTCAGGAAAACGTTTCATGGTTACCCAGCTAAGGGGCATTTCGAGATGCGAAAGGCGTGTTCCAATGGCTAACGTTCCCGGCGATCATGAAGAGCATTGGTTTGTGACACAATCTGTAAGAGATTTATTTCTCCATACCTATCCATCTCCGCAAACCTTGGGCTGTCAACAGCAGCAAAGGTCTGCCATAAGGAAAGCTGTTCTGGTTTGATTGCAATAGGAATCGTCGGAAGTTGCATATCATGCAACACCACAGTGCGGTGCCGACCGTTCAAAAAATCTATTTGGCCGTCAGCATGAATATCAATGACCGGTACTTCTATTGCTACCCCCCGAAGTAAAAACTCTTTAAACTATTGGTATAGCTTATTTTGTGGCGAAGGAATCATTTCCTGAGAGGTTTTTTGCCACAAAGTGATGAGTTTGCCCATATCCACCTCACATATGATCCTTCCATCCATATCCACCCCGGATGGAAGAGTATCATGTGGCCAGGCAAAGCGTATTGTGTTTGTATCCATATAGGGTAGCTCCGCAAGGTAAAAACTCAGGTGAAACCTAACCTAGCAGATCATCATAACCATTGTATAAATAGAGAGGTGTTTTCATCATCACCCGATATTTCAAAGACTCTTCCTAGACTATCCCATGGAAAGAAAAAAAACACATAGTGCTACGAAAGCAACAAGGGCTGTCCCTTACCGCTTGCTGCCAGAAGATACGGTGGAATAAGGGGCTACCCTAAAAAGCGGTTCAGAGCCGCTTCCAGCGATACTTCCTGTTTGTCACCGGTACGCCGATTTTTCAACTCCACCACGCCCTGCTTCAGGCCACGCGGCCCGATCGTCAGAATCCATGGGCAGCCAATTAAATCGGCACGGGCAAATTTCACACCGGGACGGTCTTCTGTATCGTCATACAACACCTCCACCCCAGCGCGTTGCAGTTGCTCATAGGCTTGCTGGCTGGTGCGGTCACAGTCAGCATCCCCCACGCAAATATTCAGCAATGCCAGTTTGAAAGGGGCGACAGATTCCGGCCAGATGATGCCATTTTCATCGTGATGTGCTTCAATAATTGCCCCGACCAGACGGGATACCCCAATGCCGTAAGACCCCATTTGCACAGCTACCTGATGACCTTCTTTGTCTGCTACGGTCGCGTTCATGGCAGCGGAATATTTCGTGCCGAAATTAAAAATATGCCCGACCTCAATACCACGCGCCTGCCGTAGCTCCTCAGCCGGAATGGGGCAATTGGAAGGATCATGCTGTTCATCCGCTGCGGCATAGAGTGTGCGCATTTGTTCCGTCGTCATAGAAAGCTTGCCGCTGCGCAGGTCATCAAACCGCTGGTCATAATAGACCGTACTTTCCCCTGTGTCCGCCAGAATCTGGAACTCATGGCTCAAGGTACCACCAATAGGGCCGGTATCTGCCCGAACGGGAATGGCAATAACACCCAGACGTTGAAAAGTACGCAAATAGGCTTCGTAATAATTTTCGTAGCTTGCGACCGCTTCTTCAGGTGTTAGATCAAATGAATAGGAATCTTTCATCAGAAATTCACGGCCACGCATCACGCCAAAACGCGGACGAATTTCATCCCGAAACTTCCACTGAATCTGGTACAGGTTTTGCGGCAAGTCTTTGTAGCTTTTAATGTAACTGCGGAAAATATCCGTAATCATTTCCTCATTGGTCGGGCCAAACACCATTTCCCGGTCATGGCGATCTTTCAGGCGCAACATTTCTTTGCCATAGGAATCATAACGGCCTGATTCCTGCCAGAGTTCAGAGGGTTGCATGGTTGGCATCAACACTTCCACACAGCCTGCACGGTTCATTTCCTCGCGCACGATGGTACTGATATTTTGCAGCACCTTTAAGCCCAGTGGCAACCAGCTGTAAATACCGGCCGTCATTTGCTTCATCATACCGGCACGCAGCATGAAGATATGCGATTGGATAGTGGCGTCTGCCGGGGTTTCTTTCAACACAGGCAGGAAATAGCGCGACAGCCGCATGGTGTAATACCTTTGCATAGAAATAACAAAAAAGGGCAATGACCTATAGCAGATAGATTGCAGGCGTCAATTTTCTGTTGTGGGGGATGCGTGATGCAGCCTATAGTGCCTGCGGTGACCCGCTTGGCGGGGGAGTGGATTCCGGTCGGGAGTGATAGGCCATGTTCTTTTTAATGCTCGCATATTTTATGGGCTCTATACCGGTTGGGTTGTTGCTGACTAAGGCCGCCGGACTAGGGGATATTCGGGCGATTGGATCGGGTAATATTGGCGCGACCAACGTGTTGCGTACCGGCAATAAGAAGCTGGCGCTGGCTACGCTATTGCTGGATGTGGTGAAGGGTGTTGTGGCCGTATGGCTGGTGAAGTTTCTGGCGCCTGCCTATGTGTTCTGGGCGGCATTGGTGGTGGTGCTTGGGCATAATTACCCCCTCTGGCTGAAGTTTAAGGGAGGCAAAGGTGTGGCCACGACCTTTGGGGCGTTGCTGCCTCTCAGTCCATGGCTGGCACTGGCACTGCTGGGTAGCTGGGTTGCTGTGTTTGCATTAACGCGCATTTCCTCCCTTTCCGCGCTTTCTGCGGCGGTGCTGGCTCCCGGTTTTTGCCGTCTGATAGAAGGTGCGCAGGATTTGGAACGGTTGATGTGGGTGTTGTCCCTGCTGCTGATCTGGCGGCACCGTAGCAATATTCTGCGACTGATGCAGGGAAAAGAAGGGGCATCTAACCTCTCGTCCCGTAAGAGCCATCCTAAAGGGCAAAATACCGATGGAGATCACGTGAAATCTGCCTCCTTAGATAACACCCCAACGGCCAACGCATAAGGCCGGATAGCGTGATGGCAACGGGTCAGGAGCAGCATATCATTCCCAGCCTGCGTCTATTGCGCACAGAGGGCATTGGCGCCGTAACCTACCGTCGTTTGGTTCAGCGTTATGGCAGCCCACAAGCCGCGCTGGAACAATGGCACCAGATTGGTGGAAAAGCCGGTATTGCCGCCAGACCATTTCCCCGTGAGGCGGCAGAGCAGGAATATCATGCCGTTCAACGGCTAGGAGGCTGGTGGCTGCATGAACAGGATGCAGACTACCCTGCCCTGTTACAGGAAACACCGGATGCCCCACCACTGCTCACCGCTTTGGGGCAACGTCAACTGTTGCAAAAGCCGTTGCTGGCCATTGTGGGTTCGCGAAATGCATCCGCTGTGGCACAGCGTTTCACCCGTAAACTGGCAGAAGATATGGGGCGCTGTGGTTACGGGGTTGTTTCCGGATTGGCCAGAGGCATAGACGCCGCCGCTCATAACGGAGCACTGCCCTACGGTACCCTTGGAGTGATTGCGACCGGCATTGACCTGCAATACCCGCCGGATAACCATAAACTTTACAGCCAAATGCGGGAAGAAGGATTGATTCTGACCGAGCAGCCCTTGGGTACAGAGCCACACCCACGCGCATTCCCTCGCCGCAACCGGATGGTCGCGGGGCTGGCACGCGCCACCGTGGTGGTGGAAGCGACATTGCAATCCGGCTCATTGATTACGGCACGATTGGCGGCCGATTATGGGCGGGATGTGTTTGCGGTGCCCGGTCATCCCATGGATGTGCGTGCGAAGGGCTGCAACCGGTTGCTGAAAGACGGCGCGATGCTGCTGGAAGGGATTGAGGATATTTTAGCGGCTTATGGCCGGGGTGATGAACCATCCGCGCAACAGGCAGGGCTGTTTGCCACTGCCCTGCAAACGCCACCACCAGCAGCAAAAGGCAGCGATATGGTAGCCTCTGCGGAGACCACATTACAGCGGAAACTGCTACAGCATCTCTCCACACAGCCGATTGAGGTTGACGAGTTATGCCGCCTGTGCGACACCTCCGCTAACCAGCTATTAACCGTTTTGCTGGAACTTGAGCTTTCCGGTCAGGTCGAGCGCCTGCCTGGAAACAGGCTGGCCAGAACCGGCTAGCATATTTTGGATGTTATTTTGGAGAGCACCCGCCCATGCAGGTTGTGATTGTTGAGTCCCCCGCCAAGTCCAAGACCATCAATAAATACCTGGGCAATGACTATAAGGTGCTGGCCTCTTTCGGGCATATTCGGGATTTACCATCCAAGGATGGATCTGTTGACCCGGAAAATGATTTTGCGATGATTTATGAAGTGGATAAAGATGCGCAAAAGCGGGTAGCAGAAATTGCCAAATATGCCAAAGACGCCGAAGCTATTCTGCTGGCGACTGACCCCGACCGCGAAGGAGAAGCGATTTCGTGGCATGTATTGGAAGTGCTGAAACAAAAAAAAGCGGTCAAGAAAGATACGACCGTTCAGCGAGTGGTGTTTAACGAAATTACCAAAAACGCGGTACTGAAAGGCATTGCCAACCCCCGCGAGCTGGATATGGATCTGGTCAATGCACAGCAAGCCCGCCGTGCGCTGGATTATCTGGTAGGGTTTAACCTCTCCCCCGTGTTGTGGCGCAAGCTGCCGGGCAGTAAATCCGCCGGGCGGGTACAATCCGTTGCATTGCGGCTGATTTGTGAGCGGGAAAGCGAGATTGAACAATTCATCACGCAGGAATATTGGCATATCTCTGCGCAATTTACGACCGAGGGGGGGGATGCGCGCCTGGCGCGCCTGGCCCGC
>CAZIGK010000001.1:0-179881 GCA_964538615.1 uncultured Rickettsiales bacterium | reverse complement strand
CATCCACATCCGCAAAACTGTTGCTGGCAAACGTATAGCTGAACGCACTGTCTTCTGTCGCCGCCTGATCCGTCAGCGCGTTGGCCAGCGTCGGGGCATCGTTGATGTTGGTGATCTGAATCGCCACCGTGTAATCAACACTCGCTCCACCACTATCCGTCGAACGCAGCGTGATGGTGTAACTGTTCACCCCCTCAAAATCGAAACCAGCGTTGGCGCGCAACTGGTTGCCCATCACCGTAAATGCTCCGCCAGCGTCATTCACCAGACTATAGCTGAAACTATCTCCTACATCCACATCCGCCGTGCCAAGCGTAGCGACTACCGTACCAACCGTCTGATTCTCGGCGATTGAAGTGGCGGAAAGCGTGATGGCGGTCGGCGCATCGTTCGTGTTCGTCACTGTCACAACCAGCGGAAGATTGCTGACCCCACCCCTGCTGTCATCCGCCACCAATAATAGGCTATGGCTACCCACCTGCGCATTGCCCGGCAAAGCCGTAAAGGTCAGACTCATAGCATCAAAACTCAGCCATGCGGGCAAAGCGGAGCCATCCGCTAAAGTCGCGTGGAAAGTTAGCCCGTTCCCATCAGCATCCTGCACCCGTGTCGCATCAAACACCAACACCCCGGAGGCATCCTCCGCTACCGTCAGGTTCAATCCTGCATCCAAAAACAGCGGAGCCACGTTCACAGGCGCGCTTTCCACCAGCAACGAACGCGCTAGTAAACTCAACCCGTTGGAAGATGCAGCCGCATACAATACTCCCGTGGCATCTCCCGCCCCTGACACATCGCGCTCATTCTCCTCCACTCCAAAAAGACTAACATCTCCATCCAATAGCCGAATGCTCCCCAACATCCGTACTCCCAGAATTGCTTGTGTAGAGGATAAACTCGTCCCTGCTTCCAACGAGGCTATCTGAAATGCCACTCCCTTCAACGCATAAGGTGTAGAACCACCCCCATGCGAACGCCCATGCACAATCAGTGAATGATTTGAATGATCCGCATCCGAACCCGCCTCGCGTATCTCAGATGCCCGCTGATGCAAATCAGACGCAGCACGATCCTCACCCGCCTCAGTATGCTCAAACGCAGCTTCTCTCGTCTGGCTCTCTGCTCCCTGTGCTTCCTGCGCATCCGGCAAACGTGCCTCTTGCTTACCATCCTCTGTATGATCCGAAAGTGGCCGTGTCACTAACGCCAATAGCTTCTGTATTGCCGGGCTGGGTCCCGTTGCCTGCCAACGACCTGATGCTGGCAAAAACTCAACTCGTACCCCCAACCCATTCGCCATCTGAATCAACGCGTCATTCCCCATAGATTCCGCAACATGCGATGGAATCCATAAATGCCGATAGGGGTGATGCCGTACAAGTTCGTCCATATACATCCGAAACGTCGCAGGTATTCAGAACGCTTCCCAAATACCACGTTACCCTTCAGATTACAGCTGTAAAATTATAATTTTATTAATTTCCTTACACTTGACCCCATCATGGAGCAGTGGAGAGGACGTCGCTATTCCGAGTGCACAGGCAAGCATGGCAGCTTGGGGTTGCGCTGTTTCAGCGTCTCACAAATCGCTGCTGTAATATACGGTGTTTCAAAAGGTCCTATCCGTAAGCGGTAATTTGCCTGAGCCGCACTGGAAACCGGTGGGCGTACAATGGCATACTGGTCTTCATTCAGCACACTGGGGTATAGATCCACCAGCATATCCCAGATTTCCTGAGCCTCCTCCTTCTTGGGGAAGCTGCCCAAATGTGCCCAGTACGCTTTGCTGCCATAGCCATCCTGTACATGCGGGTACTTGCGGTTAACAGGCCGTTCTTCCTGACGTTCGTGTTCACTCAGCCGTTGGCGTGGTGCACGCGCCGCAATAGATGCCCCCATATCTTCAATCACATGGCATAGCTTATGCGCGTCATGCGCAGCATCGCATAATTCATCAAAATGTTCTTGCGTACGCACAGGTCCCACACGCATCTTAACAGCAACAGGCCCCCGACTTTTCAGAGGTTTGGCCATGCGCATGCGCAAGCCGCTGGTCACTTCCGGTTGCTCGCGGGAAAGGTCATTCCAAAATGCTTTTGCCTCTGCTTCGGAGGTGAAGCTGTCTATCTCAGCCCATTGCGTTTTCAGGTTTGTGGTACGACTGGGAGTGGTAATACGTTCCGCAATAGGGGCGCGTGCCGGACTTTGGGGAGATGATAACGGTACGCGAATAGCTTCCGCCACCGCAACATCAGTGGCATTATCAATACTACCCGCCATCATTTCTGCTTCCGTCTGCTGCAGTGGAACCAGTTGATGCGCATTGGAAACGGTAGGGGTGGCAGCGGGTACTTGTGCACGCAAATCAGCGACTTCAGACCCTGAAACAGGACGCGAATGCACCGCATGAGAGGCCGCTTCCGGCATATGCACCACGAGTGGCTGCGGGGCGCCAGATCCTTCAAACATCGCATCGGTTTGCTCAGAAGATTGTAAGGGGGGCAATGCAGAACTGGCGGCTTGCTCTTTAATATTGACCACCCGTGGCTCGGATACCCTCTCTACTGGTGCGGCCATACTCATTGTGTCTTCAGGTTCCACCGACACTTCCTGCGCAGCCGCCTGTTCTATCAGAGGGGTCGGCGCTTCAGCAACCGGCTGTTCTATATCAGCAGAAGACGTCACCACCTTCAGCGGCTTCACCTGATCCGCTCCTTCATCCCCGTAAGATACCACGGGCATGGCGGGGGTGGGTGCCTTCACCTCCACGGCAGAAGCTTCAGTTGCGCTCTCCTCTTCATCATCTGCCCAGGGCAGAAGGCTGAGAATTGACCGTTTTTTGTTCTTTACCGGGGGCTTTGTATCGGCATTGTCAGCCACGGGGACAGGTGCAGTAGTCGTGCTGGTCACTTCCCACGGCACATCCCGCTGTTCCTGTACCGTTGTGGTTTCACCGGGGACCGGCGGCACAGATGCCACAGCAGATTCCACAACATAGCAATCCACGCGCTTATCCAAAAACGCATCGCAATGCTTTCTTGCCGCGTCTTTATCCGTAATGTACCCCAGTTGCGCACGGTACAGTACAGTCTGGCCACCGTTTAGCGTTACTTCTGCCACAATCGGGGTTAATCCATCAAACAAATCGCTATATTCATGCTCAAACCGCTTCATGGCTCGTTCGGCAGATGCACGATTATCAAACGTACCCAGTTGCAATAAGTACGCCACTTCTTCATGCAGCACCGGAGCAGCAGGAGAAGAAGCCACTGGCAACTGCGCCAGTTCAGACTGACCATCTGTCACCATTGCGGTAGCTTCAGGTGCCTGTGGGGATAGTGACTGCTCAGTATTCGCCAGCACGTCATGCATATCCGCATGGTCTTTATCAAAGGCAATATCTGCGGCGGTTTTGCCATCCTGACCACGCACGCCTCGGTCTGCGCCATATTGCAATAAAAGCTGCGCCGTTGCCACATCATCTTTCTTGACTGCCTGCATCAACGCCGTTTCACCGCGCTTGTTCGTTGCATCCACACTGGCTCCCGCATCCAGCAGTGCTTGCACGGCAGGCAGTTTTTGGTTGATGCTGGCACGCATCAGAGGGGTCCAGCCCTCTTTGTCTGCCGCATTCATTTCTGCCCCTTTCGCAACCAGCAGGGCAACAATTTCTTTGTGCCCTTCCCGTGCCGCCAGATGCAGAGGCGTTGCGCCGCCCATATCTTCAACGTTGGGGTTCGCGCCCACACTCAATAAATAATCCGCAATCTCCGTATGCCCCCTAAAGCTGGCGCGCGCCAGAGCCGTCGTCTCAAACTGACCACGGGTATCGACATATTTGCCGGACTTAATCAAAGACTTTACGGCAGGTAAATTACCTGCATCGGCAGCATCTACCAGCGTATCTCCGAATTTCCCCTGATCCCGATCCGATGCGGGGAGGGTAAAGTTCACGGCAGCAGCGGGAAGCGAGGTCGCCACCACCAGAGAACAAGCCGTGGCGGATAGCAACGTGTAATGGATAATGCGCCATGAAGTCATGTATATTGCTTCATATAGTGAGTACAAGGTTACAGAGATACTATATATTGCATAGTTTCATGCAAGTTAAAAGCGATTCTTTCGCATGGCTCATGCGCCATCCTCTGCCACGCCCATGGTGAAGGAGGCGGGAACGGGTAAAAAATGACGGTGGCGGTAGCACTGGAGGTGGGGGATGGAAATAAGCGATGAGCATGGGATTCTGGAGGCCGGTGCCAGAATCGAACTGGCGGTGGGGGAGTTGCAGTCCCCTGCATTACCACTTTGCTAACCGGCCATTCGGCGCAACATGCAAGTAGCTATAGTAATTGCACGGCGCACGGTCAATAGATTTTGCGGTTTCCGCCTCTGCCTGAAGCGGAAGAAATGATCGGCATAAATGCACAAGGGGTTTTTTTACTCTTTTATTGTAAGAAAAATGCAATGCTGCTTTGATATACTGCAGAATGGCCATACCGTTTCTCCCCTTTTAGAGGGGTAAAACGTCACAACATGTAAGGAGTCCACCCATGGCGGGAGGAAAGCTAAAAGCTGATCCGCTGTTTCAGGGGTTAACGCGCCCAGCCATGCTCATGGGTGTGAGCTACATGTATTTTGTGATTAATTTTTGTATTAACATGCTGTTTTTTATTAATTCAAGCAATTTTTTCATTCTACTGGTTGTCTTTCCTGTAGTGCATGGCATCGGGTATATGATCTGCCTGCGGGAGCCACGCGCTATTGAAATTACCATGGTAAAGTTCGGCAAAACGTTCCGTTGCCGTAACCGTAATTACCATGGTCATACCAATTCTTATGACGTGTATTGAGGAGGGGGTTTTTATGTTGCAACTCAAACGCCGCCACACCTCCAAAGCCGAATTTGCGGAAAAAGAAGTCTCCGCGGCAGATTTTATTCCCTACCAGTGTCATTTTGACCGCAACACCCTCTGGACAAAAAAGAAAGAGATGGTGCAAATCGTCAAAGTGGATGGTTTTGCCTTTGAAACGGCAGATGACGAAGATGTGGACATGAAAAAAATTGTCCGCAACACCCTCTGGAAAAGCATGGCCAGTGGAAAGTTTGCTCTATGGTTCCATATTGTCCGTCGCCGCCAGAGCGCCTACCCAAAGGGAGAGTTTCCGCCGGGTTTTGCCAATTACGTGAATAATTGCTGGAAACGCAAACATCATAATAAAGACAATTACGTCAACGAGCTATATATCAGCATTGTCCGCAAGGCGGATACGGAAGGCGCTGCCAAGCTGGAACATATGCTAATGCAATTGGTCGAAGCGGCAGATTCTGCCTCTCGTACCGCTGCTCTCAAAGAAGCGCATAAAGAGCTAAACGAGGCTACCTATCGGGTTCTGGCTTCACTGCGTGACTACAACCCTAAACTTCTCACCGTGGTGGAAACAGAGCAGGGAGCCTTTTCTGAGCCGCTGGAGTTTCTGGCACGTATTGTCAACGCGGGGGAAACCCAGCCAATGCTGGTGCCTCTTATTGATGCGGCACATTACCTGCCCACCCACCGTCTGTATTTTGGTGGACGCGCCATTGAAGTCCGCGGCCCCACCAGCCGCCGCTTTGCCGCCATGGTGAGTATCAAGGAATATGCTCCGGCAACCGCTGCCGGTATGCTGGATAGTTTTTTGCAGCTACCCTTTGAATTCATTATCAGCCAGTCCTTTAGCTTCATTAACCGCCAAACCGCGATTGAGAAAATGCAAACCCACCAGCGCCGCATGATGCAGGCGGAAGACGTGGCCGTCAGTCAGGTGGCAGAAATTAGTGATGCATTGGATATGGCCATGAGCGGACATGTGGCCTATGGCCATCACCAGCTAAGTATTCTTTGTCTGGAGGACAATCTGAAAGCACTGGAGGATGTCACCTCCATGGCCATTGCGGAACTGACCAACCTCGGTATCAACGCTCTGCGGGAGACCTATGTACTGGAAGCCGCTTACTGGTCGCAATTACCCGCAAACTTTGACTTTCTGGCCAGACCCTCCACCATCAATACCCTCAATTTATCGGCACTTGCTTCCCTGCATAATTATCCGGTCGGACGTATTCGTGGTAATCATTGGGGCAATGCTGTCACCGTGTTTGATACCAGTTCGGGTACTCCCTATTTTTTCAATTTTCACCTGCGAGATGTCGGGCATACCACCATTATCGGACCAACGGGTGCCGGTAAAACCGTACTTATGAACTTTCTCTGCGCGCAAGCGCAAAAATTCAAATGCCGCATGTTCTTTTTCGATAAAGACCGGGGCGCTGAGATTTTCATCCGTGCCATGGGTGGTGTCTATACGGTCATTGAACCGGGTAACCCCTGCGGGTTCAATCCACTGCAATTGCCCAATACGGGCGAGAATCGTGCCTTCCTGACCGATTGGTTCAAAGCCATGGTCACCTGTCACGGAGAAGCCTTTACCGCCAGCGATATGGAACTGGTCACAGAGGCCATTCGTGGTTGCTATAAACTGGAGCGCGCACACCGCACGCTGCATAATGTCGCACCGTTCTTTGGGCTGGAAGGGCCGGGAACATTGGCTGGCCGACTGAAAATGTGGCATAGCACCGGACAATATGCCGGCGTTTTTGATAACCCTGTGGATTCACTGGAATTGGATAAAAACAGCATCTTCGCCTTTGAAATGGGAGAGGTTCTGTCGGATAAAGTCACGCTGGGGCCGGTACTGCTCTATCTGTTTCACCGTATCAGCCTGTCGCTGGATGGAACGCCAACGATGATCGTTCTGGATGAAGCATGGGCGTTGATTGATAATGATATTTTTGCCCCAAAAATCAAAGACTGGCTAAAAACCCTGCGTAAGCTGAATGCCATGGTGGTGTTTGCGACCCAAAGCGTGGAAGATGCCAGCAAATCTGCCATCAGCGATACCCTGGTGCAACAGACCGCCACCCAGATATTCCTGCCCAACCCCAAAGCAACGGAAGATTATCGTAAAGCTTTTATGCTCAGCGAACGTGAATTTAATCTGCTCAAGACCACCGACCCCGGCTCTCGCTTCTTTCTTCTCAAGCAAGGCTCCGATGTCGTGGTTGCCCGTATTGATCTTTCTGGTATGGAAGATGTGATTACTATTCTATCGGGCCGAGCTGAAACCGTCGCCATTCTCGATCAGGTCATGCAGGAAGTGGGGGATGCCCCAGAAATCTGGATGCCCATTTTTCTCGATCGCGTCGCCAAAATGCGGGAGGCTATAGATGCCTGATTCCCGTATTGACCTTTCACCCATAACATGCAGGAGTTGCCGCCGGTGAAATCCCCCAGACTCCAACCGCAGGGAATGGTACGGACAAAACATGCGCATGCCCGCATGTCTGTAGCCTCTGTTTCGCTGTTCTGGTTACTGGGGATAGGGCTAGGCCTGCTGTTTCCCGTGACCGCATGGGCACAGGGTGGGGATATTATGGGCATCTGGGCCAGTGTGGCAGAAGGCTCAATCTCCCAGAAACTAGTCGTCTCCGTTCACGAATGTCTGGATGAAGCCTTGATAGAGGTCATGCTGGTGAAGATGTACGACCTGTTCCAGTCCTTTATTGCGGCCTGTTGCTTGCTGGCTATTATTTTGCTGGGGTGGCGCATTACCACCGGACAAACATATGACCCACGTTCAGATGCAGCACTGACGGCTGTCAAAGTCGGTCTGGTGGCTCTATTCGCACGGGAGATGGCCTATCAAACAGAGCTTTCGGAATCCATTGTCGTTACGATGTATAATGTGGTGGATGAGCTGGTTGTCATGGTTAGTTCTGCTCTACCAGACTCTCTGTTTGTGCAGGGGTGTCAAATTGAACTCTACGATGATGAATACCGCATCTGGCGCGATCTGGATTGCTTGCTGGTCAATTTTATGGCCTTTTCCGCCATTGGGGCAGGTGCAAGCGCCTTGGTCGGTTTTTTAATTTCCAATGTCCTTAGCGGCTATATCGGTATTCAGATAACCGTACTGGGCATTGCCGCCTTGTCCGGCATGGTGTTCTCCATTCTGCGCGCCACCTATCTGTATGTCTCCAGCCTGATTTCCATTTCCTTCATGCTTTGTTTTGCCCCCTTGTTCATTCCGGCACTTCTGTTTCAGGCGACCCGCCAGTATTTTGATAAATGGCTAGGCTTATGCATCGGCCATATTCTCCAGCCCATGCTGGTCACCGCCTATCTTTGCATTATGCTGGGACTCTACGAACAAGTACTCTTCCGTAATGAGACCTCTATCGCCAAAGCGTTGCTGGGGCACACGGTGGATAGTCCGGTACAGTTCAACGAGTTCTTTTCTATCGTGAAACAAACCGTGGATGATCGAGCCGTTGGCAGCGCCGGGCGAATCGTCGAAGCACAAAACGTCAAAGGCGCTACCGCAGAAGAATGTGATACCGCCAATCTGGGTGGCTTTATTGCGGAAGGCTGGAAAGATTATATGCTGCGCCTCATGCCTGCGGAAGGTGATGGTGCCTGTTCCTCCCGGCGTGGCATGGATCCTTTCGGGGGTATCATGTCCACAGACCTGACCGCACTGGCAGATGTGGCGGATTATAACGAGTTTCTGGAAGCCACAGGGCAAACCACTACCCAGCCGGGCACACCGGAGAGGGAAAATGAAATTATTGATAAAATGCGTGAGATCATGATGAGCTTCACCATTTTCATGCTGGTGGTATTCGCCAATTTCAGCCTGTTACAGGTGTTGGAGCAAATTACCAAAAAACTCTCTGCCATTTCCGCACGCGTCAGCGTGCCCTTCGTTATGAGCTTTGAAAGCAGCTTCAACCGCGCATTGTTTGGTTCAGATTATTATGCGTTTGCTGGTCGGGGGGACAGCAGTTTTCTCAGTGCCGCCATGTCACAAAGTTCGTGGCTTCCGGGTATGGTACAGGATCCGGAACGCGGATCCCTCGCCGCCTACCGCTATGGTCTGGACGCGGCTCTCATGTCTGCCAACCTGCCGTTTGGTATGGGAGAAGGTATTCGTGGCCTTATCAGTAATATGGAAGCAGGAGAAGCCATGGATATGGCGCAACGCGCAATCAATAGCGGCGATCCCGTGGCGCTTCAGGCGGCACGTACGGCATTGCAAGGCGTGGCGGCATCCTCTCCGGGTAATACGAACCTCAGCGACATCCAACAGTTACTGGCAGAAATTGACGCCCGTCTGCGCACGCCCGCCAATCCCTCCAACACCTCAGGAGGGCCCATCTAATGCCTTACATGCGTTCTCTTCTTCCTACCCGTATGAGGCTATTTTGCATGCCGCAGTCTTCAGGTATAGTGCTGGGGCTGCTTCTGATATTATTATGTTTTTTTACGCCCATAGGCTCGGCGCATGCTGCTTCTTCCTGCGCCACCATCGCTATTGAATGTCCGGATGAAGGCCTGACCGAACGCGCAGTGCAGTGCATCCGTGGCCCTGTCATTGCCACCGCTTGCGAAATGCTGGAAAATAATTACACCCTGTTTCAATCCGTGGTGGCGGCCTGTTGCCTGCTGGCCATCATTATTATGGGTTTTAAGATCACAACCGGGCAAATGCGCCGTCCTTTAGGCGAAATCGGGGTGCTCGTCATTAAAATTACTGCCGTATCCTATTTTTCTGCCAATCTGGCGGACTGGTTTCCCCGTATTTTGGAGGCTCTGGATGCGACACTGGAAATTGTCACGGCTCCCCTCATGCAAAATGTCATGGTCTGTGGAGGCGTTGATGATACCAATGTCTGGGGCAGGGTAGATTGCTTATTAATGAGTCTGGGCGGCATCGGTGCGGTTGGTCTCACCGGGGGATTGTTAGGACTAGTCGCAGGTAATGCCCTCTCTGCCGGTAATGCTTTTATGGAAGGGGCGGATATCGGCTACACCCTGTTTCAGGTTGGTCTTGGCATGTTTGTTATGGCCTTTTTGTCTTTCTTCCGTGCGGTCTATGGCTTTATTGCAGCCGGTGTCATGATTGCCTTTCTCATCGCGTTGGCTCCCATGGTGCTGCCCTGCATGCTGTTCCGTGCCACCACCGGCTACTATAACCGCTGGATAGGGATGTTGCTTTCTTATTGCCTGCAACCTTTTGTCATTTTTGGCTTTATGGCCTTGACCCTCACCTTCATGGATGTCGCCATCTTCCGGGGAGAATATTCTCTGGCCAATACCATGTTCGGTAAACCCGTCAGCAGCTTTGAAGAATGGGCAACCGAGATGAAGCGGTTTTACACGGTCAGCCATAGTGATAAAGAAACCATCCTCAGTGTGTTAAACACCAATGTGGAAGAGCAACAGAATCTGGACTGCAATATCCAGCCGGCGGATGGACGAAATGTTCCCCCCTTGTTTACCCCGGAACGGCAAATGAAATGCAGTAATTACGATCAGGTGATGGAACAAATTGGGGGAGGGTTGATTGGTGGCAATACGGATTATGCTGCCACCGGCCTGAACTCGGAAGGTTTAGAACAGTTGATGAGTGTGGAAATCATCATCCAGATGATTGGGCTTGCCATGTTGTTTTATATTCTGTTTTCACTGGCGGAAGTGGTGCCGGAACTCTCGCGGGAGATTGTCGGTAGCTACGGTCACGCCACACTTGGTTCTATGCCACTCCCGACCGATGAGGTCACCCGTATCGCAACGGATAAAGATGTCCTGCAAACCGTTGCGGGACCCAATAGTGAGCTATTTAAGGGGTTGAGATAACATGACGGGAAACATACGCATGTCTGAAAAACCAATGCGTTTTCACAGTTTGTCCATAGTGGCTCTGTGTCTGCTATGGGTGCTTTTCACAGGCCTCACCATGACGGATGCCATGGCGGCAAGCCCCGGTGAAGGGGGCGGTATGGCCTGTAATACAGATCCTCAGTTCTCCTGCCCCGGTGCCGCAGGCTGCTCAGATGTCGGCCTCATCTCCGTCATCATGGAAGAGGTGAAAGCCACCGTAGGGGATGCCTGGCAAACCATGTACACCAATATTGCCACTCCCATGCAGCAAATATTGGGTGCGATGATGATGCTCTACGTCATCATCGCCGGGCTGATGTTCACCATGGGCATGACGCAGTTCACGCTCTCGGAATTAGCAACCCGCACGGTGAAAATGATTGCTATTGCCTCTTTTATAGGTGCTGGAGGCCTTGCCTTTTTTAATGATACCGTCGCCGCTGCTTTCCGGGATGGCACAGATTCCATTATTCAATCCATGACCCAATCCATGGTAGATTACCTTGGTGGGGCAGGGGTCATCACCTCCGTCGAAAGCATGACAGGAGATGATGGCACCTTCGCCGCGCTGGATGATCTGGTGCTACGCCTCATTTCACCCCGCACCATCATGATCTGGGGAGCCTTATTCCAGTCCTACACCGCCTCTGGTGCCATTGTGCTTGGTGCTATTCTGCTTGCGATTGTCTATCTGATGATCGGTATTGCCCGTGCGGTCTGGGTCTATATTGTGGCACTTCTGGCGACCACACTCCTCTTTGGTATTGCCCCCATTTTCATCTCTTTTGCTTTGTTTGAGCGCACCAAAAGCCTGTTTGAAGGCTGGCTCTCGCAGCTTATTAACTTTGCGCTGCAACCCATTCTTATGTTTACTTTCATGACCTTCTTTGCGGTGCTGATGCAGGCGACTCTGGCCGATGTCATAGATCAGGAGGTTTGCTATTGTAACAAGGCATCGGTAACCGGTAGCTCTACTGCCACGGCCGGTCTCTGCTTTACGGACGGTAATCGTGTTCCACTGGAAATAGATTTCGATGTGGACGGCATGAAGTGCTTTAATGAAGCCACCGGAAAATCAGAAAAATGTGAAGGTCTTGGCAAAGACTTCCCCATTGATCCCATAGACGCTATTACTTTTTTACTGCTGGCCTATATCGCCTTCAGCTTTTACGATCACGTCATCAGTGTCGCCAATGAAATTTCCGGCGCCTTTATTGACCTTGAACTTGGAAGCCCAGTGCGTAATATAGCGGATAGTGTCAGTGATAGGATTGGTAAAGTGGCCAGTGCGGCGTTGACAGGTAAAGATGTCGGTGCGGCACTGGGACTACCTAATTTGGGGGGAAGCCCGGCATCCAAACCCACCGCCACAACCAACCGCACGAATCCAAACGCAACACCGCAAAACAATCAAAAACCACGCTAGAGGCTAACATGAAGAAACTATGGGTCATACTTGCTTGTGCTGTACTATTCGGCGCTTCCGCTTGCTCTAACAAAACCCCCGACTTAAAAAGCCCGTGTGCAGGCGCTGAGGGCAGCCCATGTGATCGCCGTCCGGTCAATGATAAATGGTTGCAAGAAGTTTACGGTTAATCCTCTTTTAACATATCCGTGCTAATGTCATATTGTTAGTTTTTTGATATATATGGATTTTGTCATAAAACTATCACAAATTTTTCGTTGCGTCACCCTGTGGAGATGTTAACATTAAACCTAGGCATTACGTTATATCAGGAGTAAACCAATGCTAACATGTTTCTTGAAAGATGAATCCGGCGCAACTGCAGTTGAATATGGTCTCATTGCGGCGCTTGTCAGTGTGGCGTCCATTGTGGGGCTGCGCATACTGGGAGATGAAATTGGCGATACCTTTAACTACATTACCTGTCAGATGACAGGTGCAGATGCGGGTACATGTCGTAGTACCACAAAAACGCGGACGGCTGACCAAATTACAGACCAAGATCAAGACTTCGACGTTCAGTAGCCTTGATTCAACACGCGACAATAGAGAAGGCAGCCTTGTGGCTGCCTTCATCTTTTTTATGGCCTGTACCGCTCAACATTCAATGGTACTCACATTCAACTATAGGGTGATGCTGCATGCGACACGCCTTTCAAATGAATCCACTGTCCACCTTGGATAAAAAAAAATCGACGGATTACCGTTTGTTGCGCTCCGCTCTTCAACGCGGAGATGAAGTGTTTCATTACACCGTCACCACCCTGACGGCTTCCTCCACAAATATCCTCGCCACGGGGCATTGGCTCACCTTAACGCCAGATCGTCAGCACGTTCAGACATCAGATGCAGCAACCATCAGCCTGTTGGATATGCATAGTGTCCACATGCGGCAAGATCCCCCCTTTGACATGGGTTATATCACAGCTACCTACATGCTGGATCGCGTGGCGGAAAAAATACCTGTATTCAATCCACCCAGTGTGGTGCGCAGCCTGACAGAAAAAATCCTGCCGTTGCATTTTCCCGACTGGACACCCGCTTGCTGCATTTCTGCGGATCCGGCTGCCATTCAATCATTCGCGAATGCTCAACAGCACCTCGTACTCAAACCCCTGTATGCATTTGGCGGACAGGATGTATTTGTCATCCATATGCCTGACTCCAACCTGCTGCCCATCGTGGATCTGCTGCTCAAACGCTACAATGCCCCCCTGATTGCGCAGGCGTACATTCCTGAAGTGACAGAGGGGGATAAACGCATCGTGGTTATTGATGGTCAGGTGATAGGCGCTTTTCTGCGTGTACCGCAAACGGGAAACCACCGTGCCAATCTGGCGGCAGGCGGCAGTTTGCAGCCTATTAGCCTCTCATCCACCCAGCAATACAGGGCGCAAGTGGTGGCGGATTATCTCAAAATGCAGGGCGTGTTGCTTGCGGGGCTGGATATGATTGGCGATTGGCTGACTGAAATCAACATCACTTCTCCCATGGGGTTTGCCCAACTCGCCACTCTCTATGGTATGGAACCGGAAGACACGTACTGGCAAGCCGTTACCCGCCAATGTGCCGCCAGATAGGGTGAAAGCAGCGCGAGGCTGTTTGATGAACAGCCCCTATAATCCCTTGCAGTCTCTCAGGGGGCTGCGTATGGTGCTGACGGTTTTGTTATTGCCCCACGCTGAAGGAATGTCTGTTCACCATGACTGTTGCCAAAGCTCAATCCGCTCCACGTCTGTCTGTCGTTGTCCCCCTCTACAACGAAGAAGCCAATGTTCCACCGCTACTTACCGCCATTCGGGATGCCCTGCAAGACATTGAGCATGAGGTAATTCTGGTGGATGATGGCTCACAGGATGCAACCGTCGCCACAATACTGGCAGAAGCAGATGCGCATGTACGTACCCTCGTGTTCGCTCGCAACTTCGGTCAAACCTCCGCCATGGCGGCTGGTATCGAAGCGGCAACCGGTGATTATATCGTCACGCTGGATGGCGATCTGCAAAACGACCCGGCGGATATCCCGCTCATGCTACAGAAATTGGAATCCGAAGGGCTGGATGTGGTGATGGGCTATCGTGCCAACCGTCAGGATGGCGCACTGCTACGCAAATTTCCCAGCCGTATAGCGAACAAATTAATCCGCCATTTTTCCGGGGTTCATATCCGCGATTATGGCTGCACTCTCAAGCTCTTCCGGCAATCGGTTGCCAAACGGCTGGATCTCTACGGCGAGCTGCATCGCTTCATTCCCATCCTCGCTCGCATGCATGGGGCAAAAATGGCAGAAATGCCAGTACGCCACCATGCCCGTCTGTACGGCTCGTCCAAATATGGCATCGGCCGCACGACCCGCGTCATGAGCGACTTGCTGCTCATGCTGTTTTTTCTGAAATACCGTCAACGCCCTATGCATCTGTTCGGTACGCTAGGGCTGGGTATGTTTGCAGGTGGTGGCATCATTGCGTTTTACCTGCTACTGGAAAAACTCATGGGGCATGATATTGGCGACCGCCCAATTTTTTTCGTGGGTATCCTGCTCATTATCATGGCGGCGCAATTCATCACTGTGGGGTTTATATCAGAACTCATGATGCGCACGTATTTTGAATCGCAAGGCAAAAAACCCTACCTGATCGCTCGTCGCTACCGCGCAGGTCAGGAGCAACCAAACGCATGACACCCCGACCCGATGCATTGCCCCCAGAGGCACATGCTACAGCCTCGCATACTCTCTTCAAGACGCTGGGTAAGCTGCTGTTTATCACGCTGGCCTTTGTTTTTGCCTTCACACAGGTACCTCTGGCAGAACTCACCCAAACACTTTCCTCGTTACCATGGTGGGGCATATTAGCATCCGCGGGCTGCCTGCTCTTTGCGCAATGGGCTAGCGCCATGCGTATGCGTAGTTACGCAGCGTCCAGACGCCTTCCCCTCAGCATTCGTCACGCCAGCGCGTTATATTTTGCCGGCATGTTTTACAATACCATGCTTCCGGGTGGTATTGGAGGGGATGGCTATAAAATCTATACCCTTCACCGCTGGTATGATTACCCGGTCTCTGAATCCATACGTCTCATGCTGGCTGAACGCGCCAGCGGTTTGTGTGTTCTGCTGCTCTTGTTTTACCCGATATTCTACAGCAGCCGTTTTGCGCATCTGTTGCCACTTGCAGGCTTTTGGCTTGGTGTGGCAGCTCTTGCAACGATTTTAGGCTATTGGCTGCTCACACCGCATGTCACACGGGAAAGTCGTTCTGCCAGCCTGCATGCTGGCTTCTGGTCGCTATGGGTGCAGGGAGGCACATTGGCCAGTGCACTGGTGTTGTGGCACTTCATGCCATTAGAAGGTGGCTGGCTGGATTATGCATCCCTGTTTCTGCTTTCCTGCATTGCAGCCGTTTTACCCCTCACCATCGGCGGGTTGGGAATGCGGGAACTGATTTTTATAAGCGCAGCTCCTTATGCAGCAGACTCTCAGGCCGCCATGCTGGCCTTCGCCATAGCCTGTTCTGCTTTGTATTTGGGGGTGGCATTAGTCGCGGGTCTGGCGTTGCTGTGGCTCCCCGCAACACAGCCCGATGCGCATTCCTCACAAACATAAACCGTCTTAATGCATTAACCCAGCCACAGGGGGCGTAGTCTGCCCGGCATGACCAGCGGTATGCCCCAGATACGCATCCGCCTTTGCGCCGGTGCGTTGCATATTGCTACGCTGTGCTTCATAAGATGCGGCACCAGCAATCTCACTGCGAGCCTCTGGCAAGCTATGTGGTTGCTGCTGTGCTTTCGCCCCTTCCTGCTGCATGTATTGCATCAATGGATGGGTTAACTGCCGCTCCACATCTTCGTGCTTCTGCACCTTCTCCACAGGCTCCCCTGCCTTTAACTTGCTCACCAAATGGCCGAACCAATGTCCATTCAGACCAGGAGTGCCACGCACCAACGTGTTTGAGGCTCGTTTCGCCCCAATGTACAAACCATAGGCTCCAAAATCTGCGGCATATTGTTGTACTCGCTGCAAACCACGAGCAGATTGTTCATAGACACTCTGCCAATCTGCCCGACCGTCCAGCGCTCCACTGATAGCCTGCTCTTTCATCTGCAGCGCCATGTGACGGAAGTTCTGCGCTTTCGATGGCCCATGCGGGTTAAAACGCACAGTACCCACATGCGTCCCATCATTCACGCCATAGTCTTTGCGGCGTGCATCCTTGTCATTGTCAAAGGCGCTAACATGGTCAAACATATCAAAATGAGCGGAAACCCAATGCCGTGCCATGCTGTTCAGGCCGTCATATTCCTTCTGCTCATACATCGTGCGCGATGTTTCCTTGTGATACAATCCCATGAGCGTACGCGCATAGTCAATCACCACAGCCGTCTCAGGGCGAACCTTAGCCAATTGCTCCAGCGTCATTCGGTCAGCGCCTTCCATAAAATGACAACAGTCAATGGTTGGTACCGGTTTGTCCTGTATCTTGCGCGCCAATTTCATGGTGGGCGATTTCAGATAATCCAGATAGTTATTCTCGCCGTCACGCAAGTATTGTATCAAGGCCTCCCGCTGAGGAGGGGTCATGCCGCTGGCGGCTGCCACGTCCAGAATATGACGGAACATTTTGTCCATCATGGCATCCTTGGCTGCCAGATACGCCGTTGCCTCCTGTTGACGCTCAGTCTCCGGCTTCACATCGTAATTCTGCCGTAGCGTATCCCGCGCCACGTAAAAACGGTGCAGTAAACCGGAAAAACTGTCCAGTTCCAGCCGTGATTGCTGGTTCAGAAAGGTCAGCTTGTTTTCTTGTGCATGCAGGGCACGCAATTCCTGTAGTTCGCGCTGAACCTGCGCATCCTGTGCAGCCGCATCTGGCAAATGACGCGTTATTTGCAGCAATTTAATTTCGTCCTGAACAACAGCCCGCTCTTCTTTGGCTTTATTCACTTCCTGTAAACTAAAGTAGCGCAGCGGTGAAAACATCTCCGCAGGCACCTTCATCGTGCTGAAGATCTCAATCAGCCGTTGACCGGTGTATCCTGTAAAATCAATGGCACGGTTCAGACTCTTCTGTAAAAAACCTAAATCTTTTTCATTCATGCCATTGTCGCGCATATAACGCAGAACATCACTCTGGTCGCTAATGCCCAATGCATCGCCCAAAAGATCAGCCCAGCTATTATGAACACCATACACATACACATTATAGAGAATGAACGGCATGACATAAAAATCACGTGCAGCTTCTGCCGTTTCCACAACAACAGGGCGTCCATCCTCTGCCAGTGTGGTTTCTTTCGCGTTCTTCTTCTCCAACCCTTTTTCTTTAATATAGACATATAATAAGCCGACTTCGGCATCGGCTATCACATTGCGTACCAAATCCCATCCAAGCCATTTAGCCTCGTTCCAGATATGCTTGAAGGGGTTGATGGATTTCAGGATGAATATAGGTTCTCTCCAGCGTCCCTCCTGAGTCAATTCCCGCCAGAAGCCCTTCATGCCCAGAATATTGCGCGTCCAGTGGTTAACCACGTCATCCACCAGCCCCATCCACATAAATCCAAGGGACACAAGCGCATTCCGATGACCATAAGTGATGCCGGATGTTTTGTTAGCCTCACCTCCTGCCAGATTGGGTCGGTTATAGACCATGCCATCATCCTGCATCGGCACACCATACAGGCGTTCGTAGAGGTATTCCCCTCCGGGCACGACCCGAAAAAAGCCATTATGCAGTTTATCCAGCCCATCCGCAAATAAGCGGGACGCCCGGTGAAATAGACTGTTCTGCTTATACGTACCTGTCGCATCCGCCCGGAATGCATCGGCAGAGACTTCCTCCATCCAGCCATAGCCGAACATCGGGTTCGTAGCAACATAGCGACGTCCCATCAGAGGGTTGATCGTGCTGAGCAAATCATCCGCCGCTTTGCCCACCACATTTTGAGTGCCCTGAATGGCATCCAGCATCTCTTGCCCATGGTCTTGCAATACCTGCTGCAAGTTTTCCTGAGCCGCAGCATACCCTTCCTGATACGCTATTTGCGCATCCGCACCCTGTACGTTGGCAATGGAAGGGGAAGGTTGTTTCGTCACAAATATCCTTATGAGAGAGTCAGGGTTGCGCACAGGTAGTGTCCACCATGCAAATTAAGCATAGGATGCCTTCGTGAAACTTTTGTTACAACACTGGTTACATACTGTGCAAAAGCGCAGTTTTTTTGAGGGTTTGAACAAAAAAAACTGCTTGACCTTCGCCTGTGACATGACAGGTGTCTAATGTGTTTTTTTTCCATGCAAAAAACTAATGGCCGCAATAAGAGATGCTACAATGCAACCCCCAATGGAGCGTGCTTTCGCCATAGGCAGTCCTTGCGCAATCTCTTTGCAGCGGTTCCATCGTGTGCTATGGCTTGTTGACTCTAACGGAGCCTTATATTCATGCCTCTCAACCCCGGACGAACAGAGTTTTATACCTTACCAGACCCCTTGCAGCAGCATGGAGCCATTCGCATGGCATGCCATCAATGGGGTAGTCCTAACCATGGGCGGGTTGCCATCTGCTTGCACGGGTTGACCCGTAACGGACAGGATTTTGCGGTTCTGGCAGAAGACCTTAGCCACACCCACTGGGTATTGGCGCCCGATATGCCGGGCAGAGGCCAAAGCGATTGGTTGCAGGATCCGGCCGCGTATAGTTACCCATACTATCTACTACTCATAGAGCATTGGCTGACAGAGCTGGGCATCACCTCCGTTGACTGGATAGGCACCTCCATGGGAGGGCTAATCGGCATGATGCTGTCCGCAACCAACCCCAAACGTATCCATAAACTGGTACTGAATGATGTCGGACCCTTTGTACCAGCTGATGCATTGAGCGGCATAGGGCAATATGTCGGCAGGGAACCCACTTTTCCGGACGCAGAAGCCGCTTTGCGTTATTTGAAAGTCCGCCTGCGGGACTTTGGCATCCCCCCACAGGATGATTGCTGGCAGCATTTGCAGCGGCATGCTTTTCAGATAGGGGAGGGGGGCATGCTGCGCCTCGCTTATGATCCTGCCATCGCCAAACCTTTTCAGGAAGCAGACGGCACCCCCAAACAGATGGAGGATGTCAATCTCTGGCCACTCTGGGCAGAGATCACGTGTCCGGTGATGGTTATCCGTGGGGAGCGTTCGGGTCTCTTAACCAAAGAGATTGTCAGGCACATGTCACAGCATCGCCCGCGCCTACAGTCTGTAGAGGTGCCGAATGCTGGGCACGCCCCTGCTCTCATGACCTCCCACGAGAGGGATGCCATATTGCGGTTCATCCTCACGTCCTCTCAGGATGGGTAATGCTGTCATAAAAATGACGTAAAAATGCCCCGAAAATTTCATGGAATCGTCATGCCTCCGTCATAAAACGCAGGCATAACTATCCTCAGAAAGCACGGTTGTCTGCCAGCACCGCGTTGTGTCTGGATACTATTTGGATTTAAAGGTATATTTTATGCAGCGAATGTCTCCTTCTTCGACCAGAAAACAGTCACCGGTAGTTGGTGTTGTTGGGGATGGTGTCAGTGGTACCGTCACTGTAGCAACCCTGTTGATACGCAAACTTGCTCACATTGCTGATCCTGAACATTATGCAGACTCACCGGACAAAAACATCGTTTGGATGGGACGCAACGCGAGAGAAGACTTTGGTGCCGGCTATCCCTACGGTTCCGAAATGTCAGATACAGATTTGCTGAATGTAGCCGCGGATTATATGGATCTTTATGGCCATATTCCGGGTATTGAAGCGGTGGACCCTAACCGAGAGATATTTAAAGGGTTTCATACCTGGTGCGTAGAGCATGCAGAAGAGCAGGCGAATAACAGAAACATAATAGATCCCTCGGAGCGTCAGGAATTCATCAAAAAAATGCATGATCCTCAAGCCATGCATCCGCGCACTCTCTTCGGCGCTTACATGAAAGATCAGTCGAAACTTCTGATGCATGTGGCTGAGGCGTGCCATAAACAACAATACGGTATTAAACTGAAAGTATGCGATCATTGCGAAGTGCAGGAACCCCATCAAACCCAAAAGGGCTGGCACGTTACGGCCAATAAGTTGGATGCCAATCTTCAGCCTACGGGTGAGCAGCAGGAATTCACTGTCAGCGATCTGGTCTTGGCAACCGGGCACTGGAAAACAGAAACCCCCAAACAGTTTAAGGCAGCAGAGGCAGCCAATGCCTATTTCCCAGCATATCCGGTTTCACAATATCGGGATGTGTTGGCCAATGGCAATACCGTCATCCTGCAAGGGGCTGCGTTAAGTGCCGTAGATGTGCTGCGGGGAATAGTGCAGGGTATAGGCCATATGAAGCCAGTCTACGCTGTTCGCCCTATGCAGGATCCAGAGGGACATTTTTTAAGGGATCCAGAAAATGAAGGAGGTAATCTCAAGATTCCGGATCCAGCTAATGGTGAAAAAGAGGATGTTGTTGGTATCATTGGTTACGAACTTGTTCTGAATGAAGGCGTCACCTTGGAGCAATTGCAAGGTGCTATTACCATGGTGGCACGTAGCAACGGCTTGCCCCATGTGCTTCCGCCGACCCGTGAGAATCACTATGAAAACACCATCTACACGCCGGACGCTATCAATCAACTGATTGCGCGCCGGAAGGCGGGTGAAGAGTTCAATTTTCCGTTAGAGATTGCCAATCTTCTGCTTCGGGAAATTCAACAAGCCTACTCGATTTCCGCTGAAGAAGCCGAGACCATGATGCAAACCTATCAGAACAATACAACGCAGCAGCCAGATGCGCTAGCCGCTTCTGCGCCAGAGGGGGTAGATGTTACTGCCGCCTATACGGATCTAAGTCCCGAAGCAAAAGTCAAATTAGAACAGTCCTGGCGCGCATTACAGAAGGAATTGGGCAACGAACCATACGTGACTTTGGATGCCGTATTAGATACATCCTCCAATCTGGATCGCTTTGCACTGGAGACGGATGCGGAAAAGCTAGGTTACCTGTTTGATTTGCAGAACCAATATGAAGTCGCTCGAGCGTTTTTGTTACAATCCCATCCGGAGATCACGAATGCGGGCGTACAAAAAGCCCTGTTTGATGCCTCCATCGCCAGCGCACTGGCAGGCAATGGCCAGCACTTCAATGGTTCCAGTGCCTTTTTTGATATCATCACGCAAATGCGCCAGCCTTTGAACAATGCGTCGGATTATTTTACAGAGGCAGAAACGAAAGTCGCCAATAGCCAGAAAGGCTGGTTTGCGGGCATTATTCAGGCTATGCCGCTGGAATCCGGCCTGTTCCTGAAAGCCCTCATGGATGCAGGCATCCTCAGCATGCAAACGCTGGGGCGCGGCTACGAACAGGAGGTTAAGGTACAAGAAGGTCAGGCCACCTTCACTTACAAAACCCAGGCAGGTGATGTCATTACCGGTAACGTCATGATTGACGCCACAGGACAAAACACCAATCTGGATACCCTTCCCACAGGCCCTCTTGCATACAGTATCAAAAACAATATCATCAGTTCTGGATCTAATGGTCTGGTTGTGTGTCCTGAAACCGCACGCCTTGGCCGCAAAGCAGATGATGACGTGGCAAAGGGAGCCAGCTTCCTGCCAAACCTCTATGTGGTCGGCCCTGTGGCTCCCCGCCCGCTTAGCCAAAGTGCCGGCAACAGTTATACGCTGGCAAATCGTGCAGCAGACGCAGTAGACGCACACGCGCTTGAACACGGCCATGTATGCCGTCGCCATCCGGACGCCCGTATGCTGCAAAACGTACTCAGGGAACAACTGAAACATCTGCTACAAGGTACGGAAGCAGCTGTGGCGTAATATCTCCTCTCTCTTCTTTTTTAGGCGGAGCCTTTTGGCTCCGCCTTTTTTTATGTCTCTCACCACGGAATCTCTTGAGTCACTCGGTATCTGTCGCTACCAATGCATGGCACGTTCTCATAAACAACAGGCATCATGAACACCATGCACTGGGAAGTCCACGGCATCGTCCTCACCACCCACGCCTATGGGGATACCAGTTGCATCGCCCGCCTCTTCACTGCCGAGAAAGGGGTAATGGCTGGCATGGTAAAAGGTGGTTTTGGCAAGCGTTTGCGTCCCTTGTTGCAACCGGGAAATAGCCTGCAAGGTCAATGGTCGGCACGGTTGGAAGACCAGCTTGGGCACTTCACTCTGGAAGCTGAACAGCTTTTTGCAGCTTCCTGCATGGCTTCGCCCATGACACTCCTTGCCTTGCAAGGCATGTGCCGTATGCTGCAGGATCAACTGCCAGAACGCTATGCCTACCCCCATTTATACACACAGACACAGGCATGCCTGCAATCCATGGCACAACATGCCAGCCATGTCATTCTCTGGCTGGCTAACTATTGTCAGTGGGAAATGCTGCTGCTGCAAGAACTGGGCTACGCACTGGATGTCTCAGAATGTGCCGCCACAGGCATCACAGAGCACTTGACCTATCTTTCGCCCCGCAGTGGCCGTGCAGTGAGTCAGCAGGCGGGCTTGCCCTACCACGCAAAGTTACTTCCCCTGCCAGTCACGTTGCGGGCAAATGACTCTGAAAACAAACATTTAACGATGCAGGAATGCGCAGAATCCCTTCGCGTCAGTGGTTATTTTCTGGAACAATGGGTCTATCAGCCCCAAGGGAAGCATCTGCCTGCCATCCGTGCGGAATGGCTGCAAAAGCTGAACCTATGAAACGTTGCGGGCTTGCAATCCATGCGGCCAGCCAGTAAAGATGAAAGCCAGTATCATTACGAGGGGAACAAAAGGCCTATGCCGTATCGGTCATTTACCATGTGGAATCAATGGCGTTATGACCTTCCAGCCTCCTTGGTTGTCTTTTTGGTGGCATTGCCTCTGTGTTTGGGAATTGCGCTTGCATCCGGTGCGCCGTTGTTCGCGGGGCTTATCTCCGGTGTGGTTGGCGGTGTGGTCGTCAGCAGTATCAGCCGGGCGTCGCTGAGTGTCAGCGGGCCTGCCGCCGGCCTGACGGTTATTGTCCTTGCTGCCATACAGGATCTCCCCTCCTATGAAATATTTTTGGCGGCTGTCGTTCTGGCGGGTCTGTTGCAAATCATCATGGGAATCTGCAAAGCTGGTATTATCGGGCATTTTATCCCTTCTTCCGTTATTAAAGGCATGCTGGCCGCCATTGGTCTTATCCTCATCCTGAAACAAATTCCCCATGCCGTGGGCTATGATGTCCACCCGGAAGGGGTGAGTAGTTTCTGGCACCATGACGGTAGCAACACCTTCTCCTCACTTCTGCATATGCTGTCGTATATGTCTCCTGCCGCCACTGGCATTGCGTTCGTCTCCGTGGTGTTTCTTTTCTGGTGGGATAAGTTTCAGCCTACCTGCACCAACATATTCCGCTACCTTCCGGGTCCTTTGGTGATTGTACTGTTTGGCGCCATGGTCAATGGCCTGCTCATCGCGTATGCCCCCGGCTATGCCCTTTCCGCAGAGCATCTGGTGTCCGTGCCTGTCAGCCGCTCCCTGCAAGAGTTCTCGCAACACCTGCACTTTCCGGATTTCAGCCAATGGCAAAATGAAACCCTATGGGCTGTGGCCATTACCCTTGCACTGGTTGCCAGCGTGGAAACCCTGCTCAGCATTGAAGCAGTCGATAAGCTGGATCCCTACAAACGCGTGACTCCCACCAACCGGGAGCTGGTGGCGCAGGGCATTGGTAATATCGTCTCCGGTATGTTGGGTGGCTTGCCTATTACCTCGGTCATTGTGCGCAGTTCTGCCAATATTACAGCAGGTGGCCGCACGCGTCTGTCTGCTTTCAGCCATGGTTGGTTGCTGCTGGTTTCCGTCATTTCTATCCCCAAGCTGCTTAATCTCATTCCGCTGGCATCTCTGGCGGCGGTTCTCATCGTGGTGGGCTATAAACTCACCCGTCCTGCCATTTTCCGGGATAAATGGGTGAAAGGCCCCACGCATATCGTGCCTTTTGTTGTCACTATTACCGCAATTCTCCTTACCGATCTGCTGGTTGGCATTGCTATTGGGGTGCTGGTGGGCATTATTTTTGTGATTCAGCAAAACTTCCGTTCTGCGCTAACCCTGACACAAGACGGCAAAAATTATTTGCTACGCGCAAAAAAAGACCTGTTTTTCATCCATAAGTACGAACTAAAAAGCCTTCTGGATACTATTCCAGATAGCTCTAACCTTCTCATCGACCT
This sequence comes from uncultured Rickettsiales bacterium, assembly GCA_964538615.1. GTDB lineage: Bacteria > Pseudomonadota > Alphaproteobacteria > Rickettsiales > RI-342 > CAZIGK01. Next base: position 155,422 of record CAZIGK010000001.1, on the reverse strand, counting down.
CACCCGCGCTAATTATATAGATCTGGATAATGTCGAGATTTTGCAAGATTATATAGGCGTATGCAAAAGCCGCTCTATCCGGGCGCGGTTCAAACAAAACCCTGAGGCTAAAACCAACCCTTTCCTGAATGAGTTATACAATGCAGCGTCATGAACAACTTTTGCTGGAAAATAAGGCCTGGGCAGCCGAAATGCTGGAGAATGACCCGCAGTTCTTTGATCGGCTTTCCAAAGGCCAAAAGCCGGATTTTCTGTGGATTGGCTGTTCAGATAGCCGTGTCGCGCCGGATGAAATCACCCACGCCCGCTCCGGGGAAATTTTTATCCATCGCAATATCGCCAATATGGTTGTGGCAACGGATATTAACCTGCTCAGCGTGCTGGAATATGCGGTGAATGTGCTACAGGTGAAACATGTCATTGTCTGCGGTCACTATGGCTGTGGCGGTATTCAGGCTGCCATGCAACACACTTCATTTGATGTGATTGAGCAATGGCTGGAGCATATTCGTAAAGTATATCAGCAACATAAAGAAGAATTGGACCGCATAACCGATGAACCGCAACGGGTGAACCGATTGGTGGAATATAACGTGGAAACCCAACTTCACCATCTGGCAGAAACCCCTGTCATTCAAGACGCCTGGAAACGCGGGAAAGTTCCCCTGTTGCATGGCTGGGTTTATGATATGGCCAGCGGCATCATCAAACCCCTACTGGAGCTGGAATCTCCCTTGCTCCGTCAGGCAAAGACCGCCTGACCATGTGGGGGGAGAGGCTGGTAAACCGTATAGACTGGCTGAACAGGCACATCGGCGCTCTGGTCAGTTGGCTAACCATAGCCATGGTGCTCATGACGGCCAGCAATGTTCTTCGTCGCTACCTGTTTCAGGCAGGGATGCCCTGGGAGCAGGAAATCCTCTATTTCATGAACAGTATCCTGTTTCTCCTTGCCATGGGCTATACCTATCTGGTGCAGGGACATGTGAGGGTGGATATTCTACAGGACTCTTTTTCTCCCCGCTTGAAAGCCGGGGTGGAAATGGCGGGTATCCTGCTGCTACTCTGGCCTATGTGTGCCGCCATTGCGTGGTATAGCTGGCCTTTCGTTCGTGAATCCTGGCGCATTTGGGAAGGCTCGTCGGAATATCTTGGCATGCCCGGCGTTTTCCTCCTGAAAACCATGCCTCTTTTGGCCTGCACCCTGCTGACGCTACAAGGGGTTAGCCAGTTTCTCAAAGCCATGCACCATTGGCGCTATCGCACCGTCCCGGAAAGTCATCCCCTTCCATGACCTCTATTGCATTGCTCATGTTACTGTTCACCTGTCTGGCGCTGGTCTTACTCAGCGGCTTTCCCGTGGCCTTCGTGCTGGCGGGGGTTTCGGTTTTGTTTGCCCTACTGGGGGATGCAATGGGCATCATGGATATGCCCGCGTTCTTTTCCGCCCTTCCTAACCGTTTGTTTGGCACCATGCGTAACGATCTGCTGCTGGCCGTGCCACTGTTCATCTTTATGGGGGTGATGCTGGAAAAATCCAAACTGGCGGAAGAATTGCTGGAAACCATGTCTGCCCTTATGGGGCGTGTGAAAGGTGGCCTTGGCCTGTCTGTAATGGTTGTCGGCACATTACTTGCCGCGTCTACCGGTATTGTGGGAGCTACCGTGGTGACCATGGGGCTGATTTCCCTACCGGCCATGCTGCGCAATCGCTATCGGCCAGATCTAGCAACTGGCAGCATATGCGCCGCAGGCACGCTGGGGCAAATTATTCCGCCGTCCATTGTGCTACTCCTGTTGGGGGATCAAATTTCCAGTGCCTTCCAGAATGCACAAATGCAGCGACAGGTTTTGGTGCCGGCTCCTTTATCTGTGGCAGATATTTTCATGGGCGCCCTGCTGCCCGGTTTAGGTCTGGTGCTGCTGTATTGTCTGTATCTGGTGCTCTATGCCTATTGGCGCCCAGAAGCCATGCCTGCCATGTCAGACGATGAACGGGCGCGGGTGCTGCGCCATGGTCTGGCATCGGCATGTCGGGCGGTGCTACAGCCGTTGCTGCTGGTTTTATTGGTGCTGGGTTCCATTCTGGCTGGTTTTGCCACCGCAACGGAGGCCGCCGGTGTCGGTGCGGCTGGGGCTATGCTGCTGGCGGGCATGCGTGGCCAGCTCAACCGCGATCAACTGGAAGCCGTGATGCGAGAAACCACCCGCATGACCTGCATGATCTTCACCATCCTCATCGGCGCGGCCTTTTTCTCACTGGTATTCCGTGCGCTGGAAGGGGAAGATATGGTGCAGCAATGGCTATCCAATCTGCCGGGCGGTCTTCCCGCAGCGATGACATTGGTGATGCTGGTGGTGTTTTTTCTCGGTTTTTTTCTCGATTTCATCGAAATTACCTATGTGGTCGTGCCTTTGGTGGCTCCCGGTTTATTGCTGTTAGGGGCAGATCCGGTCTGGTTGGCCGTCATGTTCGCAGTCAATTTGCAAACCAGTTTTTTAACACCCCCTTTTGGCTTTTCCCTTTTTTATTTGCGAGGTGTTGCTCCCAAGGTCATTCGTACAGGATCTATTTACCGGGGGGTGGTACCCTTTATCGGGTTGCAATTAGCGATGCTGGGTGCCGTGGCCTGCCTGCCTGCTTTGGCTACCGCCTTACCCAATTGGCTCTACGGGAGTGACTTTTCCCGCACCTTTGCACAAGAAAACCTTGCCGGAAGCGATGGTATAGACAACCCCTATGAGCAATACATTGATTTTTAACCCTGATAGGATGCAAGCCATGTCCACAGCACCCCATAACCCAAGCCAAAGCGGCTACAATCTGGTGGAAATTTCTATCGTGCTGGTCATTGTTGGCCTGCTGATAGGCGGGGTGATGGTAGGGCGTTCACTCATCCGACAGTCGGAAGTCACCAGCGTCATGCAGGAAGCTCAACAATACCAACAGATTGTACAGCAGTTTGAGCAGCAATACGCTTCCCTGCCGGGCGATTTTTCCGGTGCCAGCCGTCTTTGGGCCACCGCTGTGGATGGCGATGGCAACGGCCAGATTGAAAACATGCTCAGCAACGCCACCACCAACGGTGCCGGTAACGAAGAAAGTGCCAAGTTCTGGAGCCACCTGTATCTGGCCAATTACATGGCCAATAAAGGGATATTTCCTGCCAATGGCAGTGAACTGGGCGCCACTACCACCGTGGAATCTGCGCTCAATGGTGCCCGCTGGGTTATTTCCGGCTGTCCGGTGCCGGCGGATAGCCGCTATAATATGTTGGGGTTGCATACCTTAGACATGGCACAGCCCGTTCTCACCGCAGGGGAGGCGATCACTATCCTCACAAAGTACGATGACGGACTCTTCAGTACTGGCGCCATTCGCGCCTACAACAAGGCGGCTGCTGGCAGTTGTGCCGGGCAATTCCCGGCGGGGGACTGTACCGCCAGTACACTGGACAATGCCTCCTGCGACCTCTTCATCAGTATTCAGCCACTTCAGCAGTGACGGTGAACGTCCAGAGCCTCTGCCAGTTGTTGCAGGGCAGGGGGCAGGGGGCAGGTAAAGGCCATTTTTTCTCCGGTGGTTGGGTGAATGAACTCCAGTGCTGTTGCATGTAATGCCTGCCCTTGCAGCCGACTCACCACCACCTGTACATTCGCCGGGCATTGTTGCAAATGACGGCTCTGCTTGTTGCCATAGGTGTCATCTCCCAGCAACGGGTACCCATAATGGCTGCAATGTACCCTTATCTGGTGCGTGCGTCCGGTTTGCAATTTCAGGCGCAGACAGCAGATACGCCCCTGTAGGTAGATGTCCTGTACCTGATAATGCGTCAGGGCTTCTTTTCCCTGTGGCGCAGGTAACAGCGCCATTTTTTGCCGATGCTGCGGGTGCCGCCCGATATTCCCGCTCATACTCCCCTGCTTTTGGCGTGGTGTTCCCCACACATAGGCCAGATAGGTTCGGGAGAGAGAGCGATTCTGCAATTGCTGTGACAGGTGTTGATGCGCCAGATCCGTCTTGGCGACCATCATCAGGCCGGATGTCTCTTTATCCAGTCGGTGCACAATGCCCGGTCGCTCCACCCCACCAATGCCAGAGAGGGAATCCCCGCAATGGTGAAGCAACGCATTGACCAGCGTATCCTGCTGGTGCCCGGCTGCCGGATGCACCGTCATGCCGGCAGGTTTGTTCACCACCAACACCTGCGCATCCTCATACAGAATATCCAATGCTATTGCCCAGGGCTGCAACTCCAGAGGTACAGGAGCCGGTTCTGTGATATGCACCTGTTGTCCGGCACGGGTTTTTTGTTTGGCAGTCACGGGTGCACCTTCTATGGTAATATGCCCGGATTCCACCAGTTGTTGAATACGGGACCGTGACATGCTTGCCACCTGACCAGCCAGTTGCCCGTGCAGCCACTTGTCCAGCCGCTCACCTGCCGCATCCGGCGAAACCGTCAACGTTATCTGTAAAGGAGTATTCTGCATGCCTGCATCTCACCCAGAGGAATCTATCCCGGACTCCAAAAACCTGAAAGCCCTGCGCTTTGTCGTCTTAAGCCTAGGCATAGCTCTTGCGGGTGGTTTTGTCACGGTGTTTGCGGTTATAGCCAAAAAACTGGATACCCCGACCCAACCCACCACCTGCCAGATGGTTGTTCCTGAATTGCCGGAATATCAACGTCTGCGTATTCTCAAAACGACCGGACAGGAAGCCACCCTGCTGTTACAGGGGGACGGTCTGCACCATCTCATCCGCCTGAATATGTGCGATGGTACCCTGCTCAGTCACGTTAAGCTGCGCCCCTATGACGCCTTGCCCATTGCTGCCCGTTAACACCCAACCGACATTCTCCTTGTATGCTCACACACATCTGCTATGTTGCGGCCATAATAAGGCAGTAAAGCCATCACATCAGCAGCAACATATCGGGAGGCTGCGTGCAGGGAAAAACCAGAATCTACGCCGTGATGCGTGCGGATGGCACGGTATGGTATGCAGGCATGTCCGCAGATGCCACGCGTCCGGCACCCTACGCTGAACAGAATGCCTTTGCCAGCCTGACGCTGCATGGCTCCCGCTCCGACAATGTTGAGGTGCTCATTGCCTCGGAACGTTCGCTTCCCAGTAAAAAAGTGCCGCCGGGCTGGGGAAAATTGGCGGCTATCAAGCGTTCGCAGGTTGCCGGCGCTCACTACTCCCTGCTGGAAAAAGCGGATGTACTGTTGCAGGCCATCACGCAAAGCCATACCGTTATTCCTGCACTGGAAGCCCACGAGATTGAACCGCAAGCATTGCCTAAAAAGGACTATTGGCAGCAACGTCAGCAATGGATGAAATTGCAACAAGAGCTGCGTCCGGAACTGCGCATCCGTGAAACGGCGGATTATCAGGTAACCAAAGCTGTATCACCCCGCGATGCAGAGGCTGCACGCCAGTGGAAGGCACAACAGCAGCAGAAACGCACCGATCGTCATCAGTACACACTACCGGATCCCTGGAAGGGTGAAAGCTTTACCACCTATGCAAAACGTTTGCGTCAGGAAGCCGCAACACTCGTTCAGGATCCCGTCCTGCGTCAACAACAACGGGCAGAGTTAGAAAGCCGTCTTCAGGATATTGCAACCTTCGCACAGATCCATCCGGTGTTAGAAGAGCATCCCGAATTGGCCATAGAAATGGCACTGGGCAATGCAGGACGCTTTTTCGGAGAGTCTGGTAGCATTCTGGATCCAAATCGTATCCGGGTAACGCAACAGCAACTAGGCCATGGCTATGTCTGGTATATCGGCTATGCGAAACAGGCAGACGAGCCTCCCTCCATCATTCGTACCAACGAAGTGAAACGCAAGCCGGATGGTACGCCGTTTTTCCGTCCCGCCGGAAGCTGGCGCGCGCCGGAAGTTGATACCCATCATGCAGGCTGGATGCGATTTCCCATGGCGTGGCAACCGGTCAAAGAGCCGGTGGAAACCAACATTTACCCCGAAAAACGCCCGCTCATGGTCTATGCGCAGCTCCATGCGTCTCCCGCCTATCGTGATCGGGAGGAGCGACAGGATATGCCGGGTGGTGTCGTCACGCCGGATGACTTTGCCTGGGGTGAAAAATACGACCATGGCCATTTTCTGCCTTTTATTCAGGGTGGATCCAATCTGCCGGAAGAAAATTTGGGGCTGGAGCACCGTTACGTTAATCGTGTCTTATCAACCGAGGTAGAACGGCTACTTCGGGAGTGGCTGGATAAACCGGAACGATATGCCCCCAACGGGGTTGAGGTTATTTATTCGGTAAGCTGGCGCCATGGGCGGGGAGAAGAGGCCGCCAAAGGCTGGACCGGTATGGACGACAACCATCTGGAACACGGCTATGAAGCAGAAGATGTTTTTCTGGCGAAGCATGTCATGCTCCGCCCCATGGGTAGTCAACGCCCCTACATGGTCTTTACCTTACCCAATACCCCGTTACCGGATTTCCAGAACAAACGCTTTGCGGATATGTATCCCCGTCTGCGCCTGCATGATCAAACCCGTATCCCAGAAGATTACGGATTGCTGGAAGATACTGCGGCACGCCTTGGCGTGGAGATTGGCCCCGATGATGAACAGGGCATTTTGGGTTCCGGCTTTCTGCGCTATGCCCGCAGCCCCATGCCGTTAAGAGAAGCCAAAATATTGGCGGAATTTGCTCAGCCAGATGGCACCACCCGCCTGATAGCCCTTACCCCCATCAAAGCACAAAAAATCTACGCGCAATACAAACGTCAGGGGCTTTCGGATGAACAGATGCGGGATACCCATCTCCCCATTCGCTTCCTTAATCGGGAAGAACTGCCGTACATCATTCAGGAACTCCAGCATATCCGCCAGCAGTGGCAGCAACAGCACGGAGAAGCAGCGCCGCTGGATGCTATGCTGGTCACGTCTTTTCATGCGTCCTCTCACTTTGCGCACTGGCGCAGCGGCAATCCGGTGCATCTACCGCCGGGGCTGGATAAGTTTGGCTGGTCTGCCTTGCAAACCTATGGCCTCACCACCATGCCAGAAGCCACAGTACAGCAGGTTCCCTGCTGGCGCTATAGCGCCAAGCTGGCCTACCCGCAAGACTCCCGTGTGGTCGTTGCCCTGCAACAACCGCAAGGCACAGAGCGCCTTGCCACCGTCACTCCGGCAGAAGCGGAAAAACTCATTCATCGCTGGAAGCAGCAAGGCCTCAGCGTAGAAGAGATGTATCAGCCAACCTTACCCATCCGGCTGGTGAGTCCGAATGAAGGTCAGGCGTTGTTGCATACATTACAACAGCAATATCCCTTACCCCTACAGAAGGGGGAAGAGGGTGCGTTGCCGCAAGATCTCATTCCCCCCTTTGCTTTTGCGCAGGAGTTTCCATACTGGCGGCCGGATATGCCGCAACTTCTCCCCCCCACTATGGGCGCCGCAAGCTGGTTGCAATGGGCCAGACAGGGTATCACCCCAACAGATGATGATCGCTTCGCCTATAGCCCTCAGGGAACCACAAGCCTATTGCGCCCGGCATGGGTACGTCATCAGGCGCAGCCCAATTGCTGGTCTCTGGTGTGGGTCAATGATAAAGAATGCCCAACATCAGGGGAAAGACTCATCTTTCCGGATGAAAAACTGGAGCTGCAAGCCGTGACCCATAGCCAGTGGCCATATCTGGAAGATGAGCTGCTTGCCCACGCGCCGGATCATTTCCCCACCATTCCGCTGCGCAATGGCAGACGCACCGAACTGCAAAAAATTCGCCAATCTGTGCAGGAGGTCGATGCCCCCTGTCACGACCGTAATATTCAACATCTGGTACGACAAAAATTGGCACAGGTTCACACGCTGGTTGCCTGAGACATCGGGCGTACATGCTGCACTGCCACATGCAAAAAACTGGACATTGCCACGCGATTGTCACAATTTTCTGCTAATATGTAACAGACAGATATCCCGTTCGGAGAAAAACCCCGATACGTCTCTGATTCGCTATTGCTCAGGAGTTCCCATTCATGACCACTTCTCACACAGAGATCTGGCTTCAATACGGTCACGCATCGCTGGATGCATGGTTTCACGCAGCGGCATCGCGTCCTGTCGCAGAAGATATGGACGAGAGACAGCGGCTATGGTCTTTCGTTCGTCAGCAATTCGCCGCTGCCGCACCGGATAGCTTGCCAGCATTGCTCCAGCAATACGAAGCCCTGTGGTTAAACGGCCAAATGACCATGGAAGAATACCGTGATTATCTGCTCGCCCGTTTGCGTGAAGAGGGTGAAACCGTATGAATCAGCCCACACCCATCGCATCTTCTTCCAGCTTGTTACATTATTTTGCTCAGCTTCGCCTGCATGAACTGATGCAAAAAACACAGGCGAACCCGCAGCATAGTTTGTGGCACGTTATGGCACTGGGACAGCAGCCGCTGTACCCTGCTATGGACTACCGACAGGCAAGCACGCCGGATGAAATGGTTGCGGTACTTACGGATCGTATGCAGCAATTACATACCCACCTGTTTCAGGATGCCGCCCTTGTCCCCTCTGCAATAGCGGCGACCCCAGCCTCTTCTATGACGGATGCTCATCCCGCCTTCAGGCAATTTGCTGCCACCTTGTTGCAGGGCGGTTTCTGGGATGCCACCGTCACGCCGGAAACCAGACGACAGCTTTTTCTACAGGCATGGCCCGCACTGGAACAATCTCTGCAATCCCTGCCAGAACCCGCACTCTTTCCCTATGGAGCATCGCTGGTTCTGCAAATCGCTATGCAGGATATGCTAACCGAGGCAGGTCTGTCTGTGGATATGCGACGCGTACAGGATAGCGACCTGCGCACTTTGCATTTGGCGGAATCTCTGGCCCATGCGATAGATCAGGCAACGCCAGCGCAACAACAAGCCCTTCGCAGTACTCCCTCTCTCCAACGCACCTTGCTGCAAAGCGTGGCAGACAAGTATTTAGGGGGCATGTGGCGTCATTATTGCGGGGTTGAGGAAGAAGGCAGGCTGGCGGATAAAAAAGATGCCCGTGAAGACGTGCATTACAGCAATACCGATGTGGCCAAGGCACATCGGCTACGTTTGGGCGGCTATATTGACAGTAGCGGTAGGCTACAACGTAAAATGGCCTCGTTACATAAAAAGTCGCTGGCACGTATGAAAGAGGACGATGACGATGCCCCCAAAAGTGACCTGCGGGAACAGTTGACGCATGAAGTGCCTGCTGCGGCACTGGCAGCAACTCTGCTGAATCTGGAGCTGGATACACTACCCGCCAACGCGGAAGAGTTACTGCGGGAACGCCTGTGGCAGGCCTACCGCCTTCCCCATGCGTGGGAATTGGCAAATCTGGATGATGACGATATCCAACGCCGCAAGCAAACCATCTGGCCTTACGCCCTAACGGACAGCGTACCCGCCCATGTTGCCATGCGCATGTTGGGAGAAGTCAACGCACTGGAAGCGCAACATGAAAAACAAAGCAATGGCGTTTTTGTGGACGAGGAAAGCCTGACGCAGCTTATGGCGCAGGCGTTCCAGAGTAATCAGTTGGGGCACGCTCCTTCCTTTGCCCTGCAGCAACTATCCCATCGGCAGTTTGTCTGGCAACCTGCACTCACGGAAGAACTGTTCTTCACGCCCGTCTTTCTCCCTCAAACAGAGGAACAGCTTCATGCCTGGCAATTGCCGGAAGACCGCCGCCTGTCCTCTCGTTTACTGGCATGGGCGCAGCATTCCGGGCAAGATGCCCTCACCCTTCGGGACGAACGGCTAAGCCCCTATCTTCCCGCAGGACTAGCGGATGACGAACGCCAGCAGCTATTGGACATAACGACCACTCTGGGCGCATCCCTGCTATTTCTCACCACCGGAGATACGGTTCTCCAACCGGATGCCAATGGCAAAACACGCCAGACCTATACCCTGCCGGAAGATACAGCCGCTATCGTGCTGGCGGATGGCGGGGTGATTGGCATGGATGTTTTTTTCCGTTGCCTGTATCAGGAATGGGCGCGTAGCGGTAAACCTGCCTCTATCCCGCTGAATCAGCTTCGTTTTCAAGTATCAGATGGCATTCGCTACGACATATTGGACATCCATCAGGGGCAGACGCCGGATGCAAAGGCCACTCCCTCCAGTGATGGCATTCCACCGCTGGATGTCGCAACCGATCTGCTGACCGGCCTGCCCATCGGTCAGGCGAAAAATCTGGCCACGACATTGCAATCCCTCATGCCAGTGGATGCACCCATACTGGATATCCGGGATATCCTGCGTGAAGCCACCGAGCAGGAAGGGGCAACCCGCCTTCTGCTGAATGCCCTGTGCGGCGAACCTGATCTATTCGAGCCATTGGAAGAAGAACTGGAGATTGACACAGAAACCACATGCCGCCGTGGTCTCGCCAAAGATAGCTTTCGCAGTAATGTGGATTTTCTCATCACGACCTACGCCATGAGCCAACCCATCACAGCCGAGGGCATGGAACGCCTTGAGGAGATGTGGGAAAATGAGCAAGAATATCAGGAACTACTGGCACAGTCCGGTCAAAAGTTTAACTCTTACACAGATTACCGTACAGCCCTTAGCAATCCCCAGCATCCGCTCGCGCAACGCGTGGCACAAGCGGAGCAAGACCTCTCCCATTATTTGCTGAACCATATCCCTGTCACATTGGCAAGCCCCGCTATCGCCACACAATTACAGGCACGCGCCTTGGCGACGGGACAGCATACGCTGGAAACCACGATCGAAAAAGCGTCTCAGGCAGCCGCGCGCCTGCTACCCCATATAATGGAATGGCTAGGGGATGCTATTCAGGGCAAACAACCCTCTGCCCACCCTCTGGCGGTCTTTACCATGGGCGGCGGTGGTTCTGGCAAAAGCAAGCATGAAGCATCCTATGAACAGCATCCGGAACAATGGATGTACTTTAGCCGCGATGCAGACCGCATGCAGTTCCGCCACAGCTATCTGGCGCAAAATGCCGCCATGCATGGAGGTGACTGGCAGGATATGGTGACCACCATCAATGCCGCGCACCGCATGCTGGCAGATGCCTTTGCCGTTACCCCCCAAAAAAATACTGAAGGGCAAACTGTACCTACAGGTGTGAACTTGCATAATGATGGTTCATTGGCTGGTGGCGAATGGGATAAATACTGGCCCAAAATTGCAGAAGCCAAAGCAGATGGTTATGAAACCGCTGTGCTTCTCTCCACCATTCCAACAGAACTGGCCATCCCCCGTGTGAAAAAACGTCAGGAAAAACAGGGGCGTCCACTGTCAGTCGAAATTACCAAAGACATGCACGCCAATGCCAGCCTGAATACCTTAAAAGCACTGTCGGATATGCTGAACCCCCGTCCGGCCGTGCTGGCGCAAACCGGTGGCAAGGGGATGATAGACCATTTCTACCTGCTGGATAATTCTCGCGGTACCGATAAACATGCTATCATGGCACATACCATGGAGGTCACTCCACAAGAATATGCACAGCTTGTGCAACAGCGTGAATTGGGAAAGTTCGGACCCATGCTGGATGGTTTTGAAAAAGCCATGCACACGCAGCGCCCCGCCGCCCTGAAAGATAACCCCTATAACAATGTGCGGGATACCAAGGGCAAAAAAGAAAAACAACGGCTGGAAGCAGACATGCTCTATCTGGGACAGGCAGAAAATGGCAATATTCGCATACTCGCCATTCAGGATGCCGCAGCCTTTCGCGCCTTTATCAGTAAGGGGCTGGAATATGAGGATGCCCTGACCCAGGAACAACTCACCTTCGCCAGCCACCTGTTGCACATGGGGCATAATGTGGAATCAGGGAATCAGATGGATCGCCTTGGCTGGAATGCACCCATGCACAGGCCAGATCTACCCGCCAAAGTGGGGGATGAAGCGCTGGCGCACTTCGCCAAAACAGAAGCAGCGCAGGCCATTGCTCAACAACCCCCTGTACTACCGTTTAAAACAGTACACTAGATAGTGTCGTCACATTCTCCATCACGTGACGACATTATCTAACAGCCTCACGAACATACACAGCGGACAGACAAGCCCGTCTGCACGTACACCGCGATGTCGTAAGCGTGCATGCCGCAAACCCCATACATCTGGACAAGCTGGCGTTTTTCACGCAGGTATTGGTGCAACAGCATGGGCTGGGTTGTGAGGTGATAGCCAACCGCGATGGCTCTGGCTATGGGTTATATATCACGCCGCCAGATGCCGAGGCAGGTTTTGGTTTCGCCCTACAGCAGCAATTACAGGCAAAATTGAGTTTCCATATGCAACAGATGGGGCTGGCGCAGCCGGAAATAAAGCGGGCGGCCTAAGCCGCCCACCCAGAAGCTGCCCAAAATCTAAAGCTGCATTACAGAGAACGCGCTGCTAGCGTCATCCCCACATGGGTAATGCGCAAATGCTCCGCAATCACTTTGTTCACATTGGGCGTATGGCTGGAAATCTCGATGATTTTTTGCACCGCATCCTGATCCACGGCGGTGCCCAGCAAGCGCACCACGCCATTGTAACTATGAATCATAATTTTGCTTGGCTCCACCGCAGGCTCATGCTCCAGCTTTTTCTGAATATCCTGCACAATGGATTGATCCATCCGAATCGTCTCCAACGACCGATGATCCAGCGCGGCATAATAGCCCTGGCTATCGTTTGCATCCTCGGTGGGGGCAGGCATTTCTGCGGCACTGAGTGGCGGAATAGACTGGGTGCGCACCTCGGTGTAAGGCGCGGCATTAGGGTTCGGACGGGACTGGCAGGCAGACAATGCCACTAACATCAGGGCAACTGTCGCCGGGTAGCGCACAGATAACATGAATAACCTCTTTCTAGCCATTGTATTTTCATCAACATTAGGCGTAACTGGTTAATAAACTGCTGATAATGCAATCCACCACGCTTCGTTTCCTCATTTCCACTCTTCTGTCGCATGCACTATCTGCTGGTCAACAGCCAGACGACAGGTTATGAATCTGCCATAGCAATACTCTATGAACGAATGAGGTAGGCTTGTGCACAGCAAGCGCAAAGAAGACTGGGAATTGTTCAAAACCCTTATCATGGCCTTTGCCGTGGCACTGCTGTTCCGTTCTCTCGTCATGGAACCATTTCACATCCCCTCCGGCTCCATGAAAAAAACCCTCCTCATCGGGGACTATCTTTTTGTCAATAAATACAGCTACGGTTACAGCCGCTATTCCTTCCCCTTCGGCTTGCCACTGTTTGAAGACCGCCTGTTTACATCGTTGCCAGAACGGGGGGATGTCGCCGTTTTCCGCCCCGCAACCAATCCACGCATAGATTTCATTAAGCGCGTCATCGGCCTGCCGGGGGATCGCATCCAAATGCGGGAAGGGGTACTCTACATCAATGATGCACCTGTGCAGATGCAGCGGCTGGAAGATTTTATAGATACCCTTGAGGATGGCTCTGTCCGCCGCATGAAACGCTACCGGGAAACCCTACCCAATGGCATCTCTTACGAAATATTGGATGACCGCCAAGGTGATGATCTGGATGATACCGGGGTTTACACCGTGCCGGAAGGCCACTATTTTATGATGGGCGATAACCGCGATAATTCCAAGGATAGCCGTGTTTTGAATGCGGTGGGTTACGTGCCGCTGGAAAATTTCGTTGGTCGCGCCAGTTTCATTTTCTACTCCCATAACGGTACCGCAAGCCTTTGGAAGCCATGGGAATGGAAGCAGGCACTCCGATCTGAGCGTCTGTTCACATCCGTTCAGGCAGATAAAACGGTGCAGGTTGATTCAGCGCCGACTTCCGCCACACCTGAAACCCCTTCGGTTCCGTGATCAAGGGTCAGTACTTCATGGACATAAAGCAACTACAAGATGCACTGGGGTATCAGTTTCAACAGCCGGAATTGCTGTTGCAGGCCGTGACGCATGGCAGTCATAAACGCGGTAGTAAACGCCATGCGCTGGATTACCAACGTATGGAGTTTCTAGGCGATGCTGTGTTGGGCATGATCGTCTCTGAAATCCTCTACCATAGCTTTCCCACGGAAAAAGAAGGCGAACTGGCGCGCCGCAAAGCGCAATTGATTGCGGGTTCCACGCTGGTAGAAATCGCCAGCCGTTGGCAGTTACAGCATTATATGCGCTTGTCTCTGAATGCCGGAGAATCCGAGCGGGCAGAAGCCTCCATGGTGGAAGACGTATTGGAAGCGATTATCGGAGCCATGTATCTGGATGGCGGTTTTGCACCCGTTCGCCAATGGGTGCATGCTATCTGGGTGCCTTTGGCAGAAGCCAGTCATCAGGCACCAAAGGATCCCAAAACCGCCCTACAGGAATGGACACAGGCGCGTCAGCTTGGGCTACCTGAATATGTAGAAATTCAACGCACCGGCCCTTCCCATGCCCCGGTTTTTGTCATGGAAGTCAGGATACAAGGTTTGCCTCCCTGTCAGGCAGAAGCCGCCTCCAAACGCGCTGCTTCCGTTCTGGCGGCAGAGTCTATGTTACAGCACATTCAACGGTCAGTCTTATGAATCAACTTCATCATCCAGATACACGCGCTGCGTTCATTGCACTCGTAGGGGCTCCCAACGCCGGTAAGTCCACCCTCACCAATGCCCTTACCGGGGCGAAAGTATCTATTGTCAGCCCCAAGGTGCAAACCACCCGCTTTCGTGTCTGCGGCGTCTATACAGAGGCAGAAACACAGTTGGTGTATATTGATACCCCAGGGATTTTTGCCCCCAAACAACGGCTGGATCGCGCCATGGTGGCCGCAGCATGGGGTGGCGCGGCGGATGGTGATATCATCGCCCTGCTGGTGGATGCCAGCCGGGGTGACATCACGGGAAATCTGCGTGCTATTCTGAGCAAATTGAAAGACACCCCGCAGCCCAAACTTCTCATCCTGAATAAAGTGGATGCACTGGAAGATAAAAGCCAGCTTCTGGCGCTCACCGCCGCCCTCAATGAGCAAGTGACCTTTGAACATACCTTCATGATCTCCGCTCTCACCCGCGACGGGGTGGAAGAGCTACGCAACTATCTGCTGGCACAAGCCAAACCTTCCCCATGGTTTTATGCGGAAGATCAGCTCAGCGATATCCATGAGCGGCTATTGGCCGCAGAAGTCACGCGGGAAAAGCTGTTTATGCTCCTGCAACAAGAACTACCCTACAGTCTGACCGTAGAAACCGAACGCTGGGAAGAACAACCACGCGGTGGCGTAAAAATCTATCAGGTCATCTACATTGAACGTGAGAGCCAGAAGAAAATTATTCTTGGTAAACAAGGCGCGATGCTCAAAGAGGTTGGTCAACAGGCGCGCAGCAATCTGGAGTCCATGCTGGATCGCCGGGTGCATCTCTTTCTGCATGTCAAAGTGAAGGAAGACTGGAAAAGCCGCCGGGAGCATTATCAGGCCATGGGACTGGATTATCAAGCGTAGTGCTCTATCGCTAATTCATGTTTTGTAAAAAAGGATATTTTTTTAATCTCGTCTCGTTCAATATGGCGCCATATATCAACAATGGAGCAAACCATGAAGTACGTTGCTATTGCTTTAACCTGTCTGATGCTGGGTGCTTGCAGCCTGCACGCTAATCCCGGGCGCACCAAAGTATCCACAGGTGGCGTTACCATCGAGACGGATGGTTATCCCAACGGCAGACATTGCCCTCCGGGACATGCGAAAAAAGGCTGGTGTTAAGCGTTATTGGCGTGCCGCATCTGCCCACCACTATTTCCTGTAGTTTCCTGCTGAACCTGCCACAGAGCTATGCTATGGTCTTCATAACAGGGAAGGCCAATAGCTTCACATGCTTGGACATGTGCTAATGCCAACAGAGCCTATCCATGGGTGCAAAGGGTAGGGCATGCCAGAATATATGACCTCATTGTCCGGTGTCAGCCGCGCACGGCGTTCGCTGGCGTTCCGCTATATGATCGGGCTGGGTATGGTGGGGCTGGTCTTGTTGGTCGGGGTGTTTTTCCTGCGCAATAGCCTGCAATTTCATGAAGCCAAAGCCAATCTGACCAACATTGCCGGCAAACAGCGCATGTATAGCCAGTATATTACGTTGCATCTCATTTTGCGCACCCATTCTCATGTCACACCAGAGCAGCATTTACATTATCAGCAGATAGTGCAGCAAACCATTCATCACATGAAACAGGATCATCTGGCTGTTCTACTACCGGAAGCCAGTCGGCTTCCCTCAGTCGCCACTATTTTTTTCTCTCCCCCCCATCAGTTGGTCACGCAGTTGAACCACTTCTGGTCAGAGGCAGAATATTTCAACCAGCTAGACCATTTTGATCCTGATAGCGAGCGGTTCCACGCGTTTGAACATCACGCCACCAACCGCCTGCTGAGCAGTCTGGATGTTGCAGTGGATACCATGGTGCAGGCGCAGGGACAGGCCATTAACGATATTGAAGAACAAGCCATTGCCATGCTCACCGTGGGTGGCATTGTCATGTTGTTTGTCGCTATCGTGGTGTTTCGCCCCGGCGTGCGTGTTATCAGTGAACAAATGCGCGCCCTCTCCCGCGTGAATAGCCGACTGAGTGCTGTGCTGGATACAGTGCATGATGCCGTCATTCTGGTCAATGATGCGCATGTCATTGTTGGCAGCAATCATTCAACGGAAGTTCTGTTTCACCTCACAGAAGACGCAATGAGGGGGCAACCGCTTCGCACATTTCTACCGGATGCCCATCTGCCATTGCAAACCGGTACCTTGCAGATGCGTGGCGTCAATGCCAAGGGGGAGGAGTTTTCCGCGCAAGTGTTGATTACCGAAACCAGTGTGGACAATATTCCTTATTTCACAATCGCTGTGCGGGATGTCACCCAGCAACTAGAAGCAGAAGCCCAATCCCATTTCAAGCAAGAGGTGCTGGACGCCATCACCCTACTGCAATCCGCTTTTATTCAGGGCACAGTGCGGGAGGAACTCTACCAAAAAGCACTTCAATCACTGCAGGTATTCATCGGTGCGGAATCTTTGTGCCTCGTGACTCCACCCCAGGACTCCACGGAGCCATCCTCCGCCTTCCAAGTGCTTTGTCAGTGGCCAGAAAAGCAAAATCCCTTCTGGAACGAACATCTGGAAGAAAGCCTGCCCTCTCTCATGTTAGGCGAAACCGTACTCGTAGAGGACTACGGCTGCCTCTTTATTCCCGTGATGGAAGGGGAGCGGTATCTGGGGGCTATTGGTATGGCCGGTCTATCCTCCCCATGGAATGCCCAGCTCCAACGCAAGTTCGAACCCCTGCTGCAAACCATCCAGCAAATTATGCTGGCCTGCTCACTGGAACAACGCCGCAGTCAGGCGGAAGCTGCACTAAAAGAAAGCCGTGAGCAACTGGCCTATGCGCTGGAAGCCACCGATGAAGGGATATGGGACTGGGATATTCAGCGCGATCAGGTGTTCTATAGCGAGCGCTGGTTTACCATGCTCGGCTATCCACCAGATATATTTCCGCACCACTTCTCGACATGGGAACAACTGGTGCATCCGGATGACCGTGAGCCTACCATGGCGTTGATTGAGCAGAATTTTCAGGGACTCAGTGACGGGTTTGAAATTATTTTCCGCATGAAGATGCAAAGCGGCCAGTGGAAATGGGTACTAAGCCGCGGCAAGGTAATGGAATGGGATGCACACGGCAACCCCACCCGTATGGTGGGAACCCATCTGGATGTGGACGAAAAAAAACAAGCAGAAGAACAAGTCGCTCGCTATGCGCGGGATCTGGAAGCCAAAACGCAGGATTTGGATAAAGCCCGACGCGAAGCAGAGCAGGCCTACGAAGCGAAAAGTGAGTTTCTGGCGAACATGAGCCACGAGATACGCACCCCCATGAATGGCGTTCTGGGTATGGCAGAACTGCTGGAACATACCGGGTTGGATATGCGGCAATCACAATATGTACAGGCCATTCAACGCTCTGCGGAAGCCTTGTTGCAACTGCTGAATGACGTACTGGATCTCTCAAAAATAGAAGCCCACGGCCTGAAACTGGAGCATCACCCCTATGATCTGATGCTACTGTGCGAAGATGTGATCGAGTTTTTCTATGCCCGCATGCAGGAAAAAACGCTGGTTGTGCGTTTTCGGTATGCAACCTCCGTCCCCCGTCTCCTGCTGGGAGACAGTATGCGCATGCGGCAAATTCTCATGAATCTCATTGGTAATGCCGTCAAGTTCACAGCCGAGGGGCATATTTCCATCACCGTAAATATCACAGGCAAAGGCAAGGGACGCCGTTTGCTTTTGTATGTTGAAGACACAGGCATCGGCATTGCCAAGCATAAACAACGCCTCATCTTCCAGAAGTTCCAGCAAGCGGATAGTTCCACCACTCGCAAATACGGTGGCACAGGCTTAGGGCTGGCCATCACGCGGGAACTGGTGGAACATATGAAAGGGCATATCGAGGTGCAAAGCGAAGGAGAAGGGCAGGGAAGCCGGTTTGTGCTGACGCTTCCCCTGCGTGCTGCGCAGCAAACCATTCCCGATCCACTTCCGGGTTTTCCCTCTATCCGTTGTGCCTGGGTGGGGGGGGATGCCCCTATGCAGCAAAACATTCAACAATGGATGAAGCATTGGCAGATAGACTGTCCCATCATGCCCGATGAAAGCGGCATATCCACCCTCGCTTCTCCGCCGGATATTCTGTTTATCGTTCGTGATCTGGCTGACACGTCTATCCATATGCAGGGTTACGATAAAACTTCGCTCGTCTATCTGGAGGACTATCACGGTCAGGGCATGGAAACCCCATGGCTTCCCCATAGCAACCGTAAAGCGGGGTGGATGCATTATCCACTCACCGCAGAAGAACTTCACAGCCTTCTGGCTATGTTCCTCACCCATCCTCCCGGCCAGCCTTTTAAGGTGAACCGCCAGTTGTTGCGGCAATGGCGTAAACAGGAGAAGCAAAAACAACAAGAGATACAACACTACAAAGGAAAACACATCCTTCTGGCAGAAGATAACCCCGTCAACCAGATTGTCGCCAGCCGTATGCTCTCTCGTCTTGGCTGCGAGGTTACCACCGCCACCACCGGTAAAGAGGTGCTATCCCTGCTAGAGGACGCCCCGCACTCTTATGATGTGATCTTGATGGATTGCCAAATGCCGGAAATGGATGGTCTGGAAGCAACACGCCTGCTGCGTCAACGTGAGCAGGCAACCCAGCAGACACCCATTCCCATCATCGCACTGACCGCGCATGCCATGGAGGGGGATAAGGATAAATGTCTGGCCGTGGGGATGAATGATTACCTGCCAAAGCCTCTGCATGAACAGGCATTACGTATCATGCTTAGCCGCTGGCTGTAAAATCCGGCTGTAAAATGAATGCATCACTTCTGCATCATCTCAACGGGGCGACTGGCAAAAGCAGCCCCTAAATGATCCGGCACAGCATAAACCCATGGGTGCGTGTCGTGCTGAGCCACAAACAAACTGTCTGTCTCGCCCGGTTTTTTCGCGTCTTTTTGATCAATCAATAGCCAGTAACGCCCCATATGTAACACGGGCTGCACCGTGATAAGACGGCCATCAAATAAGGTAAAACGGCTGGTTGCCAGTACGGCATCTCTGGGTTTGAAGCGACTGCGCGGCATCACATCGATAAATCGCACGTGCTCCAGTAATTGCCCAAGACGTGCAACGGCCATCGGGTCGGCATCTGGCAGGGCAGGGCTATGTAACTGCATGTCAGAATCTGCATTCAAACGCTTGGCAATCAGACGGCTACCGTCCCTATGGGCTATCTCTACCTGCTGTACCTCTGCGGGGGCAATGGCCAGAGCTGGCTGCACCAACCAATCCGCCTGCAAGGGGGGTAACTGTATCGTCTGGTCAATACGCCAGCTTTGGGCATCATCCTGCAAGCGCACATAGGTGCCATGTCCGGTTTTCGCCATGTGGCCAATGTCCACCGCCAGCAGTGGCTTTCTCCGGGCATCCTCTACACGCACAGACCATGCACGGGTTGCATCCAGTCCCAGTTGATCGTAACGGGATGGATCACGGGTGGTAGCCCGCTGTTTTTCCGCCATTGCCAATTGCTGAAATAGGCGCTGCAATCGCTGACTATCCACCGGATAATCATTGGCCTCTTCCAGCGTCCATTGCCCATCTTCTCCTTTATGCATGTGGTAATGGATGGTTCCTCTGTGAATGATCACATGCTCAGCCAACACCGCTTGCTCGGTCAGATCGGGTAGCCATGGCTGCTGCGCATTGTCTGTTGCCACACCAGCGGGTTCCCGAAAGACCACAGCGCAGGCCGCAACGGCGGAACACACCAGTGCCCCCAGCACCACAAGACGCACAGATTGACGATTCGGGGATAACATAGGCATGGGCTACCTCCGGGTCAGGTAACGTGGCAAAAAGAAGGCCAGTAGTATCACTAAAAGTGGTAACAGGCCAATATGCCCTATTTTCAGCCAGCGCCCCACCGTGGAAATATCTTCCTGTAGCGCATGTTGTACATCCCGCAACTGCCGCCGGATAACCAGCAACTCTTCACGGAAGTGGCTCAATTCCGCTTCCTGCTCCGGGGTCAGTAGTTCCCCTTGCGCTGTTTTATCCACAGGTGCTAATTGCTGCAATCGTTGCTCGGTCTCTTTCATGCGTTGTTGTAAGGCTTCTTCCTGTTCCCGGAAACGGGCTTCCGCCTGCATGCGCATCGCCTCAATTTGCTCAAATGGGCGCTCCGCCACGGTACGGCTGCGCAACCCCATCAATCCCGTATTTCCTGTCAGCATATCCATCAGGTTCAGTACAAACCGGCCATTATCAGCGGTGGGAATGCCCACCTGCTGCCCAAAGAAAGATTGCTTCTGAAGCCAAAACTGGTCGCGCAACAGGTCACTGTCCGCCACCAGCACCACGGCGGTTTTAACGGGCTGTTCCGGTGCAGGCGTGTCCTTGAAGACCGGAGGAAACACACCCTCTACCATTCCCGCCAGCGCAAACCGTGTGCCAGAGGGAATAAAATCTCCCGCCAGAGGCTTTTGCCGTGCGGCTTTTTCAGGCGCCAGTTCCATTGCATCTTCGCCGGACTCCAGCAACACATTCCACGTCAGGGCATGCTGTGTGAGTGTCTTCTCTTGTGGCAGCCAATGCCCCGCCGTTATCACATGCAACTCCTGCAAGCCGTGGGTGGTGATGCTCTGTGATGGCATATTATCCGAATCCAGCTTCAGGTAATCCATGCGCATATCAAATGCCAGTCGCCCATCGCCTGCCATGCCATAATCCTGCCGTGGAACCCGCATCGCCGCATTACGATCTGCGATGACCATGCCCGGCACCTGCCTTACACCCCAGGCTTCTGTCAATCGGTTCATCTCCGATACCTTGGGAGCAGCCGGGTGATCCGTCTGTGGATCCGTGAACACCAGCAAACGCCCTCCCTGTACCACAAAACGGTCAATCGCCTTCAGGGTTTCTTCGCCCAGTTGCGCAGGGTGAATCACCATCAACAGCGTCACCTCTTCCGGTATCGCAATGGTATCCATCTCCACATCCCGCACTTCATACAGTGCTTCCATCTGTCCACGCAGGCTGAAAGGCTCCATGCCGCCCATCATGCCAGCCAGAGGGTTTGCAGCATCCTCGTTGGTAGAGGCTTTCCACCCGCTTAATATCCCAACCACCGGTTTTTGAGGGTGAGACAGCGTGTGCAGCTTTTGCAACAGCTCATATTCCAGCGTTGCCTCCTGTTCAGGATCCAGAAACGCCAACACTTCCTGTTCATCCGTGCTGTTGGTCAACAGCAGCCCAAAATACAAACGGTGTCCAATATCATTGATAGGAATACCCTGAATCCCCGCTGCCACCGCGTCATCTTCCTGTACGGAAAAAGGTTCCGGATTCACCACCCTGACCGTCAACTTGCCATCGCTGGCTTCTTTCATCCGTTCCAGCAATGTCTGAACCCGTTGAGCATAAGCCTGTATGACCGGAATCCCCGTCGCCACCTCATGGGAGTAATACAATCGCGCCTCCACGGGTTCGCTCAGCTCTGCCAGCATCGTCTTCGTATTGTCGGAAAGTGTATATAAATGGCCTTCTGTTGCATCCAGTCGCAGTCCCCTCAACCCATGCTGCATCAGAATGTTCAGTGCCAGAAACACCAGCGCGAATCCCGTGATATAGCCGACTAAACGCATCGTTTTACGCATGGCTCACCTCGCTGTTTTGTGTGTGGGTCGCTACAGTATGCTGGCTACGGGGAGCGAGCAACAGCACAGTTATGGCCAGCCACAATCCCGCAAAGCTGAGGTAGAAAAGCACACTCCCCAGCGACACCAACCCCTGAGTCCATTCCATGTAATGGGTCAGCAAACTTAATTGCCGCACCACATCCAGCAAACGGTAGGGAAGGATGGTTTGCAACGCATCCATCACCAGAGGAAACCCTAACACGGTCAGCACAAAGCATCCCACGCAGGACAGCACAAACGCAATCACCTGGTTACGTGTGCAGGCAGATAAACAAGACCCCACCGCCAAATACGCCGAAGCCAGCCATAAACTCCCTGCATAACTGCTGATAATCACTCCGTGGTCAGGGTTCCCCAACCAACTGACGGTCAGCCACAGAGGGGTGGTGGCAAGCAAACTAATGGCCACAAATACCCATGCAGCCAGATATTTCCCCAGCACGGACTGCCATAAAGGAACCGGCATGGTCAGCACTAATTCCAGCGTATTACTACGCTTTTCCTCTGCCCACAAGCGCATGGAAATAGCAGGGATAAAAAATAAATATAGCCATGGGTGCCATTGAAAAAACGGCATTAAATCGGCTTGCCCGCGTTCAAACAATTGCGACAGGCTAAAGGTGAATGCACTACTGACCAATACAAACAGTGCAATAAACACATACGCAACCGGAGTAATGAAATACCCCAGCAATTCCCGGTGAAACGTGGTTCGCAATCCCTGCATCCTATCTAACCCTTCTCTCTACATGGTGCCGGAGACGACAGCCGTACGCATTTGCTCCAGAAACACCCGTTCCATGGCGCCGGGCAGGGGCGCAAGCCGTTCCAGCGCCAGCCCGTGCGCCTGAATATAGGCTAACACCTCGGCTAAACAAGCGCCCGTTTGCTCCCGTAATTGCACCCGGATATGGTCTTCCACCGCCTCAGCCACTAAAATTGCCTCCGCCGCCTGCAACAGGGGCAGCGCCTTTTCCGGGGAATGGCTGCTAATACGCAGCAACAGGCAATGCGCCATTGGATCACGCGCCAATAGTTCAGCGGGGGTTCCGCGCAGGATAATACGCCCCTCCCGAATCAAGGCAACATGGCTGCACATGGCTTCCACTTCTTCCAGAATATGGGTGGAAATCAGAATCGCTTTTTCCGGTGCAATCCGTTGAATAAGCTGGCGTACTTCCTGCTTCTGCAACGGATCCAGCCCATCTGTTGGTTCATCCAGAATTAACACGTCCGGGTCATGCAACAACGCCAGCGCCAGACCCACCCGCCTGCGAAACCCCTTAGACAGGGTTTCCACGGGTTGATGCAACACATCCTCCAAATGCAATTCGGCAATCATCTGCTCCTGCCGTTGCTTCAACGTCCCCGCGGACAATCCGTGCATGCGCCCCGCCCATTGCAGATGCATCCATGGGGTCATATCTGCATAAAGAGGCGCCCCTTCCGGCAAATACCCCACATGACGCCGTGCCAGTTCCGGCTCTTTCTGCAAACAATGTCCGGCAATCTGTACCTGCCCGGCATCGGCGGTCAGAAAACCGGTTAACAAACGCATGCTGGTGGTTTTTCCGGCTCCGTTTGGCCCCAGCAATCCCCACACCTGTCCACGGGCTATCTCCAGAGAAAGATCTCGCACAACAGGTGTCTTTCCAAATTGTTTGTGTAAATGCTCAGCAGCAATCAGTGCGGTCATAAATCCGGTACTCCCTACAATATGTGGTAGTATAAGTAGCCCATACGACCTATTCAAGATGCAGACAAAGAAAAAACCATCCATTGAGCCTCGCATCACAAGCTGTTACGTTACCTCTGTACCTCACGAGAATGCGAAAGAATCCACACCATGAGCCAGTCCCGTACCTCCCTGCAACCATCCAAGCTCCATATCCGTCTCGCTACGACGGCAGATATTCCGTCACTGGTTGAGCTGGGCAAACGTGTCTATGGCGAGCATGGCATGAATAAGGAAATGCTGCGTGGACAAATCAATAACTTCCCGGAAGGGCAGTTTGTAGCGGAATATGAAGGCGAGGTAGTGGGACACTGCGCCACGTTTATTGTCAGTGGCGATGTCGCCATGAAACCCCATAGCTGGAAAGAAATTACCGCCAACGGTTTTGCCACCCGTCATGATCCGGACGGGGATTTTCTCTACGGCATGGAAGTCTGTGTAGACCCCAAAATGCGTGGGTTGCGCATCGGTCAGCGCCTGTACGATGCCCGTAAACGCCTCTGTCAGGATTATGAATTGCGCGGCATCGTCTTTGGTGGACGCATGCCCGGTTTTAGCCGCAAACGCAAACAATATGCCACTCCGCACACCTATCTGGAAGCCGTCAAAAACAAACAACTGCGGGATCAGGTGATTCAGTTTCACCTGTCCAACGACTTTGAACCCATCGGCATTCTGCCGGATTACCTGCCGTTGGATAAAGATTCCGGCGGCGCTGCCACCCACATGGTTTGGTATAACCCCAAACTGGCACACGCAGAGGATAAAACCAAACGCCAGCGTGGCCGCCTGCCAGATTCTGTGCGTGTCGCCACCGTGCAGTTTCAGGTGCGTAAGGTCGAAAGTTATGACCAGTTTGAAGGTCAAATTGAATATTTTGTGGATATTGCCGCCGACTACCGGGCAGATTTTGTCGTCTTTCCGGAGATGGTCACCGTGCCGCTTCTCTCTCTGGAACCCAAACGCCTCACCCCCTCCCAATCCATTGAGCATCTAACCCGCTACACAGAGCGTTATATCGCTTTCATGCAACAATTGGCGATCAGCTATAATATTCATATCATCGGTGGTTCACACCCCACGCGTACGCTGGATGGTAAAATTCGCAATATTTGTTATGTCTTCCTGCGTGATGGCGCGGTCTACCATCAGGATAAATTGCACCCCACCCCCAACGAGCGTTATTGGTGGAACATTGAAGGTGGTGGCAGGCTGGAGGCCATTCAAACGGATTGCGGTCCGATAGGGGTGATGATCTGCTATGATTCAGAGTTTCCGGAAACCGCGCGCCATCTGGTGGATCAAGGCGCACTGATTCTGTTCGTTCCCTTCTGTACAGATGAACGGCAAGGCTACCTGCGGGTGCGCTATTGCGCGCAGGCCAGAGCGGTGGAAAACCAATGCTATGTGGTCACATCCGGTCTCGTGGGCAACTTGCCGGATGTCGAAAATATGGACATTCACTACGCGGAAAGCGGCATTTACACCCCCTGCGATTTCCCCTTTGCGCGGGATGGCATCGCCGCCACCTGCAACGCGAATACGGAAATGCTGGCCTTTGCGGATTTACCCCTGCACAATCTGTTTGTCAGCCGTAACAGTGGTACGGTACAAAACCTGAAAGATCGCCGCTTCGATCTCTATCGGGTGGAGTGGGAAGGCCAGAAATAACAGCTCTCTATGCAGCAGATATGATAACACAGGATATTTGGGCACAGGCCGTTGGTATTGCGGGTATGTTAGTCGGTATTACCGCCTTTCTGCGACCCGGTGATACCGCTTTCAAGCTGGGCATCAGTGCCTCGGCTGCGGTTATGGCGCTGCATTTCTGGTTGCTGGGGGCACCGGCCGGTGCAGCGGCAGCGGTCATTACCTCATTGCGTACCATTCTTTCCCTCTGGCCTCGGTTTCGCATCCTTCTACCACTGTTCCTGCTGGTTTATGCTGCTATCGGTTACACGGTCTATACCACTCCGCGAGACATCCTGCCTATTCTTGCCAGCATGAACGGCACCATCGCCATGTTCTGCTTTTCAGGCATCCGCCTGCGCCTGATGCTGATGATCGGGACCGCTATGTGGATTGGCTTTAATATTCTGGAAGGTTCACTCGGCGGCCTGATGCTGGAGGGCTTTTTCCTCATCGCCAATATCCGCACCGTCATGCGCCTGTGGCAGCAACAGGCTGCTCCCCGTTAATACCCCCTTGATACCCTATACACAAAAACGTCACATAGTTTGACTATACTCAATCTTGAGAAGAAAAACAGGGGTGCATGTGGAAGGGAGGCTTCATGCCAACACCATTGCAGAATACATCTGTCGGTAGCGAAATTTGGTTGCGCAACCGAATCAAGAACCGCTCTCCGCTGAGTGCGGAGGAACTGCATCACGCATCCAGTGTCATGCAATTGTCGGCAGATACCATTGAAGGCATGTATTACCATCAGGTCATGCTGGATGTGATAGGCACCAGTCCTGTACTGCAACCCTATGCCAGAGAACTGCTCTCCTCAGTGTTTTTGCAGCCACAGACGAACACACCTGAACCATGGCTTACCCTTCGTGGACGCTACCTGCTCCGGCAATTAGCGCCGGAATGGATGATCGCCAGCGGCGATATTGACCTGCAAACCAATCATCTGACCCCAGAAATGATGACCGACATCTGTCGTGTCCTTCATGATAGTGGCGTCTGTCTGGACATGAAAGCCACACTGGATCGGAAAGCGCACCGCTATAATCTGGATATTTTTATCACACTCCCCTCAGCTATACGGGCAGAAGGCACCCGCGAGCTGGAGGTTGATGTCGTGCATATTCCTTCCCAACTCTATGATCGGGGGGCGGATATGAATATTGCTGAAATCTATTCCGGTTTATGGCTTCTAAATGGCGCCATGAACCCGGCCGCCGCCAAAGTGGGTGCGCTGTGGGACTTGGCACTAAAACCCCGTCTGGCTAGAGAGGCCGGTTATGTAACGTCCCCTCCGGAAGAACAGGTCTATCATCTGGCTCTACAATTGCTCAGCAAATCCTCTCTTATTGCATCAACGCAAGCAAGCGGTTTTCCCATTGGGCATGATGTTCTGGCAACGACAGCAGAGGATATCCAGCGGCTCATTGATGCATTTCAGCCAGAAATTGTACCTTTCATGGAATCTCGCATTCCCAGAGAAACCCGTGAACAATTACTGTCATGGCTTCTGGGAGAGGATTATTATCAGGAATTGCTGGATGCGACAGGCCAGCAGGTTTTCACATCCGATGAACCTCTGCTCAAAGAAGCCGTTGAAAAAGCGATCTCTCGCATTGCCTTTCATGAAATTGAGAGCTTCAAACAGCAGATGCAGCCCTACAAACGACTGTGGGATGCTTCACTGAAAATCATGGACAACATACGTTTGCAAGATGTTCTTTTATTTGAAGATCAGTTGAAATTGAAGGATCTTAAACATCTCGAACCTCACACAATGCGTATGCACTCCGCCCAGATTCTTGTCAAACAGCAATTAGAGATACAACTCTCAAAGCAGGGCAGGGATATATCATCCATCGGTCTGGATGATACTCAACTAACCGGGTGGGTTGATGCCATGATTCTGGGGTTGCGTACCTTTGCTCCTCTCCAGATACAGCCTGAACAGACGGCAGCCACCGTCCCTATGGGGTTGCAACCCGTCCATCTCATGTTGCCCCTGCAATTTCACCATGCAGAGGATGGTACACTGTTATCCGTAGAAATACACAAACCGCTGGCGCATCAGATCGGTTCCCCCGATGGTTCGTTACGCCTGATCACAATGGATGAAATGAAAGCCGTTGCGGAGGAAATACGTCAGCGTTCTTTGGTGTCACAGCATCGTTAACGTTATTAGGTTCAGATGACATACAGGGTACGGATTTCGGCACACTCCTGATTGATAACCGTATGTCGGTTGTGTTTCAGTCGTTTCGTGTATCGGGATGCTATGCGCCGCTCCCTTTATTTTTGCCTTCTGGATGGTAAGAATAATGGAACACCCAACTGTCTCGCGTATCCTAACCCCGTATGTATGCGCTATGTATCGCCCGCTCCCCAGTATGTGGGGTCTATGCCATGACTCAATGCCCGATTGCGCCTGTCAGAAACATGCTTTTCTACCTTAGGCTCAAACCATCGAATGCATAAAATCCAATCTTTTCATTTACATTAAGGTAAAATCTATACGTTACACTCTAAAACTGTTATAGTGTGTGTTCGGGAAGGCAGGTAGCCTTGTTCGTATTCCATGTAGGAGACTCTGCGCTTGGTTGGTATCCACACCAATATCACCGCTCTTTTTGCGAAAGCGAGCCTATCGGCTTCCGCTCAGAGGTCTGCTACATCCATTGCCAGACTTTCAAGTGGGCACCGTATCAGTCGCGCGGCGGATGATGTCGCAGGTCTGTCGGTTGGCACCATTCTGAAAAGTACTGTCAACACACTGAAGACTGCACTAAATAACACCCAGCAAGGCAGCACGTTACTTGCCGTGGCGGATGGTGCGCTCCATAATATCCAAACCATTTTGCAACGTCAAAAAGCCCTTTCCGTACAGGCAACTTCTGGTACGCTCTCGGCATCAGAGCGTGGCTTTCTGGATCAGGAGTTCCAGAATCTCTCTGCAGAAATTGACCGTCTGGTAGAAAATACCCGCTTCAATCACATTACCTTGCTGAATGGCGATCTCTATAATGACGCCATTCTCAAAACCGATACCAATACCATTCGCCCCGCGACGTTTGCGCAACTGGTTTATGGTATTGCCTCCAATACACGCTTTGGAGGCGTTACCGCCGAACTACGTGAGGGGGTTACATCCTCGGAAGTGGATAGCATTATTGATCCTATCACTCCCAGTGCCCCTCTGACCAGCGGCTGGCAAACGGCATCCGTGGCCGATAATCCTGACTTTGTTGGCGATTTAGGGGGAGCACGACTTGAGGTGACGTATGTGGCCACCAATCAGGTCGTCCTTTCTCTCACCGTCGGGGACTATCGCTATGTTGGGCGTGTCACCAATACCAATGTGGGCAGCGCAACCACTTTTCAGGGGTACGATGTTGAAACTGGTCAGGCTGGCGGGGGGCTGTTCCGTCTTAACCTGAATGCACTTGCCGTGGCGAATGCGCAGGATGCCCAGACCTATGCCTCCCGTCTCAACTCGACCTTGGATAAAATCAACTTTTTCCAGACCCGTACGCTTGAACTGGATGCCTCCGGCGCATTAGGAGGCTCTTCAGCGGTAATCCGTTGGGATGATTTTGACGAGATTCGTATAGATGATATTCGCGTAACCGCCGCATATGGAACCTCTGCGGCGGGTCCGGAAACAGGACTCATAGAGTTTATCATCAATGGGGAATCTTACACCCATACCATTTCGGCCAGTGGTCAATTCGCACCGGGCGCCAATATTATCCTCCGCAAAAATGGGGACGCCACCTCTGCGAAACGTATCCATCTGGATTGGGCATTGGGTTCTTTTGTCTCCAACGGCCATTTGAACAACGTTGATAATGCCGCAAAGTTCGAGGAAGTTCTCAAGCAAAGTTTTCGTCTTGGTAAAGGGGATAGCGCCGTTCTGTTTCAAACAGGCAATCAGACGCAGGATGCTATTTCTGTCGGTATTCGCGCCGTCTCAACCCAACATTTAGGAACAGACACCCTGCACATTCGCAGTTTAAGCGAGGCGCAACAAGCCTCTGCGCAACTGGATAACGCTATTGCCATGGTAACCTCCGTCCGGGCAGATGTCGGGGCGCTACAATCCCGCTTTGACTACGCAGCCACCAACCTTACCACCACCATCCTGAATACAGATGCCGCAAAATCCGTGTTTTGGGATACAGATATGGCGGAAGAATCCACCGACTATGCAACATCACAAGTCAGCATTCAGGCCTCTGTATCAGTACTGGCGCAAGCGAATCGGCTACCGCAAAATCTTCTTAAACTCATTGAGTCCTAGAGAGAGACGTCACGAGATATGTAATGAACTGCATGTAGAGGTTTTGTACGCCTCCGGTTTTCGAAAATAGCCATTTTCAGCACGCTATCCCTCTCGTGACAACACCCGCGCATGCCTCAGCCAGAGAGCTTTTGTACATATTGCTCTTTCAAGCTGACCAGATCCACCTTGCCCGTACCCAATACCGGAATGGCGGATACCACCTCAATCTGACGTGGAATGGATAATTCCGATACCCCTTTCTCTTTGCCATACTGCTGTAATTCAGCCCTGTTTGCCTTCGGGTTATCACTGAATAGCACCAGTTGTTCCCCTTTTTTGGCATCCGGCACGGCAATCACCGCATGCGTAAAGCCCGGCCATACGGCCTGTGCCAGCTTTTCCACTGCCGTTAGAGAGACCATTTCTCCGCCAATTTTCGCAAAACGTTTGGCACGGCCGGCTATCGTCACAAATCCCTGCGCATCCAGCGTCACAATGTCCCCAGTGTCGTACCAGCCATCCTCTACCGGCTGCAAAACCCCCGGTGCCGAGGCCAGTAAATACCCCTGCATCACGTTGGGGCCCCGCACTTTCAGCTTACCGCCTTCTGCAATACCCGGCACCTCTTCCAGTTGCGTCTCAATGCCCGGCAGAATCCGCCCCACTGTTCCCGCTTTATGATGCATCGGTGTGTTACAGGCAATCACGGGTGATGTCTCGGTTGCCCCATATCCTTCCAGAATCCGCACACCATATTTTTCACTATAGATGCGGCGCGTTTCCTCTTTCAGTTTTTCTGCCCCGGCAAAAATATACCGCACATTATAAAAATCATATGGATGAGCAAACCGCGCATACCCAGACAAAAACGTATCTGTTCCAAACAGAATGGTCGCATTGGTGTCATAGGCCAGCTCAGGCACAATCCGGTAATGTAGCGGGGAAGGGTAAAAGAACACGCTCGCTCCGGAAAGAACCGGCAATAACGTTCCTCCCGTCAAGCCAAAACTATGAAACACAGGTAAGGCATTAAACACCCGATCCGTTGCGTTAAAATCAATGCGAGCCGCCATCTGATATCGGTTGGCCAATAGGTTGCGATGGCTCAGTGCAACCCCCTTGGGGGCACCTTCGGAACCGGAGGTAAACAACACCACAGCCGTATCCTCTGCACAGCGTTTGGGCAGGCTGCGTTGCAACAGCCATGGGCAGTAACTTAACACAAGCCCGGATAGCTTGACCCGTAAAGGGATAGTCGCTGCCATATCTTCCAGATAGCTGACCTCAGCCCCCGCCTGTTCCATAGCGGTCACCAACGGTTGCAGGCGTCCTTTTTCCACAAACTGGCGGGAACTATACACCCGCCCTATCTGTGCGGTTTGAATGGCACTGGCAATGTTGGCGGCGCCGGTACTGAAGTTCAGCATGGCAGGGACTCTGCCCGCCACCTGCACCGCAAAAAAGCACACCAGTGTACTCACCATATTGGGCAGCATAATACCCACCCGATCTCCGTCACGTCCTTCCCGCTTTATCCTATCCCCCAATATCCGGCTACGGGCAATCAGTTGCCGATAGGTGAGGGGGCTGCGTTGAATATCCTCTGCGATACGGTGGTTTCCACCATGTATCGCCATGGAGTCCATCAGTGCTTCAAACAAAGTCGCCTGAAGCGGGGAACTATCAAACAGCATATGACTCATAATATCATAAAGCTGCAAACTGATGGCCGCACGCCGACTGCGCCCTTTCACTTCTTCTGGTATGTCAATGGCAACAGGGGGTTCAATGGTCAGCGTAATACGGGGAAACCACCGCAGCCTCACCTTTCCCCGCAGTCGGGAGAAGGGGCTATATTGCGCTCCCTCCAGCCGGATAGGGAGTAACACAGAACCAGACTTATCCGCAATCAGTCCCGGCCCTTCGTATATTTTCATCAAAGATCCCGTCACTGTGATGCGCCCTTCCGGAAAAATCACGCATTTGCGGTCTTTGCGCATTTCTTCAATGATTTTTTTAGTCGCCATCGGGTTGGTCGGGTCTATGGGAAATGCATGCACCAGCGATAAAAAAGGCCGTACCCACCAGCGTTTGGCAATATGGGTGTTAATGGCAAACATCGGCTTTTCCGGCAAAAAGCACGCCAGTAATATGGCATCCAGAAACGATAGATGATTCGATACCATTAATACTCGTTCACCTGCAGCCCGGTAGTGTGCTTCGCCACTCACCTCCACCCGGTAACATAAACGCAGCAACATCCGTAGTAGCTGGCGTATCATCATGGCCTCCCTTACGGTTTATTTCCCAGTTCCGTCTGCTGCGCTGCCTGCAATGCCTGCTGCGCCTTCACAATACGGTGCACCAACCATGCCACAGGCACATTCACCAGCCCTAGCACAGCAAACACATCAGTCACGGTCATGCCTGCCGCATACATTCCCAGCGTCACAAGAGCAGACGCCACCATGAATAACGCATTCATAATATTATTCCCGGCAACCACTCGCGCCCGGTGGCTCTTGGCGGTGCGCGCCTGCATAATGGCATAGAGCGGCACAATATATACACCCCCGCAAATCGCGATGCATAACAGGCTCCCCACAATGCCCCAAGCCCCCGGTGATGCCAAAAATCCCTGTAAATCCAATATTTCCGGTGCTTGTATATACATCACAGGCTCCGGTGAAAACACATACAGGCCGCCAATGCCCAGTGCCATGCCCAAGGCTCCCCACGGTGCCAAAGAGCCACTGGTTTTTCCCTTCAGCATACGGTTGCACAGCATGGAACCCATGGCGATACCGACTGAAAACAGCGTCAAAAACAACGTCACCACCTGTTCATCACTGTTTAGTATATGCTTGGCAAAGGTAGGAAACTGCGCCAAAAACGTGGCGCCAACAAACCAGAACCAACTGATACCCAAAATAGATAAAAACACATCTTCCCGTGTTTTCGTCTCCTGCAATGTATGCCATGTAGCACGGAGTATCTGGCGGTTGACATGTAAATTGGGCGCTGCAGGAGCCGCAACGGGAATCCAGCGGCTGCTCAGCCAGCCCAGCACAGCAACGCACAGGCTAATGCTGGTAACCAGCGTTGTCCCATCGGGCTGTAAAATTAACAACCCGCCCAAAATCGTTCCAAGCAAAATAGCCAGAAAGGTTCCGGCACTCATCCACGCATTACCGGCAATCAATTCATGCTCCTGCAAGTGATCAGGCAGAATACTATATTTCAATGGGCCAAAAAAAGCAGACTGTGTTCCCATTCCAAACAGAACCAGCATCAAAAAACCACTGGATTCCATGGCAAAACCAAGCCCCCCAAAGGCCATTAATACAATTTCCAGCATCTTAATGCGGGTAATTAGTCGGGATTTTTCAAGCTTGTCAGCATATTGCCCTGCCGTGGCAGAGAAGAGAAAGAACGGCAAAATAAACATCCCGGCCGCCAGCGTGACCATCATACCCGCATTCAGTCCGGCTTGTTCGGCCAGATAATAGGTGATAAGCACCACATACGCGTTCTTGAACAAATTATCATTCAATGCTCCCAAAAACTGGGTGGCGAATAAGGGCGCATAACGCCGCTGAAACATCAGGTTAGACATAGTGACTCCTGCTTACACTCTACCGGATCATAAATTAAACACTGTTTATTTGCAAGTAGCAACTGACAGGCTGTTTGCCTTCTGTTAGCCTTCCTGCAACATGGTTAAACAGGGTTACATCATATGGGAAAACGTCAACAAAACGTCCCTCAACAAGGGCAAACGATTCTTCTATGCCCCATGGGTGCGGAATGGGCAGAAGAGTTGGCAAAACTGCTGCAAAACCACGGCTATCACATTTACTGGTTAGAAGAAATATCCGATGTCGCCGATACTATTACCGATTGGGAAGACATGGTGTATTATGATGAAAACCTGGAGGCGTTTCCCTGTCTGGCAGGCGTTGTAATGGGGGTCGAAAAAGGGGCACCCAATGTCGCGTTGGCAGCCAGAGCCATGCAAGCCTCACCGCATATGCCATGGACACTTGTCACGCCGGATATCACGCAAAAGCGTGATATTGAAACCAAAGGTGGCGTCATGATAGACAGCCTCTACCATCTGGAAATGCAATTGCAGCCTTTTCTGCTGCGCATGAAAGATATGCCCTTGCGCAAAACCTGTGCGGATCTCGCTGCCATTGAGCTTCGTAAACAGCAGGAAGCAGATGCATGGTCGCTGGAATAGTCCCCCGGCATCTACTTGCTGCTATCCGACTGTAACTCCAGCATCATCCCTATTCTCAGCCCTTCTGCAGCAGGCAAAATACGGCTGGCAAAAAAACAGGCCAACTTTAGCTTCTGGTTATCCGGGTTGGCCAAGGCCCATTTCGCCAGAAGCCATGCTTGCAGGCTGTACCCCCAGCAACGGGTGTAATCCCTTGCACAGCGGTCTGCCTTGTCATTCTTGGCGGCCATGGCGGAGAGCATGCATTCCGAAAGCTCTTCCATTCCATGAGCTGCCTGCAATAACTGGTTGCGTAACATAGCTTTTTGTGGGTTACGTAAACCCTGAATGTTTTTAGCAAAGTGACGTATCTCTTCACACAACTCCCAGGCGACAGTCCCCTCATCCCGCACCAGCTTGCGGGTCAATAAATCCATCGCCTGAATCCCGTTGGTGCCCTCATACAACATGGTTACCCGCACATCACGCATCAGTTGCGCTATACCGCTTTCTTCCACATACCCCATGCCGCCATACACTTGCATCGCGAGGGAGGTCATCTCAAACGCCACATCCGTTGTGTGCGCCTTGGCAATGGGAATCAGAAAATCCAACCGTTGCTGATGCTCCTTTGCGTGATGTGCTTTGTCCAGCCATGCGGCGGTGTAATAACACAAGCCTCGCAAGCTCTGCATATGGGCTTGCAGGGTTTGTAACATCACCTGCACATCGCCATATTGGTTGATGGTCGCTTTGGGGCGGGATTTGTCACCCTGTATCCGCTCCTGTGCGAAAGCCTGTGCCATGTGACAGGCGCGTCCGGCGATGCCCAACGCCTGAATGCCCACCCCCAGACGGGCGTTATTCATCATGGTAAACATCGCCTTGATGCCGCCATGCGCATCTCCCACCAGCCAGCCCTCTGCGCGATCAAACTGCATGACACAGGTAGGGCTGGCATGCAGACCCATTTTATGTTCCAAAGACAGGCAAGCCACACGGTTATGCTGGCCGTCCGGCAGTCTTTTAGGCACCAGAAATAAGGATAAACCCGCCGTTCCTTTCGGGGCGCCTGGCAGACGTGCCAGTACAAAATGCACAATATTCTCAGTCAGGTTGTGTTCCCCGTAACTGATGAATATTTTTTGCCCGCTGATGTGGTATGCATCCGCTTCATCCGCTTCATCCGGTTCTGCCGTCGCACTGACCGCCCCCACGTTCGATCCCGCCTGTGGCTCGGTCAGACACATGGTCGCTGTCCAGTCACCCTGCACCAGCTTCGGCAGGTAATAGTGCCGCAGTGTCTCGCTACCATGGGCATGCAATAACTCAATACCCGCCTGCGTCAGCAAAGGGCATAAAGCAAAAGCGCTGTTGGCTCCATGAAACAATTCATTGACCGCACTGGCAATCATCCAGGGTAAATGCTGTCCACCATAGGTTTTGGGGGCGGTCAGGGTGTTCCAGCCGGAGGAAATAAAATCCCTGTACGCGTCAACAAAGCCATCGGGCATGGTCACCGTTACCCCTTGTAAGGCAGCGCCCTGCCTGTCTCCGATCATTTGCAACGGAAGAAGAATATTCCCCGCAAACTTCTCGGCCTCATCCAAAATCGCATCCAGCAGATCCGTGGTAATATCACGATGCTCCGGTAGTTGCAGCACCTCCTCCAGACCGGCTGTCACCAGCATGTCCTGTATCCACGGCAAAGGTAGGGTGTCATGGTTCTGAGTCATGCTAAATATTTTGCCTGCCACCTGTTAAAAAACCTTTTGCGAGACGGTGCTTTGCGATAGAGAAAACGTCTCACCCTTCTTCCTCCATTCCAACCCAAAGGGCCGCTCGTCATGAAACCATCCGGCACAGTGAAAAAAGTTGTTCTCGCCTATTCTGGCGGACTGGATACCTCGGTCATCCTGAAATGGCTGAAGGAAACCTACCAATGCGAGGTCGTCACCTTCACCGCAGATTTAGGGCAGGGGGATGAACTGGATGAAGCCCGCCGTAAAGCGGAAATGTTCGGTGTGAAAGATATTTATGTCGAAGACCTACGGGAAGAATTTGTCCGTGATTATGTATTTCCCATGTTCCGTGCGAATACGGTTTATGAAGGCTGTTATCTGCTGGGCACGTCTATCGCCCGTCCCCTTATCGCCAAGCGGCAAATTGAAATTGCCATGGCGACCGGAGCCGATGCAGTCGCCCATGGTGCAACAGGCAAAGGGAATGATCAGGTACGCTTTGAACTTGGGTATTACAGCCTGAAACCAGATATTAAAGTGATCGCTCCATGGCGGGAGTGGGATCTGAACTCTCGCACCAAACTCATTGATTATGCAGAAAAACACCAAATCCCCGTACCTAAAAGTAAACGCGGCACCCCCCCTTATTCCATGGATGCCAACCTGTTGCATATCTCTTACGAAGGTGAAGTGCTGGAAGACCCATGGACGGAGCCGGAAGCCGATATGTTCCTGCGTACCGTTGATCCCAAAGATGCCCCCAACGAGCCGGAATACATCACCATCACTTTCGAGCATGGTGACCCAATCGAGGTGAACGGTGAAGCTTTAAGTCCCGCGGCCTTGCTTACCCGCCTGAATGAACTGGGGGGAAAACATGGTGTCGGACGGTTGGATCTGGTCGAAAATCGCTATGTCGGCATTAAGTCCCGTGGGGTTTATGAAACTCCCGGCGGCACTATTTTGCTGGCCGCTCACCGTGGTATTGAAAGCATCACGCTGGATCGTGGCGCCGCCCATCTGAAAGATGAACTGATGCCCCGCTACGCGGAATTGATCTACAATGGTTACTGGTGGTCACCGGAGCGTCTGATGCTGCAAGCCGCCATTGATGCCAGCCAGCGTCAGGTAAATGGAGAAGTGCGCCTGATGCTATACAAAGGTAACGTCTCCGTTGTTGGTCGCCGCTCTCTGCAAAGCCTGTACAGCAAAGCTCATGCCACCTTCGAGGAAGATATGGTCTATGACCAAAAAGATGCGGAAGGCTTCATCAAACTCAATGCCTTGCGCCTACGCATGCGCAAAATCCAGCAGGATCACGTGAAGTCCGAAGACGTGAAATAAGCCTGCTTTTCCGGTCTATGCGGCTCCACGCCCTAGCGCAGGGCTGGAAGCCGCGCATGTGTCGGCAATGGTCTTGTCACTGTTACTGTGTACATTCAAGCCATGGCGTTGAAAGACATCGCATAAAATCTCTTTGAATAAGCCAAGAGCTTGCTGTCCTTCCAGCGTTTCGTTGGCGGGCCAATGCCATGCCCAACGACCATCGTTCCCCTGTTCCAATAGCAGCAAGGCACTCAAATCTGCGGACTGCTTATGCAAGCGTGCTTCTGCTTCGGTGGCAAAACGAATCGGAGGTGCATCCATTCCCGCATGCTTGCCATCAAATTGGAAAGTTTGTGTCGCAGAATCCTAGCCATCATGCTCCAGCATCACGGCAACATGACTGAAGATGTCATGGGCTAACATTAGGCTGATGACAAGTTCATGACACCATCACAGATCAATAACCAACCGCTTCAACCGGCTGCTCTCACCTTTTTGCAGTGTCAGGGCACTTTTGCTGACCCCCCACTCTTTGGCCAGAAAGGCCAGCAGAGCCTTATTTGCCTTGCCATCTTCAGGCTGCGCGTTTAACCGCACATGCAGTGCGACAGTGCCATCCGCCAGTGCTTTCCATCCTTCTATTGCATCGCGTCTGGCATTGGGGGTCACACGCACGTAAAAGCGGAATCTCCCCCCTTCTGTCAGCTTTTCACCATAATCGGCTAACGCCTCAGGCAAAGACATATGCCAGCGTATATTGCAAAAACTGAATCCCGACCAACACCACCAGCGGGGATAAATCCACTCCGTTCAACGGTGGCACATATCGCCGCACGCGGGAAAATAGCGGTTCTGTCAGACGAAATAACAAATCGTGGAGTTTATAAATCATCGGGTTATGCAGGTTGATGACCTTAAACACGACCAAAAAATGCATAATCACCGAGGCGACCACAATAAAATTCACCATCGAAAGTAGAAGATTCACCAAATATACCAACGGATTTACCATTAATCTCTCCAGAAGCTTGGGGCAAATATCACCAATACCGTAAACAACTCCAAACGCCCCAGCAACATGGCAAAGGACAAAATCACCAATGATTCAGAAGGTAGGGTGCTAAAGTTCCCCGCTGGGCCAATAATTTTTCCAATACCAGGGCCAACATTGGCCATACAGGCGGCTACGGCACTCATCGCTGTTTCAAAATCTAACCCATAGATAGAAACGGCGGCCGCCAGCACCATAAAACTTACGCCCCACAAGACAATAAAACTGGTGACAGCGGTCATCACTTTGGGGTCAATCGGTCGTCCATTATAACGGGCGCGCAATACACCATGCGGTTCAATCAGCTGTTTCAACTGTATTTTTGCTGTTTCAAATAAGACCTGCAAACGGAAAATTTTAATTCCCCCCGCCGTGGATCCCGTGCATCCACCAATGGTCAGAATCAGAAAAAAGAACACGGTACTAAAACTGCCCCAGGTAGCATAATCATGCGCAGCAAACCCCGTGCTGCTCAATACGGAGGCAGTGTGAAAAAACGCATGCCGCAAAGCTGTCCATGCATTCTCATGAATCTGCCCGCCCCACTGCCATACAAATAGCAGCATGGTACACAAAAGCGTAATGCCCAAATACCACTGCAATTGCTTGTCTTTCCAGAAGCTTAGTGCTGTACCACGCGCCAGTTGTGTGTACACTTGATACAGCATCAGCAATGGCACGCCCGCCAACACCATGTAGAAGGCGGTAATCCATTCTAATGTCGGACTTTTGAAGTACCCAATAGAGGCATCATGCGTGGAAAACCCACCCGTCGCCATGGTAGACATCGCGTGGTTGATCGCATCAAACCCACTCATACCCGCCATCCAGTAGCTAATAGCGCATAAAATATTCAACCAGATGTAGGTCAACGCAATCACAGAGGATATTTGCCGTGCTCTCGGCAAAATTTTATCCGATTTATCGGAAGATTCCGTACGGAAAAGCTGCATCCCCCCAACACCCAGAATCGGCAATACCGCCACCGCCAGAACAATAATGCCCATCCCCCCAATAAAATGCAGCAGTGAACGCCACAGCAGCATGCCCGGGGGCAAGCCATCCAGCCCGGTCAGCACCGTGGCTCCGGTGGTGGTCAGTGCGGAAACGGATTCAAAATACGCATCCGACCAGTCCATATTCAGGTGCGAAAATAAAAAAGGAAAGGATGCAAACACCGGCATGACAAACCACACAGTGGCGGTTAGCAAAAAAGCCTCGCGCAGGGAAAGCTCTCGCATCCGATATCCACGGTTGCTGATATACAGACTCATGCCAATAAACAGGGTCACCGCAGCACTGGCCAGAAATACTTCCGCATCCCGGTTATGGTGATACCAGTCCACCATGGCCGGAATAAGCATGGTTGCCGCCATTCCACAGAGGAACACGCCGTTCACCAGTAACAATGGCCGTATATCAATGAAAGGGGCACCCCGTGGCATAAACCCAACATGCAGTAGGTAATAAGTGGGCAAAGCCTAACTATTGTTTTTGTTTAGTCAATGGTTTGCTGCGCGTTACCCGGTACTATGGCCTTAAAAGCCATTCGCAGGCTCATTTAAACAGGTGCATTGCCAGAGAAGATGTGCTAGTCCTCGTCATCCACGTTTTTTTAATCATTGCATCTGTCAAAACGCAGAAACAACAGAGGGTACAAGGCATGACGCTGGGTGAAAGTTTTTCGCTTGCCATGGATAAGGGCGGACTGGTGATGGGCGTACTCATGGCGCTATCTGTCTACACAATGGCTATTATTCTGTTGAAATCCTATCAGTTTTACATGGGACGCGTTGCCAGTGACCAGGTTGCAGATAATGTCATCAACCTGCTGGAAAATGGTCAGGTCATGCGCGCCATGGATACCGCACGCCTGTCACCTTCTCCTCTGGGACGCGTGTTGCATGCCATCATGGATGTCCTGCGTGATCCGCGCCTGTCTCCCCCCAAACGCCACGCGGAAATTCAGCGCGTTGGCAATGCCCATATCCGGGATCTGGAACGCTATATGCGTGGTCTGGATCTGGCGGCAAACGTTGGCCCTCTGTTGGGTCTGCTTGGCACAGTTGCAGGCATGGTTACCGCCTTTTCCACCCTTGAAAATGCAGGCTCGCGGGTAGATCCTGCATTGCTGGCCGGAGGTATCTGGGAAGCCCTGCTCACGACCGTAGCGGGTCTGGTCATTGCGATTCCGGCGATGGCAGCACATTACATGTTTGATAGCCAAATCGAGGCTTTCCGCGCCAATTTAAAAGACGCCACCACCCGCCTGCTGGTGTTTGATGCCGTTATTGCCTCCGCCCGTGGCCGCCAGCACGAAGCCCCCGCCGCGCAACAGCAGCCACAACAGCAGCCACAACGCCACGCAGCAGAGGCGCAACGCGCCCAGCACGCCGTCCCGCAGGGGGAACGCCCCCAGCAGACACCTGCGGCAACCCATGGTCAGCACCCGCGTCAGGCACAGGCTGCCCGCCCACCAGCACCAGCCTATCGCCGTGAAGCGCCTATTCAGGGTGTTGCTCCCGCTCCGGATACATTTGCGGACGAACATCACCAGCCGGAAAGACCCGATAGTGACAGGCATGCCCCGCGTGCGCGTCGCCGTGGCGAATCCGCCTGATCCCTTCCGCTTGGGAACCATAGACTGCCAGCAGGAGAACCCGCGTGGAATTTCAACGCAGCATAGGCCGCAAGCATAAACTCAACATTACTCCACTCATTGACGTGGTGTTTTTGTTGATTGTGTTTTTCATGCTCACCACCACGTTCAGCCGACAGGAATCCATTGAACTCTCTTTCCCTTCGGGAGCCGCCGCCACGGGAGAAAACGCACGTCCGGTCATTATTGTCATCGCGGAGCAAAACCGCCTGTTTTTCCGCGACCAGCCGATTCAGCCGCAAGAGCTGAAAACCCTGTTGTCAGAAAGCCTGAGCAACAACCCTAAGCGTAAAATCATGGTCATGACCACCAATAATGTTTCTGTGCAGCAAGTGGTGGATGTCATGGATAAAGTCTATCAGGCAGGCGGCGAGAATATTGCTGTATCCTACTGGAAATATTAGGAGTTTTCTGCAATGGAACTGGATTTCACCCGTGCGGAGCGCAAACCATCGGCTATAAGCCTTATTCCATTGATTAATGTGATTTTTTTGCTCCTCACGTTTTTCATGATTGCCGGCAGCTTTGAAAAAAACACCCCGGCCATGGTCACCCTGCCGGAAGCCCGTAACGGCAAAGTGCTGGAATCCGGTGAACTGGAACTGGTACTCACCAGCGATAAT
Organism: uncultured Rickettsiales bacterium; assembly: GCA_964538615.1. Lineage (GTDB taxonomy): Bacteria > Pseudomonadota > Alphaproteobacteria > Rickettsiales > RI-342 > CAZIGK01. The sequence goes on along the minus strand of CAZIGK010000001.1, from coordinate 113,817 downwards.
CGTATTATTTTCGCAGGAGATGAAGTGCCGCCCAAAGCACTACAGGCATTGGTCGCTGCTAAACTAGAGGAACAACCCAACACCATCCTCACCCTGAAAGCAGATGCCAACCTGCAAGCGCGGGATATGATAGACGTGCTGGATGTCATTAAAAAAGCAGGGGGGGTGAACGTGTCGCTGGTCACTCAGGGTAAATAATGCGCTCTCGCCGTTACGCTCACGTCATGCCCACCCATTTGGCCGTAGCCGAGCCAAAATACCGCGTGCTGCAAACCCATTTTTTTACGGCACTGGGCATTGCGCTTGCAGTACACGCTCTGGGCTTTGCTGGCTGGGACTGGTTCTATGAACCGGAAGAGGTAAAAACCGTGCGCGTTCTCAGCCTCAAGCTCTCTGGCGGGGGGGAAATATTCGCTGCCACACCAGACAGCACTGCCGATACCGCATCCACTCCGGCAACGGCTGATACCCCGGAACAAAGCGCAGAGCAACTGCCCTCCAGCTTACCCAACCCCACGTCGTCTGATTTCGCCTCCGCCGCTGAAGCAGCAACACCTCCTCCCGCAGAGCCATCCATGGCTGCACCCACTACTGCTACCGCGCAGCCTATTGTGGAAGAAGAGAGCGTGGATGACTGGCTCTTCCCTCCGGAACCCACAGATCATATCACCGCGCAATCCACGGATGATGCGGATATCCCGCAGGATACTCCGGCCGTTGCCACACTTCCAACCCCTCAGGCTCCTAAAACAGTCCATTTGCGGGACGCTCTGCGCCAACAATCCTCGGCTAAATCCTCTGGCACGACCACCCGGCAAACCTCTTCTCCTTCTGTAGCCTCCGGCTCCGGTCAGGGGGTTGCCCCTTGGGAAAGTCGGCGCTACGTCAGAGATTCCCTCTCTGCTACCAATGCCACCCAAATGCGCGATGCACAGGTCATCGCCCGTTACGAACAACAACTCTCGCAATGGATATTGAAACACAAAACCTACCCGGCGTATGCCCGCAATAACAACCTCAGCGGCAATGTGCTGGTACGCATCCAAATCAATAGGGAAGGGCGATTGCTCAATTCCTGGCTGGAACTTTCCAGCCAACATCCGGTGTTGGACATGGCAGCGAAAGACATGGTGCAACGTGCGGCTCCCATGCCGGCCATTCCGCCAGATTATCCGGCAGGAGAGCGGTTTGAGTTCATCATTCCCGTCAGTTTCGGTTCTACCGCGCCGTGATAAGTCTGATGTTACTGGCACGCGGTCATATAGCCGCATTCCATACATTCCTCTCCCATTCCCAAAGCTTCGTGCGCATCGTCGGCATGTGGCTGCTGTTAGGGATTTTGCCGCTACCACTGCATGCTGCTGCTTTGGGCAGCGTACAGGTGGTGCCGCATACTGCCCCTGCCGATATACACCTACCCCCCGCATGGCGGGTTTGCGGCGCATTTCAGCTACGCAGCACCCATCCGGAAGTGGGGGGCTGGTCGGATATGGTGGCGGATCCGCTTCATGGTACCCTCTGGCTGGTGAGTGATGACGCCCAAACATTGCGCCTGCACCCGCATTGGCAGCAAGGGCGCATCCAGTCCATCAGCGCCACGGCTCCCATGCGCCTGCCTCCTCCTGCTCAATCAGCACAAACCATGCGCAGCCGCGATGCGGAAGGGCTGACCATGGATCGCTACGGACGTCTCTGGATTGCCTTTGAGCGCGAACACCGTGTAGAAGGCTACAGTCCCCAGGCAGATGGTAGTTTTCATCGCACGCATACTTGCCCCATTCCCCCTGCCTATATCACGGCGGAAGATAATAAGGGTGTGGAATCCCTACTGTGGGATAATACCCAACAAAGCCTGCTAGCCTTGCGTGAGGAATCCACCACACCGGAAGAAAATGCACTCCTGCGCATCACCCCCTTGCCGGATGGAACATGCAACATCAAACCCGCGCCTTATGCTTTTCCTTACGCCTTCCCGTTCCAGCCAACGGCTCTCGCCAGCGATATACAGGGGCAATGGTGGCTGGCAGAACGCAGGTTTCACTGGCTGAACGGGTTTCAGGCGCATGTCAGCCAGTTATTAAAGCATGACACCAGCTCCCTGCTGCTCCGCAAAGAAACGGGCATTACATGGCAGGATAATTTGGAAGGACTGGCATGGCTCCCCAACGATCGTGGGCAGCCTGTCCTGTGGCTCGTGACAGACGATAACGCCATGCTGTGGCAGGTCAGTTGGCTGTTGGCTCTCTGTCCGCCGGAACAGTAAGGGTTCGCCCTGTCCATAAACCGCGACCATGCGATGCAACGCGATACTCCCGCAAACCCGTTCTGTCACGGCATGTTACCTGACTCGCTAACCCTCTCATACGCAAATAGCGCGGCACATTCCCGTTTTTTTCGGGGGTACGTCAACGGCTGAAGTCAACGCTTCGCCAGCGCATCCTTTTCGACATAAAACGATTCCCCACAACCGCAGCGCCCGGTTTCATTGGGGTTATGAAAGGAAAAGCCTGCTTTGGTATCGCTCTCCTGCCAATCCATCACACTGCCGATGATATACATGGTCGCTGCAAAATCCACATACACACGGGCGCCATCCTGTTCCACCATTTCATCGGTCGGTTTGGGTTCCTCCACATAATCAAACTGATAGGCATGTCCTGTGCAGCCCTTGGTATTCACGGAGACACGAATCCCCTTCACCGGCTTGTCGGATACACTCAGCAGGTTCTTCACTTTTTCCACGGCACTTGGCGTCAGGGTAAGTAGTGCGGCAGCCATTCCCCATTCTCCTTAATCAAACATATTCAGCGTCAGTTTCGCTTCATCACTCATCAGGTCTTTATGCCATGGTGGATCCCACACCAGTGTCACCTCGGCAGCTTCAATTCCATCCACCTCCAGCAACCGCTCCTCCACGGCACCGGGCATCTGCCCCGCTACCGGACAAGCGGGCGCGGTGACCGTCATCTCCACCACAGCCTTGCGCCCATCCACCAGTTCATGCTTATATACCAACCCAAGTTCCCAAATATTCACAGGAATTTCAGGGTCATACACGGTCTTGAGGGCTGTTATAATGCGCTCTTCTAACGGTTGTTCATTAATATCCGCAGGCAGAGGCACTTTTTGAATCGTCAGTTCCGGTGCAGGAGCAAAAATAGACATGGCAGCATCACCCCAACATATTGATAGCTTTATGGATGGATTGGACTAATTGGTCAATGTCATCTGTGCCACTGTAAATCCCCAAAGACGCACGGGCAGTGGCAGGCACTCCCAACCTTTGCATCAATGGTTGCGCACAATGATGACCTGCGCGAATGGCCACCCCGTCCCGATCCAGAATAGATCCCATATCCTGCGGGTGTAACCCATGGATGGAAAAAGACAGCACACCAATCTTATGCTCCACATGGCCATAGAGGGTTAAGCCGGAAATCTCCAGCAACGCATCCGTGGCATAGGCGCGCAGTGCGTGCTCTTGTCGGTGCAATGCCTCAGTATCCAACCCTTGTAGATAATCAATGGCGGCTCCCAGTCCAATCACTTCCACAATCGCAGGCGTCCCGGCTTCAAAACGGTGGGGAGGCGGCAGAAAGGTGGTTTCTTCAAACGTCACTTTGTCAATCATTTCACCACCCCCCTGATACGGTGGCAGTTGCGCCATCAGCTCATAACGGCCATATAAAATGCCAATACCCGTCGGGCCATAAAGCTTGTGGCCAGAGAAAACGTAAAAATCCGCTCCCAGTTCCTGCATGTCCAACTTCATATGCGGGGCGGCCTGACAGCCGTCCAGCAGCACATGTGCCCCTGCCTGATGCGCCTGTGTAATAATCTCCTTCACCGGGTTAATGATACCCAGCGCATTGGAGACGTGCCCCACACTCACCAGCCGGGTTCTGTCAGTCAATAATCGGGCATAGGCATCCATATCCAGCGTCTGGTCTTCCCGTAGCGGAATCACCTTCAGCACAATCCCCAGCCGCTCGCGCAGCATTTGCCAGGGGACAATATTGGCATGGTGCTCCAGCGCGGAGATTATCACTTCATCTCCCTCTCGCAAAAATGCCTGACCATAGCACTGTGCAATCAGGTTAATACCTTCAGTCGCACCCCGTACAAACACAATTTCATCCGCAGTGGCCGCATGCATAAACTGCGCAACTTTACGACGTACGGCTTCAAAAGCTTCGGTCAGACGCATGGAGTGATAATACATGCCACGGTGAATATTCGCGTACCCCTGTTCCATGCAATCGCGCATGGCATCTATCACGGCGCGTGGTTTTTGCGCACTGGCTGCGGTGTCCAGAAACGCCAGCCGTTTATGGCCATAGACCGGCCTCGCCAATATCGGAAAATCTTCCCGAATCCGGTTTAGCAATGCTTCATCCAAGACAGGGTGTGGGGACATGGCTGGCAGGGCGCTCATACAGCCCCCCCTGCGGCTATTCCACCGTCAAACGCCTTCTCTACCCACGCATCCACCAATACCTGGACATGATGCATCAGGGACTCACTCAGGTTCTCATCAAACAGGCTATCCACAAAAGCGGAAATCAATAACTTCCGCGCCTCTCTTTCTGGTATCCCCCGTGCGAGAAGATAATACAATGCGTTACGGTCAATTTGCCCGACCGTTGCCCCGTGCGAACACACCACATCATCGTTCAAAATTTCCAGTTCAGGCCGCACATCGGCTTCCGCACTGCGTGACAGTAAAACCGCCCGCAATAATTGGTGCGCCTCGGAATGCTGAATATGCTCCGGCACTCCAACCTTACCGTAAAACACCCCTCTTGCCTGACCATCCAGTACAGAGCGGAATTGCTGTTCACTATGTGCATGGTGTGCCTCATGCAACGCCGCTACATAGTGGCTATGTTGCTGGCGGTCACGCGCCAGATGCGCCGCTGTCACCCGGCTACGCGCCTCCGCACCACGCAGGTGACTGGTCACTTCCTGACGAGCCGTTTTGCCACCAAGTGTCAACGCTGTCAGTTGGTAATCACTAAAACCTTCCTGCTTGATACGCCGCTGCAACAGGTGTGTGGCTTCGGCATGCTCCTGCTGAATCACCAAATGCTGCACAGAGGCCGATTCCTCAAGCTCAATCAACTGGTGGTGCAGGTTCCAGCAGGGGAGGGTGCTAAGGTGGGTTTCTATAATCTGGGCATGGCTTCCCCGTTCAAACAACCACCGGTGCCGGAAGGCATGGGTTGCTTCCGTGGTGTAATAGAAAACTACATGCAACGGTTGGCTTAGTTTCACATCCGCCGCCAGTGTCAGGTACGTACCATCCCCAGCCAGCGCCAGTGATAGCGCATCCACAGCATCTTTCGCGTGACCATGAGCGCTACGCATGTAACGCTGAATATCTGCATCCTGCCAATGGCTGGAAAAGGGCTTGCACTCCAACCCATCCGGCAAACTGTGCGAAAGTTCAGCATTAAAAATCCCGTTCAAAAATACCAGACGCGTCACATCCTGTTCCGCAATCTCCACTTCCAGTAAATCGGGTCCTTCGCCTGCTCGCCTATCGGAAGCAACCGGCTCCGGCAGGCGGGCATATTTCCATTTTTCACCCTTCAATAAGTCCGCAATACCCGCCTGATACAATTCCAGAGATGCCTCCCGCAACTCCTGCAACCATACATGCTGGTGCCCCGGCAAATTCCCCAACAAAGCCTGCCAGAGATCCCCGATAGGCAGGGCAGGGTGTTGCGCCATCACGACATTCATGCGGCGGCTCCTTTCCCGTCCTGCAAAAAGGCATAACCCTCTTTTTCCAGTTCGGTAGCCAGCTCTTTTCCACCAGAACGCACAATCCTGCCGCCTGCCAGTACATGCACATAATCCGGCGTAATATAATCCAATAACCGCTGATAGTGCGTAATCACCAGCATACCACGCTCCTCCGAGCGCAGGCTGTTTACCCCTTGTGCCACCATGCGCAAAGCATCAATATCCAAGCCAGAATCGGTCTCATCCAAAATGGCCAGACTCGGTTGCAACATCATCATTTGCAATGTCTCAAAACGCTTTTTTTCTCCGCCGGAAAACCCACTGTTCACAGGGCGCTTGAGTAATGCCTCGTTCATTTCCAGTTCTTTAATTTTGGCACGGACAGTTTTCAAAAACTCAAACGCATCCATCTCCGCTTCACCGCGCTGTTTGCGCACCGCATTGACGGAAGATTTCAGAAAGTTCATGCTGTTCACGCCGGGTATTTCCACGGGGTATTGGAAAGCCAGAAAAATCCCGTTACGGGCGCGCTCATCCACCGTTTGCTCAACAATATCTTCACCTTTGTAGCGTAATTCGCCACGCGTTATCTCATAGCCCTCTCGCCCTGCAATAACGTGCGAAAGTGTGCTCTTGCCAGACCCATTTGGTCCCATAATCGCATGCACTTCCCCGGCTTTAATGGTCAGGTTAATACCTTGCAAAATCTCTTTGCCATCCACACGGGCATGCAAATCAGTAATGTCTAGCAGGGTGGTCATGGTCTATCCTTTATGCTCGTCGTCATGTTCGGTTTCCATTGTCTTATCCAGCGTGCCGCTTCAACCCACTGCGCCTTCCAGCGAAACGGAAAGTAGCGCCTGTGCTTCCACGGCAAATTCCATCGGCAACTCTTTCAACACTTCTTTGCAAAAGCCGTTCACAATGGTCGAAACCGCATCCTCTTCGCTCAGCCCCCTCTGCATGCAATAATACAGTTGGTCTTCACTGATTTTGCTGGTGGTGGCTTCATGCTCCACCTGTGCGGATGGATTTTTTACCTCAATGTAGGGAACCGTATGCGCCCCACATTGGTTGCCCAGCAACAGGGAATCACATTGCGTATAATTTCTCGCCCCTTCGGCACCCGGCAGAATCTTCACCAAACCCCGATAGGTGTTCTGGCTTTTACCGGCAGAAATTCCTTTTGAAATAATGGTGCTTTTGGTGTTTTTTCCAATATGCACCATCTTGGTACCCGTATCCGCCTGCTGATGATGATTGGTCAACGCGACGGAGTAAAACTCCCCAACCGATTCATCCCCCTGCAAAATGCAGCTTGGGTACTTCCATGTATGAGAAGACCCCGTCTCCACCTGCGTCCAGCTAATTTTAGATGCCACCCCACGGCATGCGCCGCGCTTGGTCACAAAATTATAAATGCCACCTTTGCCTTCTTCATCGCCGGGGTACCAGTTCTGTACGGTGGAATATTTAATTTCCGACCGGTTCAGCGCCACCAACTCGACGACTGCGGCATGTAGCTGGTTTTCATCACGCTGCGGAGCCGTACAGCCCTCCAGATAACTCACATAGGCGTCATCTTCACAAATAATCAGTGTGCGCTCAAACTGCCCCGTCTCAGCGTCATTAATCCGGAAATAGGTCGAAAGCTCCATCGGGCAACGCACACCCTTGGGAATATACACAAAGGATCCATCGGAAAAGACAGCACTATTTAGCGCGGAGAAAAAATTATCCCCCACAGGCACAACAGAACCTAAATACTGCCGCACCAGTTCAGGGCAACGTTTCACCGCCTCAGACATAGAGCAAAAAATCACCCCATGCTTTTCCAGTTCGTCTTTGTATGTTGTCGCTACAGAGACACTATCAAACACCGCATCTACCGCCACACCGGCCAGACGTTTTTGTTCCAGCAGAGGAATGCCCAGTTTGTCATAGGTCTTTAATAATTCCGGATCCACTTCATCCAAAGAGTTCAGCTTTTTCTTTGGTTTCGGGGCGGAGTAATAATACGCATCCTGATAATCAATGCGGTGATACTGCATTTTTGCCCAGCCTGGCTCCTGCATGGTCAGCCATTTCCGAAAAGCATTTAAACGCCATTCCAGCAACCATTCCGGTTCGCCCTTTTTGGCGGAAATAAAACGCACCGTATCCTCACTCAATCCTTTCGGTGCGCGTTCCGCCTCAATATCGGTCACAAAGCCATATTTGTACTTCCGGTTGGCCAGCGCCTGAATCTCTACATTACTCATCGTGTCTTATCCCTCATGCACTGCCAGTGGCCGCACTTGCTGTGCAGGTGCCCCGTGGCTGATAAAGAGCGGGTTATAAGCAAAATCAGAAAGTGTGACCCCCTGCAACGCGCTGCGCACTGCCAGATTCACCTTGTCCCAACCGCTTTTCATTCCACAAATAGATTCAATCTGACAGGTGCCTTCATCATGTGCATCCACACATTCGGTGAGGGCAATCGGGCCATCCATCGCCTCAATAATCGCAGCGATGCTAATATCCTGTGCGGCATGTGCCAGCCGATACCCGCCCTGACTCCCCCGGACAGATGCTAAAATACCCGCTTTCACCAGTTGCTTTAAAATTTTGCTGACCGTTGGCAGTGTTAGTTGTGAAACACTGGCCAATGCCTGCGCACTATACAACCCCCCGCGCTCCTGCGCGATGGTCGATGCAATGACAATAGCGTAATCAGCCATACGGCTTAGTCGGATCATGGCGTCAGCCCCAATATAGTACTATATTGGTACTATATGATTTCTCCTGCGCCCGTCAATCCCTTTTGTCACCTGATTTGCGTCATCCTGTACAGAAGTCTCCGCACGGTTTAGGATGTTCGCGCCTATGCCATAACTTTTGCTGGCCATGGGCGCAACAAAAATATACATTGCGCAAAAAAATGATAGACACGGGACGTTTCATGAAAATCTATAGTTTCTCCGATTCACATCTTGGTTCTCCCTATAGCCGTGGAGCAGAATACCTGCCTGCCATTGAAGCGGGCATGGCAGAAGCGGATATTGTGGTCATGGGGGGCGATATTTTTGAAGGCAAGGCCACCACAGAAACCCCGGCAGAGGTCATCCAGCGCGCTGTTCGTCAAATGCGCCGCTGGCTGGAACGCTTTCCGGAGACGGAAATACATTGGGTGCAGGGCAACCACGAGGATATTCCCGGTCTGCTCCCTGCCATGCAGGCTTTGGCCGCAGAATATCCCAACTTCCATGCCTATGCCGATGAAGTACAATTGGGAGAAGCCCTGTTCCTACATGGAGACGCCCCCATCCACCGTTACAGTACCGAACGTCGGGATGATGCCCCACAGGATACAAGCCAGCTTAAATTAAAACTGGGTGGTCTTATCAGCATGACCAAACACATCCATCCGGATTTCCCAAAACTTATCGGTTTCATCGGCAATATTCTGGCTCCCGGTGCAGCCTCCAAAGCCCTGTTTCACCCGCCACAAAAAAATCTGGATGCTATATGGCAGGCCTACAGTCAGGAACATCCAGAGCTGCTGTTGGGTATTGCTCACATTATCTACGGCCACATTCACCATGCGTATCAGGGCTTTCAGCCAGAAGGTATCCACACGCCGGAACAACCTGTCTCGGCACACAATACTGGTTCTGCGGTTATTGGCCGCAGGCAATTCAAACCTCTGATGATCGAGATGAATGAGCAAGGACAGGTGGTGGATATTCAACTCCGTGATCCAGATCAACATGTCAGCATTCTGCAACGGCTGCGACAGGACGCCCTGATCCTGTTCAAGGAAGCGATGCTGGCGCGTGCCACCCATATGGAATATGAACGCGCTCACCGTATTATGCTGGAGGAAACATCCCGTGCCCGTGCGGGGTAACAATCCTCCCCACGCATCTACCACGGGCTTGCGCTATAGATGCCACACGCGTTGATTCCGATCATCATGGCAGACAAGTACCTGTGTGATCCGTAAATATATCCCCCACTGTGACCCAATCCACACCATCAGCATACACCTGTCCCCTCGCACAGAGAGCCGATAGGAAGCGCGTAGATCATCACATCTGTTGCATAATTCTGATTGTCTGTAGCGACAGTTGATGTACAACCATGGCTTTGTCCATCTTCATCATCACGCCGCACACAGAACGCACAGAACCATGACCACAGAACAGGGTGAACTGCTGAACGAAGATTCTCTGGCCGTTTCGGATATTCGCGCCAGCGCCATTGTCGTGGCAGATGGGGCTGATGCCGCGCTCTGGCTCTGCCTGCAATCCCTCCTGACACAGGAAGGGTTGTTGGAACTGCTACTGCTGGATAATGGCCTGACCCCAGACACCCGCACCCGGCTGGAACAACTGGCGGGCTTTCACAAAAAAATGCGCATCATTGACCTGCCAGAGCCGGATATGCAACAAGCCGCCGCTCGCAATATCGGGGCAGATATGGCCAAAGGGCGCATGCTGCTGTTTGTGTCAGCGCAGGCTATCCTACCGCCCGGCTGTCTGTTGCAAATGGCACGCGCATTGGATGCGAATAAACAAGGTGGCATCATCAGCCCACGCCTGCTGGATGCAGAAGGCAATCCTTTGCGTGAAAACCGTACCAATCTACTCACACCCAAACACTTTGTCGCAGAGTTACAACATAAACCGGAAGATAAGGACGCCGGTCTTGGCCTCTTCCTGCCAGATGCATCGGGCATGAAAGATGCACTGGCCGTTCCCTCCTTACCTCCCTATGTCTGGCTATGCAGTAAGCACCTGTTTCAGGAGTTTGACGGCCTGAACGGAGAGTACGGTGAACTCCTCGCCGGGTGGGATTTCTGTTTGCGCCTGCGTGCCAAAGGCTACCGTCTGCTGTGGCTGCCATCCATCACGCTATACTGGCTTGGCAACCCATGGGATGCCGCATGGCAGCGCCGTGCATTGCATGGGCTGGATCACTATTGGAAACATTACTTCACCGAACCTTCCGACGCCAAATGGGTCAAAAAAGCTCGCCTCTTGCCCAGGTTACGCCGTCTGATGCGTCGTCGTATGCAACAACGCCTGAAACAAAAAGCGCGCCTGTATGATGCGCAACGACAGCAATTGCTGCGCAAGCTGTTTTTGCTTCAGGAATATGAACAAACCCCTGCGCCCATGCTCACCACAGCCAAAGCCTTCCCGGAAATGGAGGGAGAAGTCTGGCTCTACGGGGAAAAAGACCATGCGCTCTGGCTGGCACTGTTGCGCCGATTGTTGAAAATGAACCAGCGCCTTCGCGTGCTGCGCTCCACACCGCTGCCGTTTTATGACGCGCAGTTGCAGTGGACTCTGCCGGGGCTGGCCGCAGAAGGCCAACCGGAATATGTGATTCTGCTTGGCAATAACCTGCCGGATGAAACCACCCTGCGCCATTGGCAAAAGCTAGGGTTGCGCCAGCTTTTGTGGGTCACGCCCGCCCGCTGGCAGCAGGAACAAACCCTGCTACGCCAACGGGAGACAGCAACAGAACCATCCGATGACACAACCGCAGTCAGCAAACAGGCAGAGCGTGAGTTCTTCGGCCTGTGCGAGCGCCTGAAAATCCGCGCCACCATCTTTCGCCATGCCCCAACCTATGGGCTGGGTGTGGGAGACTCCCTCAGCGATCTACGCCAGCATATACGCACCCATGGCTGGGTGCCGCTTTCCGGGCAGGCAACAGGCCGCCGTCAACCCCTGCAGGTGGAAGATGCCGCCCGCGCCATTCTCCGCGCTATCGGCAACCGGGAACTGAACGGCCAAACCCTCACCCTCGCCGGGGGAGAAATCGTCTCCGTTCGGGAAATGGTGCTGCGTATGCAGGAAGCGGAACAAATCAAGCCGCGGCTTCTTTCCTCCCGCTTGTGCCGTTGGTGGCGACGCTGCCATCAGATGCAGGAACTCAAGGCACTGCGGGACGCCGAACAGGATCAATTGCTGGATAATCATCCCGCGCAGGAACAATTAAAATTCAGCCCCTCGCTGTTTGAACCTACCACCATCGCCCGTACGTATCTGGATGCGCTGGAGGAGACCGCGTGAAAATACTTCTCACGGGGGCCGCAGGCTTTATCGGCATGCATACCGCACTTCGTCTGCTGTCGCAGGGCTATCAGGTCGTGGGGGTGGATAACCTCAATGACTATTATCCCGTCCAGTTAAAGCATGACCGCCTCGCACAATTAACGACCCAACAGGGGTTCCATTTCCTACAGGCGGATTGTGCAGATTGGCCGTCCATGCAGGCGGTGATCAGGCAATATGGCACACCGGATGCCATTATCCACCTCGCGGCTCAGGCCGGGGTGCGTTATTCCCTGCAAAATCCCTTCGCCTACACCCACAGCAATGTGGATGGCCAATTGGTCATGCTGGAACTCATGCGCCAATATGCCATTCCGCAAGGCATTTATGCCAGTTCAAGCTCTGTCTATGGCGCCAATGACACGCGCCCCTACCGCCCAACGGATCACGTGGACCACCCGGTGTCCCTCTATGCCGCAACCAAGCGGGCAGGGGAGCTAATGGCAGAAAGCTACCGCCACCTCTACCAGCTTTCCCTCACGGGGTTGCGCTTTTTTACCGTGTATGGACCATGGGGCAGGCCGGATATGGCTCCATGGAAATTCACCCGCGCTATTCTCGCGGGGGAAGCCATAGAGGTGTATAACCATGGGCGCATGAAGCGGGATTTCACCTATATTACCGATATTGTTGAAGGCATCATGGGGGCATTGCATCAACCTGCCGCTCCCAACAGCCATCGCCTGTATAATTTGGGCAATCATCAATCGGTGGATTTGCTGCGCTTCATCGCCGCCATTGAGCAGGCCACCGGCAGGCAGGCCACCAAGCATTTTTTTCCCCTTCAACCCGGTGATGTACTGGAAACCTATGCCGATATCACAGATAGTCAGCGTGATTTGGGCTTTCATCCCCATATCTCAATTGAAGAAGGCATGGCACAGTTTGTCCAGTGGTTCCGCCAGTATCACGCAATGATCTGACCACGCAGCGTGCTTCCGTCCACCCTCCTGCCGGATTAACCGTTGCGGACTGACCAGCCCCTCTCTATAGTGCCTGCCAATCATTTTATTATTCACGACATAAGGGTTCTTTCATGTCTATTTATGCTATTGCCCAGCAAGCCGCCGCTCAGGTGGCAGAAAACGCAGCCACCGCACCACAGGCTGCCAGCCCATCTTCGCAACTGTTGCTCATTGGCGGCATGGCCATTATTTTTTACTTCATTGTCATTCGCCCTCAACAACGCCGCCTGAAAGAGCATCAGCAAATGGTCACCGCTCTGAAACGGGGAGACAAAATTGTGACCGCTGGTGGCGTCCTTGGCACGGTTACCCGTGTGGATGAAAAAGAAGAAACACTGGAAGTGGAAGTAGCGACAGGCGTGACCGTCAAGGTGCTGCGTTCCACGGTCAATAACGTGGTGGCTAAACCGCAGCCTGCTGCCAATGACGACAATAAAAAAACACGCCGCAAAACCGTAGCCAAATAAGTGACGGCGGTTCACCTCTCGCTTTCCTAACCGCTCTCTTTTCATCCTAACCGGAGCCACCCGTATGCAGGATTTTCCACTGTGGAAAAAACTTCTGATCGCCGTTGTACTCATTGGGGCACTGGTCTTGTCCCTGCCGAATCTGTTTGCCCTGCTGGGCAAACCGGTTCCTGGCTGGCTACCCCAGCAAACGGTGAATCTGGGACTGGATCTGCAAGGTGGCTCGCATCTGCAATTACAGGTGGATGTCACGGCCTACCTGCAGGAGCAACGGGAAAACCTGCGTAACGAGGTTCGCCGCACCCTGCGGGATGCCAAACTGGGCTACCGTAACCTGCGTATTGAAGGGGAGACGGTTCGCCTCACTCCGCGCCTGAATAAAGGCCAAACAGAAGAGGCGTTTGAAGAGGCGCTGCAAGAGGTGGATCGCCGCTTTACCCTGTCACAAACGGGTGAAGACTGGGTGCTCAGCCTGTCGGAACAGGCCATGCAGGATGCCCGTAAACAACTGCTGCAACAATCCATTGAAATCGTCCGCCGCCGGGTGGATGAAACCGGTACCCGTGAACCCATCATTCAGCAACAGGGAGAAGATCGCATCATCCTGCAAGTGCCCGGTATGAATGACCCTGAGCGCCTGAAGCAATTACTGGGTAAAACCGCAAAGCTCAGCTTCCATCTGGTCGTCTCTCCCGGACAAGCTGGCGAAGCAGGCAGCCGTGTCGTACGCATGCAGGAAGGTGGCACCATCCGTATCGAACGCCAACCTCTGCTGGGTGGGGATCAATTATCGGATGCCCATGCCGCCTTCAATGAAAACCAGCCCATCGTCTCGTTCACGCTCACCACACAAGGGGCACGGAAATTCGGTGCCATCACGTCGGAAAATGTGGGGCGCCCCTTTGCCATTCTGTTAGATGAAGAAGTGATTAGCGCCCCCGTCATCCGCGAGCCGATTTTAGGCGGCTCTGGCATGATTTCCGGTAACTTTACCGCAGAAAGCGCCAATGATCTGGCTATTTTGCTGCGTGCCGGTGCCCTGCCAGCCCCCTTAAATGTACTGGAAGAACGCACCGTTGGTCCAAGCCTTGGGGAAGATTCCGTACAGGCAGGCAGCCGCGCCTTTGTGCTGGGGGTGCTTCTGGTCGCCCTGATGATGGCCGTTTATTATAAACGCTCCGGTGTCTATGCGGTGGTGGCGCTTGCCTGTAATATGCTCATGATTGTCGCCGCACTCAGCGCACTGGGCGCAACGCTGACCCTGCCGGGCATTGCCGGTATCGTCCTGACTTTGGGGATGGTGGTGGATGCCAACGTCCTCATCTATGAACGTATCAAGGAAGAATTGCGGTCGGGCAAAAAAGTTCCCGGTGCCGTGGAAGCAGGCTTTCAACATGCATTCAGCACCATCTTCGATGCCAATATTACCACCCTTCTGGCGGCGCTCATTCTGTTCCAGATGGGGGCGGGTCCAGTGCGTGGTTTTGCGGTTACTCTGTCTATTGGCATCCTCACCTCTATGTTCACCGCCATTATGCTCACCCGCCTGATGCTGGTCACCCACGTACGGCATAAACGCCCACAAAAACTTTCCATCTAGGTTGACTGCGGATGCCCGATATTACACCAACCGTTAGCTCCTCCGCCCAACTCATCGAAAGTTACGGTAACGGGGGCTTTCGTATCCGTGGGCAATGGCATACGGGCGGGGTGTTTGTGCAACTGGCATCCACACAAGCATGGCCAGCCCCAGAATCCCCACAAACCCTCACCGAAACAGACCTGCAACCCGCGTTTAATGTTCCTTATCCCATCGAAATCCTGCTTATCGGTACAGGAGAACGCCCAGCCTACCTGCCGCCTGACCTGCGACAGCGTTGTAAGCAGGCATCACTGGCGGTGGAAGTCATGTCTACCGGTGCCGCCTGCCGCACCTTTAATGTCCTGCTGGCGGAAGGTCGTAAAGTCGCTGCCTTGCTCTGCCCCCTACCATAAGGCGCTCTCCTTTACACCGCCCCTTGGGAGAACCCGTCATGCCTGCGCAGGCACCCACCCACGCGATAAAAAAAGGCGCGGAGCCTAACCCCGCGCCTTATGGCGAATGCCTACATCCGATGGATGCTGTTACGCAGCGACCTTAAAAGGCTCACCACGACCCAGATTTTCAGCGGCAAATTCCCAATTCACCAAATGGTTCAGGAAACTATCCACAAAATCCGGACGCCGATTCTGGAAATCCAAATAATACGCATGCTCCCACACATCCACGGTTAGCAGTGGGTTTTGACCATGTGCCAGTGGCGTATCAGCATTAGCGGTTTTGGTGATTTTTAAGCTGCCGTTTTCTTCCACCAGCCATGCCCAGCCACTACCAAATTGTGTAGTAGCCGCCGTTTTAAACTGCTCTTTAAACGCATCATAGCTACCAAAGGCGGCATTGATTTTGGCGGCCAACTCACCCGTTGGGGTGCCGCCACCGTTGTTAGGGGTCATGCTGCTCCAAAAAAAGCTATGATTCCACACTTGCGCAGCATTATTGAAAATACCTTGCTTGTCGGCTTTGCCTGCGGTTGCCTTCACCACATCTTCCAGCGGCATAGTGGCATATTCCGTACCTTCCACCAGCTTGTTCAGGTTCACTACGTAAGCATTATGGTGTTTTTCATAGTGAAAATTAAAGGTCTCCTCAGACATATGAGGTGACAGAGCATTTTTCGCATAGGGTAGGGGTGGCAGCGTAAAAGCCATATAAAACTCTCCATTTTTCGCTGGATAACATGGTTTGTGTCCCGTACTCTAGCGAATCTTTAGAAAGATTCTAGCGATAACGATTCTCAATATAAAGCAGCCTATGCCCTCTTTATCCACCCCCACTGCTTCGGATGTCTATGCGCACTTGCGTCAGCAGGATTACGAACGTTATTTGCTGTTGCTGCTCCTTCCTGCGGGCTGGCATTCACTGGCGTTACCATTAGGGTCATTGCATTCAGAAATACGGCGCATTTCGCACATCACGCGGGAAGAAATGCCCGCTCTGATCCGCCTGCAATGGTGGAGGGACGCCTTGGAGGAGCTATGGCATACAGGGCAGGGCAGCCATCGCCATCCTGTGCTGGCACTGTTGCAACAGGCACGGCAACAGCATCCCACCTGTCCGCTGGAGCCACTGCTAGCCCTACTGGACGCTCACGAGCAGGATGTCTCTCCCCTCCCGCCAGACACAATGCCACAACTCATGGATTACCATAGTGCAGACGGTATGGCGCTCTACCAGCCTTTGGAGTTCTGTTTTTCAAACCCCACGCAAACACAAAATCTTCCGCCTCTGGCTTTGCAACAGGTTTTACGGCAAACCCTTCAATTTTATGGCATCCTTCGCCAATGCCATGCTTTACCCTATGATTTGCCACGCGGTAAGCTTTGGCTCCCGACCACGCTGCTGGAAGCCCGGCAGCAAACCGCAGAGAACATCCTGCAACAGCCAGAAACACAGGACTGGCGGTCTCTCCTTGCTCCTATATTGCAAGAAGCCTCTCACCTGCGGAAGCAAGTGCAACAGCAACTTTCCATAATCCCCTCACCGTGGCGCCGCATATGCCGCCCCCTGTTGTCGTTGGGGGACTGGCATCACCAGCAATTGGCCAACGTACAAGACTGGTCGCAATACCTCAATCTTCCCACCAAACCCGGCGTCAGCACTCTATGCCGTATGGGTCTGGGCAGGTTGCTGCCCTAGGCTTTCATCCCCTGATGACACGCTCAGCCTCAAGGCTGACCTATCGGCATATGCTCTTCCGAAGCGGTCGATAGCCGTAGTTCCTGCTCAATCGCTTCCACCAACTGCGTATCCAACGGCTTGGTCGTGCTGGAAAACCAGTCCACCAAATGCCCGTTCCGGTCTAATAAATATTTGTGGAAGTTCCATTTCGGGGTGCCGAAAATCCCCACTTTATCCGCCGCCCAGCGATAAAAAGGGTGGGCATTCTTGCCGTTCACCACCTGCTTACCCGTAACGGGAAACTTCACCGCATAGGTATCCTGCGTCAGGTGGGTTATATCTTCCACGCTTCCTGGTTCTTGCAAGCCAAAATCGTTTGACGGCACAGCAATAACCACCAGTCCCTGATGCTTATACCGGCTGTATAGCTCCTGCAACTGCTTGTATTGCGGGGTAAATCCACATTGAGATGCTGTATTGACGATTAATATCGGCTTACCGCGATAGTCTTCCAGCGCAATCGTTCTGCCATCCAATGCCGGAAAAGAAAAACCATAGGCATTTTCCGCAAGGGAAGTCGCACTGGCAGGTTGGCACAGCATACAGATACCGCTGAATAATGACCCCAAAAAACTACAAATACGCCGCATCTCAATTACTCGCTATGTCATACTCATTAGTCTTTTATCATGCATAAATGCTTCTGATTGAAAAGTGAAAACCATGACAGGTTTATCAAAGACTGGTGTGCCGCATACCTTGTGGAATAACCATGTCCCAACTACCGTATCCACCCATACATCACCGTTCGCGTCGGTTAGACGCAGATATTGGCAGGCATTTACCTAAAATTAAACCAAATGACATAAAAACGTCATAAAGCAATGAAGGCCATATCATTTGGGAGGAACCACCATGACTGCTCTCACCCATGCATTATACGCACGTCCATCCACGCAGTTTATCACCTATACAGCACATGCGACTCTGGCAATGTCCAGTCTGTTGCTACTGGCAATTCTGGCGCTGTAATCCATCAGGCCAACCTCTACAACGGCTCTACATAGACTTTTGTCGTCTGCCTGTATCTACAACCGCTGACTCCATGCGGTAAAGCTTGCCAGTGCCCGTGTGCAGAAAGCCGCGCCGCGCTCCCGTTTGCCCCCTTTCATGCGCACACCCAACGGTGGAAATAACCCGAAGTTCACATTCATCGGCTGAAAACTCTCCACATGGGCATTGCCCGTAATATGCGCCAGCAATGCGCCCAATGCTGTATCAGCGGGCGGTTGGGGTACTGACGTTCCTTTGGCCTCTGCTGCCGCAAAACGTCCGGCCATCAGCCCGATTGCCGCACTTTCCACGTAGCCTTCCACACCGGTAATCTGCCCGGCAAAGCGCAGGTTAGGCTGGCGCTTCAAACGCAGCTCTGCATCCAGCAGTCGTGGGCTTTGAATGAAAGTATTGCGGTGCAAGCCACCCAACCGGGCAAATTCCGCCTGTTCCAGCCCCGGTATCATGCGAAAAATATCGCTCTGTGCGCCATAGCGTAGCTTGGTCTGAAAACCCACCATATTATACAAGGTGCCCAAGCTGTTATCCTGCCGCAATTGCACCACGGCAAACGGTTTTTCGGGCGAATGAGGGTTGGTCAACCCTACCGGCTTCATCGGACCAAAGGCCAGTGTCATGCGCCCCCGCTCTGCCATAACCTCAATCGGCAAGCAGCCATTAAAATAAGGGGTGTTCTTTTCCCACTCTTTAAAATCGGTCTTTTCCCCCGCCAGCAGAGCATCCACAAACGCATGGTATTGGGTTTCCGTCATTGGGCAGTTGATGTAATCTTTGCCTGTCCCGCCGGGGCCAACCTTGTCATAACGGGACTGATACCACGCCTTGCTGAAATCAATGGACTCTGTGTGCACAATCGGGGCAATCGCATCAAAAAACGCCAGTTGCTCCTCGCCGGTCACTTTCAATATGGCATCGGTCAAAGCAGGGGAGGTCAAAGGCCCACTGGCGACCACCGTGAGACCTTCAACAGGCAGTTCTGTCATTTCCTGCCGCTGTAGAGTAATGCGCGGATGGAGTTCCAACGCTTGCTCTACGGCACGGGCAAACCCTTCCCGATCCACGGCCAGCGCCCCGCCTGCCGGCACCTGATGCTTCATAGCACTGTGCATAATCAGGGAATCCAGCCGCCGCATTTCTTCATGCAATAAGCCTACCGCATTATGCTCCCAGTCATCGGATCGAAACGAGTTCGAGCATACCAACTCCGCCAGATGATCCGTCACATGCGCATCGGTGCTGCGTTGCGGACGCATCTCATACAAGACAACCTCTGCACCTGCCTGCGCCGCCTGCCATGCAGCCTCGCTGCCAGCCAGTCCACCACCAATGATGGTTATTTTTGTCATGCTAACCGTTTCCTGCAATCTTTAAACTTTGCCTATTTATAGCGTCTGTCCACCATATGCAACCGAATCACCACCACCCCCAGTGCCAGCAGGCTGCATAGGCCCATCATCAGGGGAAAACCCATTTCCGGGCTGGCATCCATCACTTTTCCTATCAGTGCAGGCGCTAATAAACTGCCCGCGCCATACATCATCAGGGCGGAGGCTGCGGCAATGGCAATATTAATCCCAATCATGCGCTCGCATAGCATCACAAACGGCACAGTATAAAGCGCGGAGAATATCCCTCCCCACACAAACACCACGGGCTGCAACCACCACCAATCATGTTTAAGCAGGTACAATCCCAACGCGCCAACGGCGCTTAAACTACAGGCAATGGCCAGCAAATGCCGGTGCGGATATTTATCGGCCAGCCAGCCAATGATCCACTGCATGCAGATAGCACCTCCACAAGCAACGGATACCAACCACAGCGCACCCGCCTTGCTGTGACCGTGCTGTAACAAATAGAGTGGTAATAAGGATACCAGAGAACTTTCCAGTGCCCCATAACTTAGCAGACACACCAAAACACTCGGCCAATGGAACATGTGTTTCAACAGATACCGCCAGGGGAGGGGAGTGGGGCTGGGGGCGGTTGGCCACTGGCTTAAAATCATCATCGCGGTGAAAATGTAACATGCCCCACTCAGGCCAAAAGCGAATAAATGCGCAACACCACCGGGCAAAAAAGAGACAATCATCGGCCCGCTGGCAAAGGCGGTGGCCAGCAAAGACCCATAGATACCCATTATCCTCCCGCGTTTTTCAGCGGGGCACAGGCTGTTCAGCCAGCTTTCTCCAATCACATAGGTACAACCCAGCGCAATGCCAAATACCAGCCGCAACGCCAGAAACAACATACTGTTACCCTGCATCATCGGCATCCAGAAGGCCAATGCTGTCAGCGTTAAAAGCAATATGCTTCCACTCAAGGCCAATAGTTTGCCGGGGTGTATATGCTGCATCACCCAGGGCAAAACGGGTGCCACCAGACCAATGGAACCAATGTGCAAGGCATGCCCCAAGCCAATAAAGCCGTTACTGTAGCCTCGGCTTTCCATGAACATGGTGACATAGGCAATATGAATGCTGGAGCCCAAACCCGTGGTCGGCATGGCCAGCAAAATAAACCACAAAGAACGCGGCAGACTACGCAATGGTTGCTCCCCCGGACAAATATTCCAACGCCTGTGCATGCAATGTCTGATTGGCAGCAGCCAATATAGAACCGTCACTCTGCAAGGTAATCTCTCGTCCCTGCCAGTCGGTCACATGTGCACCTGAGGCTTGCAATACAGCCAGCACGGCGGCAAAATCATGCGGTTTCAGGCCATCTTCCAGCACAATATCCACATAGCCGCTGGCAAGCAAGGCATAGCCGTAGGCATCTTTGCCATAACTGGTGACGGCACATGCTTTGCTAAGCCGCTGAAACACCTGCCAGCCATGTTCGCTTAAACATTCCGGTGCGGTTGTGCTAATCACTGCCTGCGACAGGCTTTTGCAGTCACGTGGTTGCACTTGCCTGCCATTGAATGTAGCAGGCAACTCCCGTCCTCCCACCCAGCATTCCTGCAAGATTGGTTGATAAATCATTCCCCACATCGGCTGGCCCTGATAGCACAGCCCAACCAGCGTGGTAAATAAAGGGGTGCCACAGACAAAATTACGGGTGCCGTCAATAGGGTCTATCACCCATTGCCAGTCAGCGTGCGGGTTACGGCCTTCATATTCTTCACCCATAATGCCATGCTGCGGGTAATGCTCCTGTATCCAGGCGCGTATGGCCAGTTCCGCTTCCTTGTCCGCACGCGTCACCGGGCTGGCATCGCCTTTTATCTCGGTTGTCACCCCTTGCCGATAATATTGCTGTATCACCTTTCCGCAGGCTTCCATCAGAGGGGGTACAGCATTACGAAAAACATCCGGTGTCATAACAGTCTGCCTTATCTAACGGGTGGATAGTCTGTGAGGGCACTCGCTGCATCCAACGCATACGGCCTGTTGTTACGTACATACCGTATCCTGCATTGCTTAAGCGTCAATATGTGGTTATGTATGACGCATGCAAGCGCACGATACAAGGAGGGAATTGCCATGCATGTGGTCATGATCGGCACCGGATATGTAGGACTGGTCACCGGTACCTGCTTTGCGGACTGGGGTTTTCAGGTCACCTGTGTGGATAAAGATACCCAAAAAATCCAGCACATAGAACAAGGCATCATGCCCATTCATGAACCGGGACTGGAAAAACTGGTGCAACGTAACCGCGATGCAGGACGCCTGCATTTTACGACGGATCTTGCATCCGCCGTTCATACGGCTGATGTGGTGATGATTGCGGTCGGCACCCCCACCCACGAGGATGGCCATCAGGCAGATTTGCGCTATGTCTATGCCGCAGCTACAGAAATCGGGCAGCATATCACAGCAGGCACGGTTGTCGTCACCAAATCCACCGTTCCGGTTGGTACCACGCCAGAGGTGGAACGCCGGGTGCGGGAAACCGCAGGCGAGACAGAGTTCTACGTTGCCTCCAACCCGGAGTTCCTGCGGGAAGGCTCTGCGATTGCGGATTTCATGAACCCGGATCGGGTGGTCATCGGCACCCAGACGGAAGAAGCGCGCAGCATTATGGCACGCCTCTACGAGCCTCTCTCCCGACGCCTCATTCCGATTCTCTACACAGATACCGCCAGCTCAGAACTCTCCAAATACGCCGCCAATGCGTTTCTGGCGACCAAAATTGCTTTTATCAATGAAATGGCCGATTTGGCGGAAAAATACGGCGCCAATGTGGAAGATATTGCCATCGCCATGGGACAGGATCGCCGCATCGGGCGAGACTTCCTGAAACCCGGCCCCGGCTTTGGTGGTTCCTGCTTCCCGAAAGATACCCGCGCTCTGCTGGCCATGGCGCAGGATGTCGGAGCGGGAGACCGTATCACGGACGCCGTCATTGCCAGTAACGCCGCCCGTAAATATCAGGTGGTAGAGCGCCTGCGCCGCCTGCTGGAGTTTGACCTGAAAGGCCGCACGGTCGCCGTGCTGGGGCTTACCTTCAAAGCCAATACAGACGATATGCGGGAAAGCGCCAGTCTGGTCGTCATAGAACAACTTATCAAAGAAGGCTGCACGGTGAAAGCCTATGATCCGCAAGGCATGCAGGCCGCCAAACCCATGTTGCCACAAGCGGTGCAGTATTGTGACAATAGCTATGATGCCGCCACGGGAGCGGATGTCGCGCTGGTTCTCACCGAATGGGAGGAGTTCGCGCATCTAAACCTGCATCGCCTGAAACAGGTGATGAAACACCCCGCCATGCTGGATATGCGCAACCTCTATCGTCCAGAGATGGTCGAAGATGCTGGCTTTATCTATGTCTCCGTGGGGCGTAAACCTGTGCCGGAAGGGGTGCGTATTTAATCGGCCTCATCTCACAACATGCGCGGTCTTTTCACCCTCTCTACCGGACACAACATGCTCGCCAGCATAGCGGCGTGCATCATCCGCCAATGGGGGGATCAGCCAGATGTCGTGGCGCGCACCCAGCTATTCCTACCCACTCGCCGGGCAGAGCAAGCGTTTCGTCAGGCATGGCTGCATCAGCTTCCGTCTGGACGTGCATTGCCCCTGCCGCGCCTGTTGACACTCGGTGAACCAGACACGCGTGATCTGTTCTGGCACCCTCATGCCCAGCCAGAGAGGGCAAGCCCCACTCCTACCATCATTCCCCCCTTGCAACGGCGCTATGCACTGGCACATGTCATGCGCCAGTTACATCAGCAGCGAGGGGAGGATCTACCTCTGCTACAAGCCCTGCAACGGGCAGAACATCTCATTACCTTACTGGATGAATGGCAGCGGGAGGAAATCCCCCCCAATGCCCTGCACTCAATAGATGACATGACCGCCAGCCGCCATTGGCAACTCAGCCGCAGAGAACTCTCCATCCTCTTCGAGCAATGGCCCGCATGGCTGCAACAGCATGGCTACATAGAACCGGTGGCATGGCGTAATCAACAGTGGCAGTACTGGATAGAGCAGTGCCAGCAACATCCCCCCTCCACACCGGTTATTCTAGCGGGTTCTACAGGCAGCCAGCCGGTCATCCGCCGCCTGATGCAGCAGGTGCTGCAACTGCCGCAGGGACTGGTCATTCTACCCGATGCGGATACTACTGCCCTCACGACAGATGTCGGCGGAACCCACCCCCAAACCGGCCTGCGCCATCTGCTGGATACACTGCACCAACCCGTTGCGGCCTTGCAGCCGTGGCCAGTGATGTATCAGCCCATCCCAAAAGGCAGAGAGTGTCTGCTGCACGCCATGTTTCTTCCGGCCAATGCCGGTCGGCACTGGCGCCAACTCAGCCCGGAAGACTGGTCTTCCCTGTCGCATACCCTCACGCGCCTGCATTGGCTGGAAGCGGATGACGAGCAGGAGGAATCCGCGCTCATTGCCCTCATCCTGCGGGAATCACTGGCACAGCCTGACACAAGTGTAGCCCTCATTACGCCGGATCGGGCATTGGCGGCACGCGTCAGTCGGCAATTGCGTTACTGGGAGCTGGATATCGCCGACAGTGGAGGCAATAGCCTGTTGGAAAGCTATGCCGTACAACTCCTGTTAGCGTTTCTGCAACTGCTCACACATTCCCGGCAACGGGCCATAGACTGGCTGAATTTGTTCCATCACCCGTGGTTGCGCCTGAGTGAAGGCCGGGGAAGCCGCTGGCAATGGGCAATAGAACAGTTGGATCTCGCCTTGCGCAAAACCCGCAGTCCACAAAGTCTGCACCAGCTACGCAAACGAGCTTCCGAGGCGGGTGAGGAGGTTGCGCAGTCCCTTTTTCCGGTGCTGGATGTGCTGGAACAGGCATGGCACACGGTGCAGGGTCACCATGCCACCACCCGCTGGCAAGCCGATGACTGGCTGGAAGCCATGCGGCAGCTATGCCATCTGCCGCCAGAGCTATGGCAGCAACGCCTGCAAGGGGAAACCGGACAGGCGTTTCGCCAATGGCTGGAAGCATGGGATGCTGCCTGCCAGCATCTCGCCCCCCTCACACTCGCCCAACAGCGGGATATTCTGTTGGCGCATATCGGACAAGCACGTTTTTATCGTCATTCTGCCACGCATCCGCGTTTGCATATGCTCAGCCCTCAGGAGGCTCGCATGCTCTCCTTTGACCGGGTGGTGCTGGCCGGCTTCAATGAAGGGGTCTGGCCGTCCACCCCCACACCGGATCCATGGCTGTCTCGTGCCATGCGTATGCAGGTGGGGTTGCCAATGCCGGAACGCCAGATTGCCCTCTCCGCACATGATATTTACGGCTTCCTGCAAGCGCCGCAGGTCTTTCTCACCCGCGCTCGTAAACAACAAGGCGCCCCTCAGCTTGCATCCCGCTGGTGGCAACGGTTGCACGGTTTGCTGCAAGGGCATGTCCCCGCCCATCAGGGGGATGCCACAGCGCATTACCGTCACCTCTGGCGCATGCTGCACCCAGCGCTGGCACCCGTCTCCCGCCCGGCTCCCGCACCCGTACCTGCTCTGACCGATCGCCCCAATCGCCTCTCTGTATCCGATATTGATCTCTGGCAAACCGATCCCTATCGCCTCTATGCCAAACATTTGCTCAGGCTGTACACGCTGGATGGCTGGGACAATGAACTAACCGCCGCTGATTTCGGTACCTGGGTGCATGACCTGTGCGAAGCCTATGCGCAACAGCAGGTAGACATCCGCTCGGAGCAAGAGCGTGCAAACTGGTTGAACAGTCAGGGTACCCGCCTGCTTCAGGACTGGGAAAGCCTGCCTGCCGTTCAACGTTTCTGGTGGCCGCGCCTGCAAAAACTCTGGCCACAGTTTGAAGCAGAACACGCAAGACGCAAGAAACATCTCCTGCATCTTGCCGTGGAGCAAAAAGGCCAGCTCACCCGTCCA
The DNA here is from genome assembly GCA_964538615.1 of uncultured Rickettsiales bacterium. Taxonomy (GTDB): domain Bacteria; phylum Pseudomonadota; class Alphaproteobacteria; order Rickettsiales; family RI-342; genus CAZIGK01. Next base: position 88,398 of record CAZIGK010000001.1, on the reverse strand, counting down.
TGGGGGCAAGGGCATTTTACGCTGACCGCCCGCGCTGACCGGCTGGAATATACCTCTACTGGCCTGACCATTATTGATTATAAAACCGGCACCCCCCCCAAACCGACCGAGCTTTTTTCCATGAGCAAACCCCAATTGGCACTGGAAGCTCTGATTGCCGCAGAAGGCCATTATGCGCAGGCCACTATGCCAGATGGCAGTTCACTCCCCGCATGCCAACCCTGTCAGGTAGAGTTCTGGCACTTCGGGCAGGAGGACATGACCACCCATACCTACCCAGCGCAGGAAGAATATGAATATTCCTCCCGCCCCAAACGCAGTGCCCATCTGCTGCACGAGGCAGACCAACGGTTAACCGAACTACTGACGCTTTATCTGGATGCTACCATGCCCTACCTTGCCAGCCCCCAAAGCAACAGCCGCTTTGGGCCGGACGAATGGGCATACTTCTCCCGCCGACAGGAATGGGGTGGCGTATAAATTATTGTTTCTTGGCTCCATTCGGTTTTTTTATTCCCTCCTTGCTCGACTACTGTCTCGCAAATGAGGGCAGCTCAAGGCTGGTTCGGACTCCTGTCCTCACGTCTTGTCTCTCGCATGGGTCATCAATCCCCGTCATGCCTGCGTAGGCAGGCATCCACGAGAAACTTTCCTTTGGCTCCATTCGGCTTACTAGCCTCATTCCGCGTCGGCACTACGTGCCTCTCGTTTCACTCGCTAAAGGCGGCGGCCTGCTTGCCGCCGTTCTTGTCCCCTGCGTTGGCAATACTCCTCGTCATGCCTGCGTAGGCAGGCATCCACGAGAAACTTTCCTTTGGCTCCATTCGGCTTACTAGCCTCATTCCGCGTCGGCACTGCGTGCCTCTCGTTTTACTCGCTAAACCCTTGTACTCCTGCCCATGGTCTGCTAGGTTTCTGCGAATTATGACTACCCATTGTATAGACGGGAGAGACCGCCTTGGTCGAAAATACCAATAGCCTGCGTTCCGAACTGGTACCTATCGCCATTGAAGATGAAATGAAGCGCTCTTACCTCGATTACGCGATGAGCGTTATCGTCAGTCGCGCTATTCCGGATGTGCGGGACGGTCTGAAGCCTGTCCACCGCCGTATCCTTTTCGCTATGCATGAATCCGGCTGCGATTTTGATAAACCTTACAAAAAATCTGCCCGTATCGTCGGGGAAGTGATGGGTAAATACCACCCACACGGCGATAGTGCAATTTATGACTCTTTGGTGCGCATGGCACAGGATTTCTCCATGCGCCTGCAACTGGTGGACGGGCAGGGGAACTTCGGCTCCATGGATGGCGATAAAGCGGCCGCCATGCGTTACACGGAATCCCGTCTGGCCAAAGTCACCCACACCATGCTGGCCGATATTGACAAGGACACCGTGGATTTCAACCCCAACTACGATGGTTCCGAACGGGAGCCAGAAGTGCTGCCATCCCGCTTCCCTAACCTGCTGGTGAATGGGGCAGGGGGTATCGCGGTGGGGATGGCCACCAATATTCCCCCACACAACCTGGGGGAAGTGATTGATGCGACCTGCATGCTGCTGGATAAACCGGAAACCAGCATTGAAGAGATTATGGAAGTCATGCCGGGGCCAGACTTCCCAACAGGTGGCGTTATTCTGGGGCGTTCCGGTATTTACTCTGCCATGCAAACCGGGCGTGGCAGCGTGGTCATGCGCGCCAAAACCCACATGGAAGAAGGCCGCAACGGGCGGGAAGTCATCGTGGTGGATGAAGTTCCCTATCAGGTGAACAAAGCCCGCATGGTAGAGCGCATCGCCGAACTGGTACGTGAAAAGAAAATTGAAGGCATTGCCGATCTGCGGGATGAATCCAGCAAAGAAGGCGTGCGCGTGGTCATTGAAGTGAAAAAAGACCATCAGGCAGATGTGGTGTTAAACCACCTGTTCCGCTTCACCCCCATGCAAAGCACTTTTGGCGTCAACACTCTGGCATTGGCCTACGGCCAACCCCGCCAGATGAACGTGAAAGAAGTGCTGGAAATCTTCCTTGAGTTCCGCCGCGAGGTTATTCTCCGCCGTACCGTTTACCTGCTCAGCAAAGCCCGTGATCGCGCCCATACCTTGATTGGTCTGGCCATGGCAGTCGCCAATATTGACGAAATCATCAAAATCATCCGCAACGCGCCGGATCCTGTTGCAGCAAAAGAAGGCCTGATGAGCCGTAGCTGGAACGCAGCAGACGTAATTCCCCTCATCAACCTTGTGCAAGACCGTGGCAATATCGTTGCTGATGACGGCTCCTGCTACTTCACAGAAGCTCAGGCAAAAGGCATTCTGGAATTGCGCCTGCAACGCCTGACCGGGCTGGAACGCGCCAAAATTGACGAAGAACTGAGTAAACTCGGTGCAGAAATCACGGACTATCTCGATATTCTTGGCTCCGCAGAGCGTGTGCGCACCATTATCCGCGATGAATTGACCGACATCCGTGACGCTTACGCCACCCCGCGTCGCACCATGATTGAAGAATCCGAATATGAAGCGGATATTGAAGACCTGATCCAACGGGAAGATATGGTCATCACCGTAACCGTTGGCGGTTATATCAAGCGCGTCCCTCTCACAGAGTTCCGCGCCCAGCGTCGTGGCGGCAAGGGCAAATCCGGCATGTCCACCCATGAAGAAGACGCGACCAGCAACGTTTTCGTTGCCAATACCCATACCCCGGTATTGTTCTTCTCCAGCCGTGGTATTGTGTACAAAATGAAAGTCTATCGCCTGCCTCTGGGTACCCCCCAGTCCAAGGGCAAGGCGCTGGTGAATATCCTGCCACTGGAAAAAGGCGAGACCATCACCAACTTCATGCCCTTGCCGGAAGATGAAACCCTGTGGAGCCAACTGAACGTGATGTTCTCCACGGAAAAAGGGAATGTCCGCCGCAATACGCTGGAAGATTTTGTGGACATCCGTTCCAACGGTAAAATCGCCATCCGTCTGGATGAGGGAGATAATTTGGTAGGCGTTATGACCTGTACGGATGACGATAACGTGCTGCTGGCGGCTTCTGCCGGGCGTTCGGTTCGCTTCCCGGTGGATAAGGTTCGTGTCTTCAAAAGCCGCACCTCTGATGGTGTGCGTGGCATGACGCTGGCAGAAAATGATAAAGTCATCTCCATGACTATCCTGAAAGACAGTGATGTCACCGTGGAAGACCGCGATGCCTACCTGCGTTACGCCAGTGCCAAACGCCGTGGTGAAGTGGTGGAAACCACCTTGTCACCGGAGTTAATTGCCAAGCTGGAAGCGGAAGAGCAATTCATTCTCACCATCACAGAAAATGGCTACGGTAAACGTACCTCTGCCTATGAGTACCGCATCACGAACCGTGGCGGACAAGGGGTCACCAATATCGAAACCTCAGAGCGCAACGGTGCCGTGGTCGCCAGCTTCCCGGTTCTGGAAACCGACCAGATTATGTTGATGACCAACAAGGGTAAACTCATCCGCACCCCGGTGCATGATATCCGCATCGCAGGACGCAATACGCAAGGCGTGACCATCTTCCGCGTCGCGGAAGGAGAGTTTGTGGTTTCCGCCATTCGCATTGCAGATAGCGGAGACGATGAGCTGGAAGAAGGTGCAAGTGCCGAGGTTGTAGGCCATGCAGTCACTCCCCATAGCGTAGAGGTAGACGCGCCTGTGGAGGTGCTGCCCATGTCCGAGAAGGACGCATAAATGAACGCCTCTTACCGTATCCACCCCTACCAGCCGCAGTATAAGCAGCAGGTGGTGCAACTGGTCACCCATACCCAGCAAATAGAATTCGGGGTTCCGATTACCTACGAACAGCAACCGGATTTGCTGGATATTGAAGGGTTTTTCCGCACCCAATATCAGGGAGAACTCTGGTTAGCCCTACAGGGGGAAACCGTGGTCGGTACCATTGGTTTGCTGACAATCGGGCAGGGTCATGGCGTGTTGCGTAAAATGTTTGTAGATCCTTCCTGCCGGGGTAAGGGCGTGGCGCAGGCATTGTTGCAACGGCTGGAGCAAGAGGCGCAACAACGTGGCATCCGACATTTATATCTCGGCACGGGCGATATGCTGAAAGCAGCTCACCGTTTCTATGAAAAATCTGGCTTTGTCACCCTTCCGGTGGAAGATTTGCCAACGGATTTTCCTCGCGTGGCTGTGGATACGGTCTTTTACTGTAAAATGCTACAGAAAGCCGCTATTGCATGCTAAACCAGCCCCCCCCCACACCCCGTATCGGCATTTATCCCGGCACCTTTGACCCTGTGACCAATGGCCACATGGATATGATTCAGCGGGCACTGGCGGTGGTGGATATCCTGATTGTCGGCGTGGCAGCAGATACGGGTAAAGATGTTCTCTTCCCTCTGCAGGAACGGGCAGAAATGGTGCAAATCCATGTTAATACACTAGGGCAAGCTGCCACCTCCCGTATTCAGGTAAAACCTTTTTCCGGCCTTCTGGTCAATTTTGCGCAAACCGAAGGCGCTCGCCTGCTCATTCGTGGCCTGCGTGCCGTCTCCGATTTTGAATACGAGTTCCAAATGGCCTGCATGAACTCTCGCTTGAATGATGCGGTGGAGACGGTCTTTCTCACCGCGTCGGATGACATGCATTTCATTTCCTCCCGCTTTGTTAAGCAAATCGGACGGCTGGGAGGAGATATTTCCAGTTTCACCTGCGCGGAGGTCGCGAAGCGCATGCGTGATCGCTTTCAGCAAAAATAACCGGAGGTCTTTTATGAGAAGTATTCGCCAATATATTGCAATATCTTGTTTTTTGTTTGTCAACCTATGGAGTATTCCCCTCATGGCGCAAGATTTAGAAAACACCCTCTATCTGGATTTGAAAGATGGCCGGGTGGTCATTGAAATGTACCCGGAAAAAGCCCCCAACCACGTCGCCCGTATTAAAGAGCTGGCACGGGAAGGCTTCTACGATGGCATCGTTTTCCACCGCGTGATTGATGGTTTTATGGCGCAAACCGGTGATCCGACCGGCACCGGTACCGGCGGTTCCGGCAAAAAACTGAAAGCGGAATTCAACGACATCTCTCATACCCGTGGCGTTGTTTCCATGGCTCGCGCCCAGCACCCTGACAGTGCGGATAGCCAGTTTTTCATCTGCTTCAAAGATTCCACATTTCTGGATGAGCAATATACCGCCTGGGGTAAAGTCACCACCGGTATGGAACTGGTGGACAAAATCAAAAAAGGTCACCCGCAATCTGGTGAAGTGGCGAAACCAGATAAAATTGTCAAAATGCAAGTTGCAGCAGACGTGGAAAAAGCCAAAGACGAGGCTGCTCCCGCTCCCGCCGCCGCCGCTCAGTAACAGCCCCTTTCTTCCCGAAACCCCTGCCGCTTCTGTAAAGTGGCAGGGGTTTTTCGTTATATTCCCGGTCAGCCGAATCCTCTGCAACGTATTATTGTCACATAATTGTCATCATTTGCCGATAATCTTGTCCGTAACCATCATCAGGGAAGGGTAAACACACGTGAAAGCAGAGCCGCAGCGGCCACACACCGGGGGCACTTCCGCCCCAACGGATGATGCAAGCAGCATCACCGTCACGGTAGATGCGCAGCACAACGCAGAGGTCGTGGTGCATCAGGGGGAGCAAAGCTGGCTCCACATGGTCGGAGGAACCATTGCCGCTTTTGAAGATGCAACCAGCAACGCCATCAGTAACATTGCCGGCCAAATGGCGGAGCAAGTGCTGACGGATAAAATGCGTCAGGCGCTACCCGCTTTTTCCTTTTCCATCAAGCGCAGTGTAGAACATCACCAGCCTCTCATCGCGCTGAACATCTCTCTCACTCATGATACGGAAACCCGCATCAAAGAGGTTCTGCAAACCATTGTAGCCAGCGTGCGTGAGCTGGAAGCACAATACCGCCAGAAAAATGGCGGGCAATCCATGTTCAATTTCACCCCGGATCAATTAAAGCAAATGGAAGAACTGGCTGCCAAGGCTGGCCAGACCGCTCGCGGCTTTCTGGAGGGGTGGAACGAGCATATGGGGAATATGCTTCACCTTAATATCTCTCTGGATGGCAAACCTATCACCTCTGCCCCCAGACCACAAACCCGCGCTCCTGAAGATACCCCCGGTCAGACTGTCATTAATCAGGAAGGTCAAGCCGTGCGCGGCTGGAACCATTATAAAAACCTCGTAACGGATACCTTGAAAGACGGGCTGAAATGGATAGGTGAACATCCGCTACTTAGCGCGGGCGCAGCCATGGCAGGCGCAGGTGTGATTTTTAAACGCTGGTGGCAACGCGCCCTTCTGTGGGGCGGTGCGACAGTGGCGTTGGTGACAGGTGGGCTGGCGCTTTGGGCGCGGCAACAACAGCCTGCACCCGAAAAAACAGCGCCATCAGAAAGCCAGCCGTCAGCCCCCCGCCAGACGGCCGATGACCACATCAAAGATGTCACCCATAGCATGCACGAGCCTTCGCACCCGGAATATATGGGGCCGGTACCGGAGGATAAGGCATTGGTACCTTATGTGGCTCAAGAAGCAGGTCGCTCTTCTGCCCCCAGAGCACCCGTTGCGATCGAAGGTGAGATTATTCGGTCAGCCGAAGCTGCGGCGGTTCCCAAGAACAATGCTGGACTTCCCCTACCATAGTGCGCTCAACATGCTTAAAAAAAGCATTGCCGACAACAGTAACCCACCATGGTGACCTAAAAGGGTGGCCAGAAAAGGTGGCCAGAAAAGGTGGCCAATCATGGTGTTCAGAAATGAAGGGCGCGCCTCGTCTTTCTTTTGCGCCCGGTCTGTTACCCCCATTCCGTCCTTCAACCGGCATCCCATACTGGGGCAAAGGCGGGGTTCACGGTACGCAGGTTTCGTTGCTGCAACCCCTGAATCTGCGCATGTTCCTCTGCGGTCAGCGCAAAGTCAAAAATATCAAAATTATGCCGTATATGCGCCTCACTGGCCGCCTTGGGAATGGCTGCCACTCCCTCCTGTTCCACCAGCCAGCGCAGCGCCACCTGCCCGGCGGTTTTACCATAACTGGCGCCAATCCCTGCAAGCACAGGTTCCTGTATCACCGCACCACGCGCTAGTGGGCAGTATGCTGTCACAGCCATACCCTGCGCACGGGCATAAGCCAGTACCGGTTGCTGGGATAGCAGTGCATGATACTCTACCTGATTACAGGCAAGGCTCACCCCATGTTCTTCTACGGCTTCCCGCATCAACGCCACCGGAAAATTACTCACACCAAGACTGCGTACCATCCCTTGTTCCTGTAGTCTGCACAGCGCATGCAGCGTCTCTTGCATAGGAATGGTTGGTTCCGGCCAGTGCATTAACAGCAAATCCACATACGTTGTTCGCAGTTTGCGCAACGATTCTTCTACCGCAGGCGCCACCCGGTCACGTGCATAGTCTGTCATCCATAATTTAGTGGTTATAAATAACGCTTCACGGGCAACACCACATGCCGCAATCACCCGCCCAATCTCGGCTTCATTGCCATAAACCTGTGCCGTATCAATATGCCGATACCCCACCTCCAGCGCCGTGGTCAACGCCTGTTCACAGGCGCTTCCTTCCAGCCGCCATGTGCCAAACCCCAATGCGGGCATAGACTGCCCATGATGCAAATGCACATACCGCATCACGCCACCTCCTCGTACGATCTGTTGCTGCATTGTAAAGAGCCGCCCGTCAAAAACAACGATCTTTCCTCCGCGCATCCTTTGGGTTACAACCAACTTTGCATTGTTTATGCTGCCACTAACCTCTCAGTAAGATGTTTTTCCATGCGTGTTGACCTGTTTGATTTCCATCTGCCGGAAGGCCATATTGCAGATCGTCCGCTTGAGCCACGAGATGCCGCCAAAATGCTGGTTGTGCCTGCGCATGCCCCCCTGCAGGATAGCAGGGTACGTCACCTGCCGGAGTTTCTGCAACCGGGGGACATTCTCATTACCAATGATACAAAGGTTATTCCAGCGCGCTTGTTTGGCACACGGGGGGCTGCCCGTGTAGAAATATTACTGCATCGGCAATGCCAACCCATGCACTGGGAGGCATTTGCTAAACCGGCCAAACGCCTGCGCGTGGGGGATATCTGGTCAGTGGCAGACGATTTTACCGCCACCGTCACCGGTAAAACAGAACAAGGTCTGGTACAGCTTCACTTCCATGGCGATGAATCCCATTTCTGGAATGCCATTGAACGCTATGGCTCCATGCCACTACCGCCCTATATTCAACGTCAGGCGGATGACGAAGACAAACACGACTACCAAACCCTCTTCGCCACCAAACCGGGAGCCGTTGCCGCACCAACCGCCAGCCTGCATTTCACCCCACAACTTCTACAAGCCCTGGAAGAACGCGGGGTACAACGTGCGACAGTGACCCTGCATGTTGGAGCAGGCACATTCCTACCCGTGAAAGCAGAAGATACCTCCGGGCATCACATGCATGCGGAAATCTACGAAATCCCCCAAAGCACAGTAGAGGCTATTCAGGCCGCTAAGAGCCGTGGTGGGCGTGTAGTGGCCGTGGGTACCACCACCATGCGCACATTGGAAGGCTGCATAGCCGAGCATGGCTCATTAAAAGCCTGTAGCGGAGAAACACGCCTGTTCATAACACCGGGGTTTACGTTCCATATGGTGGATATTCTCATGACCAATTTCCACCTGCCGAAATCCACGCTGTTCATGTTGGTCAGCGCATTCAGTGGGTTGGACGTCATGCAACAAGCCTATCAGCATGCTATCGCACAAAACTACCGCTTTTTTTCCTACGGCGATGCCTGCCTGCTTTTCCGTCATAACCTATGATGGGTTAGGCCTTGGTACCAGCAGGCTCAGCACAAAACAGCCAAAAGCCGCTAACACAATCGCCGCTCCTGCAGGCATGTCCATAAACCATGCCATCACCAACCCTACAAGCGTTGCAGCTATCCCCAATACAGCCGCCAATATCACCATCTGCCGCGTATCCTGCGCCCATAAACGTGCCGTCGCAGCGGGTATAATCATCAAGGCCGTAATAAGCAACATACCCGCCAAAGGAATCGCCAGTGTAATGGTCATGGCCAGCAACAACACAAAACCCAATTGGATACGGCGCACCGGCACATTTTCAGCTTGCGCCAGTTCCTCATGCAGCGTCAACAGAACCAATGGCGGCCAGATGCGCCATAACACGCCCAGACCCATCGGTACGGCCAATGCCAAGAGCCAAAGCTGTTGCTGGCTGATAGCCAGCAAATCTCCGAACAATAACGCTTCCAGCCGTACGCTACCTGCGGGCAAAAAACTACTGACAACCACGCCTAATGCCAACATGCTATGCGACAATAAACCTAATAACGTATCCCATGCCAGATGCTGCCGCTGCCGACAAAGCACCAGCAGCACGGCAACCAACACAGCAATTCCTCCAATGCCCAGCATAGGCGGCAGGTGCAGCCATAAGCCTCCTGCGACCCCCAGCAAGGCACTGTGCGCCAGCGTATCGCCAAAATAAGCCATGCGCTGCCACACCACCATACAGCCCAAAGGCGCGGCTAATAAGGCAATCAGACAGCCACTTGCCGCTGCCAGCCACATGAAGTCCGGCCACATCCAATCGGGCATAATCATTGCTCCTTCTGGCATTGACCATCCAGACGATGCTGATGATCGTGATGGTGACTATAGAGTGCCAGTTGTCGGGTCGCCGCTTCACCAAAGAGCTGCACAAACTCCGGGTGTTCCTTCACATCTTCCGGCCTGCCGGTGCAGCAAATATGCCCGTTAATACATAAAACCCGGTCACTGGCGGCCATAACCCAGTGTAAATCGTGGGAAACCAGTACCACCGCGCAGCCCAACTCATCTTTAATTTGCTGTAACTGCTGGTAAAATTCCACTTGTCCGGCAATATCCACGCCTTGCATCGGCTCATCCAGCAGCAAGAGGTTTGGCTTACGCAACATAGCACGCGCCAGCAATATCCGTTGCTTCTCTCCACCGGAAAGCATGTGCAGCGGCTTGTCCATCAGCCGTTCTCCCTTCACCCGTTGTAGCACATGCTGTATGGCCGCTTCTGTGGGGGCATTGTCCTGTCCCATCCGCAGAAATCTATGCACCTTCAAAGGCATAGTGCTGGGGGGCAGCATATGTTGCGGTACATAGCCAATGCGCAAATCCGAACGGCGTTGTAACATCCCTCCCTGTATGGGCATAGTTCCACAGATGGTGCGTAATAACGTCGTTTTGCCGGCTCCGTTAGGACCCATCAGGGTAATAATTTCGCCTGGTTGAACCGTCAGGTCTATCTGATGCAGTAAAACCCTTTCTCCCGCAACGACCTGCAGGCCACGCATCTCCAGCAACGGCGCGGCTACAGCTTCAGCATGAGATGTCGAGAGGGCAGTGGGTGGCATAACAGGTACGGTTTTCATCCATAAGGGAGAATACTGATAGCCTTCAGCCATAGCAGAAGCCATCATAAAACGGAAATAAACATCACATCAACGCGCCGAGATACATGCCACGCGTTAACGTTGGCGCCTACACTTCAGGTTAGGCCTATCCCTCAACCTCTCCCGCTGTGCCGCTATCTGTCAGCGCGCCCCATGAAAAAACCCCGCCTGCAATCGCCGGGCGGGGTTTTTCATGGGCTTTCAAAGCTATCCGGTTTTAGTAACCTTCGCGCTCTTTCCGCTTACGCTCCAGTTTACGCCAGCGACGAACCGCTTCAGCATGCTCACGCACGCGCTTTTCGGATGGCTTTTCAAAATGGCGACGCATTTTCATTTCGCGAAAAACACCCTCACGCTGCATTTTCTTTTTCAGCGCTTTTAGGGCTTGTTCCACGTTGTTATCATTGACAAACACTTCCACGAGACACTTACCTCCTTCACTGGTTATCTTGCAGTCATCACCGTGTGATGTTGTCAGCAGAGGGGATAGACCATACCAGCCCGCTTGGTATCATGCAAGCGGTAAGCGTCTTTGCTGCGCTGCCGCATGCTTTTTTCGCGCCAGAAGCCTTCGCCTATGCTACCATAATCCGCTGACAGATATACACACGGGGTTCACCACCAGCACTAAGGAGGGGCTATCATGGTACAACAGCAGGCACAAGGCGCGCCCACTACAGAAGATGTGCTGCGCTCCATACCGGATAAAGCCGCGGAATTCGGCTGGAGTAACCACGCCCTGCAAGAGGCAGTGAGCACAGCAGGGGGAGATAGTTTTCTCGCCTACCGCCTGTTTCCCAATGGCATAGCCGATGCCGTAGAACAATGGTGCGAACAGATAGACAACGACATGTTGGCTGCTTGCCCACCAGAACGGCTGAACACTATGAAAGTCAGGGTTCGCATCGCCACTCTGCTGGAAGAGCGTTTTCGCCTGCTACAACCACACAAACAGGCGGTGCGTAATTTGCTGGGCTATTTTGCACTACCGTGGAACGCCGCTTCCGGTGCCCATCGTTTGGCCAAAACAGCAGATGTGATGTGGCAAGCCGCAGGAGATGATTCCACGGACTATAATTATTATACCAAACGCGGCCTATTGGCCGCCGTCTACAGTAGCAGTTTATTTTTTTGGATCCAGCAACCCGAAGACGCCCCATTCACCGAACTGGAAGCCTTTATTCAACGCAGATTGGATGAAGTTTTACAAATCCCCGCCTGCAAATCCCAACTGGAACAGCACATCAGCGGCCTCTTCCCATGGCCAGAGATGATCCGCGAAGCCTTCGGCAAAAAATAGCCAACACCACACCCGTCATGCCTCGCATGCCACAAGCATTGGTGCGCACGTTCGAGATGATCTGAACTGTCCTATGATCCGGCAGATTTTGCCAAACCGATGGCTCCTTTTTGGTATCCCTCAAACGCAATAACCTGCACCTGCTTTCCCGGTTGTGTTTGGGCTGTCTGCTCCGCAATATGCTGGGCAATATATTCCACGGTCGTATCTTCATCCATAATATAGCAACGGTTTTCCGGTATGGTCAGTTGAAAATGTCCCTGCTGGCTATGGTAATCAAATCGCAAATAGTTTTGCCCCTCATTCTCCGTTCGGGCGGCAATATCTTCCCGCGTTCCTACATAAATATCCGTCCAGGCCTTGGCCCAATTGGCCTCCAGCTCCTGCTGCCGTTTGCCCTCTACCAAAATGCGCAATGGACTGCGGTGTCCATGCGCAATGCGCTGGCAATTCCCATTATGCTTCTTCAGGCCGTGGCTGTAATGGTAGAAAGCGCCTTCCAACTGTTCTGCGCGTAATTGCACCTGAACGGTTAACCCCTGTTGCATGTGTGTCTGCAATACCGATTGTAAATGGCGCGTCACCTGCGGAATGCCAATAAACTCTGCCTCCACTCTACAGACAGCTTCAGCAGGAGACATATGTTGCCAAACATGCCCCATCATGTCGGTCATCGTGACTTTAGGGCCTTCCATTGTGTTTTCCCACTTAATGCGGGGGGACGTGGCAGGTACCAGCAATTTATGGTCTATTTCCTGCTCTATCTGGCGTTTAAGCAGAGGCTTGAGGATGCCGAAGTCCAGCACCATCCCCTGTATATCCAGCTCTCCACTCAGCATAATATCCACCAGCCAGGTTTCCCCCACCAGTCCACGCTGCGTATCGAGGTACGAAAAATCAACATTCGTCAACTGATTGACAAAAATGGTCGCCACTGCTGTCTCCGCGATTCCATCAAAACATTTGTTCCATGGGGGGCTTCAGAAAGCCGACACCCGCACGCGCAAGCAATACCACTCCTCCCCCTATCTGGCTATGGCTTTCTCTAGGAAAACAGAGCAGACGGTAGATTAGGTTTATAGATAATTCGCATATTCCGCTGTGCGTGCATTGATGGTCAGAATTTCGGCCACTGCATCTGCGGTCAGTTTTGCATCCGGGCAATTTTCCAGTGTCAGTTGATAGATTTTGGCGGACGAACGACGGGTCAATGTCGGGCTGTCAGTGGTGAGTGGAACAATATCCAACTGTTTAGCGGCTGCATCCAATGCGCCGTCATAGGCATGGTGTGTCACTGCACAGGTAATCAGCGCTTCCATTATCGGCTTGATGGATTCATCAATATCAAACAAATGTTGCAAGATCAGCGTAGCATCTGCCTGACTTTGTCCGACCAGACGGTTCAGACTGTTCACCAGCAGGGATAGTTGATCCTGCTGTGCAGCGTTCATATGCAAGGCAGTAGCCCGTACCGCATCTTCCAGATATTCCTGCGCAGCGGTAGATTCAATGCCGGCCAGTAACATTTCAGGATGCACAAAGAACATATCCCGTGCCTGCGTATAGACCTTGCTAAGTGCCTTCACAGATTCCTGATGCTTAGGGTGCATATTGCGTGGAGATAGAACCGTCTCCAGCATATCCTGAATTTCCTCAGGCAAACTACGGAAATCCAGATACCAGCCTGCCAGTTCTTTCTTCTGCGCATGGTTGACATTCTTGCTGGCCAGATACGGTAGCAAGCCTTCTATCTGCTCCATGGCAACCCGAATGACATCCGTGTTCAGAAAAACGGTTTTCGCATCTTCACGATATTCGTGACGAACAAACCGCTGCATACGTTCCGTGAGGTTATTGGCCAACGCTTCGGGAAAACGGTACAATCCTGACCCTTGCCAGGCATCAATGGTCGTACGTATCTGTTCAAAAATGGGTTGAAGTGCCGTATCTTCCTGAGCACGGTGATCTGCAGCAGATTTTACCTGCGTGGGCAGGCTACCCGTTCGTGCACCAGTGGCAACCGGAGATGCCTGAGATACATCCGCTTCTCCTTCGGAGAGATGATCGCCTCGCGCTTCCGCCAGACGGCGTTGATAACGCTCCTCCGATCGTGCGGCTTTCCATCGGGATTTTGCATCTTCTCCATCTCCGCGTCGGCGCTTTTGCTGTCCATCAGCGTTTTTATCTGAACCTTTACGACCAACCGGGCGGTAGGCTTCTGCATCATGGTTGGTTTGTATCAGTGGGGTTTGTTCTTGCCCTGTTTCCTGTTCCACCAGTACACTGGCGGCATGATGGTTGGCGCGCAACCCTTCCGTACGTAAAGGTTGATCATCCGCAAAGCCTTGATTGTGCGCCAGATCATTGCGCCTCCAGCGCAACTGCTCCGTATAGGCGTTGGTACCCAGAAGACGCTCCAGCCCACGCTCGCGTTGCGGATCCGTCAAATGCCGATATTGCAGGGTTCCACAGAATAGCTCCTGATAGCGTATTGCATCTGCGGCTATATTCTGTGCCAATTCCGGCGGTGCGCTGCTAAGACGATCATATTGCCGATACTCTGTAATAAGGCGTGCGGAATCTGCCATGTAACGCAAGGCATGGACAGAACGTGCAATATCACTCCAGGGACGTCTCCAGTCTTTGTAACGCTCATTGTAGAGAGCCTCACGCAGCGCCTCTTCTTCCTGATCATCCGCCGGACGAGACCATTGCTGACGATTCACATCAAAAGCGGAGAGGGTTTTTTCCAGCATGCTGGCGGCTACTTCCATCTTTTGTGCCAATGGGCCAAAATCCTCTGCCAGTGCGGTGCGCCAGTTCAAACGTTCAGGGTGGGCGGTAATGTGCCGAATGGCCAATAGGTTATTCCATGGTATGTCGGTAAAGAACTGCTTTACCACTTCATCCACTTCCAGTTCCGGCTCACCATAGGTGCGTGCTTCGGAATCACGGCGTGTACGTCCCGTCTCACCAATGCCGGTAATGCGCATGGCAATGGCCGCATGAACCATCCACTCGTCAATGGTTTGCTCATGGTTTGGGCCACGATGGGTAATAACCGTCTGTATATCCTGCTCATGTGGTGGAACAGGGTAGGGAAAATCTGCGACCGTCTCTATTTCAGCAATCTGGTATCCCTGCTGGCGTGCCATATCCCGCATGGAAAACAGCAGCTCAATTTCATCCTTCAGCCACTCTAGCCGATCTATCGCTCCCTGTGCTGCCTGAGGGTTCCTTCTGGCAACAGCGTCCTCACGGTTGGTCTGGCGTTCTCTACGGTTTTTCCCGTTCTTACTCATATGCGTACCTCCCGCTCTTCGTATTCATTCCCTAGCTGGGTTGGTAAGCCCTTCCTGTCATAGATCGGTGCAGGAAAACCCAGCGTTTCTTGCGCTTCCGCGCTAAAGGCAGCCATTGTTAAAATGCCAGTTCCCTCAGGCATATCAGCCAAAAAAAACACACTGGCTTCATCCGGTTCCTGTTCTCCATCTTCTTTACATAAAGACAGATTGCCAAAGCCGTGCTTAGCCGCCAGTTCGCGCAAAATGTGTCTGGATTCCATCACCTTTTTCAGCACGTCCAGTGCCATGGTGAACCTCCCTTCGCAAGAAATATACTTATGAGTCCCTGTTAAGTGATTGACCACACATTTTTTTAAACATGCCTCACTCTATTTATGGCATGCACTATGCCGCAATCAGCTTGCCATAGCAAGGATTAATCCTAGTGGGTTGTATTATTTTGCAACACATAGGCAGGGGGAAGAGCTATGTGCTTCTACATTGCGGTGCAACATACGCAATGGCTGCTAACCCATTTGAAAAAAAGTCATTTTGCTGCATTGCAGCACGGTTTTTTGTTATAAAACTGTCATAAAAATGCTGTAAGCATGGGGGCAACGTGCCGTGTTCTGCCCGCTGTTTCAGGCGTGGTGGTGATGGCAATCCATCGAGAACGACCCATAAACAGGTGACCTATCGCTATGGCTTTTACCTCTGATTCCGCACACATGTTGGCCAATCTCTACCGCAACCGTAAGCAACGGGTGATGGAAGAATTGGGGCTGGAGACAGGAAACCCGGATGCTGTGATTGAGGGTTATCTGCTGCAACTGGCGTCTGGCAAATATAATGCGGAAGAAATGCAGACGCGTTTGGCAAATAAACAGGCAGAAATGGCGGCGCGTACCACAGAAGAAGGCAGGCCGTATCTCGCCAGTTTGCTGCAAGCTCAGGAGGGGACAAGACGGTTGGTTGCCGAGTCCCTGCAATCCGGCCAGTCCGTTCAGGAACTGGCGCATGCTACGGTCTTGCAGCGTCTGCAAGCCTTCACGCCAGATCAGCGTAAAGCCTTCATGGTTGCAATTAGCGAAGATACGAAACACAACAGTGAACTGGGTGCCGCAGGCACCCTCTCCCAGTATTACCGTCCGGAAGATGGTTCCTATTTAGGGAAAACCGTACGGGCTTATGCCTATTCTGTGTTGCTGGAAGCCATTGGCACCAGCTATGCTCAGCCAGAGCAGGCCGCGCCGGAACTACGGGAAATGGCGCATGTACGCAATCTTCTCACCACCCAGTATAACCGTGCTTCCATGCAGGCAACGGACGAATATAAGCACCAGCGGCTTGAACAGCAAAATCCGTTGCATTACACGTTGGAGGGAGCCGTTGAGCGTATGGTTGCATCGCTGAGCGGCCAGCCGGCTGAAGCACAAAAGCAGGCTATACAGCAATGGCTATCTCAAGTGCAGCAGGTGATTACCACCACCTCCCACCCGACCGATTTGCAATCGGAAGGGTTTATCGCCAGTCAACAGGCGGATAGTTATTTGCAACAGCGCCTTCTGCAACACCGCGATCCAGTAGATACCCCACAGATGCCGCTTGCGGAGTTATTTCCCGAATTGACCGGGCAAGCACGGAGCGCCAACAGCGTCACAGGATACAATGCGCAAGGGCAGGCGTTTCGAGTGCTGGATGTGCTGCGTGATATGCCATTGTATGTACAGGTGAATGGACAAGAGCATCATTATGCACGCTTGCAGGATATTCCTGCAGATGTGGCATGGGAAGATGTTTATCTGGCGGCAGAGGATGCAGAACGCGCCGTTGCGCGCCGCTATATTCAGGCCAGTGCGCCACAGCCAAAAATAACGCTGGCAACCCAAAAAGGGGAAAAAACATTCCATGGTATGAGTGTTCTGCCCACAACGCACACTCTGGCGGATGGCAGCAGCTATACCCATTCCAGCGAAGTGGAGCGGAATATACGCTTCCAACTGGAAGCCGTGCGTCAGATAGGCGCAGTGATGGAAAACCTGTATCAGCAATTGCGTGCGCACAACATCCACTTAGATGCAGCGGATGACCTGTCAACACCGCTTCGGTTGGTGAATTGGGTCGGCGTGGATGCGGATGGGAACGATAACATCAGCCCGGAAACCGCACGCCAAACCCTGCGCCTGCAACAACAGGCGCTGCAACAGTTTTACATAGAGCAATTAGAGCAGGTAGGCTCCCTGCTACAGGATACCACGCAGAAGGATGGGGTTAAACAGGTTCGGGCGGCTCTCGAAAAAGGCGACACAACCATACACACCCTAACCATCCCTGCTTTACAACAGCGGATGCACCAGCGTCAGGCTCCGGAAGCAGCGCAGGCCATCATGCGGCAACTGGTGTGGCAGATGCAGGCGGCAGGCTATCATTTGGCGGATATAGAACACCGCCAGAACGCAGAGGTACACGAACAGGCCTTAAGCCGTATTTTTGAAGATGCTGCCCATTTACCCCCCCTGTTGGGCGCGGTGACAACCTGGCTAATGGATCCGGAATGCCCGTATCACGCCTATGTTCAGGATGTGTGGGATGCTCTCATCAAGGCTCAGACATCTCCACAGACGACCTATGCAACGCTCGCACCGGAAGATGCACTGGTGACAGCACACCATATCCGGTTGCCGGATGGAACATCTCCCGCTATCCCTTTGAAAAGTATGCTGCAACGCATTTTGCTGGCGTATGTAAACAGCACAGACGAACAGGGAAACCCCGTTTCTGTGTCGGGGCAGCCTAGTTTTGCCAGTCAGATGTTGCAACGCTTTGAGCGGCTCTATGCACAGCCAGAGCATATGCAGGCGCTAAGCGAAGTTGACCAACTGACCGCACAGCGCGCCCTCAATATGATCGGTATCGCCCGTGTAGCCGCAGCGAACCCTGATGCATTCCGCTCAGTGGTGGTGGCAGAAACACAGGATGTAACCGACCTGCTGGAAGTCCAGATGGTGTATCAGGCTGTTGGGTATGCATCGCCTCTGGAGACAATCCCCCTCTATGAGCATCCAGATGTATTGGCGAATGTCGGCACGGTTCAGGCGGATATTTATCAGGACCCCATCTACAGTAAGCTGCTGGATGCCAAAGAAGCAGCAACCGGGGTGCGCAGCCAGCAAACCATGATTGCCGGCAGCGATAACCGCCGCCGCGGGGGAAGCGATGGAGCGATTGCATTAATTGATCAGGCGATTGCTATATTGAAAAATATCAGTGCCCATGCCGGTGTTACGTTCCAGCTTTACGCTGGTAATGGCATGATGGATGGTGGACGCGGCGGCGGTCGTTTCTGGCCGGATGACATTACCCGTTTTGACGCCAACTTCTTCAAAGTCACCATGCAAGGGGCAGATAAATATCGCTTCTTTGGGCATCAACTGGCGGACTATGCTGGCAAAACCCTTGCCGCAGCCTTAGATGTTGTACGCCATCGCGACCGCATGTTCACGCCGGAAGAACAGGCGCAACAACCGCAACAGCATTACCAGCAGTCCATTCAACAGCTTTTCAAGCCTCTGCTGCAAGAGGCTATGGCAGCAGGCGCAGAAGGGTACTTCAGCCATTATTCCGGCAACGAGGTCACAGGTGCTCTGTTGGGTAGTATCTATGACTATCGCGGGGTGAAAGATGTGCAAATCGCATCGCGCAGTGCCAGCCGACCGGATCCAACGCCACTCGGAAAAATGCTGAGTTTCATCGACAAAAAATTGGATGGTTTTTACGTGCAGGTTTCCAAAGCACGCGCCATTACCAATACCCACACCCATTTTGTCACCGGGGATGGCCTCACCTACAAAGGTGGTGGCGGCCTGAATGAACGCTTGCAAGCAGGATTCGACATGATGCAAGCCATGATGCAGGGGCAGAGTATCCAGCGCGATGCACTGGCACCCTGGCTGCAAAAGCTGCATGATCGTCTGGCTACCGCCCTGCCCGATATGCAAGCGGATCCTTATGTGCAAACTGCTTTCCAGCATGCCATGCATAAGCCTTTTGAGGAACGTTTGCAGCTATTAGCCGCGTGTGATCCCATGTTCCGCGATGCGATGACCTTTAAGGTGCAAGGTCTTGCAACGACCGATATGCTGGATATCCGACAATTGGTTGCACAACGGAGTGGCCAAATCGTCCTTCAGGCAGCGCAGGCGATGCAAGAGATAGATCAACGGCTGCCGACTCTGACAGACGCGCAGGATGTTGCAGCCATGCAGGAACTTCGGGGGCTGATGGCATCCCTCACCCGACCGGAAACCTTGCAGCAGTTGGTTGCATGGGGCGAAAAAGAATATCTGGATAGTGCAGCAACCGCCTATGCCGCCCTACAAGGCGAAAAACTGTCGGATCGGCTGGAAGTGCTGAAAGCCCATAATGGCAACCGCCACATTGATCCGATTCACCTGATTTATGATGATGCGGTGCGCTGGCACCCGGCACTGGAAGGGCCGTTAACCGATATGCGTCATGAAGGCGAACTGTTCCGTGTGATGTTAAAAAACAAAGATTTAGGTGGGGCTTTCGCGGCATTAAAGGATACCACCGCCAATGCCCTGCGTGTAGTAGGTTCATTGTTAGCCATTGGTACCACCCGTGGCCCGCTGGAAGAACGTGAGGCACAGCAGGCCATGCACCGCCGCAATGATGTGGCGGATGGGATTATTGTCTCAGCCGCTGCGGAAGTGCAATCCATGCTTTCCCCCACGACAACTATCCCCGCGCCATAGTCATCTCGCGCTATCGCTTGGCTCAAAGGCGGCGGCTTCCTGGCTGCCGTTCTTGTCCCCCCTTCTTGAGAGAACCCGTCATGCCTGCGCAGGCAGGCATCCACGGAAAACCTTCCCTTGGCTCCATTCGGCTTGCTAGCCTCACTGCGCGTCGGGGCTGAAGCCCCTCTCGCTGGCGCTCGCTAAAGGCTCGCACTCCTGTGCTCGCTTCTTGTCCCACCCCTCCTGAGAGAACCCGTCATGCCTGCGTAGGCAGGCATCCACGCATACAAAAACACCCCAATCATCCGTAAGAACTCTTGGGGTGCATCCTGTCTATCAAGTCTGGAAACTTACGCCGCTTCAGCTGTCTCTTCATCTGAAGAAGGAATCATTCCCAGTGCCGCCATATACAGCTCCAGCATGGTTTCCTGCTCGTCACGCTCTGTCTTATCCATTTTACGGATTTTAATAATCTGACGCATGGTCTTGGCGTCATACCCGCGACCCTTCGCCTCAGCATACACATCTTTAATATCTTCGCCAATGCTGGCTTTTTCTTCTTCCAAACGCTCAATGCGTTCAATGAACTGACGCAGTTCTTCGCCTGCTACACCGCCAATCGTTGCCATGTACTTACACCTTTCTAGCCAAAGTCATATCCAAGGCCGGACAGATTAACAGCCCCCCGCCATTTCGCAAGGGGGAAAGTGCATCAGCCCCCTTGTCTCAGAATGCGCCGTGGTGCAGCACGACATCTCCCGGCACCAAATCCCGTGGTGTCCATACGTCGCTTTGCTGCAATTCTTCATAAATCGGGGCAAAATCCTGTTGGGTTGCGGCAAACAACTGCTCAAAACTATCAATCACAAAATAATGATCCTGCAATTTGGTAATATCAAAATCGGTTTGCATCATCCGTTTCAAATCAAAACCCGTGCGGTGGGGCAGGGGGCTTTCCAACGCATAAATGCTCTCCGTTTTAGAAGAAACAATCCCCGCACCGTAAATTCTCAATCCTTCTTGCGTGCGTATCAGCCCAAACTCTACAGTGTACCAATAGAGCCGCCCCAGCTTTTTCCCGGCCTTAAACTCCTGAGACCGCACGCCTCCCATGCCATAGGCCTGCATGTAATCTGCGAACACAGGGTTTAACAACAATGGCACGTGCCCAAATACATCATGAAATACATCCGGCTCTTCAATATAATCGCGGTCTTCCCTTGCGCGCATCCAGTCTGTTGCAGGGAAACGCCGGTTCGCCAAATGCTGAAAGAAAATACTCGCAGGCACCGCTCCCGTCACGGCCACAATTTCCCAACCCGTCGCTTTCTTCAAATGGCGGTTCAAATCGTCAAATTTGGGCACTCCGCCTGACATGTCCAGCTTGTCCAAACCTTCCAGATACTCTTTGCAGGCGCGGTTTTGTAGCAGCTTCACCTGCTGTTGATACAGCTCTCGCCAAAGTGCATGGTCATCTTCCTCATAGGCTTCATACCGCTGGTCAATGGTAAAATCCGGGCGCATCTCCTCGCGCAGATGCAGCTTGTATTTTTGCTTTTCCAGCTTGTCCATACGGTTATGTACTCCCTATTTTGCCCGTTATGCTATTGCATTGTCGCTCTCTTTCCAGGTTTTGTCTATATGCAGCGCAATAGCGGTTGTGGCCACATGCTCTTGTGCGCCGCAGCTTGCCAAAGCCGGGGGGAGGGGGTAGAGTTTTACGCCTTTCCAGACATCCTATGGAAAAGATGTCGCATCCAGACCTTCAGGGAGAATGCACCATGCTACAAACCGCGACCCAAACCTCCATCCCCGCCATTTCCAGCCACAACCCCATGGGTACGGATGGTTTTGAGTTTGTGGAATATGCCTCTCCACAACCGGAAAAAATGGAAGCCCTGTTTCAATTACTGGGCTTTCACAAAATCGCCCGCCACCGCAGCAAAAATGTCACCCTGTTCCGTCAGGGGGATATCAATTTCATCCTGAACGCAGAGCCGAATAGTCAGGCCATGAAGTTCCAGCAGGAGCATGGCCCCTGCGCAAATGCCATGGCTTTCCGGGTGCAGGACAGTCGCCTCGCGATGGAGCGTGCCCGCGCACTGGGGGCAGAGGTGGTAGAAAACCGTGTCGGCCCTATGGAACTGAATATCCCTGCTATTCGCGGCATTGGCGGCAGTCTGCTCTATCTGGTGGATCGTTACGGTAGCCGTGGTAGCATCTATGATGTTGATTTTGAATTTTTTACAGATGTAAACATCCACCCACTAGGGGCAGGTTTAACCAGCATTGATCACCTGACGCACAATGTTTATCAGGGCAATATGAATGAGTGGGCAGAGTTTTATGAGCGGTTGTTCAATTTCCGCGAAATCCGCTATTTCGATATCGAAGGCAAGCTGACCGGCCTGAAGAGCAAAGCCATGACCAGCCCTTGCGGAAAAATCCGTATTCCCATCAACGAATCCTCGGACGATAAATCCCAAATCGTGGAATATCTCAACGAATATAAGGGAGAGGGCATCCAGCACATTGCCCTCACTACCGATAATATTTATGAAACCGTAGAAACCCTGAAACGCAAACAAGTCGCGTTTCTTGATACCCCGGATACCTACTACGAGTTGATTGACAGCCGTTTGCCCGGCCATGGGGAAGATGTGGCACGCCTGAAACAGAATCGCATCCTGATAGATGGCGCACCGGAATCCGCACCCGGTAAAAAAGATGGCGGTATCCTACTGCAAATCTTTACCAAAACCGTCATTGGCCCCATTTTCTTTGAAATCATTCAGCGTAAAGGAGATGAAGGCTTCGGAGAGGGCAATTTCAAAGCCCTGTTCGAATCCATCGAGCTAGACCAAATCCGGCGTGGGGTGTTGGAGTAAGGACGAATGCTGAGGGGAGAAGATGCAAAGCTTCCTCTCTCGTCATGCCTGCACCCCGTCTATGCGGGGGCTGGCTGCGGCAGACATCCACACAGTCTAAAGGAACCCTAAATCATGTCAAAAACTCCCATCAGCTTCCCCCGCACCGCTGGTGAGCATACCCGGCAGGCGCATGCGGATTTTCCTGCCGGCTCCTATGAGCGCGAATTCGGTAAGGAAGGTTTTTTTGGTGCTGCCACGCATCTGTACCATAAGCATCCCCCGACAAGCTGGCTCAGTATGGACGGCCCCTTACGCCCCCGCGCTTTTGATTACACGCAATATGATGAAACGGCTCCCCTACCGTGGGATGCCACGCCCATGCTGCACAACACGCATGTAAACATGCGCTTCTGGCGACTGAATGCTCCCATGCCATCCCTTGCCAGTAACGCAGATGGGGATGAGCTGTTGTTCATACATGAAGGGGCAGGGGAATTATTTTGTGATTTTGGCCACCTGACTTACCGCGATGGCGACTATATCATGCTGCCCCGTTGCAGCATGTGGCGACTGGAACCGGCCGCACCAACCAGCATACTGCTCATTGAAGCCACCAACAGCGGTTACATGCTGCCGGACAAAGGCATGATGGGGCCACATGCCATTTTCGACCCCGCCATGCTGGATGTTCCCGCGTTGGATGATGCCTTCCGCGCCCAGCAAACAGAAACGGAAACGGCGGTCATTGTCAAACGCCGCAACCAGCTTACCACCATCACTTACCCCTACAATCCGCTGGATACCGTAGGCTGGAAGGGAGATAACCTGCCTGTTCGTGTGAACTGGCGCGATATCCGTCCCCTGATGAGTCACCGTTACCATGTGCCTCCCTCAGCACACACCACCTTTCTCAGCCAGCGTTTCGTGGTCTGCACCTTTGTCCCACGCCCCATTGAAAGTGATCCCGGCGCGCTGAAAGTACCCTTCTACCATTCCAATAATGACTATGACGAGGTGATTTTTTATCACCGTGGTGAGTTCTTCAGCCGCGACAACATCCATCCCGGCATGGTGACGTTCCACCCCAGCGGGTTTATACATGGCCCCCACCCCGGCGCCTTTAAAAAAGGGGCTGCATTTGCCAAAAAAGAAACGGATGAAGTGGCCGTCATGATAGATACCCGCGACCCGCTGGAAATCACCGAAGCCGCTACCAATGTGGAATGGCAAGGCTATGTCCACAGCTGGAAAGAAAAAAAATAGAAAGACTTTTCGCCTGCTTAACCCTTGCATCATGCTACAACGGCTGCTGTGGCTTCCTGCCTCTTACTCTCGTTTAGCGCAAAGGGTTCGCACTCCTATGCCGGCTTCTTGTCCCAACAACAAGACAAAACCCCGTCTGACTGCGCAGGCAGAGATCACCCCCGTGCAGTCGTTGCTGCTGCAACGGTTGCCGCAGTTTGTTCGTGCTTCAATGCCTGATCAGAGGTCAAGGCTGTAGGCGTCGCCACAGCTCCACCTCCTGCTGGCGGCGGTGGAGGAGATGATGGAGGAACATGAGGAGGAACATGAGGAGGAACATGAGGAGGAACATGGTGCCCCTTTCTTTCTTCCATTCCTTTTCCAGCCTCTACCTCTGTGGTCTTTCCCAGCCCAGTGACCAATTGGTCTGCTTGCATCTGGCGTTCGCGGGACTCACCTTCCACCTGCCCATGAATTTGCTTTACCAATTCATAAAGCGCGGAAATATTCTCGCTGTAGGCCTGATAAAATTCCTGCCGCTTCTTGCCACCAAACATGCGTCCCAACAGTCCGCCAGCAAAACTGCCTGCTGCTGTCAACAAGGCACCTACACCCAAAGCCCCGACAAAACGCCCGGTGCCAATGTTTTTCTCACCATTCTGGTTATCCAGCATACGGCTGGCGACAAATAGCCCCGCCAAACCACCGGCAATGCCGCCACCCCCCAGCCATACACTCAGGCGTTGCAATACCCCGGTCTCTGCGGCCTGCACAACATACTGATGCAAGGTATTCATCTGCACGATGATATTTTCGCTCATGGTTTCAATGCGGCTCAGCCGCTCAAAGTACACATCCGCTCGCACAGGCCTTCCCTCAGACATGGCCTTTTTCTGCTCGTTCACCCATTCAATTTCATGGTTAAGCTCCAATACCTTCGCTTCCAGCTCTGTACGTGCGCGAATAATTTCGTTACGATTCAACTCTTTGCGCGTATCAAATTGGCTGAATAAATTATCAACAGTCAGATAAGTAATAAAGAACGAGGCAACCATATCGCGCAATCAAATGTTGAGGAGTTATCAAATCTACGGAAGGTTCAGCTTACCAAGGATGATGCAATGCTACCATACCCTAGCGCAACGACATGACATTTTTATGACATTCGCCCGCAAAACGCATCATCAGCCATGAATGCAGGTCTAGATTATGTCGTTACGAGAGGAAGAATCTATCGAAAACAGCCGTTTTCGAGAACCGGACGTTTCCATCTATGGAGAATACATGCACGCCTAAAGCACAGAAAAAGGTCGTTTGCAGGCCATTAAACATCGCGTGACGACACTATCTCATTGGCAAGCAATATGGGCTAGCGCACAGCCGCCGTCGGTACAACCCGTGCCTCTCCGGGTGCGTGCAGGTAGCGGTTTGCTTCTGTATGGTTAGGGTTCAGGCGCACCAGTTCACGATAATCCTGCTTGGCAGCATCTTTTTGCCCTAGTGCATCCATTAGCTTTGCACGCGCCGCCAGTGCGGCCTGATGGCTTGGCTCCAACGCTAAAATATGATCCAGATCCTGCACCGCGCGGAACATATCCCCCTCTTCCTGAATCATCTGACTGCGCTCCAGCAAAAGCTGTTTTAGCAAGCCATCCTGCTGATGCTCCATCGCACTGGCAATAGCCACACTCAGGCGTTGCTGTGCTTTTTCCGGCAATTTAGCCATATTCCATGCTTTGGCGGCCTGTAGCCACAGGTTGGCTTTCAATTCTGTCTGTTCCGGGCTAATGGCATGGGCGGTTTTTTCCAACGCTTGCGCAGCCTCGGCGAAATTACGCATGCCATAAAGGGAAAGGGCAATGCAATGCTGGGCGCTTAGAGATTCATTTTCTTCATACCAGCGCACCGCCTTTTCAAGGGCAGCCTCCGGCGCATGGCGGCTTTGCTGTGTGCAATCCAGATAGCGGTTGGAAGATAAAATACTATTTTTATCATGGGTCTCTGCCAGAACCGTTGTTGCTGCAAAACAAGCTGCAATCACTGTCAGAAGACTGTAATATCGCATGGATGCGAACCCTATTTTTTTATGAACCAAAAACTGCGTTCAGCATAAGCGTTTTTCCTCAGAGCGGCAAGAGTCATGGTAGCAAAAAACACATTATTTTGTTTCGGATATGGTTATGTCGCACAATATGTGGGGGATATTCTGCGCCTGCAAGATTACACCATCATCGGCACCCACCGTGCGGAAACCGCCTGCCAGCATGGGGAATGGCTATTGCAATGGCACGCTTCGGATGCAATCGCTGATACAGCCCCCCCCTCTCACCAATGGCTGAATGCGCTACAACAGGCGACCCACATCTTCATCTCCATTCCGCCGGATGCCGCAGGCTGCCCGGTGTTTCGGCAATGGGGTGCGTATCTGGCAACGCTCCCCAACCTGCAATGGGTCGGGTATTGCTCCACCACAGGTGTCTATGGTGACTGGGAAGGGCAGTGGGTCACAGAAACCTCTGAACTTCTGGGCATACAACCCCGCCAGAGGTATCGCATTCAGGCCGAACATCAATGGCAACAATCCGGTTTGCCTGTCGCTATTTTTCGCATCAGTGGCATCTATGGGCCGGGACGCAACACGCTGGAACAATTACGTACAGGGCAGGCACGTTGCATCCATAAACCAGATCATGTGTTCAGCCGTGCCCATGTATTGGATATAGCCACCCTCATCACCTGTTCCGCGCAGCAACGGCGCACTGGCATCTATAATGTGGCAGATGACGAGCCCTCCAGCAGTGCGGAGGTTGTGCGCTACGCTGCGGCACTGCTGCAACGTCCCTGTCCACCGGAAGAACATTACAATCCCGCAACCCTTTCCCCCATGCTGCGTAGCTTCTACGAAGGCTGCCGCAGAGTCTCTAACCAGAAAGCCAAAGAAGAACTTGGCTGGTTTCCACGCTATCCAAGCTATCGGGAAGGCTTGCGCCATTGCCTGTAACAGTGCCAAAATATTAGCAGTTTTTTTATTGGCATAGATTATGCTCCTCTTGCTGGTGTCACAGGGAGCTTGCTTCCTGCCAACCCCCAACACCCATAGCAGGAGCCTATTCCTTTGCGTCATACCACCCTCTTCATTGCCTGCCTTCTGTTGCTCACGTCAGGTTGCAAACAACTGTCGCGCAGCTTTGGCAATACGGTGGATCATATTGGCAGCAAGCTGGTCTTTTTTGAAAAACGGCAGCAAGAGTTGGTCACCAAAGAAGTCTACTGCTATCGCACGCTCGCGCAGGTGGACTGTTACGATGTCCCGCAAGAAGGGCAGGAGCATCGCTTCATGGGAAAAACCACCAAGGTCATGCGGGCAGATCAGGTCAATTATTATCCCGGTACCGAGCAGGGCATTGACACCGTTGAATCCCATGCACCGGTTCCCGTAGAAGCAACCACCATTCTCCCCCCCCCGGAAGTCGCCACGGATGAGCCCAAAGACCTGATTGAGTTTCAAATCGGTGAAAAAACCTACACGAATAAAGAGATGCCGCAGGAAAAAGACCTCGCTTTCTAAATCGTGTCATCACGGGAAGTTCCAGCGTGCTGAAACACACCAGAAAGCCGGAAGCGCAGAACTATCGTGTGTGCCGCCCATTCAATGCGTTATCATGATTAAGCCTAACATGCCCGTCGCGCCAGTAGCCTCCTTCACGGCTCAGGGCTGCGGCAAGCATCCACGCATTTTTTCGTAGTAACTGCTGTGCGCGGACTGCTTGCCTCACGTCTGGTTCCGTACCCTTAAGAGGGCATTACACAGACAGCAACACCTCGCTGGCAATCAATTCAGCGGCAATTTCCATATCCGTGGCCAAAATCCGGTCCTCCGTCAGCATGGGTAGATGCTGCCTCAAAATGGCAATAGCCGCCTCCAACCGGTCAGATGTCCGCAATGGACGCAGCAAATCCACAGCCTGCGCAGCGGAAAGCAATTCAATCGCCAAAATATATCGCAGGTTTTTCGCCACCTGTAATGCCTTCCATCCGGCAATCGGCCCCATGCTTACATGATCTTCCTGATCATTATTGGTGGAAATACTATCCACCGATGCAGGAAAACTCAGTGTTTTGCACTCACTGGCTAACGCGGCAGCGGTGGTCTGCGCCATCATAAAACCAGAGTTCAATCCGCCTTCGGCAATCAAAAAGTTTGGCAATCCAGACTTATCCTGCTTCATCGCCATGTGAATACGCCGCTCACTAATCTGTGCCAGTGTAGCCATGGCCGCAGCCAGTCGGTCGCATACGCGTGCCGGATAAATGGCGTGGAAATTGCCCCCATGCACCACACTTTCTTCCGCAGGAAACAAACAGGGGTTATCCGTCGTTGCATTGATTTCCCGGTTGAGAATATCGCGCGTCTGCTCCAGTTCCTGCCAGACCATTCCATGCACCTGCGGCGCACAACGTACCGAATACGGATCCTGTACCCTGCCACAGTCGCTATGGCTTTCGCTGATGCTTGTTTTACCGGGTATCCACAGCCGTATCTGCTCTGCAATGGCGGCTGTTGCCGGATGCCGTTGCTCACGAATAATGCTTTCACCAAAAAAGGCATGGCTTGCACGCAACCCTTCCACCATCAGGGAAAGGGTTAAATTTGCCGTCTGTACCAGTTGCTTCGTCTCATGCCATAGTTTTACCGCCATAGCAGCGGTCAATTGGGTGCCATTTATCAGGCTTAATCCCTCTTTCGCTCCCAAGACCACCGGGGAAAGACCAATGCGTTGCAAGGCTTCTGTGGCGGGCAGGGTCACAAACCCTTCTCCCTCCGGCATGCTGCACATTCCCTCTCCCAGTAAGGGCAGCACCGCATGGGCGGTCGGTGCCAAATCACCGGAAGCCCCAACACTTCCCCGCGCCGGCACAATAGATAATACCCCATGTTTCAGGCTGTGTACAATCGCCTCTATGACCTCCAGCCGAATCCCCCTATGCCCCCGACACATGGAGTTCAGCAAAATCACCCAAAGACCCATCACCAAATCTCTGGGCAGGGCTTCACCCACACCACATGCATGAGATAAAATGATGTTATGCTGTAGTTTTTCAATATCTTTTGGGGCAATACGCGTATTGGCGAAATACCCAAACCCGGTATTAATGCCATAGACTGTACGCCCGCTATTGGCTAGCTGCTTCAAAAACTCGGCAGCACGCAAAACGTTGGCCTGCGCTCCTTCGCTCAAGCGTATCTCCAAATTGGCACCGGGGGTCTGTGCGGTGCGCGCCGCCTGCCACAAGTTTTCCACCGTCAGGCTTTCGCCATCCAGAACAATCGTATGATGCATCATAGCTTCACCTCAGCAACAAAGAGATAAAAGGGGGTGGACATCTCCGCCCCTCAATGGCGGCCAATAGTTTTTTATACCGTCATCTTGAGGAACCAGAGTAGGGGGCGTTCAAAGACAATACGCAGTATAGCGACATGAAGCCCCCGGCATTCAGTTCATAACAGGGGTTTGCGCTGGAGAATCCAGCGAAAAGGCCGGTATTTCCACATCAAATTTCTCCCCGGTTTGCGGTATAATAAACTCATAAGACCCCTGCATAATACCGGAAGATGTATGCAAAGGCACACCACTGGTGTAACGAAAAGCCTCACCCGGTGCCAGTACGGGCTGTTCCCCTACCACGCCAGCGCCGCGCACTTCCTGCTGCTGGCCATGGCCATCAATAATCCGCCAGTAACGGTTCAATAACTGAACCGTCTCCAGCCCGGTATTTTCAATGCTGATATGGTACGCCCACACAAAATGCATATGCGCCGGATCCGACTGCTGCGCCAGATATTCCGGCACCACTGTCACGCGAATAGAACGGGTCAGGGCGTAATACATACCCTTGCGGCCTTTCTATGCAGCAAGCTGGCTTTGAAGATAGTTGGCAACCCCAATATCCTCTATGGCGCGCAACTGCTGGGACAACCACAAATGATGCTCTTCCTCTGAAGCCAGAATCGCATGCAGCAAATCAGCGGATACAAAATCGCGGTGTTCTTCGCATACAGCAATGGCCTCGCGCAAATCGGCAATCGCCCCTTGCTCCATGGCAAGGTCACATTCCATCATTTCTTTCACATGCTCGCCAATGCGCAGACGACCTAAATCCTGAAGGTTCGGAATACCTCCCAGATATAATACGCGTTTGGTAATCTCATCTGCATGTTTCATCTCATCCACGGATTCGTGAAACTCTTTGTCACCAAGCCGTGCATAGCCTTGGTGCTGTAACATCCGCGCATGCAAGAAATACTGGTTAATGGCGGTCAGCTCATTTTTCAAAATTTTATTCAAATGCTGAATAATCTGCTTTTTCGCGGCGTCATTCAGGGCAATCGCCATGGCTGCATCCTTATGCTACAGGGAAAGGGAAGGGACACGCCCGCGATTGTGACCAATTTCCACTGCTTGTCAATATATACCCTAAGCGTGGTTATATCCTGCTGGGTTGAAGATAGCGCTGTAACACAGCCGCCTTATCCTCAGATGTCATCGTCTGCACTAATGCAGTGCGCAACCGTAACGAATCCTCATGTCCATAATAACGCCCCGCTGGCAGGACTTCATGGCTAGTCCAGAAGGATGCTTTTGCGGGCAAGTTTTCGCCACGCATTTTTGCCAGACCGGTGGCAAATGCTGCGGGATTATCCGCCATGGCTCCAACCCAGCTATCCGCTTCCGCTTCCAAAAAACCTTCCAGCAATTGATAGGCTGCATATTGCTCGGCAAGAGTAGTGACTTTACGCGATATCGCTCCGGCTTCATCTACGGAGATTGGCAAGCTGGAAAGCAGGTCATCCAGCCGCTGCCTACGTCCCAATCCTATCTCTTCTATAAAATCTTGCTCTTGCAGAACGTTTAAGGATGCCTGCAATGCAGGATCTTGCTTCCCCAATTTGTCGCAATAAGAGGTCAATATATGCAAGCCTGCACTAGCAAGAGCCCGAAGTACATCTTTGCGGGCAATCATTTCCGGTGGCTGCATAAAATGCCCAAACTCGTGCCATAAAAATGTTTCCAGCTCATCCGTTGTGTATGCGGGTGATTGCGCGGATAATGCCTCTAAATCTATAGATAAAAAGCGAGAAAACCCTTTTTGCTCCGGCCGGATGACAAAAGCGAACGAAAATCTGTTCTCAAAAATAACATGCCCATCAAAAGGATGGCTTATGCCATGGCGGGCGGCTTTATCTTGCAAACGTTGTATCGCCTCCAGCAATGCTTCACAGTTGGCATTCCCTGTTAAACGTGCGTCGAAGTCCTGCCGCCAATAGTGTTCACTCAGGGGAACTTTGCGCCCCTTCGCGTCTATGGATGCATCGTTGCTGTAAGAAAGAGTCTGCACACTCATGCCCTGTCACATCATGGTTAGATGATAAAGGTACTGTCTCTTTGTGACAATCTGATGATATCGTAGCGTTATCGTTACTCTGCGCGCATCAGCCCTGCACACTGGCACTGGCCTGTGTGCGTGGCAGCAACTCATCCCGAATGTAATTCACGCAGCTACCACACTGCGGCCGACAGTTCTGGCTTTTAAATACTTCGGAGACACTATTGGCACCTGCCGTAATGTCTTTTTCTTTTATCCCGTTACAAATGCAAATATACATAGAAGCGCGACCATGAAAGCATTAGATTAGCCTGAACTTGCAAATCAATCCTAATGAACTTGCGAAGCATTTGCAATAAAAAATTGCGAATGCCTCGCATTCCTACCATAGCCGGAAATCCATCATGCCCACCTCTGCCCACAACCATCCACCCGTGCCGGAACACCTGCAAACGGATCCGCAAAAAGCCGCCGCACACCCGGAATGGAACATCTGGCTGGCGGCCTCAGCGGGCACGGGGAAAACCAAAGTCCTCACGGATCGCGTCTTGCGCCTGCTGCTCAGCGGGGTAGAACCTGCGCGCATTCTCTGCCTCACCTTCACCAAAGCCGCCGCCGCAGAAATGGCCGAGCGCCTTCAGGGGGCACTGGCTAACTGGGCTGCCGCCACAGATGAAACGTTGCACAAAGCCCTGCATGATGTCATCGGCCACCCCCCCGATGAGCGCACCTGCCTGCTTGCTCGCGGGCTTTTTTTAACTGTGTTGGATGACCCACAGGGGCTTCCCATCCAAACCATTCACAGCTTTTGCCAACGCCTGCTGCAACGGTTCCCATTGGAAGCAGGGGTCAGCCCGCATTTCATGCTATGGGAAGAAGCCCAAACCCGCCGGGCACAGCGGCAATTGCTGCAACAGCTCCTACAAAGCGACCAGCCGGAAACCCAGCAAATTATGGCGGGGCTCCTCATGTTCCTCACCAGTGAAGGCCGCTTCTACGAACATATCAGCCGCATGTTCATGGCCATGCAATCGCTGGGTTCCAACTGGCTGGCAGAGGGCGAGGTCGAACGCCGCCTCAGTCTGTGGCAACAAGAGCTGGGTCTCCCAACAGCACTGACGACCGATCATGTGCTCAGGGACTTCTGTGCAGATGCCTCCATACCCCACCGTTCCAGCCTCATTGCCATTGCAAAGGCATGGCGTCAGGATGTAAAAACGCTGCAAGCACCCGCAGAACCGATGCTGGCATGGCTCCACGCGCCGGAGGATGAACGTGCCAATCCCCAGCTGCTGGAGCAATACCAACAAGCTCTGCTCACCCAGACACGCGAACCAAGAAGCTTCGAGCGCTTTAACTGGAGCAGGCAACACCCAGAGCATTTGGAGATTATCTACCGCGAACAACAACGCCTGCGCCATTTTCTGGAGACCAGACAAAGGCTTTCTCTGTTGCAGCGTACTCGCCTGCTCATGCACGCCGCCCGCCTGCTGGGGCATGCCTACGAGCAGATGAAACATCAGGCCGGTGCGCTGGATTTTTCAGACATGATCCACAAAACCCTTCACTTGCTCTATCGTGCAGATATGGCGGATTGGGTGCTGTTCCGGCTGGATGGCGGTATAGACCACCTGCTGGTGGATGAAGCACAGGATACCAGCCCGGAACAATGGCAGCTCATTCAACGCCTGACGGAAGAGTTCCATCAGCATCAACTGGCAGACCGCCGCCGCACCCTCTTTGTGGTGGGGGATCGCAAACAATCCATCTACGGTTTTCAGGGGGCATCACCCAGACATTTTGTGGATATGCAACAGTATTATCAACGGAAAATTCAGGCTGCGCAGCAGGCCGGACATCGGTTTGAAGCCGTCAGCATGGGCTTTTCCTACCGCTCCACCCCGCCTATTCTGAAACTGGTGGATGCCACCTTCCGGGAAGAAACGCAGCAGCAAGCACTGGGAGACATCAGCCGCCACCAATGGAAAAAAGAGCAGCATGGCGGCCGCATCGAACTCTGGCCGCTCTTCCCCAAACCGGAGAAAGAAACACACTGGCCTCCCCCCCGCACCTATGGCAACCTCCAGCAAGACCTCGCATGGCATATTGCGGATACCATTCGCCGCTGGTTGCAGGATACCCGCCTGCTGGCCGCCTCCGGCAGAGCCGTCCAACCGGGGGATATCATGGTGTTGTTTCGCAGCCGCAAGTCCATGATGTATCGTCTCAATAGCCTGCTTGCGGAAATGGGGGTTCCCGTTGCCGGAGCCGATCGCTTCCGCCTGCTGGAAGATATCGCCGTGCAGGATATGCTGGCACTGGCGCACTGGCTGGTACAATCAGGGGATGATTTTCATCTGGCCTGCCTGCTGAAAAGCCCACTGTTTCGGGAAGGGCAGGGCGTCACGGAAGAACAGTTATATCAACTCTGCGCCAACCGGGCTAACCAAAGCCTATGGCATTATCTGCAACAGCAGCAGGATAACCTCAGCCAAACCCTCACCCACACCTTGCAACAGTGGCGGGACTGGGCATCCACCCACACGCCACTGGCCTTTTATACCCGCCTGCTTCTGCAGGAAGGTGGCCTGCAACGCATCACCGCTCGCCTCAGTGTCGCCGCTGAAGTGCCACTACAAGCCTTTCTGCAACTCACAGAGCAAGCAGCCATGGAAGGAGTCGAAGGCTGGATGGCATGGCTGGACTGGCTGGAAACCAGTGCCGGAGATATCAAACGGGAGATGGAGGGCAAAACGCAGGTGCGCGTCATGACAGTTCATGCCTCCAAGGGGCTACAGGCGCCCATCGTCATTCTGCCGGATACCGTCTTTACCGAACAGTCGGAAAAACCTCCCTTTATCACTCGCCTGCAAGCGGATGACTCCCCGCTGATGGTCTGGGGACACTCCAGCGAAGAACGCTGCCAATGGGAGCGCGATGCCGCAGAGATGCGCAAGGCGGCTAGCCAGCAAGAGTCGCAACGCCTGCTCTATGTTGCCCTCACCCGTGCGGAGGAAGAACTCTACATCATGGGCAATGCCTCCGGCAAAGGTACATCGAGGGAAGGGCAATGGTACCCGCAACTACAACAGGCCATGCTGCATTTAGGGGCTATCACGGAACCCATGCCCTCTCTCTGGCCATCCTCCTCCCCAAACGAGGGGGGAGAAGCCGCCACAACCCCGGTCAAATATGTCTTCACAGAGCCGCATCTGGCCGGAGACACTTCTTCCCATGCCATAGCCAAACAACCCGCTCCCA
This sequence comes from uncultured Rickettsiales bacterium, assembly GCA_964538615.1. Classification (GTDB taxonomy): domain Bacteria; phylum Pseudomonadota; class Alphaproteobacteria; order Rickettsiales; family RI-342; genus CAZIGK01. The sequence continues at coordinate 53,834 of CAZIGK010000001.1, read as the reverse complement.
GTATCCCGTTGCCTGTCAGTGCGCCTGCATGGTTGCATCATCCGGTAGAGGCAGAAGAATCGCTGCGTTTCCGTTCACCTTCCCGCCATGAAGAAAGCCAACTGCAACCACCTCTCTGGACATCAGATACCAATCCGGAGACAGCATCCGCACTCATCGGCAAAGCGCGTGGCAACCTACTGCATGAATTGCTGCATTATCTACCCGATCTGCCACCCTCTCAGCACGCGCCGCGTGCTCTACAATACCTGCAACAGCAGGGTATCTCCATGCCCGATGCCACCCAAATACTACAGGAGGTACAAGCCGTTCTTGCCATGCCAGAACTCACAGCCATTCGTGAAGGATATGCCCTGCGTGAAATCCCCATCATTGGTACCGTCAATGGAGAAGCCTTTTATGGTCAGGTGGATTGCATGTGGATGGAAAGAAAAACGCTGTATATTATTGATTACAAAACGGGATATGTCTCTAATCCATCAGATATTCCGGCTCATTATCGGCAGCAAATGCAACACTATGCCCAACTGCTGCACGCTGTCTGGCAACCCGATCACGTGCAAACCGGCATCCTCTGGACCCGCCTGCCGACATTAGTCTGGCTGTAAGGAGAGTGGGTTCTTCATAGCGCCGACCGGCCTGCTAACCTCATGTGTTGCTCCAAACTCGCCACTTCTCTAAACAAAAATACGCCGGAAAGCTTCAAACTTTCCGGCGCATAAAGATTAAAAAATAATTGGTTACATAGAATACCTAGTTCTTTTCTTTATCCACCAGCTTGTTCTTGCCAATCCACGGCATCATAGCGCGCAATTTTGCCCCCACTTCTTCAATCGGGTGTTCGGCTTCGCGGCGGCGGGTCGCTTTCAGGCTAGGGCAGCCGGCTTTGTTTTCCAGCATCCAGTCCCGCACAAAACGACCGGATTGAATATCCTCCAGCACGCGTTTCATTTCCGCTTTGGTTTCAGCAGTTACGACCCGTGGCCCCGTCACATAATCCCCATATTCAGCGGTGTTGGAAATAGAATAGCGCATGTTGGCCAAACCGCCTTCATACATCAAATCCACAATCAGCTTCACCTCATGCATACACTCAAAGTACGCCATTTCCGGTGCATATCCGGCTTCAACCAAGGTCTCAAAACCGGCTTTCACCAGCGCGCTTACACCACCACACAGAACGGCCTGCTCGCCAAACAAATCGGTCTCGCATTCTTCGCGGAAGTTGGTCTTGATGATACCGGAACGACCACCACCCACACCGGAAGCATAAGCCAGCGCCAGTTGTTCGGTCTGGCCGGATACATCCTTATGCACAGCATACAGGCAAGGCACGCCACCACCTTTCAGGTATTCACCGCGCACTGTATGGCCGGGACCTTTCGGTGCCACCATAAATACGCTGATATCTTCCCGCGGTTCAATCAATCCAAAGTGAATGGCCAGACCATGGGCAAACGCCAGCGATGCCCCCTGCTTCAGGTTGTCATGCAAATGCTCACGGTACAGATCGGCTTGCAACTCATCAGGAATCAACACCATCACCACGTCCGCCCAGGCAGCCGCCTCAGCCGGTGCCAGAACCTCAAAACCGGCAGACTGTGCTTTTTTAGCCGTCGCTGAGCCAGGGCGCAGCGCAATGCGCACATCCTTCACACCACTGTCGCGCAGGTTTGCTGCATGTGCATGCCCTTGGCTACCATAGCCAATAATCGCAATCTTCTTGTCCTGAATCAGACCGAAGTTGGTGTCTTTATCGTAGAAAACTTGCATGTAGAGATACTCCTGTAGGTGAAAAGTCAAAAGGTTGTCGTGTATTATTCGTCATCTCCGCCCAAGCGAAGACCCGCTGTCCTTCCGTATCAAAATTCTGTACAAAAGGACGCAATCTGATGGCAGCAACGAAGGCTCATAAAAGTATCTTCCCCCGCGAAATAGCCACCACCCCCGTCCGGCAGACTTCCGCCAGCCCCAGCGGTTGCATCAGCCCGATGAATGTATCAATCTTCTCCGCGCTGCCAGTGATTTCAAAAATGAAAGAATCATTGGTTGCATCCACAATATGCGCCCGAAACACATCGGCCAGCCGCAGGGCTTCTACCCGTTCATCGCCGCTACCAATGACTTTAATCAATGCCAGCTCGCGCTCTACATGCTTGCCGGATGACGTCATGTCCAGCACCTTATGCACCGGTACCACCCGATCCAGCAATGCCATAATCTGCACAATCACGGCAGGCGTACCAGTGGTGACAATGGTCATGCGGGAAAGCTTGGGCACTTCACTCACCTGCGCCACGGTCAGGCTTTCAATATTATATCCGCGGCCAGAAAATTGCCCAATCACCCGTGCCAGCACGCCAAATTCATTATCCACTAACAGGGAAATGGTATGCCGTTCCATGGGGGCTTCTGCTTTGATGGCTTTGCTTGTCGATCGTTGTGGCATGATACGTATCTCAGTCAGTCATAAGTCGTAAAAACAATAATCAGGTGTCTGTCGCTGAACAGATAGGGGGCGGGAATGCGTAGATATCACACCGTATCTGGTTGATGCGGAACTACAAAAAATAATTATATCAGCACCATACCCTCTTCTTCATTCAGTTCCAGCTGCTTGCCCGGTCCCAGCACAATTTCATTGTGATTGGCTCCGGCGGGAATCATCGGGTACACATTTTCTTCTGCGGTTACCACCACATCCACCACCACCGCGCCAGGGTCGTTCAGTGCTTCATCCAGTAGCGCATCCAGCCCTTTGGCTGAGGTTGCCCGCAGCCCTTTCAGACGGAAAGCCTCCGCCATTTTCACAAAATCCGGCACAGAATCAAAATAGCTCTGGGAGTAACGCTCGCCATGAAACAATTCCTGCCATTGCCGCACCATTCCCATATATCCATTGTTCAAAATGAACAATTTGACAGGCAACTGAAACTGCGCAATGGTCGCCAACTCCTGAATATTCATCATAATGGAGGCATCACCGCTAATGCAAACCACCGTAGCGTCAGGATGCGCCACCTGCACACCCATGGCTGCGGGTAAGCCATAGCCCATCGTGCCCAACCCGCCGGATGTCATCCACCGTTTCGGCTGATTAAAGGTGAAAAACTGCGCACTCCACATCTGGTGTTGTCCAACATCGGTCGTGACATAGCTGTTACGGCTTTTCAGCTTGGCATTAATGCTATCCAGTGCAAATTGGGGCTTAATGGCTTCCCCTTCCTGCTTGTAACTGTAGGAATGTTTGCTCTGCCATTTTTCAATTTTTTTCCACCACTTGGCCACAGCCTCCGGGTGCTGCACCTCAAATCCGCGCTCCTCCCAAATATCCAGCATCAGCTCCAGTACACGGGCAGCATCTCCCACAATCGGCAAATCCACCTGTACGCTCTTATTAATGGAGGAAGGGTCAATATCCACATGCACCTTAGTTGATCCGGGGGAAAAACCGCTCACATTACCCACCACCCGGTCATCGAAGCGCGCCCCGATATTCATCATCAGATCGCAATGATACATGGCCAGATTCGCTTCCAGCGAACCATGCATGCCCGGCATTCCCACCCATTGCGCATCATCTGCGGGGTAGGCACCCAATCCCATCAGGGTCGTGGTGACGGGGTAACCGGTCTTTTTGGCTAACTCAAACAATAAATCACTGGCCTTGCTTCCCGCATTAATGACCCCGCCGCCAATATAGAAAATCGGTTGCCGTGCATTGGCCAGCAGTTCTACCGCTTCCTCCACCTTGGCGCGGTCTGGCTCGAAATGCACCCGGTACGATGGGCGCCGATAATTACGGAAATTAATATATTCCCCTCGCGCATTCTGCACATCTTTTGGAATATCCACCAACACCGGTCCCGGACGTCCCGAACGGGCAATATTCGCCGCTTCATGGATAGTGCGGCTCAAGTCAGCTACTTTGGTACAGAGGTAGTTGTATTTTGTGCAAGAGCGGGTAATGCCGGTCACATCCGCTTCCTGAAACGCATCATTACCAATCATGTGGGTCGGGACTTGCCCGGTAATTACCAACAGGGGAATGGAATCCATCATTGCATCAGCCAGACCGGTAATGGTGTTGGTCGCCCCAGGGCCGGATGTCACCAATACCGCGCCAATCCTACCCGTCGAACGCGCATAGCCTTCCGCCGCATGCACGGCTGCCTGCTCATGACGTACCAGAATATGTCGGAGTTCATTTTGCTTGTGAAGAGCATCATAGATGGGCAGTACAGCCCCACCGGGATAACCGAAAATCGTATCAATGCCCTGGTCCAGCAGGGAGCGTATAATCATTTCCGCGCCCGTCATGGCGGACGGCGAAGCTACGTCGGTCATCATGTCTCTCCACATTATTCATCGGGCTTTCCATCAGGCCACCGCCATACATGGTACCGAAGTTAACAATGTTCTCCCTTATCAGGGGGGAATGAAGGGGACGTTAATCGTTGCACTGCAAAATAGCAAATGACATTTTTATGACAGAGATGATTTTAGCCACTCTGTTCAGATGAAATGCCTGATTTGCGATGCGATGGATGCTTGCGTTATCTGACGACACCATCTGGATGCGGAACGAAAAAGGGCGACTCGCAATGTCGCCCTTTCGCTCGTCACATCCTTCTGCGCCTTAGGCCGCCCGGCTATCCTGCTGTTCTACTGCTTTAGCAAGATCGCTGCGGGTTGCCTCATCGCCGGCAATAACGGTCACGGCATTGTCATTTGCAGGCGCGGCAGCTTCGGCTTTTGCTGCGTCCCGTTGCTGTTGCACCAGCACTTCCAACTCGCTGATTTTATGGTTTAGTACCGCCAACCCATCTTTCCAGAACTGCTTGTTAGATGCGTCCAGACCAAACATTTCCAACAATTCTTCGTAGGGTCTGGTTCCGCCAGAGGCCAGCAACTCTGTATATTTCGCGACAAACGCCTCTTTATCTGCCGCCTGATCAAAATTGGTAATCAAAGCGTTTACCAGCAAGTTACCAAAGGTATAGGCATAAACATAAAACGGGGTGCGGAAAATATGTGGAATCCGCGTCCAGTCATTCTCAAAGCCTTCCATGGGCGTTATCTGACCGCCGGTGCGCTCGTGCCACACCTCGCTCCATATCTCGCCAAAACGCTCGGCAGAAAGTGGGCCTTGTTCTGCACGCTCAGCATGAATACGCCGTTCAAACTCTACATACTGGGTCTGACGGTCAATGGTGCCCAATCCCCCTTCAATAGAATCCGCCAACAGACGAATCTTTGCCTCCACATCGGGGATGCGCTCCATGAGTTTACGGAACGTCAGTTCCTCCGCAAAAATAGAGGCGGTCTCCGCCAATGTCAGAGGGGTACCTAATTCCAGAGCATGTTGTTTGCGCGCTTCCAGCGTTTGGTGAATGGCGTGTCCCAGCTCGTGCGCCAGAGTGGATACATCATCTGGCCGACCCTGATAGTTCACCAGCACAAACGGGTGCATGGTCTTGGTGCCGGACATAGAGAATGCACCACCACGCTTACCTGCACGCGGCTCGGCATCTATCCAGTTATTGTCAAAAAATTCTTTGGCAATATCTCCAAATTCCTGACTAAAACTGTAAAACGTCTCCAGCACAATATCACGCGCTTCTTCCCAGCTAATGGTCACTTCCTGACCATTGGCGGTTGGCAGCGGTGCAGGCTCGTCCCAGTAATTCAGTTTTTCGCCCGCGGCCTTACCCAGAAGTTCGGCCTTCAATGCCAGATACCGATGCGAGGCATTCACATAATTTTCTTTCACCGCTTCAATCATGGCTTCTACTTCGGTTGCGCCAACCTGATTGCTTGCATTGCGGCTGGCCATCGGCCCGTCATAGCCCCGGATCTGCTCATTGCGCACCCGCATTTCCTGAATCAGGCCATTCATCGCCGCGACAGGCAAATGCTTTTTGTCTTCCAATGTTTTATACCGCGCTTCCATAGCGGCTTTACGGGTTGCTTCATCCGCAGCCGTGGTATATTTGCCCAGTTGGGTTTCGGTCAGGCTTTCACCATTCAGTTCGTAGCGCCAGCGCACCCGGTCTTCTTCCAGAAAATCGGCAATGCTGTTGTCGCCAACGGCGCTCAGTTGTACCAACAGTTGCTCTTTATCATCGGAAAGTAAATATTTCCGTCCCTGCAAATGATCCCGAATGGTGGATTCAAACGCAGCCAGCCGCGGAGACTCCTGCATACGACGCTCCAGTTCTTCCGGTGGAATCTTGGACATCTCCAGCGTCATAAACAGCAAATGCTGCCCCAGTGGTGCCAGTTGCTCACCCACCCAGCCGCTCATCCAGCGTACATCCGGGTTGGTTGCGTCAATCGATTCAAGCAAACTGGAATAGCGGTAAATATTCCCCACCAAACTGTAAATGGGTGCCAGTGCATCATACATGTCAGCCATTTCATCACCGTTCAGATTGATGATGGTTCTTTTGTAGGTTTGTTCAAAGGCGCGCACCTGTTCCAGCGCATCCTGAATATCCTGCGCCAGTTTAGGGTCACGGGGACTGGCATAAAAATCTCTGGATAAATCCCAGCGTGGCAATTGGCTGCCAGCATCGGTTGCACTTACGGCAATATCAGCGGCTTCCGCAGCCAATGGCAAAGCGTTTGTCATGGTTCACATCCCTGTTCAAATGTTATTAAGTGTTAATAAATCGTTAGCATGTGATCCGTGCTTTGGCAAACGCTTTTTACACCCTCGTCCCATATCCATCATCCTGCTAACCCCCATGCTTTGCGGTGGCATGTTCCATGCAGGGTAACCGTAGTCCTTTGTTAAGCTTCGGTTTGTATAATCATCCAAAGAACAGCAACATAGATGAGATTGTCACCGTCATGAATACCGCATTATCCGATGCCAATTGTATTCTGGGGGAGCATCTCTATACACAGGTTTTTCACCGTATGGGGCTGGCCTTGGCTTTGTTGGATCAGGCAGGCCACATTCAGCATATCAACAGCAGCTTCAGCCAAACCTTTGGCTACACGCAAGAGGAGTTATGGCAGCAGTCAATCCATCGCTTGCTACCGTCGGATGATGCTCCCCCGTTTCTCTGGAGAGAGTTGCTCGCCCAATGCCAGACGTCTGGCCGTCCGCGAGAATATCGTTTCATGCATCGCCGTGGCTATCCTCTCTGGGCGCAACTTTCCCTGAATATTCTGCATGCCACTGAAGGCCAGCCTTTGCTCTATGTCCTGCAATGTCTGGACATTACTCATCAGAAAGAAATGGAAGCGGAAATCCATCAGCAGCATGTTCTCTTTTCGCAGTTCATCCGCCACACGCCGCTGGCTCTGGCGATGTTTGATAGGGATATGCGCTATCTGGCCTGTAGCCAGCGTTGGTTGTCCGATTATCAACTCATCGAGCAGGATATTCTGGGACGCAGCCATTACGATGTTTTTCCCACTATCCGCCAGCAACATCCGCATTGGATCGCCCTGCATCAACGCTCCCTGCAAGGGGACGTCATTGAATGCGACCGAGAAGAGTTCATCAATAATAAAGGTGAATCCGAATGGCTGCAATACCATCTCATGCCCTGGCGCGATGCCAATGGGACAATAGGTGGCATGGTCATGTTCACCGAAAATATTACCCACAGAGTGCAGGAAGAACAACGCACCCTACAGGAAAATAAACAACAATCCCTGCAAGCCATGGCTGGCGGCGTAGCGCATGAGGTCAACAACCTGCTGCAACCGGTGCTGACCTATGCGGAACTGGCAGTGGAAGATTTCTCCCAAACCGATGAACGCCTAACCCGTTATCTGGGCAACGTGTTGCAATACACCAAAAAAGCAGCAACCATTATTCAGGATGTCCTCATTTACTCCCGGCAGCATGATCGTCTTAACCAGCCGACCGATATGATGCAGGCCACATCCGCAGCATTCGTGTTCATACGTGCGTTGCTACCCAGCAGCATAGAACTGAAACTACAGGCTGGCACGGCTCCCTCCTGCAAGGTATGGTGCAATGATGGCAGTTAGCAACATGTGTTGATGAATCTGGTCAATAATGCCACGCATGCCATGCAACAGCGTGGCGCCTTATCCATTAGCTGGGGCAGGGTACCCATGCGAAGGCGCAAGCGCATGCCCACCGATGCTACCCATATGTTCCAACTGGTGATGACGGATACAGGCCACGGCATGGACGCGGAAACTGCACGCCAAATCTTTGATCCATTTTTCACGACCAAACCGGCAGGGGAAGGCACGGGCATGGGACTGGCGATCGTCCAGAGCATTATCAAAAGCTGGGGGGGAAACATCTCCTGCGTTTCAGAAAAACACAAAGGCACCACGTTCACAATTCAAATACCGGAGATTGCTTCATGAAATTACACAATACCCATATTCTGGTGATAGACGATGCCCCTCAGGTTGCCCTTTCGGTGCGTGATTTGCTGGAGCGCGAAGGCGCCAATGTTGATATCGCCACCGATGGTAATGAAGGCCTGCGCAAGATTGGCAGCCATGCCTACCATATGGTCATTACGGATATTATTATGCCCGGAAAAGATGGCTTTGAAGTGCTGGAGGATATTCAAAAAACCTATGGTGCAAATCGTCCGGCCATTATCGCCATCTCCGGCGGTGGTATGGATGTACCAGCCAATCTGGCGCTGGTTGCCGCCCAAAAATATGTCGATGACGTCTTACTCAAACCCTTCAGTAAAGATGACTTGGTCAACCGCGTGCTGGATGTGCTCGCCAGTCGCAAACGCGTCTCTCACGGCTGACGTGTTTCCCTCCACTCGCGCAACCTTTCTTTGGCTTCGCTCGGCCTACTTGCCTCGCTTCTTGTCCCTTGTGTAGGTAACAAACCCCGTCATGCCTGCGCAGGCAGGCATCCACGAAAAACCTTCCCTTGGCTTCGCTCGGCCTACTTGCCTCGCTACGCATTCGGGGCTAAAGCCCCCTCTCGCTAACGCTCACTAAAGGGCTCGGACTGCTGTCCTCGCTTCTTGTCCCTTGTGTAGGTAACAAACCCCCGTCATGCCTGTGCAGGCAGGCATCCACTCAAAGCTCTGCCTTACGGCAATTCAATCACCCGCCCCAGCATCCGCTCGCTCACGCTGGCCAGTTGCCTCCGCGCAATGCTGCGCGCTCGGCTGGCGCCTCTGGCCAGTGCCGCATCCAGCTCGTCACGGTTTTCCATTAACCGATGATACTCAGCGGATGCCTCAGCAAAACGCTCCTGAAGGCATGCCAGCAATTGCTTTTTCGCATCCCCGTACCCAAGCTTACCTTCTGCAAAGGCTCGTTTCATCGTGTCAGTTTGCTCGGTGGCCGCAAATAACCGGTAGATTTGATACACAATAATATCATCCGCATCCTTCGGCTCGTCCGGTAAGCGAGAATCTGTCTGAATCCCCATCACGGCCTTTTTAATGGCTTTTTCTTCCCCAAAAAGAGGAATCACATTGCCATAACTCTTGCTCATTTTGCGTCCGTCTGTGCCCGGTATCGCTTCCACATCCTCTTCAATCACTGGCTCAGGCGGGGTTAGCAAAGCTTCGCCTTGCGCATAATGATGATTGAAAGAACTCGCAATATCCCGCGCAATCTCCAAATGCTGCTTCTGGTCTTTGCCCACCGGCACCAAATCCGCATTGTACAGCAATATATCCGCTGCCATGAGTAGCGGGTAATTAAATAGCCCCATATTGATTGCGTCATCCGCATCCCGCCCCAGTTCTTCAATGTTTTTCGCAACTTTATCTTTGTACGCATGGGCGCGGTTGAGTAAGCCTTTGGCGGTCACATTGCTCAACAGGGTGTTCAGAGCATAAATCTCTGGCACATCAGACTGACGGTAAAAAATTGCTTTTTCCACATCCAGCCCCAGTGCCAGATAGCAGGCAGCAATTTCATAGGTGCTGTGGCAAATATCTTGCGCAGTTTGTCCACCATTCAACGCATGCAAATCGGCAATAAATACCAACGCTTCTCCTGCATGCCGCGACATACGGATCATGGGCTGAATCGCTCCCAGATAATTCCCCAAATGCGGCCTTCCGGTGGGCTTAATGCCTGTTAATACGCGTTTGCCTGCCAATGTGGTCATCTGTTGTCCAGCCATGCCCGTTCACCCAATTGTTTCCTAACGCATAGACTCCGCATGGCGGATTTTTTTGCTCCACACGGTGTCGTGGCCCGCCCAGCAGGACTCGAACCTGCAACCTACGGATTAGAAGTCCGTTGCTCTATCCAGTTGAGCTATGGACGGATACGACCCCGCCAGCCACCGTGCGTTGCGATGGAGGCAAATATCATCAGCCACCACATGCCTTGGGCTGAATCTTGTCTAGGTAGAGCATTCCCCTCAGCCTGACAAGCCCGATTTACGCTTCCCCCCTCAACCTGTCGGACAAAATGGGGGAGGGGGGCAATGTCAATTAGAATGATTCTAAGAATATCTATTGCATACCCATGCGTATGATGTAATATGTAAAGACGTAATCTGACAAAGAGGGATAAATATTTTATGAAAGCGCTTCTAAGTCGTATTTGCATGTTGTCCCTGGTGCTGGGGCTTGCCACACCCGCCTTTGCAGAGGACGCAGATCCCACGGCCATTACCCCTATTCCGGAAAGCGTAAAGGTGCATGAAGCAAAAGCGGCACTGGGAGAAAAACTTTACCACGATCCCCTGTTATCCGGTGATGGCACGGTCTCCTGCGCCACATGTCATGACCTGAAAAAAGGCGGTACGGATCGACTCCCCACCTCCAAAGGCATTAAAGGCCAGTTGGGTGGCGTTAATTCCCCCACCGTGTTCAATTCCGGCAATAACTTTGTCCAATTCTGGGATGGTCGCGCCAAAGATCTGGCGGAGCAGGCGCTGGGTCCAGTGGAAAACCCGGTAGAAATGGGCGCAAAATGGGTGGATGTAGAAAAGAAAGTCGCGACCCAGAAAGCCTATAAACCCCTGTTCGATGAACTCTATGGCGGCAGCATCACCAAAGCCAATATTGCGGATGCAATTGCCGAGTTTGAAAAAACGCTCGTCACTCCCAACTCTCGCTTTGACAAGTTTCTCAAAGGAGACGCCAAAGCTTTAACCGCCCTGGAGAAAAAAGGCTGGGATCTGTTTCAGGAAAAAGGGTGTAACGCCTGTCACAATGGTCCCTACCTTGGCGGCAATAGCTATCAACCCATGTCGGAGGATTATTTTACCGATCGTGGTAACGTCACACAAAATGACTATGGCCGCTACAACGTCACCAAAGACGAAGCCGATAAATATATGTTCAAAGTGCCAATGCTGCGCAATGTTGCCCTCACCGCTCCTTATTTTCACGATGGTCAGGTTAAAACATTGGAACAGGCGGTTAAACTCATGGCCAAATACCAATTGGGCGAAGACCTCAAACCACAGGAAACCCAGGCCATTGTCGCCTTCTTGAAAAGCTTGACGGGTGAGTATAAAGGGCAATTACTGAAGTAGTCCGTTTCTCTCATTTCCACCGATGGTTTTGCCCCTCACGGCTCACAAATTGAGTCCATGAGGGGCATGTTCCTTCCCAGTGGATTCTGCCAGAGGCAGAGTTTTCATAAGGTTGTGCGTCCTGACTCTCGGTGGCCGCTTACCTGTCCTGTAATGCAAGCAGCGAGAGGCTGGATTGCTCACATCATACGCGCACAGGCAATAATTCTTCTGGCACGGGCAGCCCTTCCGCCTCCACCCACTGTTTTAACCCGGCCTTCAAACGCTCAAGGGCAGCGGGGTCTTTTCCTTCGCACCGTGCCACCAATACAGACTGTGTATTCGATGCCCGCAGCAACCACCAGCCATCTGCATTCCGTGCCCTCACCCCATCCACATCGCTAAAAGCTACCCCCTGATGCCGCAACTGCTGCTGGAGGTTTTGCACCATACGAAACTTGTCAAATCCTTCACATTCAATCCGAATTTCTGGCGTGTTATGCGGGTGGGGCAGGGTATGATATACCTCTGCCAGCGATGCAGTCATATGGCTCAAAATCTTCAGCATTCGCACCGCCGCAAACAATGCATCATCAAAACCATGGTTTTCTGCAAAGAAAATATGGCCACTCATTTCTCCGGCCAATGGCGCCCCTATCTCTGCCATTTTTGCTTTCACCAGCGAATGCCCGGTTTTCCACATCAGCGGTTTGCCTCCCATGGCGGCGATGGCATCAAACAGGGTTTGGCTGGCTTTTACATCCGCAATAATGGTGGCGCCCGGCTGCTTTGCCAGCACGTCCTTTGCCAGCAGTTGCATCATCTGATCCCCCCACCAGATATGCCCTTCACCATCCACCAGCCCAATACGGTCACCATCCCCATCAAAAGCGATACCTATATCCGCCGCGTGCTTTTTCACGGCAGCAATCAAATCCTGCATGTTCGCCGGGACAGATGGATCCGGGTGATGGTTCGGAAAATGCCCGTCAATCTGTTCAAAGAGCAGATGATGCTGTCCCGGTAATCGGGCGGCAAGTGCCTGCATCACTTCACCTGCGGCACCATTGCCAGCGTCCCATACGACACGCAGCGGCCTTTCGCCCGTACCATAGCTTTGCACCAGATAGTCCACATACGCGGCCTGAATATTATGCCGCTCCACCAGACCTTTGTGTGTGGATTCCACCGGCTGAACCGCCCGTTGCCCAAGTTCCTGAATGTCTTTACCAAATAAAGGTTTACCCCGCACCAGCATTTTAAACCCATTGTGCGAAGGCGGGTTATGCGATCCCGTAATCATAATCCCCGCATCCGCACGCAAGGTAACGCTGGCATGGTAGAGCATAGGAGTAGGGCCACAGCCAATACATATAGCATCCAGCCCGATGTCCGTAATGCCGCGCACCACTTCTGCTTCCAATGCCGGAGAACTCAATCGACCATCATATCCCACCGCAATGCGTGTTGCGTCGTGGTACTGTGCCCGTACCGATAAGGCAAACCCACGCCCAATAGCATACGCATGTTCAGGCAAGAGTGTTTCCCCCACCACTCCCCGAATATCATATTCACGCAAAATACTGGAAGGTAAAGGCGTTACAGCTGCCTGTTCCGGCAGGGCAGGGGCATTACGGCTCGTCATGGGGCATATCCTTCAGTAAGGTTTCTTTGGCCTGATGTATTTGCTGGCTTAAATAAGCACTTCCACCTTTGTCCGGGTGATTTTTTTGCATCAGTTTGCGGTAGGCACTCACAATCTCCTGACGCGAAGCCGTTTTGCTTACCCCCAGAATCGCACGTGCTTCTTCCCGGCTCATACTGGCGGTTTGTTTTCCTGCTTTGCTGCGCCGCCCACGGGTGTTGTCTTCGCTGGCGCCATCGCCCGTTGCGCCCTGCTTTTTACGCCGCCATAGCATAGCCACAGCCCCCAGAAGCCACCAACTATATCGTCGCATTAGCGCATAAACGGCTGCCAGAACCACCCCGGCAGAAGCCGCCTGCGGTTGCCCCAAACGCAGCATCAGCAAGGCCAGCCCCAGCAAGGCCAGAACCCCCAACCAAGGGGCGACTCGCGTCAGTAAATCCAACGGTGTTTGTGATAGAATTTTTATCAGGCTCCAGCCCAGTACCAGTGCAGCAATACCAGCGACCAGATACAACATAAGCTTACGCTTGTCCTCAGGCTGCGGTTGCCATGGCATGCCCCGTTAAGGATATGCTCCGCATCCCGTCATGCATGCCGGCAGTGCTTCGCGCTTCTCCCTGCCCGGTAGGGGAAGACGTACAGGCACTATTCCCCTCCGCACTGCGTTCAGTGACCGGAGCAGGCTGAGAGGATGGCTTGGCTCGCTCACTCTTACGACCACCGGGCTTACCACTTGCCTGCATCGCATCCAGTATTTTGGGGATTCCCAGTGTTTTTAGCAACTGGCGCACTTCTTCCCGTGCTGCAATATGTGACATAGACAAGGATACCCCCGGCTGCTCCCGATCCAGATCCATGACCGTCAGCCCTTCCAGAAACAACTCCCGAAAAATAACCCGCTCCCCAAAGCCCGGCGCCACCCGAAACCCAATACGCTGCCCCAAATGCTCCACCACATCGGCCATACGCCGTTTGTTGCGTGCATCCAGATTACTCAGGCGATTGCGCATCACAATCCAGTCCATTGTGGGCTGTCCCCGGCGGGCACGGTTCATTTTTTGTTCCCACAGCATTTCACTATAAATGCTGGGTCGCTCCATGGCCGATGTCTCTGCATTCACATGCGCCAAAACATCCAGATCAATAAAACTATCGTTGATGGGCGTAATCACCGTATTCGCCATAGAATGCGCCAGACGGGACAAATACATATCCGAACCAGGGCTATCAATGACCACAAAATCATGGTCTCGTGCCAGCATACGCAGAGATTCCGTAAAGCGAAAATGCTCATCTTCTTCCATCTCATCAACGGTGGAGAATGGACTACGCACCACCACCTGATGCGTGGGCTGTGAAAGGGAAACCTGATGCTTGCGGCTGTAATTCTGCCGGTTTTCCAAATAGCGGCTCAGGCTCTTCTGGCGGGAATCAATATCCATAGATCCCACACGAAAACCCAGTTTCAGCAATCCAATAATCAAATGCATGGATGTCGTGGTCTTGCCCGATCCCCCTTTTTCATTGCCAACCACAATGACATGGGCTGTCTGATTGTCCGGGGTCGCCACCTGCATCATAATCTATCCTCTGCCTGCTCAGGTTCCGTCAAACCTTCGGTTTCATGTGCCGCAACAACCCGTGTCCTGAACTGCAATACGTTGCGCTGAATGCTCTGCTTTCGTATCACCTTGCACACATTGGCTGTTCCTGTCCACCGAACACACGACGGATGAAGAACCTAATAGTATCCGTTTGCTACCGTCACTACCAGATATAGCATTCTGACCTTGGAAAGTCACGTCTTATTAGTCAATTTTTTACCATTTTTCTGCACACATTATCGTCTATGCTCACACGCCTGTGGGTGCTTTGAAAATGATAATTGTTTGCAATAACTTGTCGCCCATAGTTTACATTTTTGTAACTTTGCCATTCTACAAAAACCGGGCATTGTCTTTCTATGGCACACGTTGTATAAGCGGCAACCTACGATATCTCTGACGAAGGGCATTCCCATGCAGGAAAAACTTTCCCGTCCACGGCCATTGTCTCCGCACATCGGTATCTACCGCTGGCAAATTTCCATGATCACGTCTATTTTGCATCGCGCCAGTGGGTTGATGCTCAGCCTATCTGCCGTGGTCATTGCTCTCTGGTTCTACACCGCAGCCTATGCTCCCTATAGCTATGTCCAAATGGCGGAGATATTTCGCTCCATTCCCGGTAAAATAGCTCTTATCCTCTGGTCACTGGCGTTTTATTATCATCTGCTGAATGGTATCCGTCACCTCGCGTGGGATGCAGGGTACGGGTTCAGCGTTCCCACAGCGGAACGCACAGGCCAAATCGCACTGGCAGGTTCCGTTTTGCTAGCTGTTATAACCGCATATTGCCTGTTTTTTCACGTTTAATATTATATCAGGATGAGAGGTGACAACCATGTCGCAAAAACCGGTTCTGCAAACCCCGCTGGCTAAGGTGCGTGGGTTGGGGTCTGCTAAATATGGGGTGCACCACTGGTGGGTGCAGCGCACCACGGCTCTGGCGCTTATTGTGTTGACTATCTGGTTTGTCTTTTCGCTCAGTCTGCTGGCCGGGCAACCGGTGGATGCCCTGCGCGAATATTTCTCCGCCGCACATCACCTGCTGCTGGCCATTCTGTTTTTGCTCGCTATGTTTTACCATGGTTATCTGGGCGTGCAAGTCGTGCTGGAGGATTATATCTCCGATATTTTTCTGCGTCACACCCTCATCATTCTTACCCGTTTTGCCTGTTTCCTCTTCGCGGGACTAGGGATTTTGGGCGTGCTAAAACTACACTTTGTTGCATAAGGCGGATCTGGCGATGGTAACTCAAGCCTATCAAGTGATTGATCATGAATATGACGTGGTGGTGGTCGGTGCGGGCGGCGCAGGCCTGCGCGCAACCTTTGGCATGGCGGCTGAAGGGCTGAATACCGCCTGCATCACCAAAGTATTTCCCACCCGCAGCCATACGGTGGCCGCTCAGGGCGGTATCTCTGCTGCTCTCGGAAATATGGGGGATGATGACTGGCGCTGGCACATGTATGATACCGTGAAAGGTTCTGACTGGCTGGGCGATCAGGACGCCATTGAATATATGTGTAAAAACGCTGCGGATGCGGTGATTGAGCTGGAACATTACGGCGTACCATTCTCTCGCCGGGAAGATGGTAAAATCTACCAACGTGCCTTCGGCGGCATGACCACTAAATTTGGCGAAGGCCCTGCCGCGCAACGCACCTGTGCTGCGGCCGACCGCACCGGACATGCCATTTTGCACACGCTCTACACGCAAGCTCTCAAGCACAATGCCAAGTTCTTCGTGGAGTTTTTCGCGCTGGATCTCATCATGGATGACGAAGGCGCCTGCCGTGGTGTCATGGCATGGGATCTGGCCGAAGGCACCCTGCACCGTTTCCGCGCCCACATGGTGGTGCTGGCAACAGGTGGCTATGGCCGCGCCTATTTCTCCTGCACCTCTGCTCATACCTGCACGGGGGATGGTAATGGCATGGTATTGCGTGCCGGCCTGCCCCTACAGGATATGGAGTTCGTCCAGTTCCACCCCACCGGTATTTATGGTGCGGGCTGCCTGATTACCGAAGGCGTACGCGGGGAAGGCGGTTATCTGGTGAACTCGGAAGGAGAACGCTTCATGGAGCGTTATGCCCCCAAAGCCAAAGACCTCGCATCCAGAGATGTCGTCAGCCGCGCCATGACCGTCGAAATTCGGGAAGGGCGTGGTGTTGGCCCACAAAAAGACCACATCTACCTGCATCTGGATCATCTGGATCCGGATATTATTCACAAACGTCTCCCCGGCATCGCGGAATCCGCCCGTGTCTTTGCCGGAGTGGACGTCACCAAACAACCCATCCCCGTACTGCCGACCGTGCACTACAATATGGGAGGCATCCCCACCAATTATCACGGGGAAGTGGTAACCCTCAAAGGGGGCAACCCCGGTCATGTTATCCCCGGCCTCATGGCCATCGGGGAAGCCGCCTGCGTTTCCGTGCATGGCGCAAACCGCCTTGGTTCCAACTCTCTGCTGGATCTGGTGGTGTTTGGCCGCGCCGCCGCCAAGCGCGCAGCGGAAATCCTTAAACCCAATGCTCCCCATAAGCCGTTGGGAGAGAATGCGGGCGAACACGCCATCGCACGTCTGGATAAAATCCGTCACAGTCAGGGAGCAGCCCCAACCTCTGCCATCCGTGGCCAGATGCAGCGGGTTATGCAGAATCACGCCGCCGTCTTCCGCACGCAGGAAACACTGGAAGAAGGCGTGCAGATGATAGACGAAGTCTTCAAGCAATATCGGGATATTGGCATTACAGACCGTGGTATGGTCTGGAACAGCGACCTGATGGAAGCTCTTGAACTGGATAACCTGCTGGGGCAGGCCGTGGTCACCATGCATGGTGCGGAAAACCGCAAAGAAAGCCGTGGCGCCCATGCGCGGGAAGATTATCCGGATCGGGATGATAAGAACTGGATGAAACATACCATCACCTGGCTGGATAGCAAAGGCAAGGTGACCATAGACTATCGCCCCGTGCATATGCACACCCTCAGCAACGAAGTGCAACCCATCGCGCCAAAAGCACGGGTTTACTAAGTTACTGAAAAAAAACGCTCGCCATGCCACAAGTCGTGCAGCATGGCGGGCGGAAAAGGTCAAATACTGAATACCCATTGGATGATATACCGAGAGGTTCCGATACTATGGCTGAGTTCACCCTTCCCAAAAATTCAAAGGTTGTGAAAGGTCGGCAACACCCCCAACCCAAAGACGCCAAGCGCACCAAACGCTTTCATATCTATCGCTGGGATCCGGAAGGCGAGGGTAACCCGCAACTGGATACCTATACCGTGGATACGGAAAAATGCGGCCCGATGGTGCTGGATGCCCTGATTAAAATTAAAGGCGAAACAGACAGCACACTCACCTTCCGTCGCTCCTGTCGTGAAGGCATTTGCGGTAGCTGCGCTATGAATATTGACGGCACCAACACACTCGCCTGCACCAAAGCCATAGATGACGTGAAGGGAGATGTGACCATTTACCCGCTGCCACATATGCCCGTGGTCAAAGACCTTGTGCCAGATCTCACGCAGTTCTACGCGCAGTACCAATCGGTTGAACCATGGCTGCAAACGGTGACCCCTAACCCCGCGAAAGAGCGCCTGCAATCTCCGGAAGATCGTGAAAAGCTGGATGGCTCCTACGAGTGTATTCTTTGCGCCTGCTGCTCGACCAGTTGCCCCAGCTATTGGTGGAACGGGGATAAATACCTCGGCCCCGCAGCCCTGCTGCACGCCTACCGCTGGATTGTGGATAGCCGCGATGAATATGCCGGTGAGCGGTTGGATAAGCTGGAAGACCCCTTCAAGCTCTACCGCTGCCATACCATCATGAATTGCGCCAAAACCTGCCCGAAAGGCCTGAATCCCGCCCGTGCTATTGGTGAAATCAAAAAAATGCTGGCCACCCGCAAAGGCTTGTAAGTTGCCTGTAACAGCCAGCTTCGTATGACACACGACCACAACAATTGTTGTGGTCGTTTTGCTTAGCACTCTGGCTTGGTTCGCCGCAGTTCTTCTTCCATTCACCATCAAAATGCCTTGTCATCCCGGATATGCCTGACGGACAAGGCATATCCGCTATCCCTCTCTCCGCAGACACAAACTCTCTCAAACTAAGAATACGATCTGGTAAACCTGCACCGTCATCGCATCATGAAGATGCGCAACATAAGTTGGGCGGCACACATAATCCCTAACCACAGCCACCACCGTTGCATTTACATACCGCAGAGGAGCCACTAACAAACCTTCCCTTGCCATTATGCCGTTCCACCTATCCTTCACCGTGCCGCCCCACAAACAAAAAAAGCCGCCCGAAGGCGGCTTTTCTATAATAAAATCCAAAAGAAAATGTGGCTTACGCAGCAGCCTGTTGTTGCTGCTTTTTCAAAAACTTCATCACTTCTTTTGTGGCAGCATCATGGTCAATTTTTTGTGCGGCGGCCACTTCATTCGTCAAACGACCCAGCGCATTTTCATAAATCATACGCTCGCTGTAAGACCGATCCGGCTGGTCAATGTTTTTGTGCAAATCACGCACAACTTCTGCAATGGAGACGATATCCCCAGAGTTGATTTTGGTTTCATACTCCTGCGCACGGCGGCTCCACATGCCGCGTGCGGCTTTGGCGCGCCCTTGCAGGGTGCTGTAAGCTTTGGTCAACTCATCCTGATCACTTAACGGACGCAGGCCAGATGCCCGCGCACGGTTCACCGGTACGCGCAGGGTCATGCGGTCTTTTTCAAAGTAAATGACATAGACTTCCAGCGTCATGCCACCAATTTCCTGTGTTTCCACATCCTGAATCAGACCAACGCCGTGGGTTGGATAGACGACATGCTGACCTTTACCGAAGCGTTGCGCGGTTTTCTGCGCAGGTTTATCTGCGGGTTTACTGGTGGCAGTTTTGGCTTTGACGGCAGAAGTCAAGGGCGTCTTGCTCATAGAAAATCACTCCCAAGGAATAATAGGTTCCGGGCACGGTTGTACACCTCGCACAACCCTAATTTCATAGAGCATAGCACAAAAGACTGCTCAAATAAATATCAAATTGTATATAAATGCAGCATATGCAGCATATGCTATTGAAAAAATAGTAAAAAACCAGTTTTCACTCGTTGCCCGTTCCAGGGTTGGTAGAGAAGTACTTTTCAAACTTACCTTTTTCACTCACTTTGCTATCAGCGTCTGGCAACGCAGCTTTTTTGCGGGTCAGGTTTGGCCATTGATCCGCATATTGTTTGGAAAGCTCAAGCCATTGTAGCACATCTTCAGATTCCGGTACAATCGCTTCCGCCGGGCATTCTGGTTCACAAACACCACAGTCAATGCATTCATCCGGGTTAATAATCAGCATGTTTTCCCCCTCGTAGAAGCAATCTACCGGGCATACTTCCACACAGTCCGTATATTTGCACTGTATACAGGCTTCTGTTACCACGTAGGTCATGACATGTTACTCCGTCATTGGCGGTTCAATATGCGCGCTCACCATACGCCCCAAAACCTGAAACTCAAGCGTTTTTGCGCTTTTCCATGAGGTGCTCAGGCACCCACATGGCCTGAGACAGGCAGGGGAGACGTATCCAGTTTACGCTGGCGTATTTTACGGGTACGCAATTTTGCTTCCAGTAAGCTATTTTGCATATCCAGAATAATGAGCAGGCCGGCAGTCAGTGCCATGGCCAGAAACATCAGCAACAATGGTTGTAGCATACTGGTATGAATGCTGCTGCCACCGGCTTTGAAAACAGATGCGCCCTGATGCAGGCTGTTCCACCATTCAACGGAATATTTGATAATGGGCAGATTAATCAGCCCGATAATTGCCAGCAGCGCCGCAGAATGGCTGGCGCGGGACGCTGGCTCCAGTGAGCGCAGTACCGCCATATGCCCGACATACAAAAACCAGAGTAGCAACATGCTGGTCAACCGTGCATCCCACACCCACCAGGCGCCCCACATGGGTTTGCCCCACAGCATGCCGGTCAGCAGGCACAGTCCGGTGCAACCCGCCCCAATGGGAGAGATGGCACGGCAGGCCACATCCAGCATCGGGTTTTTCCATACAACATAGCTAAAAGAGGCAATGCCCAATGTGGCATACAGAGCCATGCTCAGCCATGCTGCGGGCACGTGCACATACATCATCCGCACATATTCTCCCTGTTGGTAATCCATGGGAGAGTGCCACAGCGCCAGATA
This sequence comes from uncultured Rickettsiales bacterium, assembly GCA_964538615.1. Taxonomy (GTDB): domain Bacteria; phylum Pseudomonadota; class Alphaproteobacteria; order Rickettsiales; family RI-342; genus CAZIGK01. The sequence goes on along the minus strand of CAZIGK010000001.1, from coordinate 32,909 downwards.
GCTGCCAACGGCCACCAGCAGGCAGGCCATGGCGGCAAGCCAGGGCGTTAAGGGCTGTATCAGGGCGAAAAAGCCATGTGGAGTTGCATAGTGCGGTGTCGCCATGGTGGGGTATCCGTCCGTCTGTTGCAGAAAGATTGCAAAGCGAAAATGCGTCATTTGCGAGGCAAGGTAAAGGGTAAAGCGCACCATGGCTGTGATGAGGATCACGCAGAAAGATGCAAGAAAAAATGTTTCACGTGAAACAGATGCGTAAGCCACTTGTTTTGCCAGCGTATAGCATGCTACCAACAGCAAGGTTATCCTGTCTCATGCGTTGCCATACCGCTAAAGGAATTGCGTCTTATGTCTTCTTCCCATTCCCCCATGCAGCAATTGTTGGAGATTATGGCTGCCCTGCGTCACCCGCAAAACGGCTGCCCGTGGGACGTGGAGCAAAACTTTCAGTCTATCGCGCATCATACGATTGAGGAAGCCTATGAAGTGGTCGATGCCATTGACCGGGCAGATATGCAGGATTTGCGGGAAGAATTGGGAGACTTGCTTTTGCAGGTGGTATTTCATAGCCGTATGGCAGAAGAGCAGGGGGTGTTTGCCTTTGCTGATGTGGTGCATACCCTGAATGACAAACTGATTCGGCGTCACCCCCATGTGTTTGGGGATGGGCGGCTGGAGAGTGCCGCGCAGCAAGAGGAAGTATGGGAAGCCGTGAAGGCGGAAGAAAAAAAACGTCAGGTATCCCATGTGGAGGATACCAGCGCACTGGCCGGCATTGGTTCTGGCATGCCTCCATTCGTGCGTGCCCTGAAGTTACAGAAAAAAGCCGCCAAAACAGGATTTGACTGGCCAACGGCAGAGGCCGTATTGCCCAAAATGCAGGAAGAACTGGAAGAAATTGCCGAGGCTTTGCAGAGCGGTGACGCCCACGCCGTGGAGGAAGAACTGGGGGATATGCTGTTTGTACTGGTGAATATGGCGCGCAAAACGGGCATTGACCCGGACAAGGCATTGCGGCAGGCCAATACCAAGTTTGAGCGGCGTTTCCGGCACATGGAGCGCCTTTCGCCGTGCTTTGCAGAACTATCACTGGAGGAACAGGAGCAACTGTGGCTACGGGCAAAACAGCAGGAAAAATAATGCCTTTGCACTCTTTTTGAGCTTTTTTACTGGCTATTGCTTCCACGCTGATTTATACCATATACAGTGTTATGACTTTGGTAACCAATGCTAGATATAGTCAGTTTTAGCAAAAATAGATGGCTCAGCATGACGCGAAGAACCACTGAGGCGCCAACGGTCGGTACAAATGTAGGAGGGGACCATGAGTGGCAATACATCTCGCAAAGGGCGCAAAGCCGGTGTCTATTCTCGGTATCTGAAAGCTAAGGCACGCAAAAAGCTGTCCTCTGGCAAACAGGTGATGAGCTATATTTCCAAAATTAACGAGCTACGTGCCGAACTGGAACTGTTGACCTCCTTTTCATCTGATGTGATTTACCGCCTGCGCTACGACACCATGAAATATGATTATGTCAGCCCCAGTGTGGTTCGGTTGTTGGGCTACACGCCCGATGAAATGAAGGAATTGAACATTCGGGCGATTATTCGGGAAACGCGCATTGTGACGGAAGGGATGCGCCGGGTGAATGATTTTAGCTCACTGGAAGAACAGCGCGAGCAGGGGGAAGTGAATAAGTGGCAGGCAGATTATCTGGTGCAAGCAAAAGATGGCCGCCAGCTATGGATTTCTGATATTTCCTACCCATGGTTTGATAAAAAAGGCAACGTGATTGGCTCTGTTGGGTCGCTGCGCGATATTTCCGAGCGGATAGCCGCGGAAGAGCAGGTCAAGGCGGAGTTGACCCGTTTGGCTAACACGGATCCTCTGACCAATGTAGCCAACCGCCGCGTCTTTTTTGAGCGGGTAGATGAAGAAATTAAACGTAATCGGCGTAATCGGCGGAGTCTTTCCATTTTATTGCTGGATATTGACCACTTTAAGAAGGTCAATGATACCTATGGTCATGATTTTGGTGACCACGTCCTGAAGCAGACGACGCAAGTGATTCAGACCTGCCTGCGCGAGACAGACATGCTGGCGCGTTTGGGGGGAGAAGAGTTTGGCATTTTGCTGCCGGATACCCCGGCGGATGGTGCTTTCTGGGTGGCAGAGCGGATTCGTACCGCCATGGCCAGGCATAATTTTTCACTGGATATGCAGAAAGAGGTGCATTGCACGGTGTCTATTGGCGTGGCGGATGCCATTAGCGATGAAGCAGAAGATGCAACCCGTATCTATAAAATTGCGGATACACGCCTGTATATTGCGAAAAACATGGGGCGTAATCAGGTCTCCATGGATGAGATTGTTGCCTTGCATTAAGTCCTTCCCTGAGGTCGCAAGCTCTGTTGACCCCGCATGTGTGTGCGTCCTTGACTCTGGGGGCTAACGCTATCGAAGATTGATAGCCGAGACATCAGCGCAGGGCGTTTTCCCAGCCGTGATAGATTATTTCCAGACAGGCTTGCCGAGGTTAATTTGATTCTCATCCGTCACGGCACCTGCGACTGCGCCAGCGGCAGCACCCCATGCAGCACCTGTCCACACACTGCCACCCGTGAGGGCAGCCGCCCCCATACCTGTCGCGGCACCTATGCCCGCGCCGCTCACGGCCCGTTCACCGGAGGTGTGACCACAGGCAGTTAACGTGAGAGCCATGATACTGTAAGCCAATAATTTATGCATGTAATACTCCATGAGTGTTTTGCGCAAGACCCGAACAGATAGCCAAACAGCGCCGTCACCTACCTAAGAACCGTGGAGTAGGCTACGGTTAGGCCGCCCCTTGACCACGTTCTGCTGCGTTGGTAGCCGCCTTGTTTTCAGTCAGGGTCAGCGTGTTGATGAAGTTTCTGAAAACAGCCAAACCATCAGCTTCAGCAGGATCTCCCATGTCGGGGGCGTCTGCTATCTCTTGTGACCCAGCCGTGGCTACCTGAGTCAAGACCACATCATGCACAGGGGCGGGTGTTTCAGCCTCTGTCAAACCAAACTCTGGTTCACTCCGCAAGGCTTCGAGCGGGTCACGGTGCATGCCGGCTGCGTCATCCTCTAACGTTGCGTCCAGTGCTGTGTGTGTGGCTGGCGCTTCAGCTGTGGGTTTTGCGGGTTCTGGTTGCGCCAGCATATCCTTAGCTTGTCCGGCCAGAACACTGAGATTTTGCAATGTCTGAGGGGTGATAATGAGAGCGGTTTTGGTGTCTGGTTCCTGACCTTCTGGGGTGTTTGCCACGGCCACCAGTGATTGAAGCGTGGGGCTGTGAGGCAGTAGTGCGTTCAAGAGGTTATGAACATCCTCACCCTTCACGCCACGGTCACGGGCTTGTAGCTCAAATACATGATGCAACCCAACCAGTGCCTGTAGCAGTTCAGTATTTGCATCCTCGGTGCCGGGAGCGCGAACCAGAGGTAACAGCGCCTGAGCAAAGGCTTTCACCTCAGATTTGATTTCAGCATCTTCACCTTTCGCGAATGGCTCAATCACCATACGCCGTATCGCTACCAGATCATCATGCTGGGCTGCTTGTTGTGCAACATACCGCAATGTATACCGTGGCGATTCCTCTGCATCAACCAGTGCGACTGTTGGTGTCGTTGTGCGGGTGGCAGCGGCTGGTGCGGAAGATGTTTGGCCTTGGGGGGAGGCGGCAGTTGTTGTCTGGTTAGAAGGTGCGGTTGTTGAGGCGGGCGCTGTTTGTGGTGCAGGTGTAGGGGGGGCAAAGGCCTGGACATGCCGTCTCAGTGCATCCTGTGCAGCGGCTGGAAGGAGGTCGAATGTATCCTTTGTGATGCCACTCAGTGTGTCCTTCCATGGGCTGACATCTGCATTATTTTCAATAACAGATGCCATGACCAGAATGATATGCGAGGATATTTGTGGTGATTCTACCTGCAAGAGGGTGTTCAGGGCAACATGACGTGCTGCTGATGGCTCCAGATGTACCAGACCGGAGAGAACGCCCAATCCTGTTTCATCGCCAAAACTGACGGGCTGATGGGCATTCGATGCCAGCACCTCTTTGCTGAAGCGGTGCATTTGCTGAATCACCGGCAAAGCCTGCGCCATAACGTAGCTATTAAAATTGGTGAGGTGGGTTGCTTCCGTATCGGAGAGTCGTCCGACGATACCGTTGGCATATTTTCTACTGGCGCTGATGGCCGCATTCAGGTGGCTGGCATAGGCGGGGCTTTGGAGTGCTTCAGGGGGAAGCAAAAAGGCGCCACCTTTTCTCACTTCTTCCGCAGGAGGGAGTGGACGCTGGTGTACCGTACGCGTGACGACAATATCCACACGCCCCAGTGCTGTGTCCACATTATCGGTTTTTTCGATTTCTTTGATGTAGTTGACCAGATTTTGATGACTTGCCACACCCGTAATCTGCTGGGTCTGTGGGTTGCGTTGCTCAATGACCTGCCCCTGAATGCGGGTCAGTTCATCCATGGAAATGTTATTCGCCCGCAAAAACCCAAACAATGGCGTTACATTGTTTTTCATGAATTCGCCGATAAAGGGCAGGCGGTTTAGCTGTTCTGAATAGGCCGCGCCAATGGTGCCGACCCCCAAACCAAAATGCACAATACCCAACACGACCTGAGCAATGGGGTTATTGTCTATTTCATCAATGGCTTTAGTGATACCACCGTTTAAGGCGCTATCGGCCTGATTCATGAGTGACTTGCCGCCTTCACCTCCAAAGATCTCAATGCCTTTATAGACGACATCTTTTAGGTTGCCGAAGCCGACAAACAAGCTGCTACCGACCAACAGGCGGTTCATGTCATCCTGCGTGACGTGAGGGATGACCTCACCATTGGGACCAATGGCATGGTTCGCTGCATCAATGGCCTTATTGGAAAGCCACATGCTACCGCGTTCAAACAGCCCCATCACCGGGCGCAGCATGCCCTCATTCAGTGCGGCTTTAATGAAACCGAAGCCATGCTTCTTCTCTACGGCGCCATCCCACAATGCGCGGAATTTCTCCAGACCCTTCGCCTGCTGGAAGTTACGGAATGCTGTGGTGGAACGCAGGCTTTCCACATCCCCCTGTGTGCGCATGGCCGCAATGGTCCAAGCGGCAGGCAGAATCGTCCAGCGATTCAGTGCCACGCCCAGCGTGCTCTCCAAAACCCCTTTGCCTTTTTCCAGCATTTTGTCAGGGTGCTGCATCAATTCAGCGGCGTCACGCATGTCTTTCAACGTGAGACCTTCTTGCGACTGATTTAATGGTGGACGCTGTACCAAAGGACGATTCCCTTACATTCAGTGAGAATGGTAGTTAGGGTCACACTAGCGTAGTATTGTTACAACTATGTGACGGTTTACCAATCTTTTCCCTGTCTTTATTATCTATTCAAAGCGTAACAAAAATATGTCACTAGGCAAGGTTTTTCCGAAGAATGAAGTCTTCCATGCAAAACGAGCGACCGGCGGCGTCTGCCCCGATGGCGGTGTCCTGACAGCGGAGAATCGTAAAACCCTGCCGGAAGTAAAAATTGATGGCTTGGATATTACGACGATAAACCCCTAACTCAGCGAAGCGGCAGCCGTGGCTGGTGCCCGCATGTAAAACCTGTTGCATGAGTGTATGGCCAATGCCGTGGCCTTTGCTGTCAGCGTCCACATACAGGCTGTGGAGGGTCAGTTGCGGTGGTGTGAGAGAATAAATGGCGTAACCGACAGGGGTGTTGTTGAGTGTTGCCAGAAGATACTGGCGGCCTCTGGCATGGTTGGCTTGCAAATGGGGTAGGGCATACATCCAGTCCAGCATGTACGTGATTTGCGCATCACTTAAAAGATCAGGGGCGTAATGCTGCCACCAGATACGGTGCGCAAGCTGCTGGATGACGGGAAGTTCTGAGCAGGAAAGGGCACGGATATGCAGCATTTTGGTTTGTGGAGCAGCGGTTTGGTACATAAGGAGAATGGCTAGAGAGTGTCAACACGCGATGTTTTATGACCCGCAAACAGGCGTTTTATGTGTTTCCGGTGCTCATGTACCTGAGGGTAGGCTGTGCTCCGGTTCTCGAAAAATCCTGTTTTCGGCACACTCTTCATCACGTGATGACCTTATCTCAAATGGCTATGCCCCTTCATGTGAACGGAAACCCTTATGCCGCTTTTGCCAGAGAGCGCAGTACGTACTGCAAAATGCCACCGTGACGGTAGTATTCCACCTCATCGGCAGTATCCAGACGGCAGAGAAGCTCTATGTTGTCCTTCGTTCCGTTGGTACGGTGGATGGTGGTTTGCAATTGCATGCGTGGCTTTACGTCACCTGTCAGGCCGGTGATGCTGATGATCTCCGTACCATTGAGTTGCAGGGTTTTACGGTCCTGTCCGGGGAGGAAGGTGAGAGGCAGTACTCCCATGCCAACCAGATTGGAGCGGTGAATACGCTCGAAGCTTTCTGCAATGACGGCTTTCACGCCCAGCAGGTTCGTGCCTTTGGCGGCCCAGTCACGTGAGGAGCCGGTGCCGTATTCCTTACCTGCCACCACAATCAGTGGTATCCCTTCTTCCTTATAGCGCATGGCCGCATCGTAGATGCTCATTTGCTCACCGGAAGGCTGGTGTTTGGTGATGCCGCCTTCAATGCCGGGAACCATCTCGTTTTTCAGGCGGATGTTGGCAAAGGTACCGCGCATCATCACTTCGTGGTTACCACGGCGCGCACCATAGGAATTGAAGTCCTTTTTCTGTACCTGATGCTCATTCAGGTAGCGGGCGGCGGGGCTGTCTGCCGCAATGCTGCCGGCTGGGCTGATGTGATCTGTGGTGATGCTATCTCCCAGTACGGCCAGCACGCGGGCATGATGGATATCATCAAAGCCGCCAGTCTCCATGCTCATGCCTTCAAAATACGGGGGGTTTTGCACGTAGGTGCTGCCACCATCCCACTCGAAAGTCTGGCTGTCATTGCTGGGGATTTTCTGCCAATGCGCATCGCCCCGGAAAACATCCGCGTAGCGGCTGCTGAACATCTGTGCGGTTACGTGATTGCGTACCGCTTCTGCCACCTCGTGATTGGTGGGCCAGATGTCTTTCAGGTACACATCCTTACCCTGTTTATCCTGCCCAAGAACGGTGGTGGTAATGTCCACATCCACACGCCCCAGAATGGAGTAGGCCACAACCAGTGGCGGAGAGGCGAGGAAATTGGCTTTCACCAGCGGGTGAACGCGTCCTTCAAAGTTGCGGTTACCGGACAGTACAGAGCTGACCACCAGATGATTATCCTTAATGGCGGCCTCAATTTCAGGCTTCAAGGGGCCGGAATTACCAATACAGGTGGTACAGCCATACCCCACAAGGTTAAAGCCCAGAGCCTTCAGATCATCCATAACGCCAGCATGGTTCAGGTATTCCGTTACCACCTGTGAACCCGGTGCAAGGGAGGTTTTGACCCACGGTTTAGCGGTCAGCCCCAGGGCATGTGCTTTGCGAGCCACCAGACCCGCCGCCAGCATGACATTGGGGTTGGAGGTGTTGGTGCAACTGGTAATGGCGGCAATCACCACGGCGCCGTTATCCAGTTGGTAGTCATTCACTTTGGCGTGGCCATTGCGGGACGTTTTACCAGCGGCCAGTCCCTCAAAATCCAGTTCAAACTGTTCAGCCACTTTACTCAGGACAATGCGATCCTGCGGACGTTTCGGGCCCGCCAGACTGGGCTGCACGGTGGACATATCCAGTGACAGGGTTGCACTGAAGACCGGCTCGGCATCATCCTCGCGCCACATGCCTTGCGCTTTGGCATAAGCTTCGGTCAGGGCGATGGTTTCTTCGGAGCGGGAAGACAGACGCATGTAGTTCAATGTTTCCGCATCAATAGGGAAAATGCCGCAGGTCGCGCCATATTCCGGCGCCATGTTGGCGATGGTTGCGCGATCCGCCAGCGGTAAATCTGCCAGACCAGAGCCATAAAACTCTACGAATTTGCCAACCACGCCTAATTTACGCAGCATTTGGGTCACGGTCAGAACCAGATCGGTTGCTGTTGCGCCTTCCGGCAACTTGCCTGTCAGCTTGAAGCCCACGACTTCCGGAATCAGCATCGAGATCGGCTGTCCCAGCATCGCGGCTTCCGCCTCAATGCCACCGACCCCCCAGCCCAATACACCCAGACCATTCACCATGGTGGTGTGACTGTCTGTACCAACCAGCGTATCCGGGAAGGCGAAGGTTTCGCCGTCTTCTTCTTTCGTCCACACCACTTGTGCCAGATATTCCAGATTCACCTGATGGCAAATACCGGTGCCGGGGGGAACCACGCGGAAATTATCAAACGCTTTGCTGCCCCAACGCAGGAAGGAATAACGCTCCCCGTTTCGTTCCATTTCCAGTTCTACGTTATCTTCAAAGGCGCGGTCAGTGCCATAGTGATCCACCTGCACGGAATGGTCAATGACCAGATGCACGGGGGATAAAGGGTTGATTTTGCTGGTGTCTCCACCCAATTTAGTCATGGCATCGCGCATGGCGGCCAGATCCACCACGGCGGGTACACCCGTGAAATCCTGCATCAGAACGCGGGCAGGGCGGTAGGCTATTTCCCGGTCGCTGGCGGCTTTTTTGACCCACTCTGCAATGGCCTGCACGTCTTCTTTAACCACAGTGCGGCCATCTTCATAGCGCAGCATGTTTTCAAAGAGTATTTTCATGGAATAGGGCAGCTTTTTCAGGTCGAAACCCAAGGCTTCTGCTGCTTTTTTCATATCAAAATAGCGATAGTTCTTGCCACCTACAGACAGGATGGAGGCCGAGGCAAAACTGTCAGCGCGTTGAATTTTCACAAGCATTCCCCTATGATCGCATGAAAAATGGTAATATTTCTACTTTGCCTGATAGCAGGTTTGCCCGACAGAATCCAGTGCGAATGCTTCGCAACTACTATATCTATTGTCGGGAAGTGAAAATCATGACTATATAAAGCGGTGACAAAGCATCTTCCTGATATGGCCAGTACCCTATGCTGACGCTGCACCAACTTACCATTCACCATCAGGATACGGGCGAGGTCTTCCGGGATCTGAGCCTTAGTTTGTATGACGGCGCTATGCTGGTCGTGCGCGGTGCCAATGGTTCTGGCAAGACCAGCCTGCTGCGTGCTGTTGCCGGATTAAAACCCCTGCAACACGGGGAAGTGTTGTGGGATGGCGTGCCTGTGCAGCAACACCCGCATTTTCAGCGGGAACTGGTCTATCTGGGGCATAAAAATGCCTTAAAAACATCTCTGACCGTAGAAGAAAACCTGCATTTTTGGGCGCATATGTACGGCGGTGATGTGCTGTTGCCGATGGCGGTGCATTGGTGGGGATTAAAACCCGTATTGGATGATGTGGTGGGGATTCTGTCGCAGGGGTGGCAGCGGCGGGGGGCGGTGGCGCGTCTGATGCTGTGTCCGGGACGGTTATGGGTGCTGGATGAGCCGATTTCCAATTTGGATTTGGCAGGGAAAGTGATGTTTGAACGTCTGATTGAGTCCCGTCGTGCGCAGGGGGGAATTGTCATTTTGTCCAGTCATGTGCAGGTGGAAATACCCAGAATTATTGAGTTGGAAATGGAAGATTTCAAGCTTGAAAGCCCCTACGCCATGGAGTTTGCCTGATGCGCTGGTGGTGGTCGTTTACGTTATTTCAGTTGCGCAGTCTGTGGAGCAGGCGGCAATGGCTGGCCATTGCACTGGCCTACCAGACACTCGTGGTGGCTATGTTTCCGCTGGCGTTGGGGGCGGAGCATCCGGCGCTGGTGCCGGTGGCGCCGGTGATTTTGTGGCTTGGATTGTTTTTAAGCATGCTGTTGAACCTGCATTTGCTGTTTGATGAAGATGTGCAGGATGGCTTGTTTGAGCAGCTCTACCTGCTGGCACCGGGGATGGAAGTACTGGTGCTGGCTAAAAGCTTTTTTTACTGGCTGGTTTCCGGAGTGCCGCTGTTGTGTATGATTCCTGTTTTGGGGTTAGCACTGCCCTTAACGCATGAGGATGTACGGCTGTTACTGTTGAGTTTGTGTCCTGCATCATTGGCATTAAGCTCTCTGGCGGCGTTAGTGGCGGCATTGACCGCGGGGATGCAGCAACGCGGAGGGCTGGCTTATTTATTGCTCTTGCCTCTGGTCACGCCGCTGTTATTGTTTGGTCTGAATGTCACCCAACAACCGGGGAGTGCGGATGCCAGTCTGCTGGCTCTGTGGGGGATGGCGGTGGCACTGGTGCCTATTTCTACCCTGTTGTCCGCACAATCCTTGAAGCAACTATTGTCCTGACGCTTTTTTTTCATGTTATTTGTTTTATCCGCTGTAAGGAGCCTGCCATGAAACTTGCCACCCTGAAAGACGGTACCCGCGATGGACGCCTGATTGTTGTTGCGGAGCATTTGCAGCAGGCTGCACGTTCTCCGGATAAATGGCCGACCCTGCAAGCTGCGCTGGATGACTGGGCGAATGCGGAAGTGGAGCTGCGCCGCCTGTCTGAGCAAGTGAATGCCGCCCGTGCGGTAGGCATGTTTATGCTGGATGAAACCCAATTAATGGCACCTTTGCCCAGAGCGTATCAATGGGTGGATGGATCCGCTTACCTGCACCATGTAGAGTTGGTGCGCAAAGCCCGCGGTGCGGAAATGCCCCCCAGTTTTCTGCATGACCCACTGATGTATCAGGGGGTGTCTGACCATATGCTGGGGCCACGCGATCCGGTGGAAGTAGCCAGTGAGGAATATGGCATTGATCTGGAGGCAGAAGTAGCGGTCATTACCGATGATGTGCCGATGGGGGTGAATGCAGAGGATGCGTTGCGCTATATTCGGTTGGTGGTGCTGGTGAATGATGTGTCGCTACGTAATCTTATTCCGGCGGAATTGGCGAAAGGGTTTGGTTTTTTGCATAGCAAGCCTGCCAGCGGCTTTAGCCCGGTGGCGGTCACCCCGGATGCATTGGGTGAGGCGTGGAAGGACGGTAAATTACACTTACCATTGATTTCTCATATCAATGGTAAAGAAATTGGTCGCCCGAACGCAGGAGAGGATATGCAGTTTCATTTTGGGCAACTGATTGCCCATGCGGCCAAAACCCGTCACTTGACAGCGGGAACCATTGTGGGTTCTGGTACGGTATCCAATCGGCGGGAAGATTCCGGCTCGTCTTGTCTGGCGGAAGAACGCATGCTGGAAATCATTGCAGACGGTCAGCCCAAAACCCCGTTTATGTCCTTTGGCGATGTGGTACGGGTGGAAATGCTGGATGCCGGGGGAGAAAGCATTTTTGGCGCCATTGAACAGGTCATCACCCCTTACCACCCCGCATCATAAGCAGAGAGAGGGTAGGGCGCATGAAGCTGTATGATTATTGGCGGTCATCTGCCAGCTACCGGGTGCGGATTGGCCTGCGCCTGGAAGGTATGGAATATCAGGCAGTGTCGGTCAATCTGGCGCAGGGGGGGCAGTTGAGTGAAGCGTATCAACATCACCACCCGCAACAGCTTGTTCCGGCACTGGAACTGAACGATGGCGCGATACTCACACAATCGCTGGCGATACTGGAGTGGCTGGAAGAGGTGCAGCCGACCCCGACTCTGCTGCCGGGGAGTGCACAACAGCGGGCTGAAATTCGGGCATTTGCACAGCATATTGCCTGCGATATTCACCCGATTGCGAATTTGCGGGTGTTGAAATATTTGGTGCAACCGACAGACACCGGAGGGATGGGACTAACCGATGCAGACAAACTGCGCTGGTATAACCATTGGGTGCAACTGGGACTGCAACAGGCCGAGACACGGGTGAAGGCGACATCTAATGGTCGGTTTTGTTTTGGTGAGCAACCCACGCTGGCGGATGTGTGCCTGATTCCACAATTATACAATGCCCGCAGGTTTGATGTGCCGATGCAGGAGTGTCCAACCCTACTCAGCATTGAGCAGCACTGCCTTAGCCTGCCCGCTTTTGCGCAGGCCGCACCGGAAGTGCAGGGAGATGCTGCGATCTAAGACTGCCTATCCATCCTCATGTGGCAACGTATCAGACTATCAAACCAGAGGTGATGCACTTTAAGTGAATGGCAACTAAAGCGGATTAAGCTTCACGAAAGATAACGGAACCCCAGCACGAGGTATCGCATGGATTCGCAGATTAACCAGCCGGAACTCTGGATACAGGACTACCCCTGGCCGGAGAGTAGTAGTCATAAATACAGCCGGGGTACGGTACTGATTGCAGGTGGCGGGGTGGAATGCACGGGTGCAGCGCGTCTGGCGGCTATGGCGGCGGCAAGGGTAGGGGCAGGGCTGGTGGCGATTGCAGCGCACAGCACAGCATTACCGGTCTATGCGGCGGCATGCCTGTCTATTATGGTGCGAGGCTATGCGGAACCTGACCAATTAAACCGATTATTAGAGCAGGATAAGTATGATGTGTTGCTGCTAGGGCCGGGGCAGGGGGTCACCAGTACGACACGCAGTGCAGTTCTGGCAGCCTTGGCAACGGCGAAACCCACCGTGTTGGATGCGGATGCACTGACCTGCTTTGCAGACCATGTGGAGAGTCTGCGTGAAGCACTGCACCCTGCCGTTTTACTGACCCCGCATGAGGGAGAGTTTGAGCGGTTGTTTGGGGTACGGTTTAACAATAGCCTGCGTCGCACCGCAACCGTTGTAGAAACGGCTCGGCATTTGAATTGCACGGTGTTGTTGAAAGGTAGCCATACCGTGATTGCACGACCGGATGGTGATTACCGCATCAACCAGAATGCCCCGGCAACGTTGGCCACCGCTGGCAGCGGGGATGTGCTGGCGGGGCTATGTGCCGGGCTGATGGCATTGGGCATGGATAGCTATCAGTCGGCATCCATGGCGTGCTGGTTGCATGGAGAGGCGGCAGCACGTGCAGGCTATGGCCTGATTGCGGATGACTTGCCGTTGCTGACAACCATGGCGCTGAACCGGCTGGCACCTCATCGCAAACAATTTTCCACCAAGCCTGAAAAGACAGAGGCGCCGCATGGTTAAATATTATTCCCGTTGGCGGGATGGCCAATGCTGGTCTGCGATTCTGATGGCGGTCATAGCGGTGGGGATTATCTGGTGGTTGCCGCATCCATCCGCTCAGCCATACCTGAAGGCAACAGCACGCACGACGTATGGTGTATGGCTGGAACTGAAAAGCTGGTTCAAACCCGATCCAACCCCCAGTCGGCTCTGCGAGGTTGGGGTGCGTTTTATCAATCAGAATGGGGTGTCGGTTCACTTTACGGCAGAACTGGCCACGACCATGGAACAGCAGCAGAAAGGGCTGATGTATCGCAAGCAGATGCCGGCGCGTCATGGCATGTTGTTTGATCTGGGAGAGACGCGCAGTATCTCTATGTGGATGAAAAATACATTTATTCCGTTAGATATGATTTTTATTCGGGAAGATGGGAGCATTGCAGACATTGCGGATCGAACGACGCCACAATCTCTGGCAACCATTACTCCGGCGGAACCTGTGCGTTATGTGCTGGAACTAAACGCGGGAGAGGCCGAAGCCTATCAACTGGCACTGGATAATGCAATGCAGGTGCCGCTGGATGTATCCCGTTGCTTGTCTCACCCCTAAAAACCGAAGGCTTGTAATAGGGATTGTTCCGGCGGGCGCTCAAGGTCTATCAGCAGACTGGCGGCGTAATAGGGGCTACCGTCTTTTTTCTGATGGCTCTGGTTAATGAGATCCAGATTGGCGATAACCGTGCCCTCCTGCACCCAACTGGCTCCCCACAGGGCGGAGCATTCACCATCCGGACGGGTGAGGCAGGCGTAGAAATAATTGGCGGGCAACAGTTCTTCCTCTCCGGTGTCTGTTGCGCGGGATATTTTATACAGTTCGTGCGCGGGTTTGCCCAATTGACGGGAAAGTAACTGGTGAAAATGCTGAAACCGTTGTTGCGCCTGTTGGCCAGAAATATCATCCACAATGGGTTCGCTGGTGATAGAGACATGACGCAGGCCGCTTTGCTCTGTGACGGTGGCGGTAATATCCGTAATATCCAAATCCAGCGGGGTGGCGGGTTGCTTTAACAAGACCAGATAGCCCCCTTCTTCACGCTCTGTACGGGTGAGTACCAGATTCATCTCTTCTAAAGTTTTCAGGGTAACCCCCCAGCACAGTCCCAGCAGGTTTTTGTCTGTATCCGGGCAGTTATTGGATGCTGCCTGAAGTTGCTTTTGCTGCTGCTGTTGCCACACCATATACCCCCCAGTGGTCAATGCCAAGGTGAGTACAACTGCTGCGATAAGCATTGCTTTGCCGGTGCGCGTCACGCTTATTCCCCTTTTTCAAGATGCACGGGTATGATGCGCAAAAACCGATGGTTTGGCAAGTGCCCTATTGCTGCGGTGCCAGCTCTGGACGCAATGTGGCTCCGGCCGCTTCTTTGCGTGCAATTTCATCCGCTATTTTACGAATGGTGACATAGCGTTCTGCTGTGCTGGGGTGGGTGGTGCCCAGATAGATACCCCGTGGGTCATTGGCGGCCATACGTCGCCAGAACTCTGCGGTTTTTTGCACATTATAACCCGCACGACGGGTTAAATACATGCCCAGATAATCTGCTTCTTTTTCAAACTGGCTGGAATAACTGAGCAGGCCAATTTGCTGTCCGGCGCGGGAAAGGTTCCCCCCCGTTGATATGCCTTGCGATTGCGCCAGCACTTCCAGCATCATCCCGGCAACACTGCCCGCCATGATATTTTTTTGGTTTTTGCCAACGTGGTCCAGAATATTATGCGCATATTCATGCCCGACCACCAATGCCAGCTCATCATCATTCTGCACAAAGGCGACCATGGCCGGAGTCAGGCGAATTTCTTTGCCATTTGCATAGGCATTGATCACTTTGCGTTCTTTTTTTCGGCCATCCAAAGACACGGAAAAACGGCAATTGGGCTGTCCGGGGTAGATTTCGCGGCACAACTTCTCTCCTGCCGGAATAATGCGGGAGACAACGGGTTGCAGGCGTGCAATGGCCTCAGCGTCCGGCATGTCATAAGCAGTTGTCGGGTTGAGTTTTTTTTGCTGTTTCGCCACGCTTTCCTGATAGACGGCTTCCTGTTGAATTTCCGCTTTACTGGCGGTGGGAACACGGCTGACAGGCTTAGCGCAGGCGGCAAGCCCAACGGCGGTGGCTACCAGCAGGGGAGGGAGAAAAAAACGCGATAGGTGCATTCGACTCACGGACACAAAAACATAAAGGCTGAAAACGATGTCTCCAGCCTTTATGCCATAACTATCTTAAAATACCATCCGTTTTATCGGTGGCGTATGGAGAGTTTATTCAGGAAAAATGGCAGGAATGACGTCTTCAATACCGTTTACAACCTCATAGCAGTCCCGTGTATGGGGCGGGGCGAAGCCTTTTTCCAGCATGTTTTCTGCCAGTGCAACCCAGTGATCCCAGTAATTTTCATAGTTGCAGATAATAATGGGCTTCTGGTGGAAGTTTAATTGCCGCCAGGTAATCATCTCGAAGGTTTCATCCAGCGTACCAAACCCGCCGGGCAGTGCAACAAACCCGTCGGAGCGATCGAACATCAGTTTTTTGCGGTCGTGCATGCCTTCCACAATGTGGATTTCCGTCAGGCCGGTATGTTCTGCTTCGATATTTTGTAACTCGATAGGGAAGACACCAATCACGCGGCCACCACTTTCCAGCACGGAGTTGGCAACAGCCCCCATCATGCCGCAGTTTCCGCCACCATATACTAATGTAATATCATTTTTTACCAGCAGCTTACCAAATTCTTTTCCCGCTTCCAAAAAATGCGGGGCAACTCTGTTTTGCGCGCCGCAATAGACACAAATGGCACGCTGTTTTTTTGTTTCCGTCATAGAGGTTTATCCTTTCAAACCAGAACGTATGTTTTCCTTTTCTATACTCTTCTATTTTATCGGTAAAAAGCTTAACAAAATCCCGCTATGGCGCGGAAAATCGTTTGTGCAATGCACCTAATGTGGTGTTTGTGGGGGCACACACACACCGGATATCGGCACTATAACCTCTGCTCCTGTCCGGTACTATCCGTCTTGTAGCGTAACCGAACAAGGGGTGAGAGGGAAGGGGAGGGCGATAGTTTGAGGCAATCAGCCTTTCGTCGGTCACAGGCCGCCCATGTTGGATGTTTGCGCATCCGGCTTGCATGCACGCTTCCTTACTGTGGATTCGTGCTGTGGAATATCCGGTGCGCAACATCCAGCATGTTTGCTGCATTCTCTGCGCAAGAGGGAGTGAATTTAGGCTGCTTTGCTGGCTTTAGCGGCGCGGTCAATGGCCTCCTGAATCATTTGTTCTGCCGTGGCGGCATCTTTCCAGCCCGTTACTTTGACCCATTTGTTTTTTTCCAGATCTTTATAATGTTCAAAGAAATGGGCAATTTGTTGGGTGAGAATTTCAGGCAGATCCGTATAATTTTTCACATCGCTGTAAAAAGGATGCAGCTTGTTGTGCGGAACGGCCAGAATCTTCTCATCCCCACCGCTTTCATCTTCCATCATCAAAACCCCAATGGGGCGGCTACGCAAAATGGATCCAGGTTGCACCGGGTATTGGCTGACGACCAGCACATCCACCGGGTCGCCGTCATCTGACAGGGTATGTGGTACAAAACCATAGTTGCAGGGGTAGTACATGGCGGTGTGTAAGAAGCGGTCTACATATAATGCGCCAGACTCTTTGCACATTTCGTATTTAATGGGCTGCGCCCCCATGGGAACCTCAATCACCACATTCACATCACGCGGGGCGTCCTTACCAATGTCAATTTTGCTGAAATCCATCTGATGGCTCCTTGAAGAGTGACCGTGGAATATGCGGTCACGGGTTATCCTGTCCCCGTTTATCTCGCAAGCGGAAGCTTTCTGCAAGAAAACTGTCATGCAAACGTCATGTTTTTTTCACATCAGCCTGTTACCCTGCAAGTGAGTCCCCTAATTCACTGTTATATAGGCTGCTGTGGATGAACTTGCTGGATAAAGATAAGGTTAAACAGGTCTTTGAAGCTTTGTGCAACAAAGTGGTAGAAGGTTTGCAGGGGGTGCAGCTGGATAGTATGCAGCAAGAGCTGTTACGGGATGCGCTGGTGTTTATGGGGCAGCGTGGCCTCTCCCCGGATCGGGGGTATCATAATTTACAGCATTTTCTGGATGTGGATCCCTGGCACGATGTGATTCTCAAATATGATCACGATTTCAGACGGCCGCAGCTATACACAGCGGCGCAACCGCAGAACAAAGCAGGGGAAGCGATAAAAGCGGGTGCCACGCTGAATCAATTACTGTCAAACTGCGCGGAACGCTGGGCGCGTCAAGAAGCCTTTGGTCTGACTGGCGAGGCATTAGAAGCAAGCCGACCTGTGATTGGTGGTCAGGGAGGCAGGGATTTATCCGATGAAATGATGACGGCGGATTTTGTCTTTCACCTCTATCGGGCATTAGGGGTCTCCAAAGAGGCCACTATTCAGGCAGCCACGAATAGTTACGCGACGAATTTTTTTCCTATAGCCGCACCAAATAAGCTGGATAATATTGTGGCTTTTGTCGCACTGCTGGATACCGCCATGGGCGGAGAGGCGCTGGCGTCAGAGGTCAACGACAGGATTATCGCTCAAGCGTTGCAGGTGAAAGAGACCGATATTGAAGGCTATTGGAAAGACAATGCACCCGCTAAACCCAGTATCGCTTCTGACATAGGCGAACGGGCATTTACACCACTTGAACTGGACGCGATGTTTTTTGGCTTTAACACGGATGGTCATATAACGCCATCGGCGGGTTCTATAGGTATTGGCGCAGAAGCTTTCCGCAACCGGTACCCGCATCGGTTGGATGCTTTAGTGCAGGCGGAAGCGCAGGGAAAAAGTTTTTTGCACATCGCCACCCCACGAGAACTTGTGGAAACAGTGGTTGGTATGGGGTGGTTTAATGATTTTAATGCGCAGGCAGGCAGTGTGTTTCTGGATAAGAACCCGCAGGGCAATACGGAAGCGCAAATAAAATCAGCCGTTTGTGGGCAGGTGTGGCTGGCTATGGCCGGGCTGGCCAGTCACTTGGAGGCCGCCGCCGGGGGAGGAGCTGGTTTTGCGGATATGACGCAACAAGAACCCACCCTAAGGTACATTCAATCACAGCTATTGCGGGTCATGACCGAAAAACTGACTCCTGCGGATAAGGAAACACTAAAAGCAGAAGATTTTATATATCAGGAACATCCTACCTCGATAAAGGAGGCACAAGCAAACCTGATATCTGAGCGTGTCGGTCATATTAGGCAGATATTCTCTCAAAATACCAAGCCCAAACCGGATGCCGTACTGGACGTGTTGCACGGGCGGGTGAATGGTTTGCTGCAGGATTTGGCGCAAAGGCAGATACCCGGTGCAGCCTTTCTGGCAGAACTACATACGAATCAGCCCGCCTTGTTTGGGCAGTTGGTGGATGATGGCTTGAATCGTTTTTACCTGCCGCCAGAGTCAAAAGATGCCATGAGTTCCAGGCGGGCAGAAACCTATATTCCGGCCGTGGTGCAAGTAACGGCGGATATGCATTTGGCAGATATTGCTAAGCAAGCCGTAGAAGCGTTGGGGCTGGCAGGGGGGCAGAGGCGGTAAATGCGTGGACGGCTGCCAGAAAATACATGGCCTGAAGAGGAGATGACGGCTATAACATCGCTTCATCACGAGAACAATGGATGAAATAATGTGTCGCTGGCGTTTGTGAAAGCCCATGGCCTTGGTAATGACTTTGTAATTATGGATGCGCGGGTGCAGCCGGTGGCGCTATCTGCCGTGCAGGTGCAGCGTATTGCGGATCGGCATCATGGGGTGGGCTGTGACCAATTGGTGATTCTGGATGCGCCAGATGACAATGCCGCGGATGTGCGGGTGCGTTTTTACAATGCGGACGGAACGGAATCTGGCGCATGCGGCAATGCATCCCGCTGCATTGGCTGGCTGGAGATGCAACGAACCGGAGCATCGCAGGTTACGTTACAAACCCGTGACCGCCTGTTGCAGGCAAAGACCGCAGGCGACAAACGGGTGCAGGTGAATATGGATATGCCGGGACTGCATTGGCAGCAGATTCCCTTGCGGCAAGCGGTGGAGACGTTGCGATTGCCACTGGTGCCGGAAGGCTTGCAACCCCCGACCTGTGTGAGTATGGGGAACCCGCATGCGGTGTTTTTTGTGCCGGATGTTATGGCGGTTGATCTGCACCGGCTGGGACCATTGCTGGAGCATGATGCGTGGTTTCCGGAGCGAGCCAATATTGGTATGGCAGAGGTGGTTGATCGGCAGAATATCCGCCTGCGGGTATGGGAGCGCGGGGCAGGGGAGACGCAAGCCTGCGGAACAGGTGCCTGTGCCGCACAGGTCGCCGCACGTCGGTTAGGTCTGACGGATGCTGAAGCCTGGGTACATTTGCCGGGTGGTTCATTAAGCATCCGCTGGGAGGGGAGTGAGCAGCAACCGATGCATCCGGTCTGGATGACGGGAGACATTGCTGTTAGTTTCTCTGGTGTGCTGGACGAAAGTTTGCTATAGACACCTGCTCAAGTTTTGCGCAAAAGAGTATCGCTCTCCCCCATGTCTGCCACAGAAAAACATCTTGTAAGCGAGACAATCGCCCCGGTAACGGAAACATTCACGAATGCCGAAACGCAGGTGTCCGGCAATGAGGTGTTGACGTTTGGCTGTCGCCTGAATGCCTATGAAAGCGAGGTGATTCGCAAGCATTTACACGCCGCCGGACGGGAGAATGTGGTGGTAGTCAATAGTTGTGCCGTCACGCAGGAAGCCGAACGGCAGGTGCGGCAGTCCATTCGCAAATTACGTCGGGAAAGACCGGATGCAGAGATTATTGTAACCGGCTGTGCCGCGCAGGTGCATCCGGAGGTGTTTGCCGCCATGCCGGAAGTGACGCAGGTGCTGGGCAATGAAGAAAAAATGCAGCCGGATGCCTATCTGAAATCCGGAGGCAACCGCCTGAGTGCTTTTGGCACTGAGCGGGTGAGGGTGAATGATATTATGTCCGTTCAGGAGACCGCTTTGCATCTGGTGGAAGGGCTGGAGGGGAAATCCCGCGCTTTTATTCAGGTGCAAAATGGCTGCAATCACCGTTGCACTTTCTGTATTATTCCCTATGGGCGTGGTAATAGCCGTAGTGTGCCGGCAGGGGAAGTGGTGAACCAAATTCGGCAGTTGGTACAGCGCGGGTATAAAGAAATTGTGCTGACCGGGGTGGATGTGAGTGATTACGGGCAGGACTTGCCGGGCAAGCCAACCCTTGGCAACCTCTGTGCCCGCATTTTGAAGCTGGTACCGGAATTGCCTCGCCTACGCCTCTCTTCCATTGATGCGGTGGAAGTGGATGCGGATGTCTTGCAGCTCTTGCGGGATGAGCCGCGTTTCATGCCGCATTTGCACCTATCGTTGCAGGCAGGGGATGATATGATTCTGAAGCGGATGAAACGGCGGCATCTGCGGGAAGATGCCCTTCGCTTTTGTCTGGAAGCACGCAAGGCAAGGCCGGATATTGTATTTGGGGCAGATATTATTGCTGGTTTTCCAACGGAAACAGAAGAAATGTTCCAGCAAAGTATGAAGATTGTAGAAGAATGTAACCTGACCTATTTGCATGTGTTTCCCTATTCGGAACGGGAGGGAACACCGGCGGCGAAAATGCCGCAGGTAGCCAAAGCGGTGCGCAAAGAACGGGCGGAACGGTTACGCCAACTGGGGGAACGACAGTTGCAGCAGTTTTTGCATTCCCGCGTGGGAACCATGGCACAGGTGTTGATGGAGCAGGACGGTCTGGGGCGAACCGAGCATTTTGCGCCAGTACGATGTGTGGAAGCGCCCATTGAGGGTGGCGCGCCAGTGGAAAGCTTGCTACAAGGAAGCCTTGTGTATGCGCGTATTATGGGTGTGGAAGGTTCCACGCTGCTGGCAAAGGTAGAGGCCGTATGATTCCTTTTTTCCGTCGTAAAAAGCAGGATTCGGAACAGACGCCTTCCTCCAGGGAAGAGGATATGGTGCCTGATGCCGGAGCTTCCGCAACCGCTGCCACGGTACCTGCATTAGGTACCATGACGACAGAGAATGAGCCGGTGACGCCTGCCTCTGGCATAAGGGTCGCAGACAGCAAAAAACAGGCGTCTCTAAGCTGGCTGGAACGGTTGAAACAGGGGTTAAGCAAAACCGCAAGTCCCCTGACGGACGGTATCAGCCGTCTGTTCAACAGCCGCAAGCTGGATGCAGCCATGCTGGAGGAGTTGGAAGAGCTGCTGATTCTGTCGGATATGGGCGTCAATGTGGCGAATCAACTGGTGGCAGAGTTACGTAAAGCAACATTTGAGAAAGATATTAGCGGGGAAGATGTACGTCAGTTTCTGGCGGAGCGTATCAGCCATTTGCTACAGCCCGTGGCGAAGCCACTGCTGGTTGAGGCAAGCAAAAAGCCGTTTGTTTTGACGGTGGTGGGAGTGAATGGGGTGGGGAAAACCACCACCATTGGTAAAATAGCGCAGCAATGGCGGGAACAGGGCTATTCTGTGGTGATTGCTGCGGCGGATACATTCCGTGCGGCAGCGGTGGAGCAATTGCAGGTATGGGGAGAGCGTTCCGGTTGCCCGGTGATCACCGGACAAGAGGGGGCAGACCCTGCGAGTGTGGCCTATCAGGCGGTGGAAAAAGCACTGGAGGATCAATTAGATATTCTTATTATTGATACGGCGGGGCGCTTGCACAATAAAACAGGGTTGATGGAAGAGCTGAAAAAGATACATCGCGTCATCGGCAAAAAAATTATGGATGCTCCCCATGCTACCCTGCTGGTGCTGGATGCCACCACCGGTCAGAACGCCATTCAACAGGTCAAACATTTTGCGGATATTGTGCCAGTATCCGGCCTAGCACTAACCAAGCTGGATGGCACAGCCAAGGGCGGTATTTTGGTGGCATTGGCGGAGCAATTTGGTCTGCCGGTGCATTATCTGGGGGTCGGGGAAAGTATTGAAGATTTGCGCTCATTTACCGCGACAGAGTTTGCAGCATCCCTGTTACAGGTATCCGAAATAAACCGGAAGTCATAACAGAGCCTTCTAATGCTTCTTTTGCGTTTGGACAAAGCAGTTTTTTTATTTTTTTGGCTCATTTCCACATGAATTTTTTATGACAGACTTGGCGAATGCGTCAAAATGATGCATAAAGCTGCATGTTTCACGACAGCAAGGTATTCCCCCCATGTCGAAGCAAGCGCTTTATACCGATTCCCTGCATGCCTTTGCCCAACGTCTGCGCCAACAGGCGCGATATCCGGCGGAGATTCTGACGGAACCGGACGATAGCCGGATGCTCGGTAATCTGCTGTTACATATGGTCACACGTGACCATATCTCGCAACGCGGCAATGTTTCTTTTCAAGAGCTTTTGGCCAATGGCCTGACACCGGATAGCTTCCGGCAGGCTTACTGGGAAGACCGGGATAGCTTATTAGATATTCTACACGAACTGACGTTGGAAGATGTGTATTCTCTGCCCACGGAAGCGGCAGAACGCAACGCTCTACTGGATGCCCCGTATAACAGTTGGAATGGATACCGTCCCGGATATGCATGGCAATATGCTGAAGGGATGAGTACGCGGGATGTCGTCTATAGCCGTATAGAGGATGCCAACCCGGCTTTAGCCCGTCTGGGCTGGCAATTTGAGCAGGCACGCACACAGGCATTGCTTGCGGAGTTGGGGGCGCGTTATGATTGCATGAACACGTCACAACGTGAAGCTTTCTATCAACAGTTATTGCAGCAAGGTCAGCCCTACCCAGAGCTGGTACAACGGGCGCAGGCCATTGCTGAAGAATCATGGGCATTACAACAAGATGCGAATGCCCTACAGCAAGCCAATGCCCCCCTGCTGTTGCAGGCAAAAGACATTCTGGATGGAGGTGTGACCTCCCTTAGCTTGCGCACGGCAGAACCCTGGCTGCGTGAATTGATGGTGCGCACAATGCATGAGCTGGGTTTGCGTCAGGTCTTTGAAGTGCCGGTTTTTGCTGTAAGGCGTGATGCATTGTTGCAAGCGGAGGGGCAGGAAGAGAAATGGCGTTTCCTGACGACGTTGCAAAACGAAGCGTATGGACTGGGCTGGACAGCATCGGATATTGAACTGCAAACCAGTCTGAACATGCAGTTTTCTACCCACGAGCGGGGAACCGATAACCCGGCAATGGGAGCCGCCAATCGACTGGTGAAGCACAACCCCGCCATTCATTCCCAACGCGTGAAATCGTTGGTGGTGGGAATGTTTGATCGGGCGCAGGAGATGGCCAAGGCTCAAGGGGCTTCTGCTGAGGTTTTGGACAAGCTAGACACTATGCGGGTGCAATCCGTCAATGATGCCGAGGAGCATGACCGGGGAGAACTGGGCAAAGAGCCGCAGGCTTCGGGTAATTTGGCGGGTAAGTCCAAAGCGGAATTAAGAGCGCACCGCCAGTTTATGGATGAACTGGAAGGAGCCGAGCGTAGTCACCATACGCTTTGGCATGCAAAATGGCTGCAACTTAAACAGTCTGGTCTGGTGGATGCCGATTATTTGGACGCGCTGCGGGCATTTCACATCCGGGTGGCGCCTGTGGAGGTGGATATACGGGTGACCGAGCACTCCATTGTGCAGGAGGAGTTGACGCTTTTTGAAAAAATGCGAAACAACAAATGCCTCAGTGATGATGAGAAAAAGCCGCATCTGGAAAAAATTAAGCACTTACAACAACGACGTGATGCTCTGGCCAGTCAAACTTTTCCGTTTCCCCCCTCAGGCGGTGAGGAGTCAACCCAAAAAAACTACCTGTTCAGCACCCATGCACTGGATGCACTGTGGATGCAGTACCATAGTCAGATACCAGTGACGGTCAAACAGTCCGTTGAAGCATCGGTGGCACAATTTACAGAAGCTTTCGAGCGGTTTGAGCATGGCAAAAGCTTTTTGAAGTACTGGTTGAAGCCTCTTGAACGCACGGATTCTCAGAAGCAATATGCGGATGAGGAATTTCAGGCAGGTGGTAAACCCATTACGCTACCACCGCGTGAAACCATGCCGGATGGTAGCAAAAAAGTGAACCATGACTACATGCAGTGGAAGCTGATGTATGTTATTGAGAAAATGATCGGTTTACCCGGTGGGGATTTGGTGGATATTGCCGCCACAGAAGCCGATGATGTGACCCGTCAGGCCAACTTGTACCTGATGCAGGCCAGCCTTCGCTGGTTTGAGGTGCTGTTGCACCGTGTGGCGGATGATCTGGCTCCTGCGTTTGCCTGGACCACCCATGAATGGAACGAGGAAAAGCAACAGTATGAGCCGCGGTTGCTACCCGGAATGCAAAGCTATGAAGACATGATGCAATTTTTGGGAGATTTACGTTTTCCGGCTGAGGAGTACCATGCCCATGTTATAAACGGGCTGCCAACCGATTTTCCACCGGGTGTGGATTCGCTGTTGGCGGTGGTTACTACCACGGACGCATTAACGGTGCTGGAATCCCTGTTCCGCGATCTGCGTGTAAAACTGGCAGTACAGATGGAACAGGGGCGCGAGGAAAACCTTTCCCAAGCGATGGCGGCGTGATAAGGCTTTTGGCCTTTATTTATTGTGCCAGACGGAAAGAAGACCATGACTGACCCGTTGGGTGATTTTCATATTCGCCGTACCTTTGCTATTATTTCACACCCGGATGCGGGGAAAACCACACTGACCGAGAAGCTGTTGCTCTATGGTGGAGCCATTCAGATGGCTGGGGAAGTGAAAGCTCGCAAAGCCGGACGGCACGCCACCTCCGACTGGATGGCGGTGGAACGTGAGAGGGGGATCTCCGTTACGGCATCCGTCATGACGTTTGCCTACGGTGATTGTGTGGTGAACCTGCTGGACACGCCGGGGCACAAGGACTTCAGTGAGGATACCTACCGCACGTTGACGGCTGTGGATTCTGCGGTGATGGTGCTGGATGCCGCCAAGGGGATTGAGAGCCAGACATTAAAGCTGTTTGAGGTTTGCCGCCTGCGGGATACGCCCGTCATTACCTTTGTCAATAAAATGGATCGTGAAGGGCAAGACCCATTCGCTCTGCTGGATGAAGTGGCTGAGAAACTGGCGTTGGATGTCGCCCCTATCACCTGGCCTGTGGGGATGGGGGATCGGTTTAAGGGCTATTACCATTTAGGGCGCAAAACCCTGCACCTTTTTTTGCCGGGACAAGAAGGTAAACAACCGCCGGCGCTTCAACTTTCCGGTATTGATGACCCGCAACTGGAGCAATATGTCGATGCGGTGACGCTGGCGACGTTCCGTGAACAGGTGGAAATGGCTGAAGCCCTTTGCCCGGTTTTTGATGAACAGGCATATCAGGAAGGGCATATGACCCCGGTGTTCTTCGGCAGTGCCATCAACAGCTTTGGGGTGGAAGAATTATTGCGAGGCTTGTGCACCCATGCGCCTTGTCCGCGCCCGCAACGCACGGCCGAGCGGCTGATTGAACCAGGTGAACCTAAGTTCTCAGGTTTTGTGTTTAAGATTCAGGCGAATATGGATAAAAACCACCGGGATCGTATTGCCTTTGTGCGAATATGTTCTGGCAAATACAGTCGCGGTATGAAGGTGCTACATGGGCGCAGCGGCAAAACCCTGACCTTGAATAATCCCGTTTTGTTTTTGGCGCGGGATAGGGAATTGGCTGAGGAAGCCTTGCCCGGCGATATTATTGGTATTCCCAACCATGGAAACCTGCAAATTGGGGACGCATTGACCGAAGGGGAGAGCCTGCATTTTACGGATATTCCCAATTTTGCACCGGAGATTTTTCGTCGCCCATTGCTAGCGGATCCCATGCGGCAAAAGCACCTGAAAAAAGCGTTGCAGGAATTGTCTGAAGAAGGGGTGTCGCAGTTGTTTAAACCGCTTTCCGGTGGGCAATGGATTGTCGGGGTGGTGGGGGCTTTGCAATTGGAGGTCATGCAGCGTCGCCTGCAGGATGAATATCAATTGGCGATTCGGTTTGAAGATGTACCGTTTAACGGTGCGCGCTGGGTATTGTCTGATGACAAAGAGGAATTAGAGCGTTTCCGGGATCGGCACCTGATGAATTTGGCGGAAGACGGAGCGGGCATGCTGGCATATATGGCACCCAATGAATGGCATATTCAGCGCATTGCAGAAGAATGGCCAAAGCTTGCTTTCAAAACCACGCGTGAGAACCACGCCTGATAGGGTTGGGGTGGCGGCGTTGTGCAATTGAGTGTTTTCTCATCATCCTCATACTTCGTTATGCGTAGGATTTGTCGGTGTGCACGTACGTCCATGTACGCTTACGCCACTCCTCACCTCGCATGCCTCGTAGCATCACGATGAGAAAACGCTATCGCTGCACGTAGTAAAGGCGTCGTGGCCATCGATGGCCGTAGCGGTTGCGTGAAACGCAGAGCGTAGGCTCTTTCTTTATGTATGGCTTGTGAACACCCCGGCACTTGCGGAATATCCGTTAGTGCCGTTTGTGTTTTATACCTTGTTCAGGAGGTTGCCATGCAGAACTATGTTTTTCTCGCAGATGTATTGAATAAGTTCCACACTGCTGATCCGTTGGTTCAGGTGTTGATAGCACTTTTTTTCTTTGCCACATGTGCTTTGAGCATGTGGTGTATAAAAGAAATACTGGTGACGTTTGCTAGCCGAAACCGTTAAAACCACGCCTGATCAAGCACTGTGCGGGCTTGCCTCTTACGCAGCTTTCTTTTTCTTGCCCTTAGTAACGCCCTTGGGGGACGTTTTGGCGGTGGCAAAGACCGCTTTATCCAGTAAGGGTTTCAGGTAACGGCCTGTCACACTTTCCGGGTTATTGGCCACTTCTTCCGGGGTGCCGGTGGCAACAATGCGCCCACCTTTGCTGCCTCCACCGGGGCCAATATCAATCACATGGTCGGCGGTTTTAATCACATCCAGATTATGCTCAATAATCACCATGGTATTGCCGCTATCCACCAATTGGTGCAGCACTTTGAGCAGGCGGTTAATATCCTCAGAGTGAAGTCCTGTGGTCGGTTCATCCAGAATATAGAGGGTGCGACCCGTGGAGCGTTTGGAGAGTTCTTTCGCCAGTTTGATACGCTGCGCTTCCCCTCCGGAGAGAGTGGTAGCGGATTGCCCGATTTGAATATACCCAAGCCCTACCTCTTTCAGGGTTTCCAGCTTGTCACTGATGGTAGGAACAGCGGCAAAGAAATCCGCAGCCTCTTCCACGGTCATTTCCAATACATCCGCAATGGATTTTTCCTTATAGGTTACTTCCAGCGTTTCGCGGTTGTAGCGTTTGCCTTTACAGACATCGCAGGCCACATAGACATCCGGCAGGAAGTGCATTTCAATTTTAATCATGCCATCGCCCTGACAGGCTTCGCAGCGTCCTCCTTTGACGTTAAAGCTGAAACGTCCTGCTTTATACCCACGGGCTTTGGCTTCTGGCAGGCCGGTAAACCAATCACGGATGGGGCCAAATGCGCCTGTGTAGGTGGCAGGGTTGGAGCGTGGCGTACGCCCGATGGGGGATTGGTCAATCTCAATCACCTTATCCAGCAGTTCCACGCCTTCTATACGCTCATGCTTGCCGGCATGGGCTTTGGTGCCCATCAGCTTGCGAGCTGTGGCTTTGTACAGGGTTTCAATGACGAAGCTGGATTTACCACCACCGGATACACCGGTAACGCAGGTCATGCAGCCCAATGGAATCTCGCCGGTGATATGTTGCAGGTTGTTGGCCTGTGCGCCCACGACCCGTAGGTGACGATCCATTTTAGGGGTGCGGCGCTCAGCGGGGAGGGCAATCTGCCGTTTGCCGGAAAGATAGTCACCCGTCACACTGCCCTTGGTGTTTTCGACCTGTTCAGGTGTGCCATGCGCCACCACTTGTCCCCCATGCACGCCTGCGCCCGGCCCCATGTCTATCAGGTAATCCGCGGCACGCATGGTATCTTCATCATGTTCCACCACCAGTACCGTATTGCCCAGATCCCGCAGGTGGCGCAAGGTGGCCAGCAGGCGATCATTGTCGCACTGGTGCAGACCGATGGAAGGCTCATCCAGCACATAGAGAACCCCGGTCAGACCAGAGCCAATTTGCGATGCTAAACGGATGCGTTGGCTTTCCCCGCCGGAAAGGGTTCCCGCATGGCGAGACAGGGTGATGTAGTCCAGGCCGACATTGTTTAGAAAACCCAGTCGGTTAATGATTTCTTTTAAGATTTTTTCGGCAATAGCCAATTGTTTGCTGGATAACTTCTGCGGTAGTTTTTCAAACCATGTCACGGCCTGCTCTATGGTAAATTCGCACACTTGCCCGATATGCAGATTGCCGACCTTCACGCACAGGGCTTCCATTTTCAGTCTGTAACCATGACAGGATGGGCAGGGGCTAATGCTCTGGTATTTTTCCAGATCTTCACGTGACCAGCTACTATCG
Source organism: uncultured Rickettsiales bacterium (assembly GCA_964538615.1). Taxonomy (GTDB): domain Bacteria; phylum Pseudomonadota; class Alphaproteobacteria; order Rickettsiales; family RI-342; genus CAZIGK01. Next base: position 4,321 of record CAZIGK010000001.1, on the reverse strand, counting down.
GTTTCCCGCCAGCGGCGTTCCATGCTGGGAATGACGCCCTCAAAAGGTTTGCGGCTGACCTTGCTGCGAAAACCATCCTCATAGCGAATGGCAATTTCCTCACCATCCGAACCATAGAGAATAATTTCCTGAATACGTTCCGGCAGGTCTTTAAAGGGCTTGCGTAAGCTGAAACCATAATGGTTGGCCAGCCCTTGCAAGGTTTGCAGATAATACTTACTGGTAGAGTTTGCCCAGGGTGCGATGGCACCTTCTTCCAGCGTTTTTTGCGTATTGGGAACAATAGCATCCACATCAAAGGCCATGTGCGTGCCCAAACCATCGCAGGAGGGGCAGGCACCATAGGGGCTGTTGAAGGAAAACAGACGGGGTTCAATTTCCGTTAGGGTAAAGCCGGATTCCGGGCAGGCAAATTTTTCTGAAAAAGTCAGGAACTCGCCTTTTTTGAAGGCAGCTTCCGTGCCTTCATCGGCGGGGGTATCCGCAGCGAATTCCACCAACGCCAGCCCGTCTGCCAGCTTGAGGATGGTTTCCAGAGAATCCGCAATGCGGTTGCCCATTTCTTCCCGGCTTTTGACCACCAGACGGTCAACCACCACTTCAATGGTATGTTTTTTTTGTTTGTCCAGTGTCGGGGTTTCCGCAATCTCATACATTTCCCCGTCAATTTTGACACGGGTGAAGCCTTTGCGTTGCAAGTCGGCCAATTCTTTATGATATTCTCCTTTGCGTCCCCGCACGATAGGGGCGAGCAGCAGAATTTTGCTGCCCAACGGCAGTTCCAACACCCGATCCACCATTTGTTGAATGGTTTGGCTTTCAATGGGTAAGCCGGTGGCGGGAGAATAAGGAATGCCGATTCGGGCATAGAGCAGGCGAAGATAGTCGTAAATTTCGGTGACTGTACCCACCGTGGAGCGCGGGTTGCGCGAGGTGGTTTTCTGGTCAATGGCGATAGCGGGAGAGAGGCCGGAAATACTCTCCACATCTGGTTTATTTTGCATATCCAGAAACTGACGGGCATAGGCGGAGAGGCTTTCCACGTAGCGGCGTTGCCCTTCTGCATAAATGGTGTCAAACGCCAGCGATGATTTACCGGAGCCACTCAAGCCGGTAATGACCACCATCCGGTTGCGGGGAATATCAATATCCACGTTCTTCAGGTTATGCTCTTTCGCACCGCGAACGCTGATAAACTCTTCCATATCCAATCAAACCCGCAATCTAAGCCATTTGCCGTTAAGGGCAGGCAGGGTAACCTGAGCTGTGTTAACTGTCCAGCCTTCAGATGGCCGGAGGCATATCCTTCATCCATTGCGTGTTGATATTCTCACTGACCGCAGAATGAATAATCAGCGCATCCCCGTGTCGGGGAATTGTGCCTTCCCGCCTGCGTTGCGCTATCTCACGGGCTTGCCGGATGCGGGCATCTGTTGCAGGATGGTGGTGAACCGCCTGATCTAGCGAGATTACATACCCATTACCGTATTGTTGTTGCATGGCAGCTTTATACATGGCTTCCCGCTGCAGGAGCAGTGCTTCCCCGGCTTCAGGAGTGCTGCAATTTAATAGGGCGAAGCGATCGCAGAATAATTCCATGTCTGCGGCACAAAGCTCGTAGCGCAGTAAAGCATCACGTAAATGTTGGATGGATGTGAGGGGAGGCGTATCAGAAAAACGATCTGCCACTCGCTCGATCACTGGGATGCTGGTTACATAGGCTAATTCGTCCGGTATATCACTACGGGGATAGGTCATGTGCATAGGGTTGCAGGAGGAATATTGTAGCGCCTCACTCAGGCGGTTCTGGCGGAGAAGTTCAAAAAAAGGAGAAGCATGCCGGATGAGGTCTTCATCCCGTGTGAAAATGTCATATCCAAACATTTGTTGACTGGCTTTGGCCAGTTGTCGTCGGCTTTCATGAACCTGCTGCATGCGCTCTGCGGGGTAGATGCTGTGGCCACGCTCGTGTAGGAGGCCAAATTCAAGTAAAGCTGGCGAATAATTGGCATCTGACTGTAAAAAATAATACCCGATACCAAGGATTGGGCGATGGGTTTTGCTGGATAACACCGGAGTCAGATCGCTGATAACCAGAGCTTCGGGTTTATGCTGCGGCTGGTCGCCTACAATCATTTCCAGTGCTTGTAAGACATGGATGAATAGAGGGCGATTCAAAATGGAGGTGTCCTTTACCCCTTCAAAATGAAGCTCAATACCAAGATGCTGCAAGGGAGAGGAAAGGGAATCTGACATAGAAGGAAGAGCCATTAGCTTTATGGTTGTGAACAAACTCTACACCGTCTCTGTGACAAAAAGATGAAACGGGCAGACATATGTAAACAGACGGGTGAGGTCATGATTGATCTACGGGAAGGGACGCATTTCCTGCTTGGGTCTGGCGGTGGTTTCTGTTAAGAAAAGGTCAAACAACACACAAACGCACACAACGCATTTTGATGAAGAGGGAAAAACCATGGCAGGCAGCGTGAATAAGGTGATTCTGGTGGGTAATCTGGGACGCGACCCGGAGATTCGCAATACGCAGGACGGACGGGAAATTGCCAACCTTGCCATTGCAACTTCGGAAAGCTGGAAGGACAAAATGTCAGGTGAGCGCCGTGAAAAAACCGAATGGCACCGCGTGGTGATTTTTAACGATGGTTTGGTGCGTACAGTTAAAAACTACCTGAAAAAAGGTGCGAAAGTCTATATTGAGGGGCAGTTGCAAACCCGCAAATGGACGGATCAGAGCGGTGTTGAACGTTACTCCACTGAAGTGGTATTGCAGGGCTTTGGCGGTGTTCTGACCATGCTGGATGGCCGCAGCGGTGGTGGCAGCAGTGAGTATGATGATGGTGGTTCTTCCTCCTATGGTGGGGGCAATGGCGGCAATTATGGCGGCAGCAACCAGAGCAGTCAGCGTGCACAAGCGCCTGTGGAGCTGGATGACGAGATTCCGTTCTAACTCTTAGACGATACGATTTGATGTACATAAGGTGGTGGCAATGGTTTTTAGCGTTGCCGCCATTTTTATCGTGATTGTGGTGTTTTTTACTCATGCATCACAACGATTAAGGTTGAGCGGCAAGAAGGTTTCGCTTTTTGGGCTGTGCAGTTATTCGTCGCTCGTCAGAATGTTTGGCGAGCCCATCACTGAAGCGACTTCGGCTCCAGACATCCCAACTCGGATTTCTTTCTGAACAGTGCCGACGCTTATGCGATCTCCGCTGTCATCGCTAACGGCTTTACGGTGTTCCTGTGCAGATACACAGGCGGTCAGAGCAAAGCATAGCATTGCTGCTGGTCATAATTTACATGGTTGCATACACACTCCTTGTTAATGGTTAGTGCTGCAGCTCTTACAATGCTCATCTGACAATAACGGGCGTGTGAAAAATCCAGAATCGGAACGTGCGACCGATTTTGACGCTTTAGGAAACCCTCTGAAAGGTGAGCGTCTGGGCATGAATATCAAGATCATGCACCTCCCAACCTATATCCATCCATGCTTTGGTATGCCTGCTGTTTTGCACGTGGTTTCCCCACCAAGCGGGATAGGTATAGGCACTATGGGGTAGCGTAAAACCCAATATCTCCTCTATCTTATCGAAGCTGGTCTTCCAGCTGGATGAACTCAGGTTCTTTAGGTACTCCTGTAAAGGGGCGTATTTGCTCTCAGTCATAAAACTTCTCATTTCTGCTGACGGTTCAGGGTTTCTCAACATTACCAACTCTTCTCCAGCGATTGTCGCGGATTACCAACGAGTCTCCATAACCTTGTTCGATATGATACTGTGTTCGATAGCTATTATCGCGCACTGTTTTTCTGCCGCCATAGCTTTCTTCGATAGTGCCGATACGCTTTCCACTTTGATCGCGCATAATCATTCTATCGCCATAGGATTTTTCAATCGTACCGATACGCCGCCCAGAGGCATCTCTTCTTACCCAGCGATCACCATAATCCTTTTTAACCGTTTCCAGCCTTCGGCCACTGGAGTCTCGAATGACATAATCTTCCGCAAAAGCAGGGGGCGCGGCAAAGATGACTAGAAACGCCAACAATAATAACCTGCTCATATACAACTCCATTTAAGCACCGCTGTACAGAGCGGCTAACTTAACGCTTATCATCCATGTGTATTGGGTATATTTTTCTGTGTCGTTTTGCGAAGAACAACGCAAAGGCCTAATGCTTTGGTGGCAATGCATGAAAAGGCGGGGCAACAGGAAAAAAATATAATAAGAGGGAAGTGGGGCGAATGACCGGTCTCGAACCGGCGACCTCCAGAGCCACAATCTGGCGCTCTAACCAACT